>JAPLEH010000009.1 GCA_026391455.1 Bacteroidota bacterium
AATCCTGATAAAGAGGCTTTTCCTGTGATAACAAAGCCCCTATAATCCTGGTGCAAAAATAACCCGATCTTGAATTACAAAAATTGTCAAAGAACTTTATTTATCTTTATTTCTTAAGTAAACGGCATTGAATGGTGAATGATGAATAGAACCTGATAACAATCCGACAATGTTTGCATAAGGCAACGCCGTTTTCAGTTATCATCTATTCACTATCAACTACCAGTGCTAAATTCTTTAATATCCCGCATCAGTTGCATGGCAATATTATTGGCCGTGGTTTCGAAATCGCTTTCGGAATAAATGCGGATGATGGGTTCTGTATTGGACGTACGGAGATGCACCCAATCATTATCAAATTCAATCTTCAGTCCGTCTTCAGTATTGATCGGCTGGCGGACATATTTTTCTTTGATCCGCTCAAATATGGTGGATACAATCTTCTTAGTCTCTTCCTGATTGGAACCCGGCAACTCCACCTTATTCTTTGAAATAAAATAATCCGGATACGTACTTCGCAATGATTTGATCCCTTTCTTATGGCCCGCCAGGTGACTAAGGAACAAACCAATGCCGATCAGTGCATCACGCCCATAATGAAAATCGGGCACAATGATGCCTCCGTTTCCTTCTCCGCCTATTACCGCCTGCACCGCTTTCATTTTTGTAACCACATTCACCTCCCCTACTGCTGAGGGAAAATATTCACCGCCATGTTTAAGCGTGATCTCTTTGAGCGCTTTGGTGCTGCTCATATTGCTTACGGTATTGCCTTTTCGTTTTCCCAGTATATAATCAGCTACGGCTACCAGTGTATATTCTTCGCCAAACAAACTGCCATCTTCATTTACAAAACAAAGCCGGTCCACATCCGGATCCACGGCAATACCCAGGTCTGCTTTCTGTTGAACCACTTCGCTGCACAACTGTGAAAGATGTTCTGGCAACGGCTCCGGATTATGGGCGAATTTTCCATTGATCTCACCGTTCAATACGATTACATCATTTACCCCCAGTGCCTTCAGTAAAGCCGGCACATAAATGGCGCCGGTTGAGTTGATGGCATCCACCACCACTTTGAAGTTCTTTTTTGCAATGGCTTTGGCATTGACTAGCGGATATTTCAGTATCGCATCAATATGTTTTTCGAGATAACTGTCATCTGCAGTTACTATTCCCATTTTATCAACAGAAGCAAAACTAAAATCTTCCCGGGCAGCCAGTTCCAGTACGGCGGCTCCGGTTTCTGCAGAAATAAATTCCCCCTCACTGTTCAATAATTTCAGGGCATTCCATTCTTTGGGATTATGGCTGGCGGTAAGAATGATTCCTCCGTCAGCGTTTTCCATTTTTACAGCCACTTCCACGGTTGGAGTGGTCGAAAGACCGAGATCCACTACATCAATGCCCAATCCGCAAAGTGTGTTCATCACCAGGTTTTGTACCATGGCACCGGATATGCGGCCATCCCGGCCTACAACGATCTTTGTTTTTTCTTTTTGTGCTGAAATGATGGTGCCGAATGCTGCGGTGAATTTTACCACATCCACCGGTGTGAGGTTATCGCCCGGTTTTCCTCCTATCGTTCCTCTGATACCTGAAATACTCTTAATTAATGTCACTCGTAATGATTTAATCTGTAATTTTTATAAGGTGGCAAAAATACGTTATTCCTGCCCAATGAGACGTGCCTTTCCATAGAACCGTTGCCCCGAAAAGAAGCTAAATCACAGGTATTCACCCATTTCTGAATATTCAACCGATTTAAATTTTTCGTTTGGACACACAGGGTTGTGCCTTACATTTGCCACATGGCTGAACAGGCATGGTATAAAAATTGGTTCAATTCTCCTTTTTATCACAAACTCTATTTTGAAAGGGACGAACAAGAGGCTTCTGCCTTTATTACAAAAATGATCAATCACTTGCGCCCGGTACCCGGATGCCGGATGCTGGATGTGGCCTGCGGAAAGGGAAGGCATAGCAAGACGCTGGCCGCGATGGGGTACACCGTTACCGGTATCGATATTTCAACAGATAGTATTGAATGGGCCCGTCAGTTTGAAACAGAACACCTCGATTTTTTTGTCCATGATATGCGCCTGCCTTTTTGGGGCAACTATTTTGATTATGCGTTCAATTTTTTTACCAGTTTTGGCTATTTCAATACCCGTCGCGAACATGATGATGCCATCCGGACCATTGCGAAGAGCCTGAAATCGGGTGGATATTTTATCATTGATTATCTCAATGTACACTATGCCGAAGATCATCTCCGGCGGGAAGATATCAAACAGGTAGATGATACGGTGTATACCATTCACCGCTGGGATAATGAGACGCATTTTTATAAAAAGATCAGCGTGGCCGATCCCTCACTCAGCCGTCCACTCGAATACACGGAGAAAGTGGCAAAATTCTCCTTGGGCGATTTTACCGATATGCTCAGTTTTCAGGGACTACAGGTACAGGAAGTGTTTGGCGATTACCAACTGAATCCCTATCATCTACGGGATACTCCACGACTTATCATTATTGCAA
Source organism: Bacteroidota bacterium (assembly GCA_026391455.1). Taxonomy (GTDB): domain Bacteria; phylum Bacteroidota; class Bacteroidia; order Chitinophagales; family Chitinophagaceae; genus JJ008. Next base: position 2,542 of record JAPLEH010000009.1, read on the forward strand.
CAAAATAATCCGGCCACTGCCAGCTTGTACAAAAGAAAATGCCAAAGCCTTAATCCTTATTATTATTCATGAGCATGTAGCGGGCTGTTTCGAAGAATGCTTGCGAAAAAACGGAAAGTCTGGCCCTTGCAGAATCTTTCTGCGCGGCTGAATATTGTACCGCCCCGGTGCGGATCGGGTTCAACTGTTCTTCTCCGGAATTGATATTTCGGGTGAAGTAAAAATCATCCGTAACAATACCGATCGCGTCTGCGGTATTGGTAATAAAAGCGTAGTTATTTTTTTTATTGGGATCGAGCAGGTCCCTGCCCAATGTGGTATTCACATACGATTGATGCAGCATACCAGCGATAGTGGGCAATATGTCGATTTGTGATACCACTTCCGTTCGCCGCTGCGGGGTAAGCAGGCCGGGGGCATAAAACAGCAAGGGCACATGTTCATCGGTAAGCCGTTGCTCTGTCCATACCGGCGGGTACATGGATTCTGCATTTCCCGCAAGGCCATGATCGCCTACAAATACAAAAATGGTGTTCTGAAAATATTTTTCCTTTTGTGCGGCCTCTATAAATTTCCGGAAACAATAATCGGAATACCGGAAGCAATTGAATTCATCGAGCGATTCAAATCCATATTGCCTCAGTTGCTCATCGGCAATGAACAACCGTTTAAAATCGGTATCGGATGCAGGAATGGTACGGTTATACGGGCGATGATTACCGGATGTTTGTATATAAGCAAAAAAGGGTTTGTCTTTTTGACGGAATACCTGGTTGGCTTCGAGGAATAAATTCTTATCGCTGATGCCCCACACATTCACCTCCGGAATGTCTTTTCGCTTACCGGTATGCATTTGTAATCCATCTATATTCTGCAGCAATCCGTTGAAATTACCAAAGTTGGGATCTCCCCCGAGGAAGTAATGTTTTTCGTATTCCTTGAAATTATCAATGACCGTATGCTGTTTCAATGCTTCGGTATTCTGCGTGGAAAACTTGAACAGTTGTGCATCCGGTATACCGGTAATAATCGCAAATAAGGCCCGGGCGGTAGAGAAATGAGGGGTAAAGCAACGTTCAAAGAAAATACCATTGCGGCTGAGTGAGTCAAAAAAAGGTGTGGCATCCAACGGGTTTCCGCTCATGCTGCTTTTATACATGCTGAATGACTCGCACTGAACCAATACAATATTCGGCTTGCTTTCCAATCCATTACTCCGGGGACCAATCTCTCTGCGATAGGAAAAAATGCCGGTATTGGGCAACTGCATCCATTCGGCCATAACCGGAAAAGCTTCTTTAGCTTTCTTTTCATTAAACTCCGGTTTACGTAACCGCAGGGTGGCGAAAAAATTCTGTATTGGGTTAATAGCGAGGTAGGATTTAAAACTGTTGTTGAAACGGAAACAATCATTGCGGGTCAGCGGGTGAAGGGTAAAACTACTGTGTATAAAAAAGAGTAATACCAGTGACGCAACGATAAAGTATTTCTTCCGGTGAGGGATTCCTTTGCCATCCGTACGGCTGATCACCTGCCAGTGACTGCGGTGATACATCCAGCGGAAAAACAAAACGGCCACCACCAGTCCCAGTATCATCCACACCATCGGATAGGTTTGCCACATCATCTTCATGGAAATGGCAAAATCTTCTGCAAAATTCATAGCTCCGGCATCGAGCGGTGTACGGTTGTAAGAATAACTGCCAAATCCGGCTGCAAAAAAGAAGAAGATAATAAATGTGATCACTGCGAGGTACCAGGTCCACCATTTCTTGTTGCGGGCAGAATAAAAAGGAGACAGTTTGGGAATATAGCTGATGAGTACAACCGGTAATAATACAATAGATATCCAGCGCAGGTCGTACCGGATGCCCATTAAAAAAGACGGGAGCACATCGCCCAGTGATACGCCCTTTGGCCGGAAGGCAATGAACATGGCCATCCTGAACAGGGTAAAGATGAGCAGGAAGATGAGCAACAGGTTGATCACCCACAATAAGGTCTTTGGTATTTTATACTTTACAAACATGTGTAATGGAAAATCGGGCGCGGCCCGGATTTTTACCCGCTGTGCTGTGCCCGATTTGCAAAGGAATAGAAATATATCCACTATAGCAATACCCAATAACCGCAACCGATACCCGGACTTACCCAATTCACGCCTATGCCCTAAATTTGCACATGCACTTTCTGAACGCAGGATTCTGGCAACAAATCATTCAATGGGACCATTCTATGTTTAAAACGGTGAATACCGGTATGGCCAACCCATTGTTTGACGTGGTGATGCCATTCATGCGCAACTCCCTCCATTGGATACCCCTTTATCTTTTCCTGATCGTATTTGTGTTACTTAACTTCAAAGGCAAAGGGGCCTGGTGGATCGTTTTTTTTCTGGTCACGGTCTCCCTCTGTGATATGACAGGCACCAAACTTTTTAAATATAATTTTTTGCGTACGCGCCCCTGCAACAGTGATGAATTCATCGGCCAGATTCGATTGCTGGTTACCTGCCCCTCAGGCTACGGATTTACGTCCAACCATGCGGCCAATCACTTTGGCATGGCCATGTTCTTTTTCCTGAGTTTCCGTCGTATACTGGGCCGCTGGGCCCTGCTGGCTTTTCTCTGGGCCGGCATGATCGCCTTTGCACAGGTATATGTAGGTATCCATTATCCCGGCGATGTAGTGGCCGGCAGTCTGCTGGGCATTTTTTATGGCAGTATTACGGGGGTTTTCTTTAATAGGCAGTTTGGGCTTAGTTACAGAAATACTCCAAAAAAGCTAAGTGAATAGTGAAAAACGAAAAGATAATAGTTACCTCAATTAACTATTATCTTTTCACTATTAACTTTTCAATATTATCTAAGAAATCATCGGAAACAATACATAGCATACGCGCCCTCACCGCTTCTTATTATTAAACAGCAAATACCTCGATGTTTCAAAATAGCCAAGAGTGAGTTGTCGAAGGCTGTCGAGTGCGTTGGAAGAAGGTTCTCCGGGAGACAGCGGGTTATTATGCAGCAGGGAATACACCCCTTCTTTTTTTGTTTTCAGGTTTACCTGGTAATAATAATCTTTACTCACCAATCCCGCCAGTCCGAGATCGAAGTCAAATACAAATGCATGATTGCGGCTATTGTTCAATGAAGCCGTATCGGCGAAAATATTACGCCCCAACGTAGTGTTGCGCACCGGCAATCCGGCCAATGCGGCAATACTCGGTATTACATCCACCTGCGATACTTTATGCTCCACTACTTGCGGACGGAGTTTGGATGGTGCATAAAAAAGTAATGGTACATGCCATAAAGTAAGGCTCTGATCGGTCCATACTTTCGGCATCATGTTGCCGGCACTGCCCCGGATACCATGATCACCAATGAATACAAACAGGGTATTGTCGAAATATTTTTCTTTCTGTGCTGCCTCAATAAATGTTTTGTAGGTATAATCCATGTACGAAAATGCATTGAGTTCTTCATTGGTCCAGAACCCGTATTTCTTCAGCGTATCCTGCGGAAACTGCTGCATTTTTACAAAAGGCCGGTCTTCGGCAGGTATGGTATAGGGCCGGTGATTGTCGGCCGTTTGAATGATCGCAAAAAAGGGTTTATCCTGCTTGCTGATCACTTTATTCGCTTCCAGAAACAGATTCTTGTCGCTGATACCCCATACATCCACCCCTTTGGCACTGTAATCTTCCTGTTCATAAAGATGCAAATCTTTTACATTCGCTTCCAGTACACCACGGATATTGGCCCAACTGGCACTCCCTCCGATGAAATAAAATTTTTCATATCCCTTGATGTCATTCAGTACCGTTTGCTGATCCACCAGCCGGGGATTGCGGCTGGCGGTTTTATACTCCGTCACATCCGGAATACCCGTAATGAGCGCCCATACCCCCCGGGCTGTGCCATACGCCGGGGTAAAACAATTGTTGAAGAAGATACCCTGTTTACAAAGTTCATTGAAATAGGGTGTGGTATTGAGCGGATTGCCCCACATAGAACTTTTATAAGCTGAAAAACTTTCGCAGATCACCAATACAATATTGGGTTTTCGGGAAGCACTGTCTCCGGTGGTGGTACGAAGAAAATTGAGGGATACGGAATCAGGATTCGTAATGCCCAATTGTTCCGTCATCAGCGGATAATATTTTTTGGTCTGAGCGAGGTCGTAACTGCTGCTGCGGAATTTCAGGCTGCTGATAAAACTCTGAAAGGGGTTGAGTGCCAGGCTGGCTTTATAATCACTGTTGAGCCGGTAGGCATCACTCCAGCGGAGCGGAAACTTACTTACCCGTCCGAAGATGGCGAGGCCAAGTACCAGGAAAAAAGGAAATAAGGTGGCCAGTTTGTTTTTCCATCCGGCCCGGGTTTCAGGCATGGCGCTTCGCTTATACAGATACCGGGTAGCATAGAAAATAAGTACAAATCCGATGATCCAACCCAATACAATTTTAATTACCGGATAACTCTGCCATACCATCCTTGCAGAAATGAAGGCATCATCTGCATAACTGAGAATACTGGCATTGAGCCGTTGCCGTAAATAGGCAAAATGGGCAAAGTCAAATGTGTAAAGGAAAATGATCAATACACCGAAAAAGCGGGAATAGATCAGCAAGAACCGTTTTGCCCATTTTCCGGAAAAAGATTGCTTATAAAAGATCAATCCGCCAATAAAAGCGATGAGCAAAAATATACATACCACCCGGGCATCGTAGCGCATACCCATCCAAAAGGCCCTGGAAAGTCCGGTTTCAGTATCCGGTTTGAATACCCAGTTGAACACCAGCCGGAGCAAACTCATCAGCAACAGAAAAAAAACACCGGTGAGCAGCATCCAGCGCAGCAACCGGGAACGGAAAATATGGGAGGATTGAAAATTCATAAACGGAGCTAAAGTATTGCGTTTTTCCGGTCAACCTTCAGCTTTTTGCAAAGAAAAAAGTTATTTCTGCAGAAAACAGCGGCTGAAAGGGCGTTTGAAGGCATAATTTAAGCCAAAACCCCTGTTTTGTTTATCTTCGCTCACCAACCTGCTATATAAATGGAGATAATTATTCTGCTGGCTTTGATCTTTGTGAATGGATTATTTGTAATGTCTGAGATTGCACTGGTCTCTGCCCGCAAAGCCCGGCTGGAAAGCCAGGCTGAAAAAGGCGACCTGAAAGCCCGCAAAGCACTGGATCTTTCCAATACGCCGGAAAAATTTCTATCGGCTGCGCAAATTGGTATCACGCTGATCGCTATCCTTACGGGTGTGTATTCCGGTGAGCGTTTTGCACAATACCTGGAACCATCTATCGAAAAGATCGGCTTTCTGAAAGAATATGCGAGTACTGTATCCACGATCATCATTGTTATCATCGTTACATTCTTATCCATCATTTTTGGGGAACTGATCCCCAAACAGATTGGTCTGATCAAAGCGGAACGGATCGCGAAAATGGTAGCCGGCCCCATGAATGTATTCGCCACCATTACCCATCCCATTGTTTGGTTACTCAACAAGATCAGCACCCTGTTCTTCCGGGTTTTCAATATCAAGAAATCGAAAGATGATGCGGTGACGGAAGAAGAGATCAAAACACTGATTACCGAAGGTACCGAAGCCGGTACTATTGATGAGGCGGAACAGGAGATCATCGAGCGGGTATTTCACCTGGGCGACCGGAATATCACCTCCCTGATGACGCACCGCAGTGATATCATCTGGTTCAACCTCGACGATAATGAAGATAAGATCAAAGAAAAGATTTTGCAGGAGCCGCATTCGGCCTATCCGATTTGCGATGGCACCATTGATGATATCAAAGGAGTGGTATCGATAAAGGATCTCTATATCAGCCCGGACGATACCCTTTTCAAAGAGATCATGCAACCGGCCTTATTCATTCCCAACAATAATTCGCCGTACCAGGTAATGGAGAAATTCAAAGCATCAAAGATCCATTCTGCCTTTATTGTGGATGAATACGGAAGCATTCTCGGACTCATCACCCTCAACGATATCCTTCAGGCCATCGTGGGTGATATCCCGCAGCCCGATGTGGATGATTATGAAATCCGCAAACGGGATGATGGAAGTTACCTGGTAGATGGACAAATTCCCTTTTATGACTTTCTGACCCGCTTTGAAAAAACAGAGTGGATGAATGAAGGCGAACACGATTTCGATACCATTGCCGGATTTATCCTGCACGAATTAGAACGCATCCCCAAAACCGGCGACCAACTCGAATGGAAAGGCTTTAAGATCGAAGTACTCGATATGGACGGCCACCGGATCGATAAAGTGCTGGTAACGCTGAGCGAGGAGTTGAAGGAAGATATGGAAGAGGAAGAATGATGTACGGTGTGAGATGTACGGTGTACGCGGCTTCCTTTATTTTTGATTTTAGACCCGATAGCTATCGGGTTACGGTTTTAGATTATCCGCTAAAGTTGTATTCATTTCCACATTTTCTCATTTCCACATTCTCACATTTCCAAATAGACTAATTTCCAAATTAATTCATTTCCAAATCAACTCAATCCGACAATCGAAATCATCCACACTACACGTATCAACCGCGACGGAAAACTTAAAACTTAATACCTACAACTTAAACCCTAAAACCCAAAACTCGCCTCCTTCTCCGGATAATTCAATTTCGTGCTTTTGCGGTTACCCCCTACCGTTATGTGCATGATATTCATCTGGTCGTCGAACTGGTCGTACATGATATTGGTGGTGACGGTAAGATTGCTGACAGAAGGTACATTGCTCACTTCCACATACCCGTAGGCGGCTTCGTTCTCATTTTCAAAACCCACATAGGACAGTGTTACCGGGCGGCCGTTGACCTTCAGGGATAAATGACTGAAAATATATTTCTTCACCAGGCTGTCCATCGCGGCTTTATTCGGCGGATTGATGAGATCCACTTTGGCATTGTAGTTACGGGCCAGCGTTTTCTCAAAATCGTCGGTAAAAATCTTGCAACTGATCTCCAGCGATTTCTCCGACACATTATGATTTATCTCTATAACACTCACATGAAATGGGTGCTTCGGAGCCGGCTTTCCCGCCATCAGCGCCATTCCTAAGAAGGGGGCCAGAAACCATTTATAGACAGATGCTGCCATTGACACAATAATTTATAATAATACAAAAGTCTGGATTATTTTCCGTTCTCAATTGGCCGTTCACACTATTTCAATTACCAAATTACAGATGCGGCCAACTGATCAAACGATGCAGGACTTCGGATTTTATTTTAAGCTGGGCTGGGGACATATCATGGACTGGGGCGCACTTGACCACCTGTTATTCATTGCAGCATTGGCAGCGATCTACCTTATTCACGATTGGAAACAGGTGCTCGTTCTGGTTACCGCCTTTACCATTGGTCATTCGCTCACGCTCGCACTGAGTGTGTTCGATCTGATCCGTTTTAACAGTCAATGGGTGGAATTCCTGATACCCTGTACTATCGTAATTACCGCTATCAGTAATCTCTTTCAAAAAAAGTTCACGGCCAGGTCGATCCGGATCAACTACTTCCTGGCGCTGATCTTTGGGCTGGTACATGGTATGGGCTTTGCCAATTCGATACGGTTTTTGATGGCCGATGATCAAAACCTGGGCTGGAGCCTCTTTGCATTCAATATCGGGCTGGAAGCAGGCCAGATTGTGGTGGTGACCCTAATCCTGTTGGTATCTTACCTGCTGGTGAATAAGGTGAAGATGGAACGGCGCGAGTGGGTCATCTTTTTATCCGCAGCCGTATTCAGCCTTGCATTAAAAATGGCAATAGAACGATTACCAATAAAAAAGAAACGACATGATGAAACAACTTGCACTGAGTTGCCTGCTTCTGGGCGCAGCAACTGTAACACAGGCGCAGAATATTCAAAACAATCCCTCCTCCGGGCACGGGAACAAGTTTGAACAATTAGGCACCATCTTACCCACTCCCAACGAACAACGTACGGCGAGCGGTGCCCCGGGGCCAAAATACTGGCAACAGCGCGTGGACTATGATATCAAATGCGAACTGGACGAAGCAAACAATAAGCTCACAGGCAGTGAAACCATTACCTATATCAACAACTCGCCCGATGTGCTCAGTTATTTCTGGATGCAGCTCGACGAGAACCAGCATAATACAGCCAACAATGCCAACTACCAGAACAGTAATCCGATGGGCATGCAGTACACCGATAAAGTACTGGACCGCTTTGAAGAAAAAAAATCAGACAACGGTTATGGGGTGAACATCACCAAACTGACCGATGCAGCAGGTAAACCCCTGCAGTATACCATCAACAAAACCATGATGAAAGTGGATCTTCCGGTGCCGCTGAAACCCGGACAGAAATTTGTATTCAACGTATCCTGGAATTATAAGATCGCTAACCGTGGTGACTTTATCCGATTTGGTGGCGCCAGAGGCGGATATGAAAATTTTCCGGAAGACAATAATAACAACTATACCATGACGCAATGGTATCCCCGTCTTTGCCGCTACAGTGATGACCAGGGCTGGCAAAATCATCAGTTCACAGGAACGGGCGAATTCACACTTTGCTTTGGTAATTTCAAAGTGGCAATGACCGTACCCGCCGATCATATTGTGGGTGCCACCGGCGAATGTCAGAATTATGCACAAACTTTATCCGCCACACAAATGGCCCGCTGGCAAAAAGCGCAAACCGCCAAAGACCCCCTGCAAATCGTAACACTCGATGAAGCATTGGCAGCATCCAAAAATAAAAGCACCGCTAAAAAAACCTGGATCTATAAAGCCGATAACGTGCGTGACTTTGCCTGGACATCTTCCCGTCGTTTTGTATGGGATGCCATGCCCGCTTATATCGAAGGAAAAAAAGCCATGGCCATGAGTTACTATGCCAAAGAAGCGTATCCCATTTACAGCAAGTATTCTACCAAGGCTGTAGCGCATACACTTAAAACTTATTCGAAATTCTCGGTGCCCTACCCCTACCCCGTTGCCATCAGTGTGGAAGGCAATCAGGGCATGGAATACCCGATGATATCCTTCAATCCCGGTCGTGCAGAGAAAGACGGAACCTATACCGAAGGGGCTAAGAATGCCGCCATCTTTGTAATCATCCATGAAGTGGGACATACCTTCTTCCCGATGATCATCAACAGCGATGAACGCCAATGGACCTGGATGGACGAAGGACTGAACTCCTACATGCAATATCTTTCTCAGGAATTATGGGATAATAAATTCCCTTCCAACGGCGGGCCGGCCTGGACCATTACCAGCTATATGAAACTGCCCAAGGATCAGTTGGAACCCATCATGACCAACAGTGAGAACATTCAGAACTTTGGTGCCAATGCCTATTCCAAAGTAGCCACCGGTCTGAATATTCTCCGGGAAACCATCGTGGGCCGTGAAGCATTCGATAATGCATTCCGTGAGTATTCTAAAAGATGGGCGTTCAAATCGCCCACTCCTGCCGACCTGTTCCGTACCCTTGAAGATGCAACCGGTGAAGACCTCGACTGGTTCTGGAGAGGATGGTTCTATGGCACCGATGCCTGTGATATATCCATCGACACCGTGAAGCATGCAGTGCCCGATGTGAATGCAGTACCCAACCAGGTGAATGATACCACCGTAATGCGTTCATTGCCGAAACCGAATGTGAATCCTTTTGAAGACATTTCCAAGATCAGAAATAAAGAGGATAAGAGCATTCAGTTTGAAACCGATAAAGACACCACCCTCCGACCGTGAGATCGAAAAATATGATTCCACCAAATACCCCGTATTGGTAAAAGCACAGACCGAAGCACTGGATGAAGCAGGACGTGCCAAATACGGAAGCAAGCATTTATATGAGATCACTTTCAGCAATAAAGGCGGACTGGTAATGCCCATCATCATTGAATGGACCTATAAAGATGGAACCAAAGAAATAGAACGAATACCCGCCCAGGTTTGGAGACAGAATGAAAAGAAAGTGATCAAAACCTTTATGAAAGAGAAAGAAGTGGCCAGTGTAAAACTGGATCCCTACCGGGAAACCGCCGACGTGGATGAATCAAACAATACCTACGGTGATATAAAAGAACCCAGCAAATTCAAAGTGTTTAAACAAAAGCAGAACGTAACCCCTGCACCGGGCATCAACCCCATGCAGAAAGCGAAAGAGAAAAAAGGGTTTTAAATGTAGAATTTAGAATTATGAATTATGAATGTAAACCCGATAGCTATCGGGTCTAAAATCCAAAATAAAAAAAAGGGGATATAGCACAAGCTGTATCCCTTTTTTTATCTTTAAAATCTGTACTATTTATTGTTTACACATTGATCGATTTGGCTTAGCTTTGGAGACTCCGATCGTTTCATTACCATACAAAATCATAACACAAATGAAAAAACCCATCTGCTTCCTGGTGATTCTTTGCTGTACGGCTGGTTGGATATCCGCCCAAAATATCTACAACAACCCCAACAGTAATCACGGAAACAAATTTGAACAACTGGGAGGCACACTCCCCACCCCCAACGAATACCGCAGCGCCAGTGGTGCCCCGGGTCCCAAATACTGGCAGCAACGCTGTGATTATGATATCAAGTGTGAACTCGATGAGAAAACACAAAAACTCAATGGCAGCGAAACCATTACCTATTTCAATAATTCACCGGATGTGCTCACCTTTCTGTGGATGCAACTGGACGAGAACCAGCATAGCAGCGTGAACAATGCGAATTACCAGACCAGTAATGCCATGGGGCTGCAAACCAACCCCCAGACATTGGACCGTGCCGAAGAAGCCAAAGGAAATAATGGTTATGGATTTAATATCACCAAACTAACCGACGCAGCCGGAAAGCCCCTGAAATACACGATCAATAAAACCATGATGCGGGTGGAATTGCCGGCACCACTTAAACCCGGTCAGAAATTTGTATACAAACTCGACTGGAATTATAAGATCGTTGACCGCATGAGCCGTGGTGGTCGTGGTGGGTATGAATATTTTCCCGAAGATGGTAACTATCTTTTTACGCTTACGCAATGGTATCCCCGCCTTTGTGTGTACAGTGATTTCCAGGGATGGCAGAATCACCAGTTTACCGGCCGTGGTGAATTTGCACTCACCTTCGGCAATTTCAAAGTACAGATGACCGTGCCGTCTGACCATGTGATCATGGCGACTGGTGAATGTCAGAATTATCCTGCCGTACTTACACCGGCACAACTGGCCCGCTGGACCAAAGCACAGCAATCCAGTGAGCCCATGGAAGTAGTAACGCTTGATGAAGCCAAGACCGCTGAAAAAACAAAATCAGACAAAAAAGAAACCTGGATATTCAAAGCCGATAACGTGCGCGACTTTGCCTGGGGCTCTTCCCGCAAATTCGTATGGGATGCTCTCGCCACCAAAATCGAAGGAAAGCGCGTAATGTGTATGAGTGCCTATGGCAAAGAAGCCTACGGATTGTACCGCAAGCTGTCTACCAAAGCTGTAGAACATACCATTAAGACCTATTCCAAATTCACGATTCCCTATCCGTATCCGGTGGCACAGAGTATAGAAGCATCTAACGGTATGGAGTACCCGATGATCTGTTTCAACTTTGGCCGCACCGAAAAAGATGGCACCTACAGTGAAGGCACCAAGAATGGAATGCTCGGTGTGGTGATCCATGAAGTGGGCCATAATTTCTTTCCCATGATCATCAACAGTGATGAACGCCAGTGGAGCTGGATGGATGAAGGCCTGAATACGTTTGTAGAATACCTTACGGAAGAACTCTGGGATAGTAAATTCCCCAGCCGCCGCGGGCCTGCTACGTTCATTACCGATTATATGAAATTGCCGAAGGACCAACTGGAGCCCATTATGTCGAACAGTGAGAACATTGTACAGTTTGGCCCCAATGCCTATTCCAAACCGGCTACTGGTCTGAACATCTTACGCGAAACAATCATGGGCCGCGAATTATTCGACTACTCCTTCAAAGAATATGCACGCAGATGGGCCTTCAAACATCCCGAACCCGCAGACCTTTTCCGCACCATGGAAGATGCCAGTGGTGAAGACCTGGATTGGTTCTGGAGAGGATGGTTCTTCAGTACGGAAGTATGCGATATTTCACTGGATAGTGTACGCTATGCCAAACCTAACCTGGATGCCGTAGGAGCAGAAACCAAAGAATCCACCCAAACGCTGAGTGTGGCCAAACCACTCGTATCAACCTTTGACGATATCTCGAAGATCCGCAACCGCGAAGACAAGAACATCGTATTTGCCACCGATGCTGATACCGCCAAGCAGGATTTTTACTGGCGCTATGCCCGTGGACTGGAACCCATTGATACAACCAAATACACGGTAACAATTCCTGGCAGCAAACCACAACCGCTTACGGATGAAGAAAAGGCCAAATATGCCAATAAGAATATGTATGAACTTACGTTCAGCAATAAGGGTGGTCTGGTAATGCCGATCATTATTGAATGGACGTATACCGACGGCACTAAAGAAGTGGAACGCATTCCGGTACAGGTATGGCGGCTGAATGAAAATAAAGTGGTGAAAACTTTTATTAAGGACAAAGAAGTAGCATCTATCAAACTGGATCCGTATAAAGAGACTGCTGATATTAACGAAAGCAATAACAGTTATAAATCCATTCCCGAGCCTTCGCGCTTCAGTATCTTCAAAGGACGCCAGGGTGGCGGACCGAGAGGTGGTGGCGGACAGGCAGGGAATCCGATGCAAAGGGCGCAGGAGAAAAAAGGGTTCTGATTTTAGATTTTCGGTTTTGGATTTTGGATTTTCGGTTTTAGATTTTTCGTTTTAAAAATGCATTTACATTCCGCATGAGTTAATCTAAAATCGTAACCCGATAGCTATCGGGTCTAAAATCCAAAATAAAACACTGGGATATAGCACAAGCTGTATCCCTTTTTTTATCTTTAAGGATGCGAAAGACATTGATTCTTTTATGTTGCATGGTTTGGGTGCTATCTGTAAAGGGAGCTGTGGTAGATACTGTGGATATTTACAGTAATGCTATGCAGAAAAGTTATAAATGCGTGGTGATCAAACCGGCGGCGTATAAGCATAAGAAAGAGCGATTCCCGGTGATATATCTGTTGCATGGTTACAGCGGCTGGTACAGCAATTGGCTATTAAAAGTACCTGCACTAAAAGACCTGGCTGATGAGCATCGAATGATGATCGTATGCCCCGATGGCGGGTACAGCAGTTGGTATCTGAACAGTCCCGTGGATACGGCCTGGAAATTTGAAACCTATATTGCTGAAGAAGTAATTTCGTTTATTGATGCCCGTTACCGCACCATACCCGATCGTACCGGCAGGGCCATTACCGGATTGAGCATGGGCGGCCATGGAGGATTGTACCTGGGCTTCCGGCATGCCGGCATATTTGGCGCCTGCGGCAGTATGAGCGGCGGTGTATACCTGCGCCCCTTTCCCAAAAACTGGGACCTGGCCAAACGACTCGGTGATACCCTGAACCATGCCGCCAATTGGGAATCCTATTCCGTGATCAATATCATTGAAAAAAAACCGGCCGATTCGCTGGCCATCATCGTCGATTGCGGTACGGAGGATTTCTTTTACAACGTGAATCATGCCCTGCACGAAAAAATGCTGCGCCTGCATATTCCCCACGACTATATCGAACGCCCCGGCCGGCACGACTGGGCCTATTGGAGCAATGCGGTGGAGTACCAGGCTTTGTTTTTTAGTACGTATTTCGGGAAAAACAAAAAGTAATTAAGGATTTTAGTTATAATTAGAAGTACCGCATTAAAATAATTTGCCATATTGTTTCGTTTCTGATTAAAGGAAAGTATGGCCCGCTATTTTTTATTCCTTCTATTCGTATCGGTACAAAGCTGCAAAACCGACAAACTACAACAGCAAGAAAGGGATCGTGCATTAACACAGAGTTTTGAAAATGCAACTTCTTCACTGAAAGCAAATACTTCAGGCTTGCTGAAACTACTTGATGAAAAAAGTACAGATTATTGCACAGCAGATGCAGGAAAAATCTGGTTAAAAAAAGCGGAATCCATTACAAACTATTGTTCTAAACTCAATGATCTGATAAAAGGCGAGTCTTTCCAATCGAATGATCCGGCTAAAATCTGGAATCAGGTCCCCAAAAAAATAATGGAAACCCGGGATTCTCTTCTCGCAGTAGATGAAGGGTTGCGTGAGACATTTGACGATAAATTTGAATTCATCGCTGTATTCTACCGGATGGTTACGAATGATTCAACAGGCAGCGCTTCCATAATGAAAGGACTTGGTGCTACTGAGTATAGGCTTTGTATTGCGCAATTACTCACAGAGTTTGCCCGAATAGAAAACAATATGATTGCATTTTGCAATAGTAAAGTAGGTTGTATGGCATTTTTCCATTACAATTATTATCCGATCATCCAACAAAACAGCACCGTATTTGAACCGGGAGATACCCTTGAAATAACTGCAGGAGTCGGAAATTACTCCATGTACGCTCGCCCTAAAATCTTAATCGGTGACGAAGAAATAATAAATAATGAAGGGGGATTATTCCGGCAAGAGAGAGCTATATCTCAAATCAAAGGCATGTATAGCATTCCTGTAACCATCAAGTATATTAATGATATTACAGGCAAACCCGAAGTTTACAAACGAACTATAAGATATAAAGTAAAATAAAGTAATCTCAGTATGCCATTATTGATCGGCACACATCATCCCCCCGTATTCCCATCCCTCACTTTCACTTTCTTCTTATTGGAGTTTTTCTTCTCGTAGTCGAGAATGGCCTGAGATTTTTATTTTAGATTTTAGGTTGGCGGTTTTAGACTTTTTGCTAACCCTATTTTTAAAATTTCCATCTGAGAGCATACTTCAGTTTCTGGCGTACCGGCATTTTTGAAGCCTGCGGAAAATTGAAGAAGTGTATTAATATAATAATTGCTTAATATTTTTCCGGCAAACAATTTCAACCAAGTCTTTTCGTTGAGAAAAGAAAAGCCATGTACCTCAACCAACGCATTTACCTTTTATTCATCCCGATTTTATTGCTGACCACTATAAGTTGTAACCGACCAAAGAAGGATAAAAAGATAATCGCTGAACTCAGTGAGAAAATAAAAGAGCTTGACCTTATCAACCAAATACATACTTCGGGGACCATGGCAGATTTAAGTAAGGCAACCTATGACTGGTCTGTTCATGACAATGCTGATGTCTGGCACCCGAAAGCTGAAAAAATAGCTGATCGTTCGAAGGAAATTAAATATACCATCAGCCAACTTTTGGAGAAGAAAAATATTCCCGATACAGCTGTCACTGGTTTAATCACTACGCTTTTACAATATAAAAAAGACATATTGGAATCCGATGAAAATCTCTATGAAGTCTTTAAAGACAAATTTGATTTCATTTCGCTCTTTTTACAACGGTTTACAGGCGATTCTACTGGCCGTTCATCAAGCCAGCAATACAACGATATAACATACAACCAGGCATGTCTTACCTTGTTGCATGCAGATGTCAGTATTATTGAAGGTAAATTGATCGCCTATTGCAATCAGATGACAGGTCCCCGTGGTTGCATTTTAACTTTTGACACTTACGCCCCTACGATCATTCAAAATTCAAAAGTATTTCTGCCCGGGGAAGAGTTAGTTATAAAAGCGGGTATATCTGCCTATAGCAGGAATGCTGCTCCAAAAATTTCCTTAGACGGAAGAGAATCGCAACTGGGGCCGGAAGGATACGTAAGACTGAATAAGAAAGTACCGGATAAACCGGGCATATATGCTATCCCCGCCAGTATCCGCTTTATGAACCAAGTTACTGGCAAAGAAGAATATTATACTACCCACATTAAATATACTGTGGTGGCACCGTGTAAGGAATAGTAAAGGGATATAAACACATCATCCCCCCGTATTCCCATCCCGCACTTTCACTTTCTTCTTATTGGAGTTTTTCTTCTCGTAGTCAAGTATGGCCTGGGGCTTTACCGGTTTTTTACCGGCGGTATCAGCGGGGGCTTTATTATTGGTGCGAATGCTCAGGGGTTTTATTTCATCATCGGCGATCATGCCGTTTTCATCGGTTTGCAGTTTGCCCATTACATATTGCTCGGTGGCTTCTATCCGTCCTTCCCTCGGGTCATAATAGGTCCATTGGCCATGCTTCATCGCTTTGCCATCATTTTTCACCACTACCTGCCCCACTTCTTTATTGGGATCGTTTACGTCATAGACAGCTACCGTATCATAGGCATTGGCCGGATCAATGGCCCGCCAGTGCTCCACACGCAGGAGACCACCATTGTAAGTAAAATATTGCTGTTTGCCGTTGAGTTTGCCCCAGCGGTAATTTTCCTCGGCGATCTTTACCCCATCCAGGGAAAATTTCTTCCAGGTGCCTTCTTTCTGGTCATCTTCATAATAGCCTTCTTCCTCATACCCTCTTTCCCCGCGCAGGTCGGGTACTTTCACCACCCAGGGCCCCTGTTTTTTATCTTTCATATCCACCCGGTTCAGGGTATCACCACGCACCCCAATGATAAAGGATTTCCACTGGCCATGACCATTTATGGAAATAAAGAGTACCAATAAAGCAAGTAAACGCATAGTTTAGTAAGTTTGAAAGAGAAGCTGCCGGCTCTCAGCAATTGGCTGTACGCCCCACACTTCCCACTAATAACGCCAAAATAAGCAGTTTATGTTTCTAAAATTAGCGCAATTTTTGTTGCCCGCCCTTGCGATCAGTATTTCCGTACAAACCATCGCTCAGGTAAGCCCCACGCCTGCCACCCAACGGATGCAGGTATCGGAACAAAGACGTCAACTGGAGTCCCGTTCGTTGCTTAAAGACATTCCTTTTCGCAATATTGGCCCCTCCATCATGAGCGGGCGGGTAGTGGATATTGATGCCAACCCCGATGACCCCACTGAATTCTATGTGGCTTTTGCCACCGGCGGCCTCTGGCATACCACCAACAACGGGCAGAGCTTTACACCTATTATGGATAGCCTTGATATGTTGTTCATTGGTGATATCGCTGTAAACTGGAGCAACCGCACCATCTGGCTGGGCACCGGCGAAGTAAACAGCAGCCGCTCCTCCTATGCGGGTATCGGTATGTATAAATCCACCGACAACGGAAAGAACTGGGAATACCTCGGCCTGCCCGAATCGCACCATATCGGAAAGATCCAATTGCACCCCAGCAATCCCAACATAGCCTGGGTGGCAGTATTGGGCCATTTATATTCCGCCAATAAAGACCGTGGCGTATATAAAACCACCGATGGCGGCAAAACATGGAAGCAAACTTTGTATGTAGATGACAATACCGGTTGTGTGGACATTGATATCAACCCCTCCAACCCCAACGAAGTATATGCCGGTATGTGGTACCGGGTGCGCCGTGCCTGGAAATTTGAAGAGAGCGGCAAATCAAGTGGTATCTATAAAAGCAGCGATGGCGGGGAAACCTGGAAACTCGTTTCCGGTCCGGGCTCCGGCTTTGTAAGTGGGGAAAAGATTGGCCGTATCGGGCTTACCGTATATCCCAAACAACCCAATACTGTATGGGCCGTGGTGGACAATAACACACCCAAACCGGATACTGCTAAAAAGAACGACAGCCTCTATACCAAAGACCTGTTTAAATTGATCAGCAAAGAAGATTTTGCAAAACTGAAAGATAATTTACTCGATACCTTCCTGAAAAAAAATGGTTTTCCCCGGAAGTATAATGCGAAAAATGTAAAAGAGATGGTGGCGGCAGATAAGGTAAAAAGTACGGCCCTCTGGGATTATCTCGATAGTGATGATGGATTTCAAAACAGCGGCATTGCCGGATGCGAAGTCTATCGCAGTGATGATGGCGGTGCCACCTGGAAAAAAACGCATACCAAACCCATCAGCATTTTCAACACCTATGGTTATTATTTTGCCAAGATCTATACCTCCCATACCAATCCGGATAAAGTATTCATCATCGGGTTCAATGCACTGGTATCGAAAGACGGGGGCAAAACATTTACCCGTATGGACAAAGCCAATGTGCATGCCGACCATCATGCCCTTTGGGTAAATCCCAAAAGAGATGCGCACGTGATCAATGGGAATGACGGTGGATTGAATATCAGTTATGATGACGGGGCCAACTGGATCAAAGCGAATACGCCACCCGTGGGGCAGTACTATGCCATTACGGTAGATGAGGCCAAACCCTATAATGTATATGGCGGCCTGCAGGACAATGGAAGCTGGTGGGGCCCTTCCACCAATGTGGAAAGCATTAACTGGACGGCCAACGGACAATATGCCTTCCGCGGCATCAATGGTGGCGATGGTATGCAGGCACAGGTGGATACACGTGATAATGTAACCGTCTATTCCGGTTCTCAATTCGGCGTATATGGCCGATACAGAAAAGATACGCGCGGGGCGCAAAAATTCTTACGTCCGCAGCATGAGCTGGGCGACAAGCCCCTGCGTTTTAACTGGCAGACACCCATCTGGCTCAGCCGGCATAATCAGGATGTGCTGTACTATGGTACCAACCGGGTGTATCGTTCATTGAATAAAGGCGATACCCTGATTGCCATGAGTGCCGACCAGACCAACGGACGTGTACCGGGCAATGTACCTTATGGCACCATTACCAGCATACATGAATCCCCCCTCCGCTTCGGGCTCATCTATACCGGCACGGATGATGGAAATATACACCGCTCGTATGATGGTGGTTATAGCTGGGAAAAACTGAATGCAGAATCGGCCATGCCTGATAAAAAAACAGCTGGAAAAAAAGACGTACCAGATTATTTAAAGTTGGTAACCAACCAGCTTTGGGTAAGCCGTGTTACCGCTTCTCAGCACAAAGAATCCCGCGTATATGTATCGCTCAACGGATACCGGTACGACAACTTTGCCCCCTACCTCTATATCAGTGATGACTATGGTAAAAGCTGGCTCCCCATTGGCAATACCCTGCCCATGGAGCCCATCAATGTAATAAAGGAAGATCCGAAGAATGACAGCATTCTTTATGTGGGTACCGATGGAGGCTTGTATGTAAGTTTTGACATGGGCAAGTCCTTTATGCTGTGGAATGCTGGTATGCCCAAGTCCGTACCCATACATGATATAGCCATACAGCAGCGCGACAATGAGATCGTACTCGGCACCCATGGCCGCAGTCTCTATGTAGCCAAACTGGACGATGTACAAAAACTAAAAAAAGATCCGGAATGGATGAATAAGAAACCGAAGCCGAAGAAGGAGGTGAAGACTGAGGAAGATGATGATGATTAAAAAAAACACCCCGGTCTTTAAGAATTAAGCCGGGGTATTTTTTACAAGAACGCAGGAGACGATAAAATATGTTCTGTATTCCCATGCAATATTTTGTATGAAGAATTTTATGAACTCATGTTGGATTTATACCACTCATAATATTCCTCAAGTCTGGCAAAATACAGATCAAGTGCCTTTACTTGATCATCCTCTACTTCTGCCAAAAGTAATCAGTCCAATAGCTCTTTTGCGGCAGATTATATTTCATAACATACGAGGAAAGAAACCCCTTTTCCCCGAAATAGAAGTCTTGCACATTTTTTGAATGCATATTACCAAATTCATACCCAAGAATGAAGTTTCGAAGCGCTGAAAGTTTACACTCTCTAAGATACATTCCGGGCCTTTGTCTGATGATACCCAATAATAATTCTGTTAGGGAAGTATGCTGTAACATGCTATTGATATTGAGATGAAAAGCTATAAAACAACAAACAGATTTTTCCGCTGATGTTTGCTGGTCATGTCCAACTTGTATAAAACAATGTCAGTTGCCGGTTTTAATTTTCCACAAAATAAGTTCAGTATCAGAGATCTCCTCATGTCTAAACCCAATCTCTTTCCATATCTCAATCAGCTTTTGACGTGCGGCGATATGATTAAAAACAAGCCTAAGCGCATTATTTCTGCCAGCCTCTCTTTTTATATCAAATGTGCCATCAATCTCATTTTCCATTCTTCTTGCGCCAGTTAAGATGGATAAAAAATCAATTTCCTCTGTATTCACATATTGCCGCTTCACAATTTTTTGTTTAATTTTTTCAATTAATAAATCTGTGCGGGGCTTATCATTTTCTTTACCATCCAGCAGACCCATTAAGTAATCATAATCCTGCCTATGTTGTATATCTTCTTCACTAGGTTCAAGTAAATCGGCGTAATCTCCATAAAACCACTCCCCTGATCCAAGAAGCCTGTATTCGTTCTTTTGTTTATCAAATATTACCGGGCCAGGACCCACTACCTGCCCCCGCTCATCGTCAATGTCATATTCTTTGTGTTTCCAGAAAATAATGACAAAAGGCTTTGTGTCGAAATATTCATGGATTTCGAAATCGGGGCTTATTTCTTCTTCAATAATTCTTTGGACCAAACTAATATCTATCATCGCCTGGGGTTTAAATTCTCAAACATCGGGCAGATCATTCTGCTGTGCTGATATTCTGTGATATTTTAATCCGCACCGAAGCTGGTTAAAGTTAAAAAAATTAATATTAAACGCGTTTGTTCGGCTTTAATACTTGTGACGGACCGCAGGTTAAAACGCAAAGGGATGAAAGACATATATTCGTATGCCAGCATAGCAGCAAAAACCAAAGTTGTACGCTGATTTTAGTAATATAATTTCCAGCTTTTTTTAACACTGTCAACCCCTAAACTGTCAAGAGGTTTATACTTTTTGTCGAAGTCAAGGCTTAGTGATTTGCTTTCATTCTCCATAACATAAAAGACCAATCCGGTAACAGTCACAGTCGAATCTTTTCTGAATTTGCTATCTACATTAAGCTGGTAGAACAAAGTATCATCTATCCTTTTACGAAATGCGTCGCTTTCAAAAGTCAGAATAGACCTGCCGGCAGTAATAGCTTTCCAGACATGCAAAACATTTGTGTCACGAGGGAATTTTGGTGAAGTCGCCCACCGGGTATCTGACAAATCCGCTGACTCGTCTTGAGTCATAACAGCTTCGATGATCGGAATATGAAACCTGCGGCGTAGCTCATTTGAATCCTTACTGTTGTAAAACTTTTTGTCAATTTTAGAACAGCTAAAGAATATGAACACCATTGTGACCAGGGCTATTGTTCTTTCTAAAATCATATTAAATTGGCAATATTTATTATCTTACAAGGAGCAAGCATTAACCATAGTGGAGAATCAGGTTTCACTCAAACCGGAAATACTGCCCTGTTATAATTAACAATCAAGAAAAAGATCTAAAGCAGGGCTATACTCGAAAAACCGCAAAGACCCCAAAACGACTTTATAGATATCCCCATCTACTATTTGGTGTCGAGGTCTTCGTATCTGTAAGAGTTTGTTGTCAATGTCTTGTCGCTTAAAAAGCCCCAAAATGTTTCCTGTCTGTTGGGATTTGTAATATATTCAAGGTAGTTTACACAATCGTTGGTATCAAATTCAAAAGTAACCTCACCTTTGGCATACAACTTTAAATCACATGCGCCATATGGAAAATAGATTGTCGTATCAAGCCAATACTCATAGCACTCACTGTCAACATTTTCAAGTGTCCACTCCCTTTTATAAACAACATCGTTGCCTTTTCTGTCTTTTAAAAACTGTTTATTATCAAAGGGTGAAATAGAGATTTTTCCTGCAACCACATCCCTAAATGTCAAAATTCCAAATCCTTTGATTGTCGTCTCATTGCCTGGTGTCTGCTGTCTAATGGTTTTAATTTTTATTTCTTTGGCAATATCAATGTATTTTGTCCAGTCAAAATCGGGCATAATTCCAGCACCCCAGACTTTAAACGAAACGATTGAAGGAAGAAATGTGGTTGCATCGAAAAAGATAGTCTTACTATCATAAAAATTAACTGTGCCTGCATCATCAAATTTTTCTCTTGTCAGGTCCAGTAGTATTTTCATTGCACGGTATGTATTAAAGTTACCTAAAAACGTAAAATTATGCTATTAAACGAACCTATGCCAAAAAATCAACTAGAATATTAAGGCATCATTATTCTACATTCTTCAAGGTGTAAATATCCATGGCCGCAGCCTCTATGTAGCCAAACTGGATGATGTAAAAAAAAACTAAAAAAAGAATAGAATTAAAAAGAGGCAATTGCATTTCTATCACCAATTAACATCAAAGTGACTCTCCATAAAAGCCAGGGGCTCTTGATATTCCATATTTAGCATGCCCATAATTTTACGAGCCTGCTTTATTACGACATCCCAGGAGGTATCTTTCACTTTGCTAAGCCATTCATTTGTACTAAGTATTTGCAGCATATCCCTCAATTCAAGCAATTCATGCACCGAAGCTGAATCGATAGAAATAAAACAACGTATTGAATGCAAAAAATCGGTAGTCAACAACACTTCACTTCTTTCTACGAGGAATTCTACAAAACCAACCAGTTCATCGCTCTCATAATTAGTCAAGTCCGTAGCAGACAGAAAAAGTATCAACCTGATTTCATCCGCATGGTATTTCTTTATCTTGTATTCTTGTGTGGTAGTATCATCCATTTCATTCATCAATTTAGTATAAAATTATTCTCATTAGAATTATAATAACTTGGCGAAAAAGGAGCTTAGCACCTATTCAGCCAATTCTTAATCAGTATAAAAATACTAAAAAAAGAAATGATGACTAGCTGTGTAATTACTTTACGCCCAAATTCGTACCCATACATGATATAGCCATACAGCAGCGCGAGAATGAGATCGTACTCGGCACCCATGGCCGCAGCCTCTATGTAGCCAAACTGGACGATGTACAAAAACTGAAAAAAGATCCGGAATGGATGAATAAAAAACCGAAGCCGAAGAAGGAGGTGAAGAATGATAGCGATGAGGATGATGACGAAGCGAATCCGGGACACAGGGAGTAGAAATACTAACTTGTCAATCCCCGCTTGCACAAAATCCCTATTGTAGTTAATTATTATTGCTTTTCATATAGTTGCTTCAATTGATATGCTTTTTTCTTTTCAGTTTCAATGTCTGGAATTGAAGTTTTATACTCATGTTTATATACTAAATTTTCATCATTGAAATAATAATTACAAATTTTTCTTCGGGGATCTTTTATCGGAGCATTATTATACTTTGTAATGTAAATCAGCTTTCCATTTCTAAAATGATAAAAATAAATCCAGAATTTCGTTTTTTCGTCTGGCACTTTGAAATGCACCTCCGAAACCAGAAGAATCTCCTTAGACTTTTTTGCAAACCATACCTGATATTGCACACCGTCTGTGGAAGATTTAAAATTTTGCTTTGTAGTTTTTATCTTTTCACGCCAGATACTGTCAATTTTCTTGACAATAATTATTGAGTCTTGTCCATAACTATCTGTAGATGCGAAAAGAAAAATGAGCAGTAAAACTCGCAACATAATTTCAGGGATTAGTTAGATTTATTTTCCAGCAATATCAAAATTTTTAAAGCTAGTGTTCAAAATTGCCTACAAAGCTAAAGCATTAGTCATGCGCAGGAATTTTGTGTCAAGCCAAATAAGGCCGCTGCGAACTTGCTGACGTTAGGCAGGTTAAAAATACGCAGGCTTTCTAAAAAGCCAATTAATTAAAATTTAGATGACTAATGGTCGACATTCTTTTTGAGTGAAGTATATTTTGCCAAACATCTTTTTCTTAAACCACTTTGTTCCAGAATATCTTTTAGATCTGTTTCAGTAACTGTGTTAAACTTATACTCTAATAACAGATGGTATCTTATATAGGAGTACATGTCTCTACATGGTTGGCCAACTAGCTTAGACTGAATGAGCAACTGTTCTTTGGCAACCTTTGCAACATAATGTTCAAATCCTAAAGTCTCGAGAATATTCCTGTTAATGATTTTAGAAACTCGGAAACAAATATCTGAGTATGTTATAGCGTGGTGTGGCTTAAATTGAATCAAGCCCCCTTTATTAATTGTAGGGATTGGAGACAATTTTCTACCTGGAATAACCGTTGGCCAGTTATTTATTGCGGATACAAATTTCTGGGAGGAAGCCATGGATTCTAATTCGGCTGTAGCTTTACCCATATTGTGAACAATACAGTGCCTTGACAAGCCGTAAAAATCAAAAACTGTAAGCAAATATTCTATTTCCTCTAGACTCCATTTATGTTTAACGAACAGTTCTTTTAAACGAATTGATTCTTTTAACTCTTCACGCTGACTTCTTGTATTGACTTGAATTACTTCAGACAGCTCACTATGAGCACGATTCAAAAAAACTTCAAAAGAGGAAAATACCCACATAATAGCAGATTGTGCTAATTGCGAACGTAGTTCCTTTAACTTTC
Organism: Bacteroidota bacterium; assembly: GCA_026391455.1. GTDB lineage: Bacteria > Bacteroidota > Bacteroidia > Chitinophagales > Chitinophagaceae > JJ008. The sequence goes on from JAPLEH010000009.1 coordinate 26,959, forward strand.
TTATTGGATTTTTATATGTTGTCGGCACCCACCTTTCACCAGCATCTTTTATTAAAATAAATATAAGCTTAGCTATTAACTTTTCATCCTGCGAATGATTCACAAGATTATCAATCGCTGAAGTCGACAATTTCACATAGTCATTGATTCCAATATGAAAATCTACAAATTGGGAGAAAGGTTTTGAAATGAATTTCTCGTGTAGCATTTAAATTAATTTTATATCCGCTAATAGCCACAGCTTTGTGTTCGGCTGGTTATTTGGAAAACATCCAGCCTGGAACTGCTGCTAGATTTTGCAATATTGCTAATGTTAAGAACTGTTGCTTGGTTTTATACGTATGCCAGAACAGAGGCTTAAAGCGAACTGCAGCAAAAGCTAACAATGTCCAGCCTTACTTGCTGCCATAAACTTGTTAGGCGCAGTTTACTTATTGAAATATTCTTTAATGTCATTGTCAATAGTTTTCCCTTTGTAATAATTATCTATATCAAAATTTTCGCCGCCATAAACATCCTGATTTGCTTGTTTAGCCATAAACCAAGTTTCAAAGGAGGTCCATTTCCCCTCTAAGTTATTAATCTCCTCTTCTACAGTAATATCTATATTTGACTTATTCAACTTTTGTTTATCAATCATTCGCGATATCGCAGCTATGATTGCCATTTTTCCATAACGCAAACCGCTGCCCCAATTTTTATTATTGATTTCATTCAGTTTTAGTAATATTCTATAGGCAAAGTACATTTCCATATAATTAACTGAACTATTAAACAGATCATCGAAAGAATTTTTTCTAAATAGTACTTCGCTTCCTTTTTGGCGAGCCCATCTTGGTTGTCCGCAATAAGCTAGGTAGGCTCTCAAAAAATTATACCTATCAATTATTAGATTCTTATTTATATAGCCTCCATTAATTCCGTAATAAAATTCTCCTTTTTTCCTTTCATAGTAAAACCCGAAATCTTCATATACCTTTCGCTGAATTTCATATTGCACTTTTTCATTAGATCTTCGATCTGCTTCTTCAACACGGCTCTGCTGATTAGTTGAGTTAGAAAGCTCTTCAATCAATTTCATGTCAACTTTCTCATAATCTTTCAAAATAATTATCTTCAGCATAACTTCCTTAGTATCGAATAGTCGAATATTATGGTGCATGTCTTCATCCCATATTTTACTAAGTGTATAAGCAGTTTGGCCACCATTGATAATCTGAGGGTTAGTCATAATTACTTGGCCAATATTTTCTTCACCAGTCGTTTCAGAAATCTTAAAAGAATTTGCAAGTAATGTTATCCCATTATTTAAAAGAGCAAATTCATTAGATGTTGAGTTTAAAATGCTATTTCGGATTCCTTGGTTCACTTTGTTTTGCGATAAAGACAAATAATTCCTCGGATTGAATTTTAATATTGAATTTTTATACTTTGATAGAATTTTACCAATTTCTTTCGTCGGAACAAAAAGAACTCTTACTTCAAAATCGCCATATTTTGTTGGAATCTTTCTTTTTAAAACGTTTGCGCCATCATCATTCAAGGTTATTGTAATCTTAATTTCTTTAGGATCAAAAAAAGTACCCGAGCATAGAGGGAAAACTAATTCATTATATGTTCGATCAAAATTAAAAATCTCGTAGCTTGCATCATCAATCAATTTTTTTATTTGCGTATCGGTATATCGAGTAATATTTCCCAAAAATATTACCTTATAAATCCAATTTGCGTGGTCATGAATAGCTTTCCATTTTTTATGTAACGCCTTTATCTTATCATTATATTTTTCAATTTCGATTCCTTTTAAAATATCGACAATTTCCATTTTAATAATTTCATCTGCAGTTATTGATTTTGTCTTGAAATTAGAAGAGTCAATTCTGAATTTAGATTGAATTAAAAGTAGTACTTTGTTTTCCTCGTCAAAATAATATGCATCTATACCTCCATCTCCAGTTTCATCTGTTAAATGAGCAAAACGTTCCTTGAAACTTGTTTGATTGCATTTGACTTTTAAAAACAGATGTATAAATGATTTAGCTCGAGCCTTATTAAGATTGTCAAGATCAGTGGAGGCAGGGTGATATGACTTGTATTCTACAGGAGCTTCACTTGATAATTTGTCGAGTAAACCCACAAGTGTTTCATACTTAATTTGATCTTCCATTAACGTGTTATCTTTTAAAAATTGCGCCTAACTCATAATTTGATGATATAAGACGCACCTTTGAAATAAAAATCACCATTGATAATCAAGGTGCTTAATTTTATACATATTAAACCTGCCTCTCTGCAAACAAGTTCTCGTTAAGACAATCCACCAAACACATACCTGTTTACAAACTTTTACTCCCGGATATCACCTCCGAACTTACACCCCTCCCCCCACTCCCACAATACCAAAAACAGGGTATTTTTTCCCTCCCCAAAATTTCTTAAAATCAGCCTACGTAGTTTTTTCATTCATATAATTCTATTCCCTACTTTTACCCTGCGTTATATTTCTGTACAAGGTGGGTCAACCTGCCTCTATTAAGTTGCGGGCTTTTTTATGCCCGCAACTTTACCGATAGTACGGTTCTGCACCCCCGTGCATATCTGTAATGGATATGCTGCCTTGTACAGGTGTAACGCAACGGGACAGGCAGTACCGTATTTTTTTCTGCCCCAAAAAAACACCTTACCCCATGACCCGCCCCACCCCGCAACAGGTGCTGCAAGCCCTGCTCGATGGCAATGAAGACCTTTTTATAGTAGATAATATCATCTCCACCGCCAAAGCCATTCTATATGTGGCGCAAACGGGTAAGCTGAGTACGGAGGGGAAATACACCCTTTTTGAGTTGGAGAAAAGGTTGTTGTTTTATGTGAGGTTGTGGGAAATGACGGATGTGAATTCTTAAGGGAAAGCTGTGCGGGGAAGGGAAGTTGAGTGGTGAGGGTTTTAGGTTGTAGGTTTTAAGTTTTAGGCCTGCCTGCCGCCAGGTAGGTTATAAGTTAAGGGATTGGGTCATGTTATGAGAATATTCATCACACGAATGCTTTCTCATGCGCTATCTTAAGAATACAGTCAATAATGAATAGCCGAAACGCAGGCGAGGGTTTTAAGTTGTAGGCCTGTCTGCCGCCAGGTAGGTTATAAGTTAAGGGATTTGGTGATATTATGAGAACATTCATCACAGGAATGCCTTCTCTGCGTTATCATGAAATTAAAACCAAAAGTGAAAAGTCAATCTGGATGGACTTTTCACTTTTAACTTTTAACTTTTAGCTTTTTTTCTTCGGAATACTAATAGAAGAAGAATCACCAATGCTAATACACCCCCGCCTATGTAATAGTACATCTTCATATCGGTGGGTTCTTTATCCAGCCCCTTGTCGATATTACGCTGGGTGTCGCTGATCATTTTGCCAATGAAGGGGAAGGAACTGTTCATATCCTGTACTTCCTTGAATTTTTCCAGGGCTTTTTTAAAGCGCGAAGCATCGAAGAGACTCATCGCTTCTTCATAAGCCAGTGAGATATCGCTCATCTGAGGCGTGATGTCTTTTTTATCGAGAAATTCCTGTACGATGGTGCTGGGCACAATGAAATTCATTCCCTGCACTTCCTGCCCCCGCTGCTGGTCGATACTGCCAAAGGTAGCCAGCCCCACCACTTCGCCGGATTCATTCATCACCGGGCCACCACTATTACCATGGGTAATGGATGCATCCGTCTGCAATACTTCCCAGCCATCTTTCATATTCTTCTTGGCACTTACAAGTCCGCGGGTAAGCGATGCCTCGGAAATCGATTCTTCTGAGATCAATGGGTGAAAAGTGGCCACGGCGGGATAGCCCAATACATATACCTGATCGCCCACGCGCATATCCTTATCATTGCCCAGGCGTATGGTGGGGTAGGTATGCTTTTCCGTAAGGCGCAATATGGCCACATCCTTACCGGGTATAGGTTTGCCCTGCACCACCAGTTTGGCCGGTATCACCAATGGCACAATCTTATTGTTCTTGCCACTAACGCCCATCACTACACTAAATTCTTTGCTGATATCGCTCACTTCCATGGTTTGCGAAAAATACCAGCCATTGGCATCCAGCAGGGCTTTCGCTTCATCATCCGTGAGTTTGCGCTCCATGGAGCTTTCTATTTCCTTGGCATCATTCTCCATGATCTCCTGAAAGGCCTGTTTCGCAAAATTGGCCTTGGTCTCTTCATCATTTTCATCCACCACATGCGCATTGGTAATTACATAGCCATCGGGGGTAATGATAAAACCGGAACCCACCATGGTAATGTCGAGGTCTTTGGTTACAGTTTTGGTACCCTTCATCATGTATTTGTCTACGTTGGCACAAAAGGTGCGGATATATACATTCCAGAAAAGATCTTTGGTGAAAGTGCCTTCGGCTTCCAGTTGTTCCTTTACCTGCAATGCGAGTCCTTCCAGGGCAGCCTGATCAAATTCGGGTTCGATGGCACTCACGGTTCCTTTAAAGGTAGCCTGTATCATTACCGTACCAGGCTTATTCCGTTCGGCGATCTGCACGGGGCTCATGCCTTTTTGCTGGGCGATCAATGAGAGGGAAAGAATAGAAATAACAGTAAGGAGCAATAGCTTCTTCATACAGGAAGGTTTTGGTTGATGCCTAAAGATAGAAAAACCGCGTTAAAATAGTTTGAATCGTTCAAAACAGGCTTTCTCCAGCATGTCCCGGTCATCGGGGTGCGCAATATCGATCAGCGCTTTGGCCCGCTGCCGGAGGTTTTTGCCAAATAAATAGGCCACGCCATATTCCGTTACTACATAGTGGATATGGCCTCTTGTGGTAACCACACCTGCCCCCGGTTTTAAAAAGGGTACAATGCGGTTGATGCCTTTGGCCGTGCGACTGGTTAAAGCGATGATGGGTTTCCCCCCTTCGCTGAGCGCTGCCCCCCGCATAAAATCCATTTGCCCGCCAATACCGCTGTATTGGGTGGTACCGATCGAGTCCGCACATACCTGCCCGGTAATATCTACTTCGATGGCACTGTTTATGGCCACCACTTTGGGATTGCGGCGTATTACATGCGGATCGTTCACATAGTCGATATCGAGAAACACGAAGGCGGGATTATCATGTACATAATCGTACAGACGCCGGGTACCTACGGCAAAGCCGGTAACGGTTTTATTTGGGTGTATTCTTTTCTGCGAATTATTGATCACATCTTTTTCAAACAGGTCAATGATGCCATCGCTGCACATTTCGGTATGCACGCCCAGGTTTTTATGACTGTATAATGATTTTAATACTGCATCCGGTATGGTGCCAATACCCATTTGCAGGGTGCTGCCATCTTCAATGAGGCCGGCAATGCGTTTACCAATGGTGAGTTCATCGGGCCCCACTTTAGCTCCATAATCCACCTGCGGCAGTTCCTCCTCGTGATACACCATGGTGGTGAACCGTTTGGTATGAATGAGGCTGTCGCCATGTGTGCGGGGCACGCGCGGATTCACCTGTGCAATGATATGCGTGGCGGTATTCACGGCACTGCGCGCAATATCCACCGATACACCGAGTGAACAATAACCATGCTCATCGGGTGGCGATACCTGTACGAGCGCCACATCAATATGCATTTGCTTGCGAAACAGATCGGGTATATCACTGAGAAAAACCGGGATGAAATCAGCACGGCCTTCGTTCACCGCTTTGCGAACGGATTCCGATACGAACATGCAGTTGATATGAAAGGAATCCGCATATTCGGGTTTGTCGAGTTCAATATCACCCTGCACGGTGATAAAGGTTAATTCCACATCCCGCAATTCCGGGGCCCGTTTGGCGAGCTGGCGCAGGAGGAATAAAGGTGTTTGGGCACTTCCCTGTACAAATACCCGGTGACCGGATTGTATGACGGACAATGCGTCTGCGGCGGACTGATATTCAATTGACATTTTCATTTTGCAAAACTATCCCGAATACTGAGCGTGCGCCTGATTTTGATTACTGCCATTCCTGACAGCCATCAGTGCTATTTACGGGTGAGTAACCAGTCGATGGCCAGTTCATATCCCTTCAACCCCAGCCCGATGATACTGCCTGCTGCCTTGGCAGACACATGCGATATTTTCCGAAATTCTTCCCGGGCATGCACATTGGAAATATGTACTTCCACTACCGGAGCGGTGATAGCGGCGATGGCATCACCAATGGCTACGGAGGTATGTGTATAACCTCCCGGATTCAGCACAATACCATCGTGTGAAAAACCCACCCGCTGCAATTCGTTGATCAGTTCGCCTTCCACATTGCTCTGAAAATAGTCAAACTCCACCGATGTATATTTTTTGCGGAGCGCATCGAGAAAAGTGTCAAACGACATATCACCGTACACGGAGGTTTCCCGGGTACCCAGCAGATTCAGGTTGGGGCCATTGATGATCGCGATCTTCATAGCCCGAATATAATTCAAATAAAAAAAGCTGCGAAATAATGTCCGCTTTTTAAAATACGGTCACGATCGGTATGCTTTTCACCAGCACTTCATCATGATAAAAATTAACCCGTTTTACCTGGCTGTTGCGGGGCACAGCGATCATGGACACGGAGTCATCCGTTTCCTGTGCGTATTTATCTTTCTTCAGTTTGAAATACACATTCAACTCTTCCTTACCGGCTACTGACCGTTTAAATACCAGCGTATAGGCATGATGTACCGTTTTTACTTTACCGGCCACCACCCATTCGGCATCAAAATCAGGGTACATGGGACTATTACCTGCCGGTAAAAAAATATCACAGAACACTTCTTTATTGGTCACCACCCAGAGATTGTAGTCGGTGAGGGAAAAATTATGGTTAGCGAGTTTGTATCCGCGAATTTCTTTTACATCTTCATCAACCGGTCTTCCCGTGAAGGAACTGAGCACCATACTCAGTATGATCAGGGGTAAAAATTTCTTCATTGCTGTCAGATTTGAATACAAAGCAACAACAATAAACTACCCGGGAAAATGCGGATGCGATGAACTGCTAATAGCAGCAGGTGAGTTGCGAAAATGACCGGTGAAAATTAATTCGATGCTTTGATCAGATCCATGAACTCATCAAATAAATACCGGCTGTCGTGCGGGCCGGGGGTGCCTTCGGGGTGGTATTGTACCGAAAAGGCCGGCTTGCCTTTTACCCGTATGCCTTCGATGCTTTGGTCATTCAGGTTTACATGGGTGATCTCAATATGTTCGGCTTTCTTTACCGCTTCCGGATCCACACCAAAGCCATGGTTTTGCGTGGTGATCTCAGAACGGCCGGAGATCATATTCTTTACCGGGTGATTGAGACCTCGGTGGCCATGGTGCATTTTAAAAGTGGGAATATCATTGGCCAGTGCCAGCAACTGGTGACCGAGGCAAATGCCGAATACAGGCTTTTCTTCTTTCAGTATCGCTTTCACCGTTTCAATGGCATAATCCATTGGGGCCGGATCGCCGGGACCATTGGAGATGAAATAACCATGCGGTTGAAATTGCTTCACTTCATTGAGCGGTGTTTTGGCCGGAAATACTTTTACATGCGCCCCGCGCTCCACCATGCACTGCAGGATATTCTTTTTTACACCATAATCCATCACGGCTATTCGTATCGCTGCATTCGTATCGCCCAGTTCATATACTTCTTTGGTACTCACTTTGGAAGCCAGTTCGAGGCCATCCATATTGGGCGTATCGGCCAGTTTTTTCTTCAGTGTTTCAATATCGGTAGTCTCTGAAGAAATGATACAGTTCATAGCACCCTTGGTGCGGATATGTGCCACCAGGGCCCGGGTATCCACGCCTTCGATGGAGACGATCTTGTTCTTTTTCAGGTATTCGTTCAGCGAGCCATTGGCCATTTTGCGGGAGTACTGGTCTTCGAGGTTGCGGCCTATGAGCCCGTTGATCTTTACGCCGTCCGATTCCACATCGCCATCCCTCACGCCGTAATTACCAATATGGGCGCTGTTCATGATCAGGATTTGCCCGAAATAACTGGGATCGGTAAATACTTCCTGGTAGCCGGTCATGCCGGTATTGAAACAGATCTCTCCGGTAGTAGTACCAATGGCGCCAAAGGCTTTTCCATGGGCAACAGTTCCGTCGGCGAGCAATAAAACAGCGGGGATAGACTGATCAGGCATTTTTTGGGTTTTTGCTGAAAAAACAAATTGTGCAAATGTAGGAAGGATGGGGGAAATTTTTAAGATGAGTTTTCAAGGACTTATACACAGGAAGAGTTGTCCTGATAAAGCAGAAAACAAATTGAAATCATTAGCCGACGAATAACCAACCCTTTTAATAATCCAATACTCAAAGAGAGTTTTGCAGTATATTACAATACCATTAATAGCTGATATTCATCCTTTTTACTAATTTTGGTAATTCGATAACAGAATGAATTATAGTGAGTATATAAATAGCACCCTGAAACCAAAGGTTACTGAAAAAGAGATCATTTTGGATCTTTTTGCAGGCTGTGGGGGCTTATCATTGGGATTCGAAGCAGCAGGATTCAGAACAATAGGCTTTGAAATGGATAAATTCGCTGCAGAAACATACAAGAAAAATCTGAATGGAGAATGCCATGCCATAAAGCTTGATTTAGATTTTAAATACCCTGATGCTGAGATTATTATTGGTGGTCCGCCTTGTCAGCCATTTAGTGTAGGAGGTCATCAAAAAGGAATGGAAGATGCACGTGATGGCTTTCCAATTTTTATTGATGCCGTGAAAAAATTAAACCCGAAAGTTTTCATGTTTGAAAATGTCAGGGGTTTGCTTTATACAAACAAATGGTATTTTGAACTTGTAATTGAAGAGCTAAAAAAACTCGGATACTTCATAGAGTATAAATTACTAAATGCAGTAAACTTCGGTGTTCCACAAAACCGAGAAAGACTTTTCGTTGTAGGGCATAGATCAAAATTTACATTTCCAAAGCAACAAAGAACAAAAATAACAGTCGGCGATGCCATCGGAGATTTGATGTACACTATTCCGCCAGAAAGCAAATTTTTAACACCCTCAATGGATGCATATGTTGCTAAATACGAAAAAGCTTCAGATTGCATAAACCCACGGGATCTTTATCCAGACAGGCCAGCCAGAACACTCACCTGTCGAAATCTTGCAGGAGCTACCGGAGATATGCAAAGAGTCAGGCTTAAAGATGGAAGAAGAAGACGTCTATTACACAGAGAAGCCGCGCGACTACAGACATTCCCAGATTGGTTTGAATTCGTTGGTAACGAAACTCAACAATACAACCAGATTGGAAATGCTGTACCACCTCTTTTAGCATACCAACTTGCCTGTTCTGTGAAAGAGTGTTATAATCATCCTGAGATTTATTCTTTAGATGAAATTTCTGAAATTGAATCTCATAAGGTTCTAACTCTTTTTTAAGAAGTTGCATGAAAAATTATATACCCAAAAGCACTAAACCTGCTCGTATCCAAAAATTAATAAACGAAGCACTTGATATTCTCGAAAATGTTGGGATTCCATTTGAAAAAAAGACCCCAAAAGGCCTGCAAAGTATGGCTATGGCCTTTTTAGCGGTAGCGGGAGTAACAAAATCATGGAAAGAAGCCAAAGGATTGAAAGAAAATCGTCATTTAAAGACCAGAGATATAATCAAATTTATTAATGAAAATTTTGAAGAAAATATATCTCCTGGCTCATATGATGACATGAGGCGAAAACATTTAAAGTTGCCAGTTTTAGCTGATTTAATTTTAAATAGCGCAGATAATCCAAATGCAGCAACAAATGACCCTACCAGAGGATATACACTCAACAATGATTTTAAATCACTATTGCTTTTTTATGGTACAAAAGATTGGCAAATTAAATTAAAGCTATTCAATAAAAACAGACCCTCACTTGAAGAGATTTTACAAAGAAAGAGGAACTTAGTAAAAATCCCAATCATTCTTCCCGGAGGCCTCAAACTTGAATTATCACAAGGAGGACACAATCAGTTACAAAGAGAAATAATTGAGGAATTTTTGCCGCGCTTCGGCAATGGTTGTGAGGTTTTGTATATAGGAGATACCACTAACAAATACCTTATAAGAGACGATAAAAAATTACAAAACCTCGGCTTTTTTGAGTTGACACATGACTCACTTCCTGACATAGTCGCTTACGACAAAAAGAGAAATTGGCTTTTCTTAATTGAGGCATTTTATAGCTCCGGTGCTATGAGCGAAGAAAGAATATTCGAGTTAAAAAAGAGCCTGAAAAAGTGTACCGCGGGAATGATATTTATAACCGCATTTACATCAAAAAATGACTTCAAGAAAAACGCAACTGAAATTGGCTGGGAAAGTGAAGTTTGGACAGCAGACAATCCCGAACATTTAATTCATTTTAACGGACACAAATTTCTTGGCCCTATGAGTTAAATCCATAAAAATCATCAGTTTTATACCATTCGATATCTAACTAAGTTAGATCTGCCATTTCTTTTGCATAATAATGATTTCATGCTACAGGTAAATTCCTGAAAGAAGTTACAAATAATGTTGTACACCAAAACAAAGTCTTTACTCTGTGATCTGCAAAGTCAATATTCCAAATCATATCAAAAGGTGAGCCTATTGAAATGGATTCTTTCATTAAACATAAACGGATGGGGGTTTCCTATCAGCCCGACTATACCCGAAAAACAGATGACTTGTATGATGCCTATATTTTTGCGCAGCAACATTTGCTGTCCAGAGATAATATACGGAAGGCGCACAGGATGTTAACCAAACATATTTTGCATGAAACCAGCCAGGGCACATTAAGAAAAGGGAATATGTATGTTATTACCGAAGATGGTAAAATTGAATATGTGGCCGTATCTCCGGATAAAGTAGCGGCTGAAATGGAAAAGTTCTATGCGGATCTAGACACCTTACTGAAGACAGATATATCCTTTCAAGAAATATTTTTCTTCGCCTCACTCCTTCACCTTGTATTTGTAAAAATTCATCCCTTTGAAGATGGGAATGGCCGCACGGCCCGTTTACTGGAAAAATGGTTTCTGGCGCAGAAATTGGGCGCGAATGCATGGTTCATAGAATCGGAAAAATATTATTATTCGCAACACCATCTGTACTATACAAATATCCGCAAACTGGGCCTGGAATATGATTTTTTGGATTACACGAAAGCATTGCCATTTTTACAAATGTTGCCTCAATCGCTTTCAGTAAATAATTCATAAAACCAGGAGGCTGGTGAGCGAATAATTATTTTCTAATTTTCCTCCGGCTTACTACTCCCCCAACCGCTTTCTCCAAAACGGAGCATCCGCCCATCTTTTCTCTTCGCCATACCATTGTTCCAGGTGCCGTTGGTATGCCTGCTTAATGGACTGTATGGAATGGATATAGTCGTTAAAATCGGTACAGGCTCCAGACAAATAGCGGTAACTGTTTTCGGCAGCAGCCAGCCCTGTATAGAGTGCATTAAATATTCCCTGCGATGATAAAGGATCAAAACCGAGTGCCGCATCGCCCGTTGCCAGCCAACCTTCCCCGGCACAGGGCTGCAGGTAAGATGAATTCGCTGCGGTAGTGCCATGTATCAGCTCAAGCGGATTCGTACAAAAATGAGTGAGTGAAATATGCCTGCTCAACTGTGTTTGCTGTTGCAATCGCTGCCAAAAATCTTGAGGACTACGCAACCAGGTATTATCGTTTTGTTCATTGTCGGTATGAAAAGAAATGATACGCTTCCCCGCTGTAAGCGGCGCCGTGTACCACCAGCCATTTTCTTCTGATTGTATATAACTCAACCCCTGCGGATTGACAATATCATCCTTTCCAATTACCCATCCGCATATTAATGAATCCGTTTGTATTCTGTTTGCCCCCAGCCTTCTGGCCACCGATGACTGTCGCCCCCCGGCATCAATTAATAAGCGGGTGTCGATCTCCAATGTTTCATTATTCTTACTTACCGTTATTCGCCAATTCTTAGAAGGAAGTTGTACCGCCTCTTCCAGTTTTACCCCAGACCAACATTCTGCACCCCGTTCTTTTGCTTTCTGCTGCATCCATCGTTCAAACTGTTGCCGGTTGATATGCCAGCCATGCCCATCAGGATCACGCAAAAAATCGGTTTCTTTCAATTCATCGGAGCCCCATCTTGACTGATTGCCATAATGAGGCAAATGGCCTTGCCGGATAAAATCATCCCAAAGCCCCATATCCTTTATCAATTTATTAGCCGCCGGTGGTAACGATTCACCGGCTTTTGGCATCCGTTCGGGCATACGATCTATCACCAACACCCGATAATTTGGTGCCAGGTTAAGCGCATAACTGCATCCCGCAGGTCCGGCACCCACCACTACTGCATCTGTTGTAATCATCAATCAATGTTAAGATTGCCGGAAACGTCGTACTTTATCAATGAGCCGCAGATCAAATACATCGGGGGCATCTTCCACCGTTTGCATTTTTACCTGCAAGGGTTTCATATTATTGCTCAATGGTTGCTGCTTTTTCATTTCCTCCACTTCCATTACTGCTGGAAATAATGGATCATCCGGTAAGCCCGGCATTACTTCCACGATACCCAGTTCATCAAAATGTGCAATCATATAATTGATCTGGAATGTATATCCTTTATCCAGATGTAAAGGTGCTAACCAACTGGCTCGGTTTGCAAATGCCTGCAGCCGCAACCCGGGATCCAGGTCTGTATCCATCACAATTTTGTAGGCTTCTGCTGTCATTACCTGATTGGGAACCCGCGCAGGCCAGAAGGTGGGTACATATGGATCGTAGGTGGTATCATAACCCGAACGGCAACTGGCTGTATCGGTTTGCCAGGGTACTGCCATCCACCGCGTAATACCTCCGGGTACTTGTCCCCCGGACAAGGGGCTGTTGGGTAATGAAATCACATCGCTGTTGAGTATGGCTCCATAATTCGGCTCGATCCAATTTTCCGGCGCATGCTGCAGCCGGAATGCGGATTTATACATACTGGCGGTACGCAATGGCCAGGTCATTTCACAACCCGGATGAAATGCATCGGCCAGACAAAATTCCATGGCAGCACGCGTGAGCATATCGGGCTGATCCTGCACAGGCACTTCTTCCAATGTGCGCGGATATTTATAATTCGCATCATAATCTGGAATAAAATCTCCTGCTGCCCACTGATCCAAAAAACGCAATTGTGTATCTGTGAGAAATGCGTGCTGCCGCGGTGTATGGGCCGCAGGAATATTCATTGCATCTCCATACAACCATGGGAAAGGTGCCGGAGACCAGGAGTCCACATCACCGTGTCTGAAATGATTGGCGAGTACTTTTCGGGTTTCATTATATGCCGGTGAAGGTGTGCTTAATTTCGCTACCCATTCCGGTGTACTGAAATCAAATACTCCGTTGTGTCCAAAGGCCGCAGCGAATCCCGCATTCACCCATTGCAAGCGGTGCATCCGCTCAAAGATCGGATAGATATCATGCAGGTAAGATGGTCTTGCAGGTGTTGGCAATAATTTATTCTGAATGGCCACATCCCGCATCAGATCCCACATAGTGCGTACCGATTTTTGCAAAGGCGCATAGTTAGGTGGCGCAGTTACCACCCAGGCCGGCTCCACTTCCAGTTTTTTACCATTGTATTCAACGGTAGCAGTAACCGGTCCGTCCGATACATCGTCATGCCATCCATCATTATTGGCAAAGGTTACTGCCTTCGTGCCATCATAGGAGGCGGACTTGCCATGTCCTCCCAATACAATTAAACGACCATCACTGTCAGTACGAACCTCACCGAGGTACACATCCTTTTTCATGAACTGACCCGAGAGTGGCTTACTGGTTTTATTTTTTCCGGAGATCTTCACTTTACCTGCATCGATACTTAATTGATTCCGATCCGCAACCTGCGGATTTCTCAATAAAGAAGGCGGTGCATCTTTTGCTTCGGGAATATCGAGTGCCAACTGAAACTGATACCAGGACGCTTTATGATTGGCCAGATGTACATGCCAGGTTATGTCTGCATCGGAAGCGGTGAGTTCCTTTACCGCTTTTCCTTTTGCATTCAATCCATATATCCTGAAGCGTGCTGCCTGCCGTTTAATGGCTCCTTTTGCATCCCGGTAAAATCCGGGTTGCTCTGGCAGCGGCTCGGCTACTTCGGGCCCGATAAAAAATTCCTTTTCACTGTTACCCACTCTGCAAATACCAATGGGCGGATATATGGCTGCGGTAAGAATGGTCTGATCATCGTCTTCCTCCCTTTCCGTTTTTTCTTCTGCTCCTGCGGGTATAGCAGGGTGAACCGGCTCACGGGTGGAGATACCATTTGCCGTATGTCTCTTCACAGCAGATGCTTCATACACCACTTTTCTTGCTTGTGAAATACTGCCCTGTGGTTCATGTTCGGCAAGACTATGCCAGGGATTAAAGGCGAGGTTTTCACCATACTCCGCCTGACCCGGCGCACATATATCCTGTTGGGGTAAATGTAATGTGGCGATATGCACCGGCACACTGGCTGTCTCACTCCATTGTACCGTGGCCTTATCGAGCGGCATCGTTTTAGGATTGGTACGAAACTGTACCATAAAGCGGAAGGAGGCCGGGCCTTTGCGTAAACGGTTTTGGAGGTCCAGTGCCAGATAATTCGGATTATTGAATGGTTCACCGGCAGGCTGATCTATGGGTTCCAATTTATACTTTACATACCGGTCTTTACCAAATGAGTACGGCAGGCCGCTCCAATAATTGGTGGTCAACGAACTCGCCACTATTTTTTCCATTTCATCCAGAATACGTTTTGTTTCGGGATGTGCAGCGAGATAGGGATCATAATTCCCATCGATCACGCCGGCCTTGGTAAATTCCGCCATATCCTTTGCGGTATCTACAAAGAACACATCATGGTTCTGCATCAGAAAATCCTGCGTCTCTCCATCTCCCAGTAATTTCTTTCCTTTTACACCAAAGAGTTTAATTCCAATTCCACAAGTTGTTTTCAAATCAGGAGTTGTAGGTGTTGTATCACTGGAAAAACGCACCCAGGCGTCCAGTTTTTTGTATTTGAAAACACCCACCCGCAATTCTTTTGGCAGATCGCTTCGCATTTCGAAGTATCCATGTGCCACACCATGTGGCTTGAGGAATACAGGTCTGCGGGCTGGTTTCTGACCGAGATTAATTCTGTTTTGTTGTACAATGTCAACAAACATTTCCTTGAGCTGCTCAGTGGGAGTCTTTTTGTCCCAATTCTTATTTTTACTCATAGTATAAGTTCCCTACTCATAAGGCTTTTCGGGTAACGCCGGTGGTTTGTAATTCGATGTATGAAGAGCTTTATAAATGCTGCAATTACACTACACATGCTGGAACAAAGGGTATGCGGATCCGAAACGGGAAGTAAAACGGGCACTTATCTGGCACTCATTTTCGGATAATCATTGCAATCTATCCTATTTAATACGGGATGGCAATACCATAAATTGGTTATTTTTTGAAGTATCAGGCTTTTTATACCCTGAAAAATAAGTGCTTCTCCCTATGGCCGGGCCGGCAGGAAAACCAGATGAAAATAAATCATCCTAAAAAAAGGAATAGTTTACGTAGTATCAACAGCGTTTTAGAAACGGGATTGTTTCAAATGTTGTCAAATCGTATCACCTATTCCTTTCATTACTCCTTTTATGGGAACAAGAAATAATTGACCGGTTCTATTTTATGATCGGTGAAAGGTTATCACTGGGTTCTGCGTTTCAAATTGGAACTGTATTTCTTTTTGATCACATCCTCCACCTGTACCCCGCTGATCTTACTCTCCAGCCAGGAGATTACATCCAGGTATACAAAGGCGCGGCTTTCGAGGGGATTGCCTTCGTATTTTTTGAGTTTGAGCAATAGTTTTTCAAATTCCGGTTTTAGCGCATGGGCCCCCACACGGAAGGATCGGCGCAAAAAGGCAAACATCTCATCCTCCACTTTACTCAGATTCTCCATACGGGCCATATAGCGGTATACCGATTTGATAAGGTATTCGAGCAGATCGAAATTGCCCAGTTCATAATGCGCGATCAGGTGCAGCAGGCGGGCATAGCATTGCAGGTCGGTACGCAGATCCCCCTTCTGGTTGATGATGCGGTTGAGGTAATCAATGGCTTTTTCATTATCGCCACTGCCAAAATACAGACAAGCAATCTTATAATAAAATACCAGCACCCGATGTGTGTCAAGATACAGCCCGTATTCTTTCAGCATGGCTTCCAGGAAGGGAACGAGGCGCAATCCCTTCGTGAATTTGCCCTGCAGAAAATATAAATTTATCCTGGCCGTATAGAGATACTGATAGGCCAGTATACGGTCGTTTTCATTTTGCTGCAAAAATTTCTGCCGGGTAAACTGTTCAAACTGACGAATACGCACCGCCAGTTTTTCTGCATTGAGCAAAATAAAATCAGCCCCCATCAGGTTGTGCATGCCTTTGATATAAGCAGCCGTTTCCACTTTTACCAGATCCGGGAATTCTTCGAAGAGGCTTACCCATTTTTGCGAATAGCGGTAATAAGGCAAAAAATCCTGGCGGATAAATGCATACCATACCTGGCATTGAAAAAAATACAGCCGTTCATAAAAACCGGATTCGCGCTTATCCATCGCCGGTAGTTGCTTTTCAAAATAAGCCCGGAGGCTTTTTACATCTTTCTCATTGCGCGCATGGCCATGCTGTATATACCAACTGTAGAGTTGAAGGGAAAGATTGGATAATTTGCTCACCAGAGAAAGCCGTTCATTGATCTGGTCCGACTCAGCCGACAACTGATCGGCGCGGTCCTGCATACTGCGGGTGATAAAAAGTGTCTCAATTTTCTTTTCAAAAAAAAGCGCCTGTTGAATATAGGTGAGTTGCTGATGGGTCCGTGCCGTTTCCTTCAGCCGGTCGAGCACTTTGAGACTTTGCAGGTAAAGCCCTTTATTGTACAAAATACGCGCATGGTCCATTTGTTCATGCAGGTGAATATCAATATTGTCTTCGTCTTTGATGAGCCGCAGGCTGGACAGGATCTGCTTATACAAGTGGGCCTTGATATTCGACAATTGCTGCTTCTTGATACCCCGGGCCCGGGTGAGCAACAATTTCTCATCGTATTCATTCATCCGGTCGAGTGCATCAAAGAGTTGAATGATCTTCAGGTCACCGCTGTCTGAGTTACGCTTCACATAGAGCTTAAAATTGCGTTTCTCGCTCTTTTCGAGCGATTTAACAAGCTGAAACAAGGCATCGGCGGGACGGTTGGACATCGTAATTCAGAAATTTTAAAATCCTTTACTGGCAAGGGTTTCAGGCGAAATACCCCCTTTTAAGCAATGTAATTCTGCACACAATATGATTTCCCCCGGCCCCGGTCCGGGCTTAATTTAGACGTGCAGGTTGTTTATCAATTTATTTATAGCAAGCAATACCACCTGTTACAATACTTTTTTAAGCGCGGTAACAGGTACAAAAATAAGCAGCCTGCATTTTTAATCTCACCAATTTACCCATTTTATTATGGCAGACCATAAGGTACACATCTTTGATACCACCCTCCGTGATGGAGAGCAGGTGCCGGGCTGTAAACTGAACAGCTCAGAAAAACTGGAACTCGCGCTGCAACTTGAATCACTCGGCGTGGATATCATCGAAGCCGGCTTCCCCATTTCCTCACCCGGCGATTTTGAATCGGTAAGTCAGATTGCAAAAAGTATAAAGAATACAACCGTTTGTGCGCTCAGCCGCGCGGTGGAAAAAGATATTGAAGCCGCCGCGCAGGCATTGAAATATGCCGTACGTCCACGGATTCATACCGGTATCGGTACATCGGATCTGCATATCAAAGCGAAATTCAATTCCACCCGTGATGAAATACTGGCCCGCGCCATTCAATGTGTGAAATGGGCACGCAACTATACCGATGATGTGGAGTTCTATGCAGAAGATGCGGGACGTACCGATAATGATTACCTCGCCCGTGTGATCGAAGCAGTGATCAAAGCCGGTGCCACCGTAGTGAATATTCCCGATACCACGGGCTATTGCCTTCCGCATCAATATGGGGAGAAGATCGCCTACCTGGTAAACAATGTTCCGAATATTGATAAAGCGATCATCTCCTGTCATTGCCACAATGATCTGGGGCTCGCTACTGCCAACTCCATTGCCGGGGTGATCGCCGGTGCCCGCCAGATCGAATGTACCATCAACGGGCTGGGCGAAAGAGCCGGTAATACATCGCTCGAAGAAGTGGTGATGATCATGAAGCAGCACAAACACCTTGGCCTTTATACCAATATTGTGGCCGAACAACTGAATCCCGTGAGCCGTCTGGTATCGGAAACGATGCGTATGCCGGTACAACCGAATAAAGCCATTGTGGGAAGTAATGCCTTCTCTCATTCCTCCGGTATACACCAGGATGGATTTTTGAAAGATGCACAAACCTATGAGATCATAGCACCGGAAGAAGTGGGTGCCGACAGTTCACGCATCGTGCTTACCGCCCGCAGCGGCCGCAGCGCCCTCGCCTACCGTTTTCAGAAATTAGGATTTCAGTTCGACCGCAATGATGTGGACGCACTCTATGCGGAATTTCTGCGGGTGGCCGACAGTAAAAAAGAAGTGGAAGACACCGACCTGACCGATATGGCCCAGCGCCACCAGGTGGCCGTGGACTGATATAACGGTAATGAATATGCGAAAATGACCGCTGCTGAGTAAAGAACTAAACGATGCAGTGTGCGACGCAACAGAAGATGATCAGTGAACAGGAAGATGACAAAAAAATTAACGATGCCAAGAACATTATTTGAAAAGATCTGGGATACCCATATTGTCAAAACGATTGACAACGGCCCATCGGTGTTATATATCGACCGGCATTTTATCCATGAAGTAACCAGCCCGCAAGCCTTTACTGGTCTCAACCAGCGTGGCATCCGGGTATTACGGCCACAGCAAACCATTGCCACAGCCGATCATAATGTACCCACCCTTAACCAACACCTCCCCATTAAAGAAGAACTGAGCCGCCTGCAGGTGGAAGCATTGAAAAAGAACTGTGCTGAACACGGCATTGAATTATATGGATTGGGCCATCCCTTCCAGGGCATCGTGCATGTGATAGGGCCTGAACTGGGCATTACACAACCGGGTATGACCATCGTATGCGGCGACAGCCATACCTCCACACACGGTGCATTTGGTTCCATTGCATTTGGTATCGGCACCAGTGAAGTGGAAATGGTATTTGCTTCGCAATGCCTGTTGCAGAACAAACCCAAACTCATGCGCATTACCATTGATGGCAGCCTGCAAAAAGGCGTGGTATCAAAAGATATTGTATTGCATATTCTCTCGGTGATCACTGCAAGTGGTGCCACCGGCTATGCTGTAGAGTTTGCCGGCTCCGCCATTCGCGCTCTCAGTATGGAAGCCCGCATGACCATCTGCAATATGAGCATTGAAATGGGTGGACGCTGCGGACTCATCGCACCGGATGAGATCACATTCAATTATATAAAAGGCAGAACATTTGCGCCGCAGGGCGAAGCATGGGATAAAGAAATGGCCCGCTGGCAAACCCTGTACTCCGATGCCGATGCGGTATTTGATAAAGAAGTATTCATTAAAGGAGAAGATATTGAACCTATGATAACCTATGGCACCAATCCCGGAATGGGTATTGGTATCAGCCAACTGATCCCCACTACGGAAACAGTGAACGAACAGGATAAGAGCGGGCTGGCCCGCTCACTGGCCTATATGGGATTGGAAGCCGGTACTTCCATTCGCGGACAAAAAATTGATTATGTTTTCATTGGCAGTTGCACCAACTCGCGTATCGAAGATCTGCGCATGGTAGCATCGTTTGTAAAAGGCAAAAAGAAAGCTGCCGATGTGGAAGTATGGATCGTACCGGGCAGTAAACAGGTGGAGGCACAGGCCATCGCCGAAGGCATTGATAAAATATTCGAAGAGGCCGGTTTTCAATTGCGCCAGCCCGGATGCTCGGCCTGTCTGGGTATGAATGAAGATAAAATACCTGCCGGTAAATATTGTATCAGTACATCCAACCGAAATTTCGAAGGACGACAAGGAGCCGGTGCCCGTACCTTACTGGCAAGTCCGCTTACGGCAGCGGCGGCGGCGGTGACGGGGGTGGTTACTGATGTTAGAGAACTTATGCTAAACAATAATTAATAATTATTAATTAATAATTACTGATGCCTAAAGCCCTGAGTACAATACAGAGCTGCTTCGTTCCGATAAAAATCGAGAACATCGACACGGACCAGATCATTCCGGCAAGGTTTCTGAAAGCCACCACCAAGGAAGGGTTTGGAAAAAATCTTTTCCGCGACTGGCGGTACGAAAATGATGATGAAGCAAAACCAAAAGCAGATTTCCCTTTGAATCAACCCACTTACAGGGGAGAGATACTGGTGGCCGGTAAAAATTTTGGTTGCGGCTCCTCCCGTGAACATGCCGCCTGGGCCATCCTCGACTATGGTTTCCGTGTGGTAGTGTCCAGTTTCTTTGCCGATATATTCCGCAACAATGCACTGAACAACGGTGTGCTGCCGGTTCAGGTATCCGATACTTTTCTGCAAAAAATATTTATGCAGGATGCCAGTGCAACACTTACTGTTGATCTGGCCGCGCAAACCATTGCCATTGATACTACGGGCGAAACGGAATCATTTGACATCAATCCGTATAAAAAAACCTGTCTGCTCAACGGGTACGACGATATAGATTATTTATTAAGCATAAAAGAAGAGATACAACAATTCGAATCCCTGCAAAACTGAAGAATGATGAAAAAAAATATTGCTGTTATTGAAGGAGATGGAATAGGCCCGGAAGTGACCCGCCAATCCATACGCGTATTGAATGCCATTGCCGAACATTTTGGACATGAGTTCACCTATACCTATTGCCTGATGGGCGCAACGGCCATCGACAAAACAGGCAATCCACTGCCTGACGAAACCATTGAAGTTTGCCTCCAGAGTGATGCGATTCTCTTTGGAGCTATCGGCGATCCGAAATATGATAATGACCCTTCTGCAAAAGTGCGGCCCGAACAAGGATTGCTCAAACTAAGAAAGACCTTACAACTGTATGCGAACATACGCCCGGTAAGCACCTACTCTTCGCTGCTCCATTTATCGCCACTGAAAAGTAAACATATTGAAGGGGTTGATTTTATCATCTTCCGTGAACTGACCGGCGGCATCTATTTTGGGAAAAAAGAACTGAGCGAAGATGGCCGTTCCGCATTGGATGAATGCACGTATTCAAGAGAAGAGATCGAACGCATAGCCCACCTGGCTTTTCATTTTGCACAAAAGCCAGCGCGGAGAAAAAAACTGACACTGGTGGATAAAGCCAATGTATTGGAAACATCGCGCCTCTGGCGTACGGTGGTGCGCGAACTGGCAACACAATATCCGGATGTAACGGTAGATTATATGTTCGTGGATAATGCTGCGATGCAGATCATTCAGAATCCGAAACAGTTTGATGTCATCCTCACTGAAAATATGTTTGGTGATATCATCAGCGATGAAGCCAGTGTGATCAGTGGTTCATTAGGACTGCTTCCTTCCGCATCGGTGGGCACCGGCGGGCTTGCATTATTCGAGCCCATACACGGTTCGTATCCGCAGGCGGCCGGAAAAGATATTGCCAACCCGATTGGTTCCATTTTATCGGCTGCCATGATGCTGCAATTCCTGAGCATGGAAGAAGAAGCTCGAATGGTACAGGAAGCCGTACAATGGACATTGCAAAATGCATTCGTAACAAAAGATATTGACCCGGTTAATTTTTATTTCACTTCCACCATTGGCGAACTGATCAGTGACTATGTAAGCGGAAAAATTGGCGGCTCCATAAAGAAAGAAAATATTGAGTTGCGTAAATCAACGATCATCTGACGGTTACGCATATACGAACAAAGGTTCGTCTATTATAAAAAATAATTATTGCTTGCTGAGTTCTTTTTTTGAAACGGCGGGTGTATATTTGTAAGCATACATCCTTCATGTTGAAGAATATTATACATAATGTCATTGCTTCCGCAGCCGCAATTATTATTGTGGTAGTCATTATTATATCTTCAAACGGAGGTGGTGCATGATTATAAACTAATAAAAAGTAAAATACGCAACCCGCCTCCACAAAGGCGGGTTTTTTGTTTTATTACCTCTCCAAACCCCTCCAAAAGAGGGACTGAAAGAGGCGCCGAATCAAAATAAGAATCTTAAACCTAAAATGAGCAAGATCTCCGGTTGTGGAGGAGATGCAAAGGAGGTGAATTATGTATTACAACAACGACACGATCATTTATTTCAACGGGCAGTTTGTAAAAGCGGCTGAAGCAAAGACCGACCTGTACAGCCAGAGTCTTCACTATGGCTATGCTGTATTTGAAGGCATCCGCTCCTACCCTGTCAATGGCGGCACCAAAATGTTCAAAGGGGCGGAACATTATGACCGCTTACGCCGTTCGGCCCAAATGATGAAAATGCCTTTTCATTATACCACCGAACAACTGGTGGCATTGACGTATGAAGTACTGAAAAGAAACCAGTTCACCGATGCCTATATACGTCCCATTGTACTTTGTTCGCCGAATATGTCATTATCCAAAGGCAAAGAATGTTTTCTGGCTATCGAAACCTGGGAATGGACCAATGGATATATGAGCAACCAGATGAACATTATGACATCATCCTACCGCCGGCCAAACGCCGATGCCTTTCATGTGGAAGCCAAAGTAAGCGGACACTATGTCAATTCTATCCTCGCCTGCCAGGAAGCCAAAGACAATGGCTTCGATGAAGCGCTGGTACTCGATTGCAACGGGTTTGTAGCGGAAAGTTCCGGTGCCAATATCTTTTACGAAAATGAAGGCATACTCTATACGGCACCAAAAGGAAATATCCTTCCAGGTATCACGCGCGCCACCGTATTGGAATTATGTGAGGAACTGAATATACCCGTTGAAGAAAGATTTTTCAAACCCGAAGATATGCGCGGGGCAGATGCCGGATTCTTTTGTGGTACCGCCGCAGAAGTAGTGGCACTGAGTTCGCTGGACAACGTACCCTTCCGTAAAAAATGGGAAGATACATTCAGCTATACCATTCAACAGGCGTATAAAAATAAAGTAATGGAGAAACCCTATCTCCGGCTGGAGGAGAAAGTAGCCTGATAAAGAAAATCACCCAATAGTACAACAACGAATACATCACAGGCAATAACCCGTTGACAAAAATGAAAGAACTCAATCAATACAGTAAAACGCTCACACAGGATGAAACACAGCCTGCTGCACAAGCCATGTATTATGCCATCGGCTTCAGTGAAAGTGATTTCTCCAAAGCACAGGTGGGAATCGTGAGTATGGGATGGGATGGCAACCCCTGTAATATGCACCTGAATGACCTGGCTACTACCGTAAAACAAAGTGTGAATGCCACGGAAGGATTATTAGGACTTCGCTTCTATACCATCGGTGTAAGTGATGGTATCAGCATGGGTACCGATGGCATGCGTTACAGCCTCGTAAGCCGTGATGTGATCGCAGACAGTATAGAAACCAATGCAGGCGCCCAATACTATGATGCGATCATTGCCATTCCCGGTTGCGATAAAAATATGCCCGGTGCCCTGATGGCCATGGGCCGGCTCAATCGTCCATCCCTTATGTTGTACGGAGGCACCATCGCACCCGGTCATTATAAAGGCGAAGACCTGAACATCGTGAGTGCGTTCGAAGCATTGGGACAAAAGATCGCGGGCAACTTATCCGAAGGTGATTTCAAAGGCATCGTACAACATGCCTGCCCCGGTGCCGGTGCCTGCGGTGGTATGTACACGGCCAATACCATGGCAGCAGCGATCGAAGCACTCGGTATGAGCTTACCCAATTCATCATCCAATCCTGCATTGAGCGCCGACAAACAAAAAGAATGTGAAGCAGCTGGAGCAGCGATAAAGATCTTGTTGGAAAAAAATATTCGTCCTTCTGATATTATGACACGTAAAGCATTTGAAAATGCCATTACCGTCATTATGGTATTGGGCGGAAGCACCAATGCGGTATTGCATTTGGTGGCCATGGCCAAAAGTATCGGTGTATCACTTACTCCGGATGACTTTCAAACCATCAGTGATCGCATTCCGGTATTGGCCGACTTTAAACCATCGGGCAAATACCTGATGGAAGATCTGCACCGGCATGGTGGTGTGCCTTCGGTAATGAAATACCTGTTACAGAAAGGATGGCTGCATGGTGATTGCCTGACCGTAACCGGTAAAACAGTAGCTGAAAATCTGGCATTGGCACCTGAACTAGATTTTGATCAGCAACAGATCATTCGCCCCGCAGAAGATCCGATCAAAGCAACCGGACACCTGCAGATTCTCTATGGCAATCTCGCCACCGGAGGAAGTGTGGCCAAGATATCCGGCAAAGAAGGTGAAAGATTTGAAGGCACGGCCCGTGTATTCGATGGAGAGAAAGATCTGATTCATGGTTTGCAATCCGGTAAAGTAAAAGCAGGCGATGTGGTGGTGATCCGTTATATCGGTCCCAAAGGAGCACCCGGTATGCCGGAAATGCTGAAACCTACCGCTGCTATCATTGGAGCTGGATTGGGAAAATCCGTTGCTCTCATTACCGATGGCCGTTTCAGTGGCGGCACCCATGGATTTGTGGTGGGACATATCACTCCCGAAGCATATGATGGCGGTCTCATTGCATTGGTGAATGACGATGACCTGATTGAAATAGATGCCGTAAACAATACAATCACACTAAAAGTAAGTGAAGAAGAAATTGCCAAACGTAAAGCTGACTGGATACAACCACCGTTGAAAGCCACAAAGGGCGTATTATATAAATATGCAAAATCTGTACGCCCTGCCAATGAAGGCTGTGTAACGGATGAATGATGCAGGTGTTAATGATTCGACTAAAATAGTTTGTAAAAAAATATTGTCAAGATAAAAATTGTGAACATGGATACACTGGAATTATTTGCCGCCGAAAAAGCAACCACTACCCCGGTTGCCACCCGTGAACTGAGTGGCTCAGCAGCTGTGCTGGAGGCATTTATTGCAGAAGGGGTACACACGATATTTGGTTATCCCGGTGGTGCCATCATGCCCATCTATGATGCGTTATATGATTATCATGAAAAGCTGAATCATATTCTGGTGCGTCATGAGCAGGGAGCCATCCATGCAGCACAGGGCTTTGCACGTGCCAGTGGAAAAACAGGTGTGGTGTTTGCCACCAGTGGCCCCGGTGCCACCAACCTGGTAACCGGTCTTGCCGATGCCATGATCGATTCCACTCCGGTGGTATGTATCACAGGACAGGTGTATGCTCATTTACTGGGTACGGATGCGTTTCAGGAAACAGATGTGATCAATATCACGGCACCGGTTACTAAATGGAATTATCAAATAACCGATGCTAACGAGATACCTGCAGTATTGGCAAAAGCATTTTATATAGCCGGCAGTGGCCGTCCCGGTCCGGTATTGATCGACATTACCAAAAATGCACAGCTGCAGAAATTTGATTATGCCGGCTATGTGCCCTGCACACATATCCGCAGCTATCGGCCCAAACCCATAGTGAGAAAAGAATATATCGAAACAGCTGCTGAGATCATCAATGCAGCAGAAAAACCCTTTATCATATTCGGACAGGGTGTGTTACTCGGCAAAGCGGAAAAAGAATTCATACAATTCCTGGAAAAATCGGGTGCCCCTGCTGCATGGACCATCATGGGCATGAGTGCCATTCCCACCGACCATCCGCAGGCAACGGGGATGCTGGGTATGCATGGCAATTACGGCCCCAATGTACTCACCAATGAATGTGATGTACTGATCGCGGTCGGTATGCGCTTTGATGATCGTGTTACCGGACGCCTGGATAAATATGCCAAACAGGCAAAGATCATTCACCTGGACATCGACCCCTCAGAGATCGATAAGAATGTAAAGACCACAGTGGGCATCTGGGGAGATTGCAAAGAAACACTGCCGCTGCTTACATCCATGCTGAAACAAAAAGTATATCCGCAATGGTTGCAGCGTTTCAATGATTTCAAACAACAGGAAGAAGAGACCTGCATCATTCCGGAGATGAATCCGGACTCGGATATACTCTCCATGGCGGAAGTGATCAATGCACTGAATGAATGTACCGGTGGCAACGCGATCGTGGTAACCGATGTGGGACAGCACCAGATGGTTACCTGCCGCTATGCGAAATACAATACTTCCAAAAGTAATATCACCTCCGGTGGTCTGGGCACCATGGGTTTTGCATTGCCCGCAGCCATCGGTGCCAGCTTTGGAGATCCGAACCGTGATGTAGTGGCCGTAATCGGTGATGGTGGCTTTCAGATGACGATACAGGAACTCGGTACCATTATGCAAAGCGGTGCCAATGTAAAGATCATCATCCTCAATAATCAGTTTCTCGGCATGGTACGCCAATGGCAGCAACTCTTTCACGATAAGCGTTACTCTTTCGTGGATATAGCCAGTCCCGATTTTGTAATGGTGGCCAAAGGCTATTCGATCGAAGGAAGAAAAGTGAGTGAACGTGCGGAACTGAAAGTAGCACTGCAGCAAATGATGAAGCATCCCGGCAGTTACCTCCTTGAAGTAATGGTGGGCAAAGAAGACAACGTATTCCCGATGGTACCACAGGGATGCAGTGTATCAGAAATCAGACTTAAATAAATGATGTATGAATAAGAGAGAATTTACAATCACCGTATATACCGAAAACCAGGTGGGGCTGCTCAACCGGATCGCGATCATCTTCTCCCGCAGAAAGATCAATATCGAAAGCCTGAATACCTCGCCTACAGAAGTGGAAAGTGTGCATCGCTTTACCATCGTGATAGACGAAACAGAAGATGTAGTGCGCAAACTATGCCGGCAGATTGAGAAACAGGTGGAGGTGTTAAAAGCCTATTACAATACAGAAGACGAGATCGTATGGCAGGAACTGGCCCTGTACAAAGTAAGTACGGATGCCATTGCAGAAAAAGTAAAAGTGGAGCGCCTGCTTCGCGAATATGGTGCGAGAGCCGTGGCGATACGTAAAGATTATACAGTGTTTGAAACGACAGGACATCGGGCAGAAACAGACAACCTGATCAAAGCACTGGAGCCATATGGTCTTATTGAATTCGTTCGCAGCGCCCGTGTGGCCATCATCAAAGCCAGCAGCGGCTTCCACGACCGGCTCAAAGAATTTGAACAAAAAGAACCGGGTGAAGAAGTAATGGAAAATGAATACCTCGGGAAGAAAGAGGAAGTGTTTACGATGTGAAGAGAGAAAGTCGGAAAGACGGAAAGTCCGAGAGTCCGGAAGACCGACGTGTCCGCCGTGGCGGAAAGGCCGAGAGTCGGACAGTTAGAAAGTCCGCTATTGCGCAGAGACAAACCTAAAACTTACAACCTACAACTTAGAACTTAAAACCTAAAACTTACAACTTAAAACCTAAAAACAATGGCAAAACTAAACTTCGGCGGCGTGGAAGAAAACGTAGTAACCCGGGAAGAATTTCCCCTCCAAAAAGCGCAACAGGTACTGCAAAATGAAACGGTGGCGGTAATCGGTTATGGTGTACAGGGCCCCGGACAGGCATTGAACCAAAAAGACAATGGCATCAATGTGATCGTCGGTCAGCGGAAAAATTCAAAAACATGGGATAAAGCAGTACGCGATGGATTTGTACCCGGTGAAACACTGTTTGAAATTGAAGAAGCCCTGGAGCGCGGTACGATCATCTGTTATCTGCTGAGTGATGCCGCACAGATAGCGTTATGGCCTACGGTAGAAAAACATCTCACACCCGGCAAAGCCTTATACTTCTCTCATGGCTTTGGTATTACGTTCAATGAACAGACCGGCATCATGCCACCCAAAGATGTGGATGTGTTCTTAGTAGCTCCCAAAGGAAGTGGCACATCACTTCGCAGAATGTTCCTGCAGGGAAGAGGGCTCAACAGTTCCTATGCGATCTACCAGGATGCCACCGGCCGCGCCTTTGAACGTGTGATCGCACTGGGCATTGCCGTAGGCAGTGGTTATTTATTCGAAACGGATTTCCGCAAAGAAGTGTATAGCGATCTTACCGGTGAAAGAGGAACGCTCATGGGTGCTATTCAGGGCATCTTTGCCGCACAATATCAGGTACTGCGTGACAGGGGCCACTCTCCTTCTGAAGCGTTCAATGAAACGGTGGAAGAACTGACCCAATCACTCATGCCGCTCGTAGCAGAGAATGGTATGGACTGGATGTATGCGAATTGCTCCACTACGGCACAACGCGGCGCTTTGGATTGGTGGAAAAAATTCAGGGATGCAACAGCTCCGGTATTCAATGAATTGTACGACAGCGTAGCGAGCGGTAAAGAATCACAACGTTCGATTGACAGCAACAGTAAAGCTGATTACCGCGAAAAACTGGAAGAAGAACTGAAAGAACTCCGTGAAAGTGAATTGTGGCAGGCAGGTAAAACAGTAAGAAGTCTTCGTCCGGAAAATCAACCCAAAGCAGAACCGGCCAAACCCGCTGCATCGTCCCTTAAGGATGTGTTCAGCAAACTGACATTGAAATCTGAATCAGTAGGATAAACAAAAAGTATGAATCAATCCGGTGTGATAAATGTGCAGCCCGATTTTGCATCTGCTTACCAGCGGTTGAAAAAGATCGTAACCCGTACGCCCCTGACGTACAATATCAGTCTCTCTAAAAAGTATAACTGTCATGTATACCTGAAAAGAGAGGATCTGCAAATTGTACGTTCGTATAAACTGCGGGGAGCATACAATATGATGAGTTCCCTGCCACAGTCGCAATTAGAACAGGGAGTCGTATGCGCCAGCGCGGGCAATCATGCACAGGGATTTGCCTACAGTTGCCGTAAACTGGGCGTTAAAGGCACGGTATTCATGCCGGTGATCACACCCAAACAAAAAGTAAAACAAACAAGAATGTTTGGGGAGCAGTTCATCGAAGTCATTCTCTCCGGAGACACCTTTGATGACTGTGCCATTGCTGCAAAAAAATTCACTGCTGATCATAACATGGTATTCATACCACCCTTCGATGATATGCGTATCATCGAAGGACAGGGCACCGTGGGTGTGGAGATACTGGAAGACCTTTCCGAAGTAGATTACCTTTTTACACCGGTAGGTGGTGGCGGACTGAGCGCAGGAGTAGGCACTTATTTTAAAACCTATTCACCACACACCAAGATCATCGGTACCGAGCCCGAAGGAGCTCCATCTATGTATGAAGCCATGAAAGCGGGTCATCCGGTCACACTCGATCATATCGATCGGTTTGTGGATGGGGCAGCCGTAAAACGGGTAGGCGATCTAACCTTCCGTATTTGTAAAGATGTATTGGATCATATGCACCTCGTTCCGGAAGGAAAAGTATGCTCCACGATCTTAAAATTATACAATGAAGATGCAATCGTGGCTGAACCCGCCGGTGCGCTGTCCATTGCCGCTTTGGATGATTTCGCAGAAGTGATACAGGGAAAGAATGTGGTGTGCATTGTAAGCGGGAGCAACAATGATATTGACCGGATGCAGGAAATAAAGGAACGCAGTCTGCAGTACGAAGGTTTGAAACATTATTTTCTTATCAGCTTTGCACAACGTCCGGGTGCGTTGAAAGAATTTGTAAACAATGTACTGGGACCTACCGACGATATCACCCGTTTTGAATATATGCAGAAGACAAATAAAGAGAACGGTCCGGCATTGGTGGGAGTGGAATTGCAACAGCCTGCCGACTATGAACAACTGTTGAACAAAATGAAATTATCCAATATCAGTTTTTCGGAAATCAACAAGAACGACCAGTTGTTTGGATATTTAGTATAAGCTGATTAGTCTATTGATTTTGTGGATAAATACATATTCAATCCAATAACCAATTGAAAGATTTTTAGTAATTTCAAACGGTTCGCTTGCTATACGAAATATGATGCGGAATGTTTCAAACTCATTCCTATTATTTCATTAAACGATTAACTACCAATGGCAGGCAACCAGGGACTTTATGATCCTTCTTTTGAACATGATGCATGTGGCATCGGCTTTGTGGCCAATATTCGCGGCCATAAATCGCACCAGCATATTTCCGACGCACTTACGGTATTAGAGAACATGGAACACCGGGGTGCCTGTGGTTGTGAAAACAACACCGGCGACGGAGCGGGCATCATGTTTCAAACGCCCCATGAATTCTTTTTTGATGAATGTCTTAAACTGGGCATTCATCTTCCTTCATTTGGGAAATATGCCGTGGGAATGATCTTCTTCCCCAAAGAGATCCGGCTGCGCGAAGAATGCCGCGATATAATTATCCGCGCAGCGGAAAAACTGGGACTTGATATCCTCACTTTCCGCAAAGTACCCGTCAATACAACTGGCATTGGTCCCACTGCCCTGAGCGTGGAGCCTGAAATAGAACAGGTATTCGTGGCCTGTCCCGATCATATCACCCAGCCGGATGATTTTGAAAGAAAATTATTTGTGCTTCGCAACTATGCCACGCATCTGATCAATAGTACAGTACGAAAAGATGAGATCGGTTTTTATATCGCATCGCTCTCCTATAAAACCATCGTATACAAAGGGCAACTCACCAGCATGCAGGTGCGTCAGTATTTTCCTGACCTCAGCAACAAACGGGTGGTAAGTGCATTCGGGTTGGTACATTCCCGCTTTGCCACCAATACATTCCCATCGTGGAAACTTGCCCAGCCATTCCGTTATATCGCACACAACGGTGAGATTAATACCCTGCAGGGTAACCTGAACTGGCTTAAGACCAGTGAAAAAGGGTTCACCACCCCTTATTTCTCCAAAGAAGAAATGGAAATGCTGCTGCCTGTCGTCACGGAAGGACAAAGTGATTCGGCCTGCCTGGATAATATCATTGAATTGCTCACGCTTACAGGTCGCTCGCTGCCCCATGTGATGATGATGCTAATACCTGAAGCCTGGGACGGGCACGATGAAATGGATCCTGTAAAAAAAGCCTTCTATGAATTCCACTCTTCCTTTATGGAACCCTGGGATGGGCCCGCTTCCATTTCATTTACCGATGGAAAAATAATCGGTGCCACGCTCGACCGCAACGGACTCCGCCCCTCGCGCTATTGCGTTACCAATGATGATCGCGTGATCATGGCTTCAGAAACAGGTGTATTGCCCGTGGATCCTGCTATCATTATAGAAAAAGGAAGATTGCAACCAGGAAAGATGTTCGTGGTGGATATGGAGAAAGGACGTATCATCAGTGATACCGAACTAAAACAACATATCTGTTCGCAAAAGCCTTATGGCGACTGGCTGAATAAATATAAAATTCGTCTCGAAGAATTGCCAGAACCCCGGGTTATGTTCACACACCTGGAGCATGACCAGGTTTTCAAATACCAGAAAACATTCGGCTACTCTTCGGAAGACCTGCAAACCATTATCGCTCCCATGGCACTCGAAGGCAAAGAGCCGGTGGGCTCCATGGGAACCGATGTGCCATTAGCCGTACTCAGTGATCAGCCGCAACACCTGAGCAGTTATTTCAAACAATTATTTGCACAGGTTACGAATCCGCCTATTGATCCGATACGGGAGCGACTGGTGATGTCGCTCGCCACTTTCGCCGGTAATAACGGCAACCTGCTGACGGAAGATCCGCTTACCTGTCATAGTGTGGCATTGAAACATCCGGTACTCAATAATTATGAACTCGAAAAGATAAGAAGTATTGACACCGGTTTATTCCAATCAAAAACCATTCAGTGTTTTTTCAAAGCGGATGGAAAACCGGGTTCTTTACAAAGGGGATTGGAACGCATTTGTGAATATGCGGTACATGCAGTCGAAGATGGATTTAAAGTACTCATTCTGCAGGACAGGGCCATCGACTCCATGCATGCGGCCATACCTTCTCTGTTATCCACTGCAGCCGTACATCATCATCTTATCCGCAAAGGGATGCGCGGCCAGGTGGGGATTATCGTGGAAGCAGCGGATGTATGGGAAGTGCATCATTTCGCCTGTCTCATCGGATTTGGTGCAACTGCCATCAATCCCTATCTCGCCTTATCCTCCATTCGTGATATGCGCGAAACCGGCAAGCTGTTGGCACCCGATGGCAGTACCACTACATTGACCGAAGATGTACTGAAGAAAAATTATATCAAAGCCGTTAATGACGGATTGCTCAAAGTGTTTTCCAAAATGGGCATATCCACCTTGCAATCTTACCAGGGTGCACAGATATTCGAGATACTGGGGTTGAACAAAGAGGTGGTGAATAAATATTTCACCGGGGCCACTTCCCGTATTGAAGGCATGGGACTCGATGAGATCGCGAAAGAAACATTGGCGAAACATTTTTATGCGTTCAGCAAAAAAGATATTCCGGTAGACCGGTTGCCGGCCGGTGGTGTATACCAATGGAAACGAAAAGGTGAATTCCATTTATTCAATCCGCAAACCATTCACCTGTTGCAGCATGCCACCAGCATGAACGACTATACCACATTTAAAAAATATTCCAGACTGGTGAACGAACAAGCGGAAAAAGCCTGCACACTCCGGGGTTTATTCCGATTTCGTAAACACCGGAATGCTGTGCCCATCGAAGAAGTGGAGCCTGCTGAAAATATATTCAAACGATTTGCTACCGGTGCTATGAGTTTTGGTTCCATTTCCTGGGAAGCACATACCACATTGGCGATTGCCATGAACCGCATCGGAGCAAAAAGCAATACTGGTGAAGGTGGTGAAGATGAACGCCGTTATGAAAAATTGCCGAATGGAGATTCCATGCGCAGTGCCATCAAGCAAGTGGCCAGTGCACGATTTGGTGTCACCAGTTTATATCTTACAGAAGCCGACGAACTGCAGATCAAAATGGCACAGGGTGCCAAGCCCGGTGAAGGCGGCCAATTGCCCGGACATAAAGTAGATGAATGGATCGGTAAAGTACGACATGCCACGCCAGGTGTGGGACTGATATCACCACCACCGCATCACGATATTTATTCGATAGAAGATCTTGCGCAGTTGATCTACGATCTGAAGAATGCAAACCGTGCAGCACGCATCAGTGTAAAACTGGTGAGCAA
Source organism: Bacteroidota bacterium (assembly GCA_026391455.1). Taxonomy (GTDB): domain Bacteria; phylum Bacteroidota; class Bacteroidia; order Chitinophagales; family Chitinophagaceae; genus JJ008. The sequence continues at coordinate 60,234 of JAPLEH010000009.1, forward strand.
AGCCGGTGTGGGTACCATTGCTGCCGGCGTTACCAAGGCCAAAGCAGATGTGGTGCTGATCGCAGGGCATGATGGAGGCACCGGTGCATCACCATTGAGTTCAATCCGGCATGCAGGTCTTCCCTGGGAACTGGGGCTGGCAGAAACACACCAGACACTGGTGAAGAACCGTCTCCGCAGCCGTGTAGTGGTGCAGGCAGATGGTCAATTGAAAACAGGAAGGGATATCGCCATTGCTGCTTTGCTCGGTGCAGAAGAATGGGGTATTGCCACCGCGGCATTGGTGGTGGAAGGATGCATCATGATGCGCAAATGCCATATGAACACCTGTCCCGTGGGTGTGGCCACACAGGATGGTGAATTGCGCAAGCGTTTCAAAGGGAATCCCGATCATGTGGTGAATTTCTTCCGGATGATCACCCAGGAACTAAGGGAGATCATGGCTGAACTTGGGTACCGAACAGTAAATGAAATGATCGGCCAGGTAGACAGCCTTGAAATGCGTGATGATATCGAACATTGGAAATATAAAACACTGGATCTGTCGGCAGTGTTGTACAAAGAACCCAATTCATTGTACACCACATTGCATTGCAGTGAAGCGCAGGACCATGGATTAAGTGAAAGTCTCGACTGGAAATTATTGGAAGCCGCAAAGCCTGCGATGGAGAAACAGGAAAAAGTGCGTGCTGCATTTACCATAAAAAATACGGACCGTACTGCAGGCACGATCTTATCGAATGAGATCACGAAGAAATATAAAGCGGCGGGATTGCCTGAGCATACCATTCATTTCAATTTTACAGGGACAGCAGGTCAGAGTTTTGGAGCCTTTAATACCAAAGGGATCACATTGGAACTGGAAGGAGATGCAAATGATTATTTCGGCAAAGGGCTGAGTGGTGCAAGACTGATCATTTATCCTCCCAAAACCGCCACCTATACACCGGAAGAAAACAGTATCATTGGCAATGTGGCACTCTATGGTGCTACGTCGGGTGAAGCATTTATCAGAGGTAAAGCCGGGGAACGTTTTTGTGTACGTAATTCCGGCGCCAGTGTGGTGGTGGAATCAGTGGGCGATCATGGATGTGAATATATGACCGGTGGTAAAGTGGTGATACTGGGAGATACCGGACGGAATTTTGCAGCCGGTATGAGCGGAGGCATCGCGTATATCTATGATGTAAAAGGAAAATTTGCCGGCAATTGTAATCAGGAGATGGTGGACCTCGACCCCTGTGATATTGCGGATAAAAATGAATTGTTCACTTTATTGCAAAAACACCTGGAATACACGGGCAGTACAGTAGCTGAATTCATACTTAAGGACCTGGATAATCAGTTACCTCATTTTGTAAAAGTATTTCCGAAGGATTACAAAAAAGCATTGCAAACAAAATCAACAGCCGTAAAACAAATGCACAATTAATAACCCGATAGCTATGGTTCATTATTCACTATTCGCCATTCAATGTCGTTTACTTAAGCTACAATTGTTTGTAATTCATTGAAGGTGGTTTCTTTTTAATTTTCTTTCGTTTAAACTTTCTATTTGGTCTGACTATTTCGGTAGTAGCTTTGAGCACTTTGTCAATGGCCTGCAAAACCGGCCTGACTATTTTACTTATAAATACTTTTGTGATGTTTTCTTTGATCATCGACAATGCATTTGTTCTGTTCACCTTATGCGGATGTTTTCTTTCCTGAGTTTCGGCCTCTTTTTTGAGTTTCTCTTCTATCGGAAAAAGCATTACCGCAGTGGTGGTCATTGTAAATAGTTTTGCATAAAAATCCTGCCTTACAGCAAGGGCTGTTTTACCAGAAAAAGCTTCTAACTGCAATCTGCTTTTAAATAGTTTATACCCCTCTTCTACATTCCATCGGTAATGGTATAATTCTGAAAAACAATCATATGGAAGTACTTTCTCGTCTGTAATTGAAGTACAAAGCACTTCCGAACCTCCATCGGGTAATGGTACGCAAACCAGACGGCACTTAATGGTGTGCCGATCTTTTTTGTTCTTTTCGTGCTGATCCTTTTTGCTTACCGGCAACCTAAAGGTGACTTGCTTATCCTTAATACCATCTGCTATCATTTGCCGGGCCTCAAGCCACCATTTTTCCTGTATCCGAAGTACATATTCAATTCCCCGGGACTGCATATCAGACATCAGTTCCAGGCTTGGATAACCCCGGTCGAATATCACTAAATCTTTACCAGCAACTACTTGTGTAAAATGATTTCGAGCCAGATCACGCTCACTTTGTGTATAAGAACCCATCTGGCCATCCAATACTGTTAAATTAAGCACATCATACAAAACAGAGATCCTGGCCACCGAGCGCGGACTATCTGCGTAAGGACCAAAACAAACTGTCCCGAATTGTTCAGTAATACTTTCATGATTGGGCAAAACGGCGGTGCTCCCATCTATAGCCAGCAACCGAAACCCATTAAAACTCCGCCATGGAGCATTTTTATAAAAGCTTCGCAGGCCTACCTGATTCAACTCAGAAAATGCCTCTGGCTTTAATTTAGACCGGCTACGGCTAAAGGCACCTTTGGTCACATGTTGAATGCTAAAATCAGTTCCCTGAAGACGCTGGTAAAAACTATTGAGTTCCCGTTGAAGAGAACGGCTAAGACCTTGCGTAAGCAATGTTATCAGGTGTTTGAAGGTTATTTTTCTGTTCCGGGTAAATCCTTTTCCGCCGTCTTGTGAACGGCTTCTGTTAACAAATTTCTCATCTTCTATGGTATTTATTACTTCATCAAAATAGTTTTCCCGAAATCCTGATAAAGAGGCTTTTCCTGTGATAACAAAGCCCCTATAATCCTGGTGCAAAAATAACCCGATCTTGAATTACAAAAATTGTCAAAGAACTTTATTTATCTTTATTTCTTAAGTAAACGACATTGAATTGTGAATAGTCAATAGTGAATGGTCAATTGTGAATCGCCAATCTAAAACCGAAAATCTAAAACCTAAAACGTACACCGTACATCGTACATCAAAAATCGTTCATCAAACATCGTACATCAACCATGATTATTTCTCTTGTAGTAGCAGCGGCCAATAATAATGCGATTGGAAAGGACGGGAAGATGCCCTGGCATTTGCCCAATGATTTGAAGCATTTTAAGAATGTAACCTGGGGGATGCCGGTGGTGATGGGGCGGAAAACCTATGATTCTTTAGGGAAACCGCTTGCCGGGAGGAAAAATATTGTCATTACCCGTCAGCCGGGTTGGGAAGCAACTGGTACAGTAGCTGTAAAGAATATAGAAGATGCACTCTTTGTAGCCCGTCAGGCGGATGTGCTGGAAGTGATGGTGATCGGAGGTGGTGAAATTTATAAAGCGTTATTTGAAAAGGCTAAACGCATTTACCTAACCCGTGTGGAAGCAGAACCCGAAGCGGATACTTTTTTTCCGGCGATTCCCCCCGATGAATGGCGGCTCGTAAGTCAGCAAAATCACGAAGCCGATGAAAAGAATGATTATAATTATTCGTTTCAGATTTGGGAACGCATTTAGTTAGTTTGCAGTTGGCAATTTGCAGTTGGCAGTTGGCAATTTGCAGTTGGCTGTTTTGTATTCCATTAGCACATTAGCAAATTAGCACATTAGCATATTATCACATGTACTCCCCTTCGCAATTAGCATTTAAATACCTGAAATATTATCTTACTTCATCCAATGGGAAGGGGCATGGCACGCATTCACCGTTTGTGTTTCAGTTTATCACAAAAGTGATGAATGATAAAACGGCGTATCCTGAATACAAAAAGGTGGAGGCATTACGAAAACAATTACGATCGGATGCCGGGGTGCTTACGATTGAGGATTTTGGTGCGGGTTCGGTGAAGGGATCGCATCATCAGCGAACTGTATCTTCCATCGCAAAGAATGCGGCCAAGCCAGCCCGGTTTGGGCAATTGTTGTACCGGATGGTGAAAAATTACCAGCCTGCTACCATACTGGAACTGGGTACATCCCTCGGTATTACCACCGCCTATCTTACATTGGGCCAACCGCAAGCTACTATCATTACGATGGAAGGGGCGGCAGCGGTGGCAGCACGGGCCTCCCGGCATTTTTCTGAACTGCAGTTGCAACCTGTTCGCCAGGTATTGGGCAATTTTGATGAAACATTACCCGCCCTGTTGCAGGAATGGCAACCCGGAACCGGGAAGGCCGCTGATTTTGTTTTTATTGATGGTAATCACCGGCAGGAGCCCACCGAGCGGTATTTTCAGCAATTACTGCCCTTTATCAACAACGATTCCATACTCATATTCGATGATATACACTGGAGCGCGGAAATGGAAAGGGCCTGGGCCACCATACAGTCGCATCCTTCGGTTCGTTGCACCATCGATCTGTTCTTCATCGGCATTGTGTTTTTCCGCAAGGAATTCACGGAAAAACAGCATTTCACTATTCGTTTTTAGGTGAGTAACGACAGCCATAAACGTGAATAAAATCACTCATCGGGCAGGTAAAGGCGGCTAAAAAATCAATATCTTCACGCCTAAAGTTTGAACCTTCACAACCCCTCACAAGCTCAATATGACGATAGGTGTTTTACACGAACCCGCCCATGAAACAAGAGTATCGTTGCTTGCAGAAGCAGTGGCCACACTCACCAAAAAAGGCATCACCGTATTAGTAGAAAATGGAGCCGGCGAAAAGGCCTTTTGTAATAATGCAGCCTATGAAGCTGCCGGTGCTGCGATACGATCCAGGCAGGAAGTTATCAATGAGTCGGCCATTGTATTGTCGATACATATGCCCCAAACAACAGAAATAGCCAGCAAGCCCTCCGGAATATTGATTGGGGTGTACCAGCCCTTATTTAATGGGGCTGAAATGAAGCAATGGGCTGCTGCCGGTATTACCACGTTTTCACTCGACATGCTGCCCCGAACTACCCGTGCCCAATCCATGGATGTATTGAGTTCGCAGGCCAATATTGCCGGATATAAGGCAGTGCTTACTGCTGCTAATGCCTATGGCCGGTATTTCCCCATGTTTATGACGGCGGCAGGGAGTATTGCCCCGGCAAAAGTGCTGATACTGGGAGCTGGTGTGGCAGGGTTGCAGGCCATAGCCACCGCTAAAAGATTAGGTGCCGTAATTGAAGTATTCGATACACGCCCTGCTGTAAAAGAAGAAGTGATGAGTTTGGGTGCAAAGTTCATCGAAGTGGAAGGGGCGGCTGATGCCAGTAAAGCCGGCGGATATGCGGTGGAACAAACAGCGGATTTTATGGCCCGTCAGAAAGCAAAGATCGCTGAGAGTATTGCCAAAGCAGATATTGTGATCACAACGGCGCAAATACCCGGTAAAAAAGCACCTATACTGGTAACAGAGGAAATGATACAGGCGATGCGCAATGGCTCCGTGATCGTGGATCTGGCTGCAGCCACCGGAGGAAATACCCCCGTTACCAAAAACAACGAGACCATTCAATATCAGGGGGTGACAATCATTGGCAATTCATCCCTGCAATCCACTATGCCTTCAGATGCCAGTAAGATGTATGGGAAGAATGTGCTCAATTTTCTGCAACTGATCATTAACAAAGAAAACAATATACACCTCAACTGGGAAGATGATCTGGTAAAGGGATGTTGTATTACCCATGATGGGGCGGTGGTGCATGAGAGAGTGAAAAGTTGAGAATTTGGAATTGAAAGTTGAGAATTGAAAGTTGAAAGTTGTTAATGGGTTGTGCTATTTGAAATCTAAACCCTGTCTGCCGGCAGGCAGGCCGAAAATCGAAAATCGAAAATCGAAAACGAAAACGTACATCGTACACCGAACACCGAACATCGAACATCATACATATCGTACATCGAACATCGTACATCGAACAACGTACATCGTATATCGTAAACCGAATGAAAAAGAATTATTATGCTCAATTGGATTACAGAAAATCAGCAAATGATCTATATCGTCATCCTGATGATATTTGTGGGAATAGAAGTGATTGGCCGTGTGCCAAGTGTATTGCATACGCCGCTGATGAGTGGAGCGAATGCCATACATGGGGTGGTGATCATCGGTGCGATCATCGTAATGGGCAAGGCAGAGTCTGACAACTATCTCGCGCTGGGCCTCGGGTTCCTCGCAGTGGTTCTGGGTACACTCAATGTAGTGGGCGGTTTTGTGGTAACAGACCGTATGCTGGAGATGTTTAAAAAGAAGAAGAAGTGAGTGAATAGTTAATAGTTAAAAGATGATAGTGTTCATTTGTAAGAGGAAAGTTATTGAAGTGAGAATAACTTACAAGTGAGAGGATTTACAACCTAAAATCGAAAATCGAAAATAAAATAGGATCGCCTACATCGTACATCGAACACCGTACATCGTAAGCGTTCATTCTTAAAATATGGAACTCAACATACTTACTATTTGTTATCTTATTGGCTCGGTAACATTCATACTCGGGTTGAAAATGTTATCCAATCCCGCTACGGCCCGGAAGGGAAATCTGGTGGCTGCGGCCGGTATGACCGTTGCTATTTTTGGCACCATCTTTTTATATGAAGAGGGGGGGCAGAAGTTGGGCAATTATGGTTGGATATTCGGCGGTATTGCCATCGGTACCATCATCGGTTTTTTTGCAGCCAAAAAAGTAAAGATGACCGCGATGCCGGAAATGGTAAGTCTCTTTAATGGTATGGGAGGGGCCTGTGCAGCATTGATTTCAATCGTAGAGTTCAATCACCTTCTGGGTGCAATGGGTCATTCGTTTGACAATATCAATCCGCTTGAATTTGTAAATCCCGGGGTGTTCATCATCATTCTGCTCGGATTGATCATTGGTTCGGTATCCTTTGCGGGTTCCGTTATTGCCTGGGGAAAGCTAAATGGATCTATCAAAGATTTTTCTTTCAAAGGTCAACATATCTTCAATATTCTATTACTGTTGGTGATAGTTTCCCTTGCTACTTATCTGATTGGGTGGCCGCCTGCCAGCCCTGCAATCCTTTTCTATATCATCTTTGTACTTTCTTTGCTTTACGGCATTTTCTTTGTATTCCCCATCGGTGGTGCCGATATGCCGGTGGTGATTTCATTGCTCAATTCCTTTACCGGCGTGGCTGCAGCCTGCGGTGGATTCCTGTACAATAATAAAGTAATGTTAACCGGTGGGATACTGGTGGGTGCTGCCGGTACGCTGCTCACCATTCTGATGTGTAAAGCCATGAACCGTTCCCTCGCAAATGTACTGATCGGTTCATTTGGCGGCAGCACCACCAAATCGGGCGAAAAGAAAGAACAGGGCAATTACAAAGAGATCACACTCAGCGATACCGCGGTACTGATGAGCTATTCGGCACGAGTATATATTGTACCCGGATATGGGTTGGCAGTGGCCCAGGCACAGCATGCCTGTCATGAACTGGAAAAATTATTGGAGAGTAAGGGCGTGGAAGTAAAATATGCCATACACCCCGTAGCCGGCCGTATGCCCGGGCATATGAACGTATTATTGGCAGAAGCCGATGTGCCATATGATAAGTTACTCGAAATGGAACAGGCCAATGAGGAGTTTCACAATACCGATGTGGTATTGATACTGGGTGCCAATGATGTGGTGAACCCCGCTGCCAAGACAGATCCCTCATCGCCCATCTATGGCATGCCCATTCTGGATGTAGAACTGGCCAAAAATGTGATCGTGAATAAACGAAGCATGAAGCCCGGTTATGCCGGTATCGAAAACGATCTTTTCTTTCAGCCGAAAACGTCGATGCTGTTTGGCGATGCAAAGAAAGTGCTGCAGGATTTGATCGCAGAAATAAAGAATCTTTGATCGTATGTTCAAAAGTCTTTTGATAGTACTAACTCCTCTTGTATTATTGTCATCCTGTCAACAAAAAACTGCTATTGATTGCAGCAAAGTGCATTATGGAGTTTTTCACAGAACAATTTCCCCCGGCAGGGAGCGGGTGAAGATTGAAAGGGATAATTTCAGCCAAAATGAATTCTATCCAGATAGTAGCCTTAACCGTATTTACTGGATCAACTGGAAGAATAATTGCGAATGTGAACTCATTGAATTGACAAGAAAAGACACGGCCAGCCCGGTTACACTCTCTTTGCCTTTGAAAAGACGTCCGGAAGGTGTATCCTATATTCATCGGATCAAGCAGATCGAACAGGACTATTATCTCTTTGATTTTTTTCAGGATGGAAATAAAGAAGTAGTGAGTGATACCATGTGGATCGATCATTTGATCGGCGGATTCAAAACGCTGGAAGGAACTTACAAAGAGCAATAAATCGCGCCCTTAATTTTTAATGTATTTTTGAATGCAAGGTTTTTTACCCTGATAAAGAATGGGTATCATCATCTTAAATTGTTTTCTATGAAGCATTTGATTGGTATTATATGTTTTCTTTCTGCAGCTATAACTGCCAGTTCCCAAAAAATCATGGGCTTTTCCGAAGCCAATGCGGTAAAACAACTGGAATGGGAGAAACAGTTCGATACCAAACTCAGGCCGGCTGACCAGGATGAATGGATGAAGTTTTTATCATCGCATCCGCATCATGTGGGTAGTCCGCAGGGGAAAGCGAATGCAGAATATATGGCATCCCTCTTTAAACAATGGGGATATGAAACAGAGATTGCAGTTTATCAGGTGTTGTTTCCCACACCCAAAACAAGAGCTTTGGAATTACTCGGTGTCAAACCATTTAAAGCCAAACTGGAAGAAAGCGCGTTGAAAGAGGATAAAACCAGTGGTCAGAAGGCAGAACAACTCCCAACTTATAATGCTTATTCCGCCGATGGCGATGTAACGGCAGAACTCGTGTTTGTAAACAGAGGCATACCGGCAGATTATGAAGAGCTCGCACGAATGGGAGTGAGTGTAAAAGGGAAAATTGTGATTGCCAAATACGGTGGTTCATGGAGAGGTATCAAACCCAAAGTGGCCTATGAAAATGGGGCCGTGGGTTGTATCATTTATTCTGACCCTGCGGATGATGGCTATGTGCAGGGCGATACCTACCCCGAAGGAGCCTACCGTCGTTCCGATGGGGTGCAACGTGGTTCCGTAATGGATATGCCCATTTATCCCGGTGATCCGCTCACACCGGGTGTTGGTGCAACGGAGAATGCTAAACGCATTGACCGCAAAGATGCGATTACGATCATGAAGATACCCGTGTTGCCTATTTCTTATGCAGATGCTCTTCCCCTCTTGCAATCGTTAGGTGGACAGGTAGTACCTGCTGCCTGGAGAGGCGGATTGCCCATTACCTATCATACCGGACCCAGTAAGGAGAAAGTGCATCTCAAACTGGAATTCAACTGGGATATCAAACCCCTGTACAATGTGATCGCCAAATTGCGCGGGAGCGAGTTGCCCGATGAATGGGTATTGCGTGGCAATCATCATGATGGATGGGTGAATGGTGCCGCTGATCCGCTGAGTGGAATGGTGGCCGAAATGGCCGAAGCAAAAGCCGTTGGTGAACTGGTAAAGAACGGAATGAAAATAAAACGTACACTAGTGTATTGTGCCTGGGATGGCGAAGAGCCTGCATTGTTGGGTTCTACTGAATGGGCTGAAGATCACCAGGAAGAATTGCGGCAAAAAGCGGTAGCCTATATCAATACCGATGGCAATAGCCGCGGATTCATTGGTGCCGGCGGATCGCATACGCTGGAGCCATTCTTCAATGAGATCGCCGATGTGGTGACCGATCCGCAAACCGGTGTGAGCATCAAAGAACGGAAGTACGCGCAGGCAATGGTCAATGCGGATAAAGCAGGAAGGACAAAACTGGCCGGCAATAAAAATATCAAACTGGAGGCACTGGGAGCCGGTTCGGACTGGGGGGGCTTTCTTCAATACCTCGGTATCGCTTCGATGAATTTTGGTTTTGGCGGAGAAGGCAGTGGGGGTGAATACCATTCTATTTATGATTCCTATGATATGTTTACCCGCTACAAGGATCCCGGTTTTCAATACGGGGTTACCTTGTCCAAAACAGCAGGCCGCACCACGTTACGACTGGCCAATGCCGAAATCCTGCCGGTTGATTTTACCAGTTTTCAGAAAACGGTGATGGAGTATACCTCCGAACTGAAAACCCTGCTCGAAAATATGCGCGCAGAAACCGATGCAGAGAATAAAATGATCAACGATAAATTGTTTGATCTGGCAAAAGACCCTAAAAAAGTGTATGCATCACCGTTAGTAAAGGAGCAGGTGCCTTTTCTGAATTTCAGCAGCCTCGAAAATATGCTGGTGCAGTTGAAGGCAAGTGCGGAGGAGTACCAGCGTATGTACAGTAAGGGCACACAACTGAGTCCGGACAAACAAAAAGAACTGAACGAAATATTGTTCAGGGCAGAACGCAGCCTCTTGCAGGAAAAAGGATTGCCCCGCCGGAGCTGGTACAAGCACCAGGTTTATGCACCCGGATTCTATACAGGCTATGGTGTAAAAACATTGCCCGGTATCCGTGAAGCCATTGAGCAGCGGGCCTGGACCGAAGCGCAGGAGAATATTGAAGTGGTGGCCAAAACCTTCCAGGAATATACGCAACAGATCAAACGGGTATTGGAACTTCTGAAAACAGTAGCTGATCCGGAGAAAAAAAGTTTTTAAGCAAAGCCGGGTGCTCGTATTCCATTTAACTATTCATGGCTGAAAAAAATACATTACCGCTTGCGCTCATCGAATCTCTTCATGGGCTTCCCGGCTTCGATGAAGCGGCATTCAGGGTGGTGCATGTATCCGGGGATCAGATTACATCTATGCGTATCAACCCGGCCAAGCCCGCCCGTATACCCGATGAAGCAACGGGTATACCGTGGACGGATCATGGGCATTACCTCCATACACGTCCCTCCTTTACGTTCGATCCCTTATTTCATGCCGGATGTTATTATGTGCAGGAAGCGAGCAGTATGTTTTTAGAACAGGCATTTCGCGCTGCGGTCGATCTAACGAAACCATTGAAGGTGCTTGACCTTTGTGCGGCACCCGGTGGGAAATCCACGCATATACAATCCCTGCTATCATCAGATAGCTTACTGGTAAGCAATGAAGTGATCCGTTCAAGGGCAGCGGTACTGAAAGATAATATCATCAAGTGGGGCTGCAGTAATGTGGTGGTCACCAACAATGATCCCGAACATTTTTCCCGTTTGGAAAATTACTTTGATGTAATTGTGGTGGATGCGCCCTGCAGCGGGAGCGGACTATTTCGCCGGGACAATAGTGCCATTGAAGAATGGAGTGTGAATAATGTACAACTCTGTGCCCAACGGCAGCAACGTATCCTTATGGATGTATGGCCGGCATTGAAAGAAAATGGTGTACTGATCTATTCCACCTGTTCCTATTCAAAAGAAGAGGATGAGGATATATTGGATTGGATATCCGGATCATTACCCTCCGCAGTTCCAGTGAGCATAGCAGATGCGGCCACCATTTCCCAATGGAAAATCATTGAGACTGCCTCTGCTTCAGGTCATACCGGTTACCGTTTCTGGCCCGATAAAATAAAGGGAGAAGGATTTTTTCTCGCGTGTATACGGAAAGAAGAAGGCGATGAGTGGGTGGATCGCAAAAGTAAACAACGCCCCGAGCTGATCACCAAAAAGGAATGGCCGCTGATTGCATCCTGGGTGAATATGGAAGGGCTTACCTGTATCAAACAGCAACAAACCGTCTATGCGTGGCCCGAAAAACTGGCTGCGGATATGAGCTGGTTACGCGAAAATCTCCGGATGGTTTATTCCGGTACATTGCTGGGTGAATTGATGCGGGATAAACTGGTACCCAATCATGCGCTGGCGATGAGCCCCCTGCTGGCGAGCGGGGTTTCGGCATCTGCACTCAATTATGAACAATCCATTGCTTACCTCCAGCGGAAAGAGCTGTCCTTGCCCGGGTCTTCAAAGGGTTGGCAAACGGTGCAATATGAAGGATTTCCCCTCGGATGGGTAAATGTGCTGCCCAACAGGGTGAATAATTATTACCCGAAAGAGCTGCGTATTTTAAAGGAGAAGGAGTAGCCCGGAACGGCAAAAAATCCGCATCTTTGGAGCTCAAACCTTGCCGGCATGAAGAAGTATTTTTTAACCATTTTCTCCCTGTTTTTTTTCCTCATCACCGCAGTAGCCCAAAAGAATGAACTGCTGGTGAAAAGCGGGGACAAAGGTTTGTACCTTGACCATAAAGTAGCGCCAAAAGAGAGTTTTTATTCGGTAGGCCGGCTTTATAATGTAAGCCCGAAGTACATTGCTGCCTACAATAAGCTGGATTTGAATAAAGGGCTGCAGATCGATCAGAAATTGCGCATACCCCTCACCGATACCAATTTTACCCAACAGGGAAACAGTGGAACACCTGTTTATTTTAAAGCAGGGGAGAAAACAAACCTGAATCGTATAAGCAGGGCGCATAATAATGTGCTGCTGGCCAATCTCCGCACCTGGAATAAGATCAGTTCCGACGAAGTGGCCGAAGGTGCGAAGATCGCAATCGGTTTTTTGAAGAGTAAGGAGATGCCTTCTGTTACTCTCAAATTCAATAACGGTACACCACCAGCACTGGAGAAACCGGAGACCAAACCGGTAGTAACAGAACCGGTCGTTGAGCCAAAAGTGGAACCCAAAACCGAACCAAAGATTGAACCACCCGTTGAGCCTAAAGTGGAACCCAAGACCGAGCCCAAAACAGAACCAAAAACGGAGCCCAAGCCTCCGGTTGTAAACACCCCACCTGTCGAGATCAAAGAAGTAAAACCATCCAATGGTGACCAGGGATATTTCAAATCACATTTTGAACAGCAGATAAAAACAACCCCGCTCTCCAAAGACCTGACAGTTACGGGTGGCATTTTTAAAACCACCAGTGGATGGCAGGATGGAAAATATTATTTACTGATCGATGGTGTACAGCCCGGGTTCATTGTACGGGTGATCAATCCCACCAATAATAAAGTAATTTATGCAAAAGTGCTCGGCCCAATGAGTGGCATTCGCCAGAATGAAGGACTCAATATCCGTATCAGCAATGCAGCCGCAGCGTTACTTGAAATAGGAGAGCAGGATAAGTTTATTGTAAGGGTCAATTATTAATTAGCTAATATGCTAATGTGCTAATTTGCTAATTGAATACAGAACGGCCTAATTCGATAATGTGATAATCTGCTAATTTGATAATTAGCTAATCTGCTAATCTGCTAATGGAATACATAACAGCCGAATGCTAACTGTCAATTGCAAACTAATAACTGGTAACTAATAACTGCCAACTGCAAACCACCAACTGAAGACTGCCACCTGCAAACTATCAACTAAACCTATACCCCCGGAGAAAATCCTCCACTTTCATTCTTTTCTTCCCTTCCATTTGCAGATCCATTATGTGCAGATAGCCGTTCGAACAGGCGATTTTTAAATAAGTTTTACCATCAGTATCATATTCACCCTCGGCATGAGAGGGGAAAACGATCTCTTTCTTTGCTGAATAAATTTTTAGCATTTTTTCATTCATCATGGTAAATGCAGCCGGATAGGGGCTTAACCCGCGTATGAGGTTATATACTTCTTCCACCGGCTTGCTCCAGTTGATCCGGCAGGTGTCTGTATGGATTTTGGGGGCATGTTGGAGTTGCTGATGTTGAATGTTGGATGTTGAATGTTGCAAGGTTTGCGCATGATCTTCAGGGGCAGATGAAAAGGCCTGTGGTGTTTCTGCAATGGTCCCTTCCGCTAATCCTATTACGGTCTTCACCAGTAGTTTGGCCCCGATTTCTTTCATGGTATCATGCACGATACCGGCTGTATCATCTTCTCCGATGGGGAAGCGCTGTTGCAATAAAATATCTCCGGTATCTATTTCATGTTTTAGTTTGAAAGTGGTAACGCCTGTTTCTTTTTCCCCATTGATCACAGCCCAATTAATGGGAGCCGCACCCCGGTATTGGGGCAATAAACTTCCATGCAGGTTAATAGTACCCATGGGGGGCATACTCCATACCACTTCCGGCAGCATGCGAAATGCGACCACGATCTGGAGGTCCGCTTTGATTGCACGCAGTTCATCCAGGAAAGCGTTGTCCTTTAATTTTTCAGGCTGCAATACAGGGAGATTTTGTTCCACTGCATATTTTTTCACCGCACTTTGTTGCAATTGCATGCCCCTGCCACCGGGTTTATCCGGAGCCGTAATAACGCCGGCTATATTACAGCCAGCCTGTACCAGTGCATCCAGCGAGGCAACGGCAAACTCCGGAGTTCCCATAAAAATGATTCGCAACGAACGGTAATCCATCATGCCGCGAAGGTAATTAATTACAGGGAGTGATCAGGTCGAAATGCTTGCCATCCACTGCACTTCACCCGGATTTTTGAATGACTATGGTTGATGGACCGGGGGCTATTCCTATGTTTCTTTTACGGGGTTCGGTTCTGCAAACAATCGGCTACCCTCAATAAATGGCTTCAATATCTTTCAGCAGGAACACATCATTTTTATTATCGCTCATATTCCCCTTATACCGGCTGAAGGTGTACAGATTATAAGTAGCCGTTGGTAAAAAGACACCGGGAAGGTCGGCGATGGTTTTGCCATTGTCAGTCACCACCAGCCCGTTGCCGTTGCGTTGTATCTTCAACTGGTGTGTGTTTTTTTCTTTATAAAAATCCGGCAATGTAATGCGTTTACTGAATTTTACATTTTCCCGGTTGTCGTAAGAATACACCGTAAGGGTACCGCCCCCGTTCCAGTAGGGATCAAACCAGAGTACAACCCGGTTGAAATTTCCTACATAGCTGTCATATAAGCTCCAGTACATGGCTTGATTATCATCCAGTTTATACCGTTCACTTACTTTGTCGTATTCGATTTCTCCCAGCGTTACGGTGAATGATCCGCTGTTATACGCAATGTCCGAATTCCATTGCAGGTCAAACCCGAGCGAGAAATTATTTTTTATTTCTTTATTATATTGCCGGGGATACCAATATCCGTCTTTAGTCATGGCCATCCACTTGTTGCTGCCATTTGACTGTACCCCGATGTTTTTCATACCAAACCAACCCGTGGGAAATGCACCATCGGTGGTCTGATCAAAACTGATACGCACAGGACCGGTTACAGCCTGTGCTGCATTGGTGGTCTCTTTGTTTGCCGTAAGCGCTGCATCCATACTGTTAATGCCATTTGGTTTTTTAGCTGACTCTCCTGTCATTTTTGCCAGCACGTCCAGGTTGAACTGACTGAAAAAGATATCCATGAAATTTTTCTTTGGCAATACATCATCCTGCCGGATTACATAGAAGGCAATACACTGTGCTTCGTCGCGGGGCTTTGTTTTGTCAAAATAGTCCAGGTTATCCACCCATACATTATATCCGTTTCCCGGAGTGGCTTCCAAATCATCCGGACTGAATTCATATGCGTTCACTTTAGTTACATAGGCAGTATCATTCAGCGCGGGATGATTCGATGCAGCCTTGTACCAGATGACGAGTTTTTCTCGGTCACGTTTAAGATTGTTCAGGAGATTGCGGCCCGACTCTAATTGCTGCCACCGGTAATCTTTCTTTTCCTTTTCGGCAGGGGTGAGGCTGTTGTATGTTTTTTCATAGTCCGCCACTAATTTTTCCCGCTTAGGAATTTCGTCGGCGAATTGTTTTTCAAAGTAAAGTTTGTATGTGAGGAATAGTTCTTTGTTGGTGAGTTTTCGCCAGGGCAGCCCTTTCCTTCCTGAAAAGAAATAACAATGTCGGCGTTGTATATCGGGCTTGTACTGGCTGTATATGATTTTATTACCGGCTGCATCTGTTTGTACCTCAATATTAGTGATCCGGATATCGGATTCATAGGCATGGTACTTTATACTGGTGCCATCGCAGGGCAAAGGAAATTTTACGCCATCGAGTGTATTGATTGCTACATACATCCAGCAACCGGTGGCCCCTTCTGGTTGTAATATATTATATCCCTTCAAACATTCATAGCCTTTTACCATCAGATAGCACTCATAGGCGGCGGGGCTGGGACTGTGCCAAAAAGCTTTACCTTTCGGAAACGCGATACTATTGGTGGCATATATGCCATCGGGAGCCACGGGCAGGATACGTTGCAGCTCTTTTCTTATTGGTTCACCTACTTTCCATTGAGTAGCGGGTATCTGGTCCTGGAAGGAGGGGGCAGTGGCCTGCCATATCCATTTGCCAGGAACTTTATTTATATCCAGTGTATTGCAGTCTACTTTCTGTGCCGGAAGTTGTATACACAGAAACATTCCTGCTGCAACGAAGCCAAATCGTAATCGCATATTATTTTACTTTAAATAAGGTATAGACCAATGGCAGGTAGTCGCTGTCGGTCAGTTGTAAGAGATAACCATTCTTTACGGCAATGAATTGTGCCAGAAATTTTTTTGTCTTACCACTTACCCGGTTGGAAGCCAATAACTCCCAATCGGTTGTACTGAACTTTCCATTGTATTTCAATCCGGCGAATTGTGTGCCACTATTATTGGTATTCGCACTGTTGTGAACACTGTTATACGAACCATTGCCACTGAATGTAAATTCATCGGTAGTGGACAAAGCACTCATACCAGCATAGGTACCAGAGTATGCATTGTAATATTCCACACCGCCGCCTCCGGATTTGTTCCATTGCCCGATCACATCTTTGGATGTGACTGCAAATTTGTTATATGCCTGCATCCGGTTGAGGTCATTGGGATGCGGGAATTGCTGGCGATAGCTGGCTGCGTCAGAGGTAATGGCCAAAATGGGTCTTGCGCCTCCTTCATACACAATTTTTAGTGCCACATAACAGGATTTACCAGTTTGCCTGTTTACGGCATTCCCTTCCATAAAATAGATAACCGGATATTCCACGCCACTCCATTTTTGCGGTTGAGCTACGTTGAAGTAAGGGGTCACATATTTACTCCAGTAATATTCGGGAGCATCAGTGGTATTGGGTCTTGCATCATCGAGTTTAGAATCAATATAAAGAAGTCGTATCTCGGTATTGCCTTTAATAACCCGAACATAATCTGTCAAAGGAGTAGCCTGCCATCCATCATCAAAGTTGGTGGTATACTTGCTGATACCCGGCAGGATAGCTGCAGGATTGTTATTGGAGACAGGAAGTGTGTTAACCGGGCCCGATGGACTTTTGAATTTTGAAATATCTGTTTTCAGGGTTAATAAAAATGCATCAACAGCATCGGTATATTTTTCGTCATTGAGCAGGGTGAGTACACACCAACTGATGTCTTTTTGTGTAAAGGTGGATACGGTTACAATGAAGGGAATACCATTCATACTGCCCTGGCCTCCCCCCGTTACCACCTCCCATCCATTGTGATTTACCTGTTGTTTTTCCGGGGCTTCTTTTATGCCGTATTGCTGTACGCCAAAATAATTCCAGTCGGTACTGAAATTGGCATCCGGATCCGACGACCCTTTTTGTGCTGGCCAGATATGTATCTGACAAAAAGTATTGCCATCTCTTTTTTCATAGAGCAGGCGTTTGCCTTTTTCTTTTTGGGTAAATCCTGCCGGTGGTGTGCCGGTGAAAATATCATACTGCAGTTTTTGGGCATTCAATACATCAAAGGCAATAAGTAACAGGCTGGCAAGAAATATTATTTTTCGCATAAGTATAAATTAGTTAGTTGGGAAATATTTGCCAGGTCATGATTCCTTCAGCCTGCCTGGCAAATACTGTGGCGGTGCCATATACGGTTGATGCAGTAAGCAATAGTTTATATGAATAAGTGCCGGCAGGAAGATCCAATACAATGGGACCGGATACCGCATCTGCAAATTGTGCATTTGGTGTATACACAGTGGCAGTAGCGATCCGAATTGTACCTCCGATAATATTTTGGTATAATTCTACAAAGGTACGCCGGTCGCCGCAGGCTACACAACCCCGGTTAAAAATCGAGATTTTATAATTGAAGACTACCTGTGATGGTTCCGTTAACGTAAAGTTGGCCACCATGTTCGGTATATCCACCTGTCCGCTGGTGCCTAAATCGGGGGAGTTGACAGTGGGTCGTACAACAAAGGGCTTGCCATCCCCAGGTGTTTTCCAAACCGGAGCACCGGCAGAACCACTGCTGGTGAGTACCTGACCGGCAACCCCTTCCGCACCTCCAAAACTGACAGCACCCGTAGTGGTATTCATGAGAAAACTCCATCCGGTACCGTTGCCAAAAAAACCTACCTGGTTATCGGTTTGCATACCAATAAAGGCATTGGAGGAAGTATTGGCATCATTGTTCAACCACATACCTGCGGTAAAACCGGGTGTAGCACGGATTCGAAAACGTCCACCCAAATCAAGCTTATAAGCCGCATCGGGAACACCAATGCCAATATCGCCATTGGGTTTGATATCGATCGCTGTATTCACCGTAATGTTTTCGTCTGCATTCTTACTTACCGAAGATACCCCCAACTGCATGCCCCCCACAATGGGGTTTACGCCAATATAACCACCAAATCCATTGGCAATGGCCAGTCTTGATCCGTTGTAATAAGTATTGAATCCAATACCCGGAAACGATGATTCTATGGCCACACCTGTGGTATTACTGCCAAACAGTGCATGTACGGCTCCCGCTTTTGTATTTACGGTCAACCCGGCCTTCGCTGTATTCGTGGTACCAATACTCACTCCGCCAAAACCAGACACACGCATCACTTCTGTAAAGCTATTGCTCCTTCCATAACCCAAAACAATATTATTCCCAATACCGGGGGTTATTAGTTGCAGGGTGGAACTGCCAATACCGATCCCATAATTATTTCCCGAAATGACATCGCGGTAAAAAGATATCTTATCTCCGGTAGAAGCTCCCATGGTAATGGGTACTGCCGGATCGGGAGTATTGCCTTTAAGACCAATATGACCTGTACGATAATCCATCAGGAAACTCCATCCGGTGCCTTCTCCATAAGCTCCCATAACTGTATCCTGGCGCATGCCCCAGAAGGCTTTGATTTGTGCGGAATCAGCACCCGTGCCGGAGAACCATATACCTGATGAAAAATTTTCATTGGCACCTCCCCGGATGCGCAACCGGCCACTGATGTCCAATGGATAGACGGGGGCCCTGTTTCCAATACCCACATTTTGTGCTGCCACTTCCATAGAGGAGAGCAATAAAAAGAAGATGAGATTTTTTTTCATGTGAATTGCTGATTAAATGAATATTGTAAAATCACCATACCCGTTTTGCATTTTTGTCTTTAAAGAAGAGTTTACATCGTTTCATGAACTGGTATTAAAAATTATCAGGCAATTTTTTTTACTGCATGCATTCTTCGTTTACTGATACAAATGGATTCTCCGTTTTGCAACAAAAAGTGGTTGCCCATTTTTTTATCAATGAACTGCCGGTTGATTAGATGTGTACGGTGGGTTCGTATAAAACTGTCTGCAGGAAGATGTTCCTGAAACCAGGATAATACTTTGGCCACGATAATAGGAAATTGTTCATCACTGCAATAGATCCGGCTGTAATTACTGCTTGCCTGTATCCGGATGATGCGATTGGTTTGCTTCCGGATCACACCCTGCATGACTGGAATGGTTATGGTTTCCACCTGTTGAGTTTAGTAACAAATCTACAGACCAGATGAAGGCGGTACAATATAACCTTGGTTACTGAAATACAGAACGGAGACAGCTATTTGCGGAGCATTTTATTGATGGCCTCCGTTTTGTTGCTCACATGCAGCTTTTCGTAGATATGGTGGATGTGCTGCTTTACGGTGCCGGTGGCAATAGACAGGCGGTCAGCAATTTCTTTATAGAGCAAACCTTCCGACAACAGAAGTAAGATCTCTTTTTCTTTAGGGGTGAGGAGGTTAAGGGTGGCATCCGCTACCGGTTTTTGATAGCGTTGCACCAGTTTGCGGGCAATCAGTGCGCTCATAGGAGAGCCGCCTTCATACAGTTCCTTTATCGCTTCTGCAATCTGCGGCATCGTGGATTTTTTCAACAGGTAGCCGGAAGCACCGGCTTCCAGTGCAGTGAAAATGTTTTCATCATTCTCATAGATGGTAAAGATCATGAATTGGGTGGCAGGGCATTGGTCTTTCACTTTTTTGATACATTCAATGCCGCTGATACCCGGCAGATTGATATCCATAATCACAATATCGGGTTGGAGTGCGGGAATGGCATCCAGTGCTTCTTCGGCACGGCTGAGGGTGAACACCAGTTCGAAATCCTTGTCCCATATCAACAGCGCGGCCACCGCATTGCGGATATCTTCGATGTCTTCCACTATTCCCACGCGTATTTTGGGCATATAGTCAAAAATAATGTATTCAGCGGTATGGCGGGGCTAACTTTAGTTATAGTGGGATCGTAAAGAGAATCGCTGTGCCCGGGTTCGTTTTGATGGACACATTTCCCTGTATTGCCTTCATCCGTTTACGCATATTGGAAAGCCCGTTGCCACTTATCTGTTTTTCGGAATCGAAGCCCCGGCCATTGTCTTTGATCTCAATTTGCAACCCGTGATCGGCAAGCGTAATAGTAAGCCAGATGGTATCTGCCCCGGAATGTTTGATACAATTGTGTACCGCTTCTTTAATACATAAAAAAATATGTTGTCTTTTTTCACCCCGGATAATCTGTGAGGGAACGGAAGCAGGAATGGATATGACTGACTTCCGGTCAAAGGGCTGCAGGTAGTTGGAGACCCAGGCTTTAGTATAGAATACCAGGTTGTCGAGTGTATCATTCTTTTCGTTCATGGCCCAGATGATATCATTCATCTTATCCACCAGGTCATCTGCCTGTGCTGCGATCTTCAGATTATTTTCTTTTTGAACATCCGGACTGATAAATGGGGCCGCCTGGCTCAGGTATTTGATAGTGGAAATACCTGCTCCCAGATCATCATGCATATCCGAGGCGATCCGGCTGCGTTCACTGGCAATAGCTTTTTCTTTTTCCAGTTCGATCTGTTGCCGTTGCAGTTTCCGGCGAAGTTGTATACGAAATAATCCATAAATGATCAACAGAATAAATGCAGTAAGTGCTCCAATGAAACCCGCTGTTTTCCAGAATGGTTTATTTATGCGGAAGCTGTACTGAATGGTTTTGCGAACGGTATCATTGCCAGGAAAGAGTGCGGTAATGGTGAGCGTATAATGGCCCGGTGAAAGATTGGAAAATTCCGCTTCTCCGGTACGGGTCGAGGGGCCGCTGCTCAAAGGAGTGCCATTCAGTAAAAATTGAAAACGTATATTTTTTTCATCGATAAAGCCCGGGGCGCTCACAATGAAACGGAAATTATTACGGTTATACGGGAACGTTATATCCACTGCCGGATCAACAGGGGTCCCGTTCACTAAAATACTATGGAAAAACAACGATGGGTCAACGGGTGTTCCGGAATACAGTTCGGGTGAATACGCATACAATTCACCACGATCCGTAAGGGCCAGCAGGGTGGTGTCATTTAACCGGGTTATGGCCGGCACACCTGTAAACATACCCGTGCGGGAAAAGAGTTGCTCAGCATATATGCTTTCTGGAGACTGGTGTACGCGATCGAGTCCTGTAACAGAGGCGGCTAATAAATCCCGTTCGCTTAGCCGTAGTAAACTGGTGATGAAAAGGTTACTCAACCCATCACTGTTGGTGACGGTTTTCAGTTTCTGGTAATTCCCGGCGTTGGCTTTTATCCAAACAATTCCATGATTGCGGGTGCCAATGCAAAAGCTGTCTTTATTCCAATGAAGGGCAAAACGAGTACTGTAGGTGGCATCCGCATATGACAGTATCTTTTGCAGTGTAGTACCGGAAAGTGCATATGCCGTGATCATGCCATTCCGCGAAAAACACCAATACTGATTGTTATCGTCGATAGCAATATTATCGGTGAAATAAGGAAGAGGGGTACTGGCGATAAGCTGATCATTGGCTATTACCGACAGGAAATCGCCAGTCAATAGTAATCTTCCTTTTTGATCAACGGCGATTCGGGAAGAGACCTGTTTGGTGCCTTCGGGGAAGGAAGCAAAACGGATCGAACGACCGTCCTCTGTTTCCAGTAGTCCATTGCCGTACACCGCATACCATTTATTTTGCAAATACACCACTTGTATGAGCCCGGGCCGTGGACTTATTTTTTTTTGCACCAACCGTCCATTTTGCCAGATGTATAAGGATTGGTTGCTGCGGATGCAGACCTGACCAGTAATGCCGGAACTGATTGATTGTACCTGACCATTTTCCATACCAGCAATGGTGAAGGGCCGGATATTGCTTTGCACGAGTTTGTACACGCCCTTGCCTTCAACCATGAACCAATAATTTTTTTCCCGGTCGCAGAATACATTATTGATATTGGCCGGAAACCCATCGGTGCTGCTGTAAGTGATGGCTTCCTGGGATGATTTTCGGATATACGTGGCCGTTAGGCGATCCCCGAATATCCAGGTATTCCCGTCCGGGTCTGAATAGAAATGGCTGACTTTTTTACCGTTGGCAAAACCGAGGGGTTGCATTGTGACAGGTCTGCCGGACTCAGCGGGTAATAGAAGCGAAAACCAACCTGATTCGGTTTGAACAAAAAGGTTGTTTCCGTATTGCTGCAGCGATAGCGGCGCATCACAGCCGGCAGGGGTGTAGAGTTGATTATTTTCCCTGTTGTATATTACCAATGC
This sequence comes from Bacteroidota bacterium, assembly GCA_026391455.1. GTDB lineage: Bacteria > Bacteroidota > Bacteroidia > Chitinophagales > Chitinophagaceae > JJ008. The sequence goes on from JAPLEH010000009.1 coordinate 82,958, forward strand.
TGAACCAGCGTTATTTTGAATGCCCACTATTAAATTACCTGTACAAACCGCCTGATCCAGCCGGAGCAGTTGAGCAGGTTTGTTTTTTTCGGTTATACGTAAGGGTTGTAGCTTTCTGTTGCTGTACAGGTAAGTGCCGCCGTTGGCAATCAGTAACCATTTTTGCGGGCCCGCTGCAACCAGATGGCCGGGTTCGCGTACCTGATTTGACAAGGTGGTGTCTTTGGTCAGCACCTGTTGCCGGAGCCGGTATAGTCCGCTGAGTGCGGCGATGAAGAGGCTGCCATCCGGTTCTTCCACGATATCATATACAATGGAAACTGCCTGATCACGGTACTGCGTATACGGTTGAAATCGCTGTCCGTCAAAACTGCAAAATCCGTCGCGCGTGAGGAAGTATAGCACTCCCCGGCTATCCTGAAAAATTTTTTGCACCCGCGCATCGGTAAGCCCGTCTGCGGGTGTATAAGCATTAAACGATAGTGGCTGGGCCGTAAGGTGTACGGACCAGATACAGCACAATACGATGCCAATAATAAAGCGGGGCATACAATAAAAATACTGTTTTGGGCGGTCTTTCATAGCAAAAAGGGCAACAAATGATTGTTGCCCTCCAGCTATAGGAGCTATATATTTTAGAAATTTGCCTAAAAAGAACAGCCCTGTAGTCCTGAATAACTGATACAGGTGTTAGTTGCAGCGGTATAGTTATTGTCAATGTAAATATTGATGGAGCAGGCACTGGCGTTTAAATCACCGGGAGTATACGCATTGCTGGCAAAGTATCGCTGCCCTTGTGGTGCGCCGTTATAGCCACAACTCACATTTTTTTGTGCTTCCAGCCAGGTAGCAATGGGAACGGGCCCTTTGAACATTGCGGGATCGATGGCATAGGCAACAGCACCTGTTCTGCTCTGTACAAATACATAAGAAGTTACATGGTACCACCATTTTACACAACAGTTGTTGCCCCAGAGAGTGGCGTTTACAGATAGAGTAGCGCTGCCAGAACAGGCGTAGTTAAACACTTTGTACGACGTATATCCATAATAACTTTCAATAATCTGCCGCATTTTATGAGCACGCGCATAGCAGCCGTCTGTCACAAATTGAAAAGGTATACATGTGCCGTATATTAATAATCCGGGCGATTGACAGCATTGGTTTTTGATTGTATTAAAGATCGTATTCAGGGTAGTGATATTGGGTACAACTGAAATGAGTGATGAATTGGGAGACCCACCAAATGAGGCGGCGTTTGGATCATAGGGTGAAGGCACTGCTTCAGCTGCTACCCGTTTGGACGATTCTTCACGAAATTTCGCTATCTGTTCGTCATTGGCCGGAGTGATCAGGTCGATCAGGTTTTCCGTGCGGGGTACGAGGCGTACATTTACCAGTAGCTTGTTGTCTTTTGCTTTTTGCAGCAATTCAAAATTTGCTTTCGCATTGGCACCACTCCGGCTGAATTCAAATACCAATGGAGTTTCATAAAACCACGCTTCAACATTCCGCCCGTCGTTCGTATAATATACATTGGCAACGGAAAGCAATCGCTCTGTACCCGGGGCTGTAGCTTCCTTTGGAGGTGCAGGAACATCCGGTGCCGTTTTGTTTTTTTGACAGGAAGAAAAAATCAGTATAGAAACGATCAATACAGGAAAAAAAGCGCGCCAGGAATAGCGGGTGCGTAACGAAGAGATTTGCATGATTGACTGTTTAAGGTTAATGGTTACTGGTTTTTGAAAATAACTTCTTTATGCTTATGTCCAAAGTTTAGTTTCAGCTATCAGCCGGAAAAATCAAAACCGAAATTAATCCAGTTCTATGTCTAAAAAAATACCACAAACGGGTGATGTATTCCCGCCCTCATTATATGATAGCACCGTTGAAAAATGCCGGAAACTCATTCATGTGCTGCAGGATATCCGAACAGGGCTATTTATTTAAAAGCAACCCTGTCTGCCGGCATATACTGAACAAGTGAAGTCGGCAGCTCCGTAGGTGCTGTCGGTATAAACACTGATCGTACAATTGGTGGTATTAATATCAAAGGGCGCATACGCATTGCTCCCCGTAAAGAGCCGGTACTGTGAGCCACCCATATAGCCGCAACCAATATTTTTTTGTGCCGCCACCCAGGTATTGATAGGTACCGGTGCATCAAACATGGACGGATCAAGCAGGTAGGCTACCGACAGTCTGCCGGATTGCACATACACATACGATGCCACATGGTACCACCAGTTTACACAGCAATTGTTGCCCCACAAATTGGCCTGTACGGAAAGGGTGCCACTGCTATTGCAGGCAAAATTGAACACTTTATACGAGGCATAACCGTAAAAACTTTCTATGATCTGACGCATTTTATGGGCCCTTGCATAGCAACCATCTGTCACATACTGAAAGGGCGTACACTGACCATAGAAATAGGGGCCGGGATTGCGGCAGCACTGGCTTTTTATGGTATTGAAAATCGTATTGAGCACCGTGAAATTGGGTACTACAGGTATGGGGGGCACCAGCGAATTGGAAGATCCGTTACTTATGAAAGGGGCATTCGGATCATCGGGTGAAGGAACTGTTTCTGCCGCCGTGCGTTTAGCGGCATCTTCCCTAAAGCTTTTCACTTGTGCCTCCGTAGCGGGCCGGATATAGTCAATGGTATGCTCTGTATGGGGACGTATCGTTACATTCACCGGCAATTTGTTTTCTTTTGCATAGAGGAGTGCTTCATAATTTTTGCTTGCCTGTTCACCCTTTCTGCTGAATTCAAAAACCAGCGGTGTTTCGTAAAACCAGGCATCTGCCTTTCTTCCATCCGGTGTGTAATAAACATTGGCTACCGATAGTAGTCTTTCCTTTCCCGGATTGGAAACATTAATTGCTGGTGTAGGAGTTGGTGTCTCAGGTGGAGTTCCGGTTTTCTGACAAGCAGTGAAAAAAAGTAAACTGAGCAGGCATACACCGGGCAGAAGATGTCCGGTACGCACGGGGCGGAGATACGGCTGATACATGTTTTTGTTTTTAGATGAATAATAGCGAATCCTCCGGATAAAAATTATCCGGCAGGTGCTCTTGGGTGGGTGAAGTTTGGCAGTGTGATATCGAAGATATTCGTTCTGGTCTGGCCGCACAATACCATAAACAGGGTATTATGAGACAGATTTATTGCAGAAGACGGATAACAGGATGGGGCGCTTTTTTGAAATTGATTAACTTCATCCTTCATCATTTAAACCAGCGGTCTATGCTTATAGCCATTCACCCCAAATTACCGATGCGCAACAAGGCCATCACACGGGCTTATTATACAGAAAAACTTGGATTCATTGATATAGGGAGAGTGGACTACCCGGGTTACCTGATGCTCCGAAAGGAAGATGTGGAGATACATTTTTTTGAATTTGCCACACTGGATCCGAAAGAGAATTATGGTCAGGTATATATCCGTACCAATGCTATTGATTCATTGTACCAATCGCTGCAGGAGGCGGATGTACCCATTCATCCGAATGATCCCTTGCAGGTGAAGCCCTGGGGACAAAAGGAGTTTTCCCTCCTGGACCCGGATCATAATTTACTCACGTTTGGAGAATCGGTGAATAGCTGATAACTGTTAACCATTATTGTCCGGGGAAAGTTTTTGCAAAGCCCTGAAACATTGCCCCAGAGCGGGTTCTAGCCCCTCTCCTTTGGGGAGGGGTCTGAATTGATTTTCAAACTAATAAATAGTTTTACCGGACAACAATAACTGTTAACTTATATACGGCATCCTGCAGCCAAAGTATGCGTGCGCCTTTAATGCAGGAGAAATAAGCATCGTATTTTTGAGGTTTCCCTTCAATGTCGGAAAATTGAACCTGCCAGTTGTTCAGCACGGAGAATTTGCCTGCTGATTTTACCTGTGCATATTTCATATTCCCCACCATACCATTCACCGCCACCAGGTTCCATTTATAGGTATTACCTGCGCCAAATTCAAATGTTTGCGAAGATTGGTTCATATTCATACCCGCATATTCTCCGGTATATACCGAATACATTTGCTGTATGCCGGTAAAGTCGCTGGTCCATGATCCTTTGAAATCTGCCTGTGCAATAGCGAATTTGTTATAATTGGTCATCACGGAAAGATTGTTCATCAGTTCGCTTTCGCTGTCCCAACGGATGGTTTCCGGATCAAATTTGAATTGTTGAATGAAGGTGTTTTTGTCCGGCGTTATGAACTCGATCCATCCTGTTTGTCCCTGCCGGAAGAATACGATGTATTTGTTTTTACCACTGCTGTTCTCCGTGGCATATCCCATTCCCAGATAGGGCCGGTTGTATGTGGTGATGTAGGTAGTTTTATAATTCTTCAGGTTGCTGTACCGGGGTGCCACTAAAATATTCCAGGCCGCATTGGTGAGTGGCTCAGGATCTGCCGGAAAGATCGTTCCTTCCCGTGGATAGTGTATCAGTACTTTGATATTCCCTTTGGTTACTTCCACCCAATCTTCCTGTACGGTACTGTTCCATCCATCATCAAAATTGGTGGTAGTAAATGCAAAGCCATCTTTTTTAGCAATGGTGGTTTGTACAACCGGTTTATTATTGTTGGGCGTTTGTTTGTTATTTATCGCATTTTCTTTTTTGATAAAACTTACGGAGCCGAGAAAATTGGTTACTTCATCCCCGTATGTATCGGAGTTGGTCAATACCACGATATTCACCATTTGACCAAAGCCGGAAGTGGTTACGAGCATCGCAACTCCAGCGATATCTTCTTTGGTAAAGGTGGAGTAACCGCTTTGCGCTTCCCAGCCATCTTCTTTTACTGCGGGCTGCATTTCGGGGGCCGTTTTTACCGGCACCATTTCTTTAACAACGGCTTCCCAGGCCGCATCAAAATTGTCTTTGGCATTGGCGGTGCCGGGTACCGATTTTAGCAATGTGATGATACAATAAGTGCCTTTGGCCGCATCTTCTTTTGTAAACTGTACTGAACTTTCCGTCTTTGCTTTTTTCCATCCTTTTGGCGCAGTATAATTGCTGATGTCGAATGTTTCACTTTGCGCATTGAGGTTCTGTGTCCAGCAGCAAACAGAAATCAGTAAGAAGAATAAACTTTTCATAAAGAAATATATTTACTTGTTATGTCATTCTTTTTGTGATCCGTAAATGATCGCACATCACTATTGATCCCTTCCAAACCCGGTGTAACCGCCATAGCTCACATCCTGCAACCAAAGTATCCTTGCCCCTTTGATGCAGGAGAAATAAGCATTATATTTTTTTGCCTTTCCTTCTATGTTGGAGAAATTCACCAGCCAGTTGCCGGTCATTGAAAAGGTGCCCGCACCCTTTGCATTCTGAAATTTAATATTACCTACCATGCCACTGGCCACGCCCAGGTTCCAGGTATAAGTATTGCCTGCTTTGAAAATAAATTCTTCATTGGAAGAATGGGTGTCTGCACCGGCGCTGGCACCGGTATAAGCGTTTACATATTGGGTAAGGCCGGTGAAATTGCTCGTCCATTTACCTTTCAGATCCGATGCAGCAACAGCAAACTTGTTATAATTCACCATGCGTTCCCAATTTTCCCAACCGTATGATTCCTGCCTATATGCACCGAATTCTTTTTCGCAGGTAGCTTTATCGGGTGTTATGAATTCCATGTATTTGCCACTGCCATTGGAATAATTCATTTTAAACAATACGACATGCACCCGTTTGCCTGTTTTATTTTCCACACAATCGGCTTCGCCAAATTCAATGGGTTGCCAGCCAGACACCGGTTTGAATTCAAAATTGGAAGCACTGCTGTACCGCGGTGCCACAAGTATATTCCAGGCATTTTTTAACCCATCCAGTAAAACACTGTTGTATTTATCTGCTTCTTTATTCGGATAATGTATCAATACTTTTATATTTCCTTTGGTTACTTCCACCCAATCTTCCTGTACGGTACTGGTCCATCCATCATCGAAGTTGGTGGTGTTGAATGCAAAGCCATCTTTTTTTGCTGCATTGGCCGCGGGAGTTGCTGGCTTTACTACGGGTTTGCTGCCCGCTGCGATTTCTTTTTTTGCAAAACTTACCGAACTCAGAAAGGCGGTAATATCTTTTTCATACGCATCGGTATTTGTCAGTATGATGATATTCACCATTTGTCCGAACCCGGACGAGGTTACTAGCATTGCCACCCCATTCACTTCTTCCCGGATGAAGGTGGCATAACCGCTTTGGGCTTCCCAACCTTCTTCAGTGGCTGGTGGTTGCATTTCGGGAGCATCTTTTACCGTTACCATTTCTTTTACTACGTTTTCCCAGGCCGCATCGAAATTTTCTTTTGCATTAGCAGTCCCCGGTACAGCTTTCAATAAAGTAATCATACAATAAGTGCCTTTGGCTGCATCTTCCTTTGAAAATTGTATGCTGCTTTCGGTGGTCTGCTTTGCCCAGCCACGGGGTGGGGTAAAGGTGGAGATATCAAAGCGTTGCTGTTGTCCAAACACATGCATGGAACAGAAGAGTAAGAGGAAGGCTGCCGTTTTTTTCATTATTCAATCAGTGTTAGTATGAAGTATGATCCGTTTTCTGATGGTTATTCTGTGCTGATGGGTAATTCCGTAGTTGACTTTATAATTGTTACATTCCACTATAATATTACTCAGTCACCTATACCGGTAAATGCCGCAAATAAGCCCGATGAACTAAAGCGTGTATCCAGGGGTTGTCCGCATCCAAAAACCACATATCGCCCGCTCCGGGAAAGAGATGGTGTGGAAACATAGGTACCTGTTACATTGGTAACCGGGGTTAATTTTTTTGTGGGCAAATGATACGATACAATATTATTGGGGGGCATTCCAAAATTGGATGATGTAGTGGTGAATGCCGCCACACTTCCATCATAGGAAAGTTCGATTCGTTCTCCCTGACCGGTGGGGCTGCTGCCATTTCCTTCCTCGCCGTTATTATTTACACTGATGCGGGTGGTCCGATTGTTTTCAATATCGTATACAAAGGCATCCTGTGTTTTATTGTTATCATCTGGTACCACATTGGATGCAGTAGTGGCATAGGAAATAAAACGGCCATCACCGGAGATATACGGGGTTACTACGCGGCTCGAACTTTCATCTCCCTGATTACGTTCGCTACCGTCCCAGGCCATTGTAATGCGCCGCAACGGCTGCCCAATGAGACTGCTGTTGCGTTCATACAGGAAGATATCCCAGATATTGTTTTTGTCATTGGGATCCAGTGTCCAGGCCCATGACCAGAATGCAACGCGGTATCCATTCATATCGATAGATGGTTTACTGCCGCCCACCCCTTTACCCGTCTTGGGGTCTTTACTGAGTAAGGTTGTTGTTTTACCGTTTCTGTCCCAGAGATACACATTTACTCCGGATACTTCGGTGCCATCATCGAGGAGATTAGATGCATTGGAAGAATAAGCCACTTGTCCGCCCATTCCGGATATGGTGGGTTCGAAGCTTTCGCTGTTGCCTTCCACGCCCAAGGCAGATTCACTTACCCGTTCAATTTCACCCCCCGTTTGTGTTTTACGCCAGAGAAAAACATCCCGGACTCCATTGCCATCATTTCCCACCAGGTTGCTGGCGTATGATTCAAACGCAACATAAATTGAGCCAACCGAAATCACGGGTACAAAACTGTTGCCATTCCCTTCTTCTCCGTTGGGAGCACGGGATAGCATGCGGGTTTCACCGGTAATACGGTCTCTCCAGTATACCTGTCTGAATTTCCCGCTTGCACCACACAATCCCTTTGCCTGTGAGGTGAACACCACATAGCGGGCATTATCTTCCAGCGACTTAATGGATACCGGGTCCCAGCTTTCATAAAAGGTACCGGTGCGGTTCATCGTGTCTCTGGAAACAAGATCAAATTTCAGATCGCCGGATACTATTACAAAACTTTGAGTTGATACAACATGGGGTTCACCCGCATATGTTTTAACTGCATATATTTCATTGGCCGGTTGTGTTTTCACTGTTACCCGGTATGTTGAGCCATCGGGCAATGCTTTCGGGAATGTAAATCGGCTATCCCCGCCCGTTAGTTTAACGGTGAGGTCGTTGGCATTGTTGAGTTGTAATACAATTGTAGTGCCGGCACGGCCTCTTACCAGCCCTTTTATTTGGGTACTGCTTACGGGTGCTGGCGCTGCTTTAGCTGAAGACTTTCCGGGTTGTGCTTGGGTGGTAAAGGGCAGCAGAAGACAGAGCAGGTAATAAATATTTCGCATACTGTTTTTTTTAAAGAACTTTCCCGACGCTATATTGTTGCGGGAAATAAAGGTAATAGATTAAACCGCAGCAGGCTGTTTATTAAACAACCAGCATTAATTGCCGATTACCGCATTCGTCTTTTCTTTGATCTTATTGAAGAGTGATTTTTTTTGTTTGGGTGCCGGTGTGGCAGTGGGTTGTTCTGCTACCGGATTAGTGGTTGGGTTTGTGCCGGTATTGGTGTTACCATTCTGTGCCGTAGCCGGGGCAGCCGGAGTGGTTTTTACTGTGGCAGGAGGTGGCGTGCTTACCTGAGCCGTCATTTTTGTTTTGGTGGCAGAAATGATTTCGCCTTTCAGCCATTCTTTTACAAATGCGGTTACTGCATCATTTACTTCTTTCCCTGCACGATAGATCGCTTTCCATTTCAGTGATTTCTTTTCATAAGCCGGGTTGATAAACGTTTGTTTTCTGCCGCTGCCGGTGAGTTTGGCTGAAAAATCTACGGTAGCCACCAGTTGAATATATTCCTGCAATCTTTTTTTAACGATCAGAGCCGGGTCGGCAGGATACATTTTTTCCCATTGCTCTTTGCCGGGAAATGGTTTTTTAGCCGCATCCGTCAATGCGGCAACCCTTTTTTCATTCTCGTCCAGTTGTTGTTGCTGTTCGGCTACATATTTTGTATCGTTGGGATAATTCTTTATGTTGATGCGGTGTACTTCGCTGTTACGTTTCAGAGAGGTCAGGCTCATGCCACGGTCGGTAAGGGGCATCGCCTCTTCCCGCAGTTTGACGTATTCAGCGGCAAACTCTTCGCTGTTTACGTATTTTTTTACATACTCACAAAGTTCTTTGGCTGCACCGGATTTATCGCCGCTGATCACACTGGCCAGAAGGGTAGCTCGTGGTAGCTGAAAGGACTGCATTTGCATGTATATGCTATTGGAGGGCCCATCTTCCACTCCCTGCTCCATAGGGCCGGTATCATAACGGCCGATCAGATTCCGCATAATATGCCACTGTGCATTTTGTGCCTGCATACCGAGCCGGGAAATGATGTCGTCGGTGATTTTAATGGCCAGTGCTGCGGTGCAGGAAAAAAGTATCAGCAGAGCAAGGGTTTTCTTTTTCATACCGGAAATGTTTTAGTAAATGGAGTCGTGGGTCTGTACACAGATGTGAAATTAGCGTATAGCGTTGCAGTCCGGAATAGGCAAATGTGGAAGAAGGGGATAGGTATTTTGTGGGATAGGAACGTTTTTCAGGCGCAAATCCGCTCCTTTACCCATTGTTTCCTTCTTTTACTGATGCTGATGGCTTCCCCATTGCTCAGATGAATACATTTGGTAGGGAAGGTCATACGGGTAATATAGTTCCGGTTTACCAGATGGGCCCGGTGTGTGCGGAGAAACATATCTTCGGGCAAATGGTCTTCAAACCATTGCAGAATCTTGGCCACGGTAAGCGGGTAGGTATTATCTGCAAAATAGATCCGGCTGTAATTGCTCATGCTTTGTATGCGGATGATATTGTGCAATGACAATTCACTGCTTCCTTTATTGGTGCCGACGGTGATGCTCTGCATAATCAGTTGTTTTTCTTTTTTAGTTCTTCGATTTCTTTTTTAAGCTCTTTAATACTTTCGATCAGGAGGGGTACCAGTTTCGCATAGTCCACGCCTTTATACCCGTCCTGTTCATTCACCGCTTCGGGAATGATCTTCTCCACATTCTGCGCAATAAGCCCGATCTGTTTACCGGTAGTGAAATTGTTTTTCGCGAACAGTTCGTTTTTCATTTCATATTCCACGCCATTGATCTGTACCAGTTTGTCAAGTGCCCCGGTGATCGGTTGTATATTCTTTTTAAACCGTTCATCGCTCGCATACGTGGTACCGTTAGCCCAAATACTGCCGTTTACAAATAATGCATACGGAGCGTTGATCTGAAAACGCCCTGCCTGTGTAAATACGCCGGCATTATCCTGTGTGCCAAAAGAAACCATGGAGCCGGGGTTGTCACAATGCAAACGCAATTCATTGCCATATACACCGATACCCACTTCACCGGCACCACCGGGGTATAATAATATTTTTTCACCTAAGGTTGCAGGGAATGACAATGGTTTTACCGGGTTGGTATTGCCAATTCCCATATTGACTCCCACGATTACCTGGCCGGCACCTGCCACATCATTGATGTACACTTTTGCGCCTGCTTTACCACCCCTTATATAGGTGTCTTCTGTACCGGAAGCATTGAACAAACTAATAAAGGAACTGCCCCGGAACCAGCCACTGCCAAACACATCAAGCAGGAATGGATAACCGCCTCCGAAATTTCCGATGCTCACATTACCTGTGATGGATCCGGTGCCAACTACGGAAAATTTTGCCACCGGATTATTATCTCCGATACCCACATTGCCATTGGCCAGTACCGTCATCGCATTACTGCGAAGATTATCTGCAGTGCCTCTGCCGATCTCAAATAAACGATTGGTACCTGTGGTATCATTATAGATGCCAACAACAAATGAATTAGGTGACCTGGCTTTGGTATTGTTGCCGAGTGCCGTGGAGTTATTACCGGACGCAGTAGTTCGATATCCGATCGCGGTAGCATTGAGCCCGGATGCGGTTGTTTGCATACCTATGGCAGTAGTATAGAAATTATTAGCATTTGCATCGTAACCGATCGCCAGCCCGTAATCAAAAGAGGTATTAACCTGATACCCGAGGGATGTTGAAAAATTTCCGGTAGCACTTGCCTGGTACCCAATGGCAGTAGCGTATAACGCGGCTGTAGTTTCGGTGCCGATCGATGTAGCGTAATCTGCGGTTGCATTGGCCAGGTAGCCGATGGCCTTCGAATGATTACCGGTTGCAGTGGATGTTTGCCCCATTGCAATGGAACTGAGGCCGGGAGAATAAGAGAGATTGCCCATAGCCACGGAATAATCCCCTGCAGCATTGGTTTCACCTCCCGCAGCAAAAGCAGCTTCTCCGGATGCTCGTGTATTGAATCCGGTGGCAAAGGAAAAATCACCGGTCTGGTTTTTATCCCATTGCGTATTAGTGATACCTCCGGTTCTGAATGCAGCTTTATCTGCATACCACATCATACGGCTGCCTGCACCCGAAATGGGTGGGTTGCCGGGAGAAGGAGGGAGCGGGAATCCTTTGGCAGTGAATACCACATTGCTGTCGCTTACATGCAATCTTGCCAATGGCGTAGTGGTGCCGATGCCTACATTTTGTGCAGTTACGCTGGTGATGGTACATAGCATCACCACGATCATCCATGATTGTTTATTCATGACTAACGGTTTTGCAATTGCTGAATTTGCCGTTTCAATTCCTCTATCTGTTTTTGTTGTTCCTTGATCGATTCGATCAGCAGGGGTACCAGTTTGGCGTAGTCCACCCCTTTGTATCCTTCTTTTTCATTCACGGCTTCCGGTATGATCTTTTCCACATCCTGAGCAAGCAAACCCATTTGTCTGCCCGGTGTGAAATGGAATTTGTCGGTGAAGGATGATTTCATTTCATATTCCACCCCGTTCAGGCGCAATACTTTTTCCAGTGCATTGCCGATTGGAGCTACGTTTTGTTTGAAGCGTGCGTCACTGGCATAGGTGGTGCCATTGACCCAAAGACTGCCGAAGATGGAAAAAGCAAAGGCGCCATTTCGTTCGGCCTTGGCCAGTTCGGTAAATGCACCAGTGGTTTCGATAACGCCCAGGCTTACTTTACCATTGGGAATATCATTTTGCAAACGCAATTCGCCGGGGTATGCACCGATGCCCACATCGCCGTAAGTTCCCCTGTATAGTGAGATCTTTGTTAATCCCAATGCATTGTTGAACTGTAGCGGTACCTGTGCCGCTGCGCCATTGAGTCCGATTCCGATATTGCCGGTGGTGGTATTCATCGTTAATCCCCATAATGCTCCGGTATTGCCAAAGAAGCCCACCTGGTTATCACCGGAAAGTCCGATGAAAGCTGAGTTGGCACTGTTAGCTGCATTATTGAGCCAGAGTCCGGCAGATTGTGAACCGGTTCTTATCTGCAATCGTCCAGCCAACTGAAAACTGACTTCACCCGAATTAATGGTACGGGCCCTTTCTGTAAAATTATTGCTATGTCCGTAACCGAATGCGATGCTGGAAGCGGTGCCATCGCTGTATACCTGAAATAGCCCGGATTGTATACCCAATCCATATTGTGGGGTGGAACCCAGCCCGCCATAGAGGGAAATATGATTGCCCAACCGGTTGGTAAACGAAAGCGAATCGAGTGTAAGTTGCCCGCCCACTGATGTATTATTGGGTAGTTTGGTATTGCCATATTTGGAAAGAATATTTCCTGCCACGATCAGGTCTCCTCTTGTTTCGATATCATCGAGTACGGTGAGTTTATCGCGGAAGATACCGGTACCCACTACATCCAGTTTGGCGAATGGTGTATCTATTCCGATACCTACTTTGGTGGAGTTATTGGCTACTGGTACCGAATTCGATTCGGCCACACATATCTTGGCGCTTCCATCACTGAGTGCAGGGCCTGTACCGGTATAGCGCATCATGCGTATATAGATGATACTGTTGGGTGTAAGGTTAAGGTAGTTCAGTCCAAAGAATGTACAACCGATCTCTGTGAATGGACCGGAACAGGATGCAGCCGTGTAGGCAGCCATACAGGTACCATTGTAGGTATGATTGATTCGAATCCTGCCGCTGGCGGGCACACGTATTTTAAACCATACATCCCGTACATTGGCGCCGGGCATGGGGGCTATACAGGATGGGTTGGGAACAGCGGGTGTAAGCGTGGCGCCGGTCCAGCTATAAAAAGTTACAGGTGTGCAATCCTGTCCCATCGGATCCTGTGCATCCACCGTAAAGAAGCCGGCATTGCAGGGCTCATCGGCAAGAGTATTCGTATTGCTTACACATATTTTTATAGCACCATTTGCAAAAGCGGCGGTATTGCTGAAACGGCGATACACGCGCATATACACTTCCCCGCCCGGAGTGAGCCCGGTAAAATCTCTCGATGATTCGGAAGGTATATTTGTATACAGACAGGGATAGCCATTGGAGAAACTATTAAAGATGGCGAGGCTGTTGCAGGTATTGCTGGTATACATCTCTGCTGTATAGGCATTGCCATCCGTGGCGGTAATCGAAACTCTCGCAATACCGGTAGACGGTATCGTAAACTTATACCATACGTCCAGGTTTTGAAAATTTTCGCACCAGGTATTGCCACTGCCACTGCTCCAGGTAGCGGCTGTATAGCTATAGGTAACGGTGGGCTCACAACCCAGATTCTCTACCGGAATTGTTACCGCACCACAGGAATTATCATTGGGAGGTTGCGCGATGGCCCTGAAAGAAAATGAAAGAAAAAAAATCACCAACAAAAGATTGATTCTCATAAACAACTTGTTTGGTCAAAGCTATTTATGATGGCGGGCTTACCATATAGGCAAATGGGGTGGAAGGGGATAGGTATTTTGTGGGATGGAAAGCAGTTGATAGTTGACAGTTGGCAGTTTGCAGTTTTCAGTTGGCAGCTTTCAATTTGCAGTTAGCATTCTGCTGTTCTGTATTCAATTAGCACATTAGCAAATTATCACATTATCAAATTAGGCTGTTCTGTATTCAATTAGCATATTAGCACATCACTGTTGTCCGGGGAAAATCCATTAAAGGGTAAAAAAATGGGAGGCGAACCTCCCAAAAGAATGATAAGTTTGAGTTACCACACAAAAACTCTCATTCTATGCCCAAACATAGTTTTTTTACCGGACAGCCTGTTTTCGCACAGCTACTAAATTTAATTCCT
>JAPLEH010000018.1 GCA_026391455.1 Bacteroidota bacterium
CAAGCAGCGAGCTTCAAGCTGCAAGCCTCGAACAGCCAGAGAAAAGCTGCAAGCAGCGAGCTTCAAGCTACAAGCCTCGAACAGCCAGAGAAAAGCTGCAAGCAGCGAGCTTCAAGCTGCAAGCCTCGAACAGCCAGAGAAAAGCTGCAAGCAGCGAGCTTCAAGCTACAAGCCTCGAACAGCCAGCTATCAGCTGCGAGCTTTGCGCTGTCAGCGTTGAACAGCCAGTAGCAAGTAACCAGCAACCCGCCACGGCGGGCACGCCAACTAACTACCAACGAGTGACCAGCAACCGCGAACTGTATTCAACCTATGTCACTTATGTAACCTCTTAAACCTCTTGAACCTATTAAACCTATCGAACCTATGAAACCTTTTCCGTAAATTAGTACTCACTTCCCTCATGAAACGCATAGGGTTTATATTAATACTGGGGCTTTGCCTGCATGCCCATGGGCAGGATGATCCGGCACAACTTGCCAGGGATTTGACTCAGCATTTAACTACGGATCGGCAAAAGGTAACGGCCATTTTCCGGTGGATTACCGATCATATCGGATATCGTACCAAGTCGAATGCCATGCCGGTTCTGGGCAAATCGTCGCGTAGGTATAATGAATGGCTACAGGGAGCGGATGATACCGGCGCCTTGAAGCCGGTGAATGAACGGGTGGCCATTAGTGTTTTGCGCAATGGGGTCGCGATCTGCGAAGGCTATGCCCGCTTGTTTACCACGCTTTGTGACTATGCCGGGATAGAAACAAAACTGATTGCCGGCTATGCAAGACCCAATGGTACTAAACCCGTTTCCCGTTTTGGCGTAAACCATTTCTGGAATGCGGTAAACCTGGAAGGAAATTGGTACCTGATGGATGCCACCTGGGCCAGTGGCTATGTAACAGCAGGAGGTACGGAGTTTGTAAGGGAATATGATCCCAATTATTTTCTTGCGACACCTGAGCAATTTATTCGCGACCATTACCCGGATGATATTCGCTTTACTTTTTTGCCACACACTCAGATGCCGCAGGAATTTTATCAATCCCCCTTTTTACAAAAGTCCTATGTGAAATATTCCCTTACATCTTACTTTCCCAGCAAAGGGGTAATAGAAGCCGCTCTGGGCGATACGGTTCATCTGGAACTGATAGCGTCACATCCGGAACGCGACAAAAGAATATCTCCGGATATGCTGGTAGATTCCACTATCTTCTCTCAATCCAACTCCTTGGTATTTTTGCAGCCGGCACGAGCAAAACCGAATGCGGCGACGGACAACATACTTCGGTATATATTGCCCGTAAACCGTACAGATATAGAATGGCTATACCTGCTTTACAATGAAGATATGGTGCTGCGGTATAAAGTGAATGTGCGCAGGCCTTAGTGAAAACCTTTCTGTAAAAGCTTTGCCCAATGTTTTTCGGAATGGTGCAATTGCTGCTTGTTCGCGTCCCTTAACAAAAAGGATTAATTTTACTTTATTAAAATACAGCTTATGCAGTCAGCAGGAATATCCAGAATTTTTTCAAAAGCAATTTTTATTCTTGTACTTCTGGTTATGGCCAGCCATGCCTTTGGGCAATACATTCCGCCGTATGAGCAGAATCCGAAGTTTAACAGCAGTATCAATCCGAAATTTACGACGGCGATTAATCCGAAATTTACACCGGCCATCAACCCTTTGTTTACGTCGGCCATTAACCCCCGGTTTAGTACAGATATTAATCCTAAATACACTTCAACGATCAACCCCAAGTTCAACTATGAACTGAATCCAAAGTTCAATTCCCGGATCAACCCTACTTTCTCGTTTGAGTATAATCCTGCCTATGGGGGAAGGGTTAGTTACTATATGTACAATTATGATGCGGATCTGATCGGCCTGCTCATTCAGGTAAATGAGCAGGTGATGCTATATTTTAGCAAAGCGGGTGACTGGATTGGGTACTTCATCAAAGCAAAAGACAATTACAATTTATTCGATCTGGAAGGTGAATGGACTGGCCGGTATTTATGTTCGGATTCGAACAATGGATATAATTTGTTTAATGAGAACGGGGATTGGTCTACGAATTATGTGAAGTGAGGGTTGGTGGTTCAATCGCTGTAGTTCGTGGGGATACGAACCCGGGTGGTAAACGAGTTCGCGATTACTGGTTTGTGGGGACACGAACCAGGGTAAGAAGTTTATTTCTTTACAAAGAACAAGTTTTTTAATTAATTCAAACAGCTTGATCTCTTCCCAATTCAGAAAACATGTGCAGGCAGCAATCGGCCTGATGGCCAATGAATGGGCGAAAAGCAGCGATGAAAAGTTGATAGAGCTTTTACAATCGCGGGGAATGAGCCAGATGGAAGCTGATGAACTGCGGCTTTTTATGCCGGTAGCTTTTTGCCGTACCTTATTCAAAATGGTGAAATGGAGTGATACGTATCAGGTGATGAATGAAGACAACACGTTGACCGAAAAGAGGTTTAGTGAAACCGAATCGTATCAAATCATTCTCGAAGAAACAATACGATATTTTCAAGAGCCTTCGGAGGAGCAGGTATTGGCTATAGCCGGAAGAAGCGCTGAATTAAAGGTGATCAATGATTTATTGCTCAAGAATCCTGTACTAAAAATTGAGGATATTATACTGTCAAAATTGGTAGTGGTGAGGTAATAACTCTCTTATTTCTCAACTGCTCTGGTTCGCGTGAACACGAACCACGGCGAAAAAATTCAGCAATGAAACTTGCACACTTTTTCTTGATATTGGCGATATTATACGGGCAAAGTTGTTCAAATATCGGAGCTGGTTTTGGCAGCTATCAAAAGCCTGCCAAAAGTTCAAATAAATATTATAATCCGCACTTCAAGCCTTCAAACCCTAAGTTGGCTCTTTGCAGCCGTTATGTTGATTTGGATAACATGGGTTTGCAAGCGCAAAACAGCAACGAACACTCTTATTTTGTGTTTTTAGATAATGGTTTTGTACTGCATAATTCTGATTGCAAAAGGGATAGTAACCATCAACCACAAACTTCCCTCAACTATTCACAAATACATTCCGAGGATGTAGGGAATTATATTACAAAAGGGGATACTGTTTTTTGGGCAACCCGACCCGGCTACCTGAAAAAGAAACTAATGCCTTTCTATGCTGGGATAATCACAGATACAGGATTGGTAGTAATTAGTTCTCCGTTTAAAAATTTAAAATTCTTGTCACTTCGTTGACCAATCTGTTTCATCTTTGTGCTGTATTTTTTTTGGTCCCACAAAGGGCACAAAGGAATACTTCTAACTTTAAAATTCCATTTTTTTTGAGATGATATAGGCTCTAAAATCTTGAAGGCCATTGCTGCGCAGGAGTAATCATCTGTATCAATCCTGTTGGCGACGAATAGATTCAATCTGTTTCATCCGTGTGCTGTATTTTTTTTCTTCCCACAAAGGGCACAAAGGAATAATTGGGTTTTTTGATTTTCGTTTTTGATTGAAATTGGTAGTTACACTGAAATCTT
>JAPLEH010000072.1 GCA_026391455.1 Bacteroidota bacterium
TATGAGTCCCTTTTGAAATAATTTCCCGCAGATGATTCACTTCCTCTTTCGTCAAATGGATAGTATAATATTTCATGGTATTTGGTTTCCCAAATATAAAGAAATATTATACGTCATAATAAATTTAACTTAACACTAGTATCCCCGGTACTATTTCATTTGGTGCAAAGACTGATCTCACAACATTGGGCCAGTCTTACGAAATCTGTATGGGAGATATTGATGGTGACGGAAAAAAAGACATAGTGATCAGTTATGGTTTTACAAGTTCAACTATTTCCATTTACAGAAATACAAGTTCATCCGGCTCTGTATCATTTTCTCCTAAAACTGATTTCGCTACCGGGCTAAACCCAAAGTTTATTGCTATCGGAGATTTAGATGGGGATGGCAAAAATGATATCTGTGTTACCAACAGGGGAGAACGTTATTTTTCAATATTTAAGAATAATGGTTCACCGGGTGTGGTATCCCTGCAGGCAAGAACTGATATAGTCTATCCAACTAACATGTTTAACAAATCAGTTGACATGGGTGATGTTGATGGAGACGGTAAACTTGATGTAATTGTCGGGGTTGACTTTACCGCACCGGGAACATTGATTTATAAAAATATCAGCACCGTTGGAAACATCACTCTGGCACTTGGTGCACAGTTGGATTCAGGAAACCCATGGGTTACCACGTTCGCAGATATGGATGGAGATAAGAAACCGGATATTATAGATGTGATCCCCGATTGGCATTTTATAAGGATATATAAGAATAAGACAAACGAGCCGGGCATATCAATGTTTTCACCGACAAGCGGAACCATCGGTACAACAATCACTTTAAGCGGTGTGAATTTTACGGGGGCTACCGCTGTAAGTTTTGGAGGTGTGTCGGCTTCATCTTTTACTGTTGCAAATTCAACCACCATTACTGCAGTTGTGGCCAATGGTGCATCTGGAATAATAAATGTTGAAACACCTTTTGGGACAGCAACAATTAATGGGTTTACGTTTTATCTCCTGCCACCTTCAATCAGTTCCTTTACGCCAAATACTGCGCGTGCAGGTGCGCTCGTTACCATCACCGGTACGAATTTTAATGGTACAAATACGGTCAGGTTCGGGGGTACAGATGCCGCTTCGTTTTTGGTGGTGGATAATAATACTATCCAGGCAATAGTTGGTAGTGGTGCCAGCGGTGCTGTACAGGTATCACATGCAGGAGGCAGCGCTTCTATGCCCGGATTTGGTTTTGTAACCGGGCCAATACAAATATATACCCTACGCATGTGTCCGCAAGGCAATGTGTTTTTATCTTCGTTACAAACAGGAAGTAATTATCAATGGCAGGTGGATGAAGGGAGCGGGTTTACAAATATTTCAGACAACAGTAATTACAACGGTACTTCCAGTAGTATGATGCAGATCATCAGCCCCACTTCTTCCTGGTATGGTAATATGTACCGTTGTTTGATAACCACGCCCTCGGGGCAGGTCTTGAGCCCAATTTATACTCTAAAATTCGAAACGATCTGGACAGGCAGCAATGACAGCGATTGGTTTAGTCCTCTAAACTGGGGCTGTGGGGTTTTGCCCAACGAAAATACAGATGTAATCATACCTGGTAACCTCTCCAACTATCCGGTGATTAATGTTCCAGTTACTTGCCGGAGCCTTTATTTGCATCCTAATGCCAATATTTCTGTGGGCATGGGTGTGAATGTTACCATTAAAGGCCAGAATCCCTGAGCAGGTTCAGGAATGCTGTCAAGGCCAGATTATTTTACACAATTTCTAAAATATTGGTTTAAGTCAATCGTTTGCTGTCAGGGTTGGCACTGTGTTTGCCTATTAGTGTCGGTTATGTCTCCGTTTTTAAGATTCTTGATCAGCCCTAAGGAAGCTGGTCTATGAAAAACACAATGTTCTAAGGCTTACCTGTCGAACGACAGGGTTAAGGGCTCCGCAAGAGCCCTTTTTTTATAGGGATTGATTTGGCTCATGTATTTATGCCAAAAAAATACAATCAATCACCTGCATAGCAGATG
Organism: Bacteroidota bacterium; assembly: GCA_026391455.1. Taxonomy (GTDB): domain Bacteria; phylum Bacteroidota; class Bacteroidia; order Chitinophagales; family Chitinophagaceae; genus JJ008. The sequence goes on from JAPLEH010000072.1 coordinate 2,042, forward strand.
CTTCTTTTGTTTATCAAAATGGAACCTATGCGGATATTAGGATGAACAAATAGTCCTTCCGGGACAAGTTTGGGTCGACCAGCAATTCTTCTCTATACGGAAAAAGGTAGAGCAGTTCTGTTATTATTAAAATAACTTCTCTTTTCATTCAATCATGAAATTTATTTGAACGGTATTTCCCCGTCAAACTATTATCGACATTTTGTTGTTTTCCTTAAAAGAACAAATAATGGATAAAAAGTGGGTTAAACAAAATGGCTCCCGTTACGCATTCAGTGTAGAAGGCCAGGAGCGGGGAGTAATGGAAATACAACGAAATACGATGTCGGGGAAAGCGCTTTGTACCCTGGATGGCCGATCGTTTACTATTCAGCGAACCGGCTTTTGGAAATCCTCCATAGAAGTAACGGATGACTCGGGAAATTTGTTGTTGAAGGTAAGCCCGGTAAAATGGTATGCCAGCAGTTGGGAAGTGAAGAGCCATGACAAAACATACCAATTGAAAGTACGGAACAATCCGTTGGCGGAATACGTACTGATCGATTCCGGAAAAGATATACTGGCATATGGACTCGCTTCTACAAAAGAAGGGCTCCGGTTAAGGGTAAGCGACTCCGGTTCGCATGATCTGATGTTTGATTTCTTGTTATGGTATTTATTTATTCCGGTGGCAGACGAAAACTTTGCCGGCGATTATCTGTTTTTACTCATGGCGGTAGCATAGGATCAGGGATTCACCATCTGGTACCACTCTTTTCCTGAAAAATGCTCTGCTGCATTACAGGTAGCCGATTATTAATCATCCAACAGGTTGGTGAATCTGAGATGATCATTTTATAATATGCTTGTGCTGATTTGAGGCTGGCTTGTTTTATCTTTAGTGATCAATGAATAAACGTTCAGTTATCTGCCTTTGCTGAGTGTATGATTGATAGTTATCCTGTTGCTGGCTGGTGGGTTATTTCTTTTTTCTATATTGGTGTTCTGTTTAGCGTTTCTTTAATATAACATATCGGCGTTTACGATTATTTTTATTCCGGTTCTATCAGTGGAAAGGTTCTACAGGTAGAACATTCCCGGTTAATAAGTTAGATAAATGCGCAATTCAGGCAAATATTTTAATGAACCAGACGGATTTCTGCACATGCGATATCAATTCATTTTCATTGTTTCAGTGTTGGTTTTATTTTATTCCTGTTCCTATTTGTGTCAGGCATACCTGCGTAATCTTACGGATGAAGTGGTGATTGCTGATGTTCATATATTGAACCCGGAGGATAGCAGCATTATTCCAAAGCGAATCAGGACTGCCAATGGTATTGCAGTATTAAAGAAGGATTTTATCACTGGCTTCAGTCATACGTCCGAAATTCGTCGTCTCGATAACCTGCATTACCAGGTCCTGATCAGGCCTGGTTCTACGATCAATCTGTCAGATATTACGGGAGCCTTTATGAACGGAGCGCCGATTTCCAACCAGCGTGTGGTGCTAATCAGTTCCAAAGGCACTGATACATTAATGAACGGATGGGGCCGTAGAAGAAATGTAAAGTTTCATTATATTGGAGGAGGGCTGATTGTACCTGGCTCAGTGATTTATTATGATTGTGTCAAATGATAGTATCCAGGCAGCGCCGCTTTTGTATGAATAAAAAAAATGATCTACGGGGAGTATGAGACTCAAACGAAATAGCAGATTCAGACTCTTCCTTTATATCACAGGCGTATTATTCATCCTTACGGTAGCTTTTGTGCTGTCTTTTTTCTATATCCACACTTCCGTAACCCGCAATCTCGATACACATATTTATGAACTACCATTCCAAAAAGGCACCCAACACCGGGTTGTGCAGGGCTATGGCGGCCTCTTCTCCCACCAGTCAGTGGCAGCCATCGATTTTGCCATGCCGGTGGGTACACCAGTTTGCGCCGCCAGGGGAGGAGTGATATACAGTTACCGCGACAAAAGCCGGGAAGGCGGGATCTGGCCACGTTACACGAATAGAGCCAATTTTATCATCATACGCCACGATGATGGCAGTTTTGGTTGTTACTGGCATCTGCAGCATAAGGGGGTTCTTGTCAAATCCGGAAGGGTAGAAGCGGGGCAAGTGATCGGGCTAAGCGGGGCAACCGGCCAGGTCATAAGGCCGCATTTGCACTTTTCGGTAAAGAACACATTGAATTATAAAAAAGACTCATTTGTTCGTGCCAAATTCAACACGACCCGGGGTGTGGTGCTGCTCAGCAATCGGGTGGTGTATGAAAGGCCAGTTGAATGACCAGTGATTTCGTCCCGGTATCAAAAGGGGTATGAATCAATGGCCGAAAGAGACTTTTGAACTTGCAGCCCCTTCAATTTATGTTAAGTTAAAGAAAAGGGAAGCGAAATTGACATTATCTATCAAAAAAGAAACCCATCTAAATATATGTTAATCAATGTATTATATATATAATCGCTGGCGCAGTCAAAGTTTTCCCACATTGAATAAAATTCTTTCTCAACTATTTGGAACGTATGGGGCTTACCCCTACCTTTGCACTCCCAAAAGAAAATTGGGTATTCACACATGTCGCAGCGAATCAGAATCAAATTACAGTCTTACGATCACAACCTGGTAGATAAATCTGCAGAAAAAATCGTAAAAACCGTACGCAGTACTGGTGCAGTAGTAACAGGCCCTATTCCCCTGCCTACCCGCCGCAAAATTTTTACAGTATTGCGTTCACCCCACGTTAATAAGAAGAGTCGTGAACAGTTTCAGCTCGCTACACATAAGCGTTTGCTGGATATTTACACTTCTTCCAGCCGTACGGTAGATGCGTTGAGTAAGCTCGACCTGCCCAGTGGTGTGGAAGTAGAGATCAAAGCGTAAAAGGCGCTGTGGCGATGAAGGTGTTGCTTAATGAATAAAGCAAAAAGTTCTTAAAATAAATTTTCGTTATCTCTCAATTCGTTTCGGCGAAAAAAAGAGCTCTGACATTAACGGCTGCCAATTGTTACGACAATTAGCAGTTAAACATAAAACAAGCCATTCAGGGTTTGTTTACTGCCGGTACTTCTACTTCCTGATTCAAATCAGGAAAACAAAGGAAAAGGTCGGCAGCAAACGGGGATTGACCCCCCGGATAATATTTTTTCGTTTTAGATTCAAGGCATGCCATGTATCTACAACGAAAAAAATAAAAAATATCCGGAGAATGTCCCAATAATCCTGCAGGCATAAATTGATCAACATGAAAGGTATTATTGGGAAAAAAATCGGGATGACGAGTGTCTTCGATCCCGCAGGCAAACAGACCGCCTGTACCATCATTGAAGCAGGGCCCTGTGTGGTGACCCAGGTTAAGACCAAAGAGTCTGACGGCTACAATGCTCTCCAGCTTTCTTTCGGCGACAAAAAGGAAAAGAATACTACTAAAGCCGAGAAGAACCACTTCGCAAAAGCACAAACCGCCCCAAAACGGTTTTCCAAAGAATTCAGAGATTATTCCATTGAAAAAAATATTGGTGAAACCATTACTCTCGACATTTTCGCTGAAGGCGATAAAGTTGAAGTGGTAGGTACCACAAAAGGTAAAGGTTTCCAGGGTGTGGTAAAACGCCACGGTTTCCATGGTGTGGGCCAGCAATCACACGGTCAGCACGACCGTCAGAGAGCTCCGGGTTCACTGGGTAACTCTTCAGACGCTTCCCGCGTAATGAAGGGTATGCGCATGGCCGGCCGTATGGGTAACGACCGTGTAAAACTGAAAGGACTGAAAGTGGTGAAGATTTTCCCTGAGAAAAACTACATCCTGATCAGCGGATCTGTTCCCGGTCATATCGGTTCTATCGTATTAATCCAGAAGTAAAGACAAGGCACGCCTTGTCTCAACAATAAACAAGAAAGAAATGCAAGTAGAAGTTTTAAATACAAACGGGAAAGCAACAGGCAGAACAGTAGAACTGCCCGAAGAGATCTTCGGTGCTGAACCCAATAATCACGTGATTTACCTTGCCGTGAAACAATACCTTGCTGCACAACGCCAGGGTACACATAAAGTAAAGACTCGTGCGGAAGTACAAGGTGCAAGCCGCAAACTGCACCGTCAAAAAGGTACCGGTGGTAGCCGTAAGGGTAATATCCGTAACCCCTTGTACAAAGGTGGTGGTACTATCTTCGGTCCCAAACCTCACAGCTATGATATCAAGCTGAACAGGAAAGTAAAAGACCTGGCTAAAATATCTGCCCTGTCTCACAAAGCAAAAGAAAATGCGATCGTGGTGGTGGAAGATATCACTATGGATAAGCCTAAAACAAAAACCTTTGTAGACATTCTGGGTAACCTGAAACTGGCTGATAAGAAGTCAATGTTCATCATGCCTGAATACAATGACAATGTGCAGATGTCTATCCGCAATGTACCTTCTGTTCTCGGTGTATTGCTTAGCGATATCAACACTTATGACATTGTAAACTCTGAAGTACTGGTGCTGACAGAAAGTGCAGCTAAGATCTTTACTGACGAAGACAAGGCAGAAGCATAATTACAAATTGATTAAAGCATAATAAGCGATGAAAGTATCTGACGTTTTAATAAAACCCATTTTGACAGAAAAAGCAAATGCACAGCAGGAAAAACTGCGCCGCTATGCGTTCAAAGTGGCCCGTAAAGCCAATAAACTGGAGATCAAAAAAGCGATCGAAAGTTTCTATGGTGTTACCGTAACAGCCGTGAACACTGCTGTGGTACCGGGAAAAAACAAAAGCCGTTTTACAAAAGCCGGTGTTATTTCAGGCCGCAAGCCTGCTTATAAAAAGGCCTATGTAACGGTGGCAGAAGGTGAGAATATCGATCTCTATTCGAATATTTGATCCCTGTTTCTATAATGGCAATCAACCGCCGCGAAGTGTTGGAATAAGTAACCGGTAATACCGGGAAAAACAAAACGAAGAAATTTAAAAATGGCACTCAGAAAATTTAAACCCATTACCGCTGGTACCCGCTGGAGAATTGGTAATGCCTACGCGGAAGTAACTACCAATGTACCTGAAAAGACACTGGTGGAAGCAAAACCCAGAACCGGAGGTCGTAACTCTTCAGGTCACCTGTCTATGCGTTACAGAGGTGGTGGACACAAGAAGAAATATCGTATCATCGATTTCAAAAGAAATAAAGCAGGCGCAGCTACTGTAGAGTCTGTTCAATATGATCCCAATCGTACCGCTTTTATCGCCCTGCTGAATTATGCAGATGGTGAAAAACGCTATATCCTCGCCCCCCAGGGCCTGCAGGTAGGTGCTATCGTGGAAAGTGGTGCTGATGTTGCCCCCGAAGTAGGAAATGCACTGCCAATGAAGAATATGCCCCTTGGTACCAACGTGCATAATATCGAAATGCAGCCTGGCCAAGGTGGTAAACTTGCCCGCAGTGCCGGATCATCTGCACAGCTTACCAACAAAGAAGAAAAATATGCGATCCTGAAGATGCCTTCCGGAGAGCTGAGAAAAGTACTGATCAACTGTTATGCAACCGTAGGTGTGGTAAGCAACAGCGACCACTTCCTGCAGAGCATGGGTAAAGCAGGCCGTAACCGCTGGAAAGGTATCAAACCCAGAAACCGTGGTGTGGCGATGAACCCTGTAGATCACCCGATGGGTGGTGGTGAAGGTAAAGCTTCCGGTGGACAGCCCCGCAGCAGAAACGGACAGTACTCAAGAGGTCTGAAGACAAGAACGAAAGGAAAAGGAAGTGATAAGATGATCATTCAGCGTAAGAACGGAAGTAAACTGGCTAAATAAAATGAATAATGTGCAAATATGAAAATGTGAAAATTAAATTCATGTTTGCTCCTTGTAAATAAAATTTTGATAGTGGGAATCATTTTCACATTTCCACATTTTCAAATTTTCAAATTTAAAAAATGGCACGTTCGATTAAAAAAGGTCCTTACATCGCTACCCACCTCGAGAAAAAGGTGATGGCTATGAACGAAGGCAAAAACAAAAAAGGGGTGATCAAGACCTGGAGCCGCCGCTCTACTATCTCTCCTGATTTTGTGGGACACACATTTGCTGTGCACAATGGCAATAAGTTCATCCCGGTATATGTAACGGAATTCATGGTGGGACATAAGTTAGGTGAATTTGCACCAACCCGCCAGTTCAAAGGACACTCTAAGAAAGATGGTTAATATGGTTCCGGGAATTTTTCCCGCCATGTATAAACCTCAGTAAACAAAGAATTTCATTGCTATCAGGAAAGAGTTTATCACTCAGGACTTATAGCTAAAAGCTAAATAAAAATGGGATCCAGAAAAAAAATTGCGGCGGAAGCCCGTAAGGAAAAAAGGAAATCATACTTCGGTGCTACACTGAATAACTATCCCACATCTCCCCGTAAGATGAGGTTATTAGCAGACCTGATCCGCGGTATGAATGTGGAGAAAGCTCTGGCAGTACTGGAACACAGTGCCAAACATTCATCTGAGCCGATGCGCAAACTTGTATTGAGTGCCATCAACAACTGGAAACAGAAAAACGAAGGCGGAGATGAAAGCCAATTGATCGTAAAAACAGTATTTGTCGATGGTGCCCGTACGCTGAAACGTATGCGCCCGGCTCCTCAGGGACGTGGCTACCGTGTACGTAAACGCAGCAACCACGTAACTGTGATAGTGGGTACTAAAGAAGAAGCCACAGTTGTAACTGAAACGAAAGAAACGAAATAACAAATAACGAATCCCAAAGGCCCGAACGGCACTTGGAATTTTAAACCTGGAATTTTTAATATTATGGGTCAGAAAGCAAATCCGATTGGTAACAGGTTAGGCATCATCCGCGGTTGGGAGTCTAACTGGTACGGCAGCAAAAAAGATTATGCCGGTAAACTGATCGAGGACCACAAAATCAGGACATACCTGAACGCACGTATCAACAAGGGTGGTATCTCCAAAATTGTGATCGAGCGTACACTGGGTAAACTGATCGTTACTATCCATACCTCCAAGCCCGGTATCATCATCGGAAAAGGTGGTGGGGAAGTAGATCGTATCAAGGAAGAACTGAAGAAGCTTACTGGTAAAGATGATGTGCAGATCAACATCCTGGAGATCCGCCGTCCTGAGCTGGATGCGATGATCGTGGGTGACACGATTGCGCGCCAGATCGAAAACCGTATCAACTTCAAACGTGCTACCAAAATGGCTATTGCCTCTGCACTGCGTATGGGTGCTGAAGGGATAAAAATAAAATTAAGCGGACGTCTGGCTGGTGCAGAGATCGCACGTAGCGAGGAGTTCAAACAGGGGCGTGTACCCCTCCACACATTCCGTATGGATATTGATTATGCCAACGTGTTCGCACAAACCGTTTATGGTAAAATCGGTATCAAAGTATGGATATGTAAAGGTGAAGTACTGGCGAAGAGAGATCTGAACCCCAATTTCATTGCCGGCGGTAAGAACGAAGGCGGCGGTGGTGAAAGAAGGGAAAGAAATGAAGGCCGTGGCGGTGATCGCCGTGATGACAGAAGAGGCGGCGACAGAAGAGGCGGAGGCGGAAGAAGAAACTAATATGCAAATGTGAAAATGTGCGTATGTGTGAATAACACCAACACATTAAAATCAGAACAGTCATTTTCACATTTCCACATTTTCTAATTTTCAAATTTTTTATAAAATGTTACAACCGAAAAGATCGAAGCACAGGAAAATGCAGAAGGGTCGCATGAAAGGCGACGCGAAAAGAGGAGCCACTATTTCATTTGGTTCTTATGCATTGAAAGCGCTGGATAGTCACTGGATTACTGATCGCCAGATTGAAGCTGCACGTCAGGCTCTTACCCGTGAAATGAAAAGGGAAGGTAATGTGTGGATCCGCATTTTCCCCGACAAACCCATTACCCGCAAACCTGCCGAAGTAAGGATGGGTAAAGGTAAAGGTAACCTGGAGTTCTGGGCAGCAGTGGTAAAACCCGGTCGTATCTTATTCGAGATCGACGGCGTAAGTGAGACCGTAGCACGCGCTTCCCTGTCGCTCGCCGCAGGTAAACTGCCAATCAAAACGAAGTTCATCATGCGCCGTGACCTGGTTACTGCGTAAGATATAAAAGTGTAAATGTGAAAATGTGTAAATGTGTGATCGGGGACGGTAGGAACAAATAGTGGTGAAGAGCAGAACGAAAGCAGCACATTTCCAAATTCCGAATTATCAAATTAACAACGATGTCAAAGAAAGCAGATTTTGTAAAAAGCATTCACGGTATGAATGAGCAGGACCTGAAGGCCCGGCTCGAAGAAGACAAACAACGCCTGAAAAAGCTGGAGTTTGCACATGCCATTTCTCCGCTGGAAAACCCGATGTCTATCCGTGCCTTACGTAAGGACATCGCCAGGTTGAATACTGAATTGAAATTAAAGCAACAAGCATAAATCATAGCTATCTGCTTATAGCTGAAGCTGTGGGCCGATTAGTAACAAAGAGTTTCATTGCTGCAGGAAACGGGTATCAGACTCCAACCAGGCAGCTCAAAGCTTAAAAAATGGAAGCAAGAAATTTAAGAAAAACAAGGATAGGTGTGGTAACCAGCAACAAAATGGCAAAGACCATTACGGTAGCGGTTGAAAGAAAAGTAAAGCACCCTATCTATGGAAAATTCGTGAAGAAGACCACCAAATTCCACGCGCATGATGATAAAAATGAATGCAGCATTGGTGATGTGGTGAAAATTATGGAGACCCGCCCCCTCAGCAAAACAAAACGCTGGAGACTGGTGGAAGTAGTGGAGAAAGTGAAGTAATATTATCAGTGCGTGCTACTGGCCCAGTCAGTTGCCGTAATAACTAATAATTGTGTAAACTGCTCGCAGCCCACAGCTAAGAGCTCAAAGCTTAAATAAAATGATTCAGCAAGAAAGCCGGTTAAATGTAGCGGACAACAGCGGTGCCAAAGAGGTGCTTTGTATTCGTGTACTAGGCAACAGCGGTCAGCGTTATGCCGGAATTGGCGACAAGATTGTAGTTACCGTTAAAGATGCTTTGCCACAAGGTGGTATCAAAAAAGGTACCGTGGCAAAAGCCGTAATCGTTCGTACCACTAATAAACTGCGTCGTAAAGACGGATCCTATATCCGCTTTGATGACAATGCAGTAGTGATACTGAACCAGGCCGATGAGCCCCGCGGTACACGTATTTTCGGCCCGGTAGCCAGAGAACTTCGTGATAAAGGATATATGAAAATTATATCACTGGCCCCTGAAGTATTATAATCCATCCGCCCGGGCAGGCGGTTAAAAACAGGGTTATCCCTGGTACGATACAAAATAATTAATCATCCGCCACAGCGGATAAAGAATAGAAAAATGAAAGCAAGATTTAAACCAAAGTACAATATCCGTAAAGGAGACAATGTAGTGGTGATTGCCGGAGACGACAAAGACCTAGCAAAACCCCGCATAGTAAAAGAAGTGCTGGTGGATGAAGCTAAAGTGATCGTGGAAGGTGTTAACATCATTTCCCGACACACCAAACCATCTGCTCAAAACACCCGCGGTGGTATTGTGAAAAAAGAAGCTCCGATCCACATCAGCAATGTTATGCTTTGGGACGCTGCTCAAAAGGCCGGTGCCCGCGTAACACGTGTACGCAAAGACGGCAAAACAGAACGAGTGTTTAAAACAAAAAAAACGCAGGGAGGTAAAAAATAATGAGTACTAAAACTTATACCCCGAGACTGGCAGATAAGTACAAAAACGATGTTGTACCTGCTCTGGTAAAAAAATTCGCTTACGGATCTGTAATGCAGGCTCCGCGGCTGGAAAAGATTTGCCTGAACCGTGGCGTAAACGGTGCAGTATCTGACAAAAAACTGGTGGATATTGCCCTGGAAGAACTTACCATCATCAGCGGACAGAAAGCGGTAGCCACCCAGTCTAAGAAGGATATCTCCAACTTTAAACTCCGTAAGAATATGCCGATCGGAGCAAGAGTAACACTCCGTGGTGATAAAATGTACGAATTCCTCGACCGTCTTATCGCAGTGGCGCTTCCCCGTGTACGTGATTTCAAAGGTGTGAACGAAAAAGCTTTTGATGGCCGTGGTAACTATACACTGGGTGTAACCGAGCAGATCATTTTCCCCGAGATCGACATCGATAAGGTAAATCGTATTACTGGTCTGGATATTACATTCGTTACCACAGCCGGTACCGATGAAGAGGCATATGAACTGTTGAAAGAACTCGGAATGCCTTTCAAAAACGCGTCAAAAAATTAATAATAAACTATCCTGTGCGAACGCCGGTAAAAACGGGAACCACAAAGGATATCGAATTTTAAAACTGGAATTTTAAAACTATGGCAAAAACATCAGTAACAGCCAGGCAAGCAAAAAGAGAGCGTATGGTGGCACAACATGCTACTAAAAGAGCCGAGCTGAAAAAAGCAGGCGATTGGAAAGCGCTTGATGAAATGCCCAGGAATTCTTCCAAGGTTCGGTTGAAGAACCGTTGCCAGATCACCGGCCGTCCGAAAGGATATATACGTTATTTCGGTCTGTCCAGGATCATGGTAAGGGATATGGCCCTGAACGGAAAAATACCCGGACTTAAAAAAGCCAGCTGGTAAGAAGCTGGAAACAGGTAAGGCCTCTTGCCGGACCTGCGTAAAACAAAAATTCAGAACTGATTTAATTCAAGTAATAATATGGTAACAGATCCTATAGCAGACTACCTGACCAGAATACGTAACGCACAAATGGCTGGTCACCGTGTGGTGGATATTCCTGCTTCTAACTTAAAGAAGCGTATTACAGAGATCCTGTACAATCAAGGCTATATCCTGAAATACAAATTTGAGGATGACAGTAAACAAGGCGTGATCAAAATCGCTTTGAAATATGATCCCTCTACGAAGCAACCTGCTATTCAGAGCATGGAAAGAATCAGCAGCCCCGGTTTACGTCAGTATGCCAGGCCCGCAGAATTCCGCCGTGTAAAAAATGGCCTGGGTGTGGCAATCATCTCCACTTCAAAAGGTGTGATGACCGACAAAGAAGCGAAAGCGCAGAATGTAGGTGGTGAAATACTTTGCTATATCTATTAAATGATAATAAAATTTCTGATACATTAAGCTGAATCTATACTAAGCTGACCGGTCAGAAATATTCACAACAAACGAAAATAAATACAACATGTCACGTATAGGTAAGAAACCCGTAACAGCTCCAGGTGGTGTAACGATCTCCGTAGGTAAAGATAATGTGGTAACTGTAAAGGGACCCAAAGGCGAACTGAAACAAGCTATTGACCGCGATATCGCAGTAGAGATCAAAGATGGTAACATCATTTTTAACCGTCCTACTGATCAGATCCGTCATCGCGCATTACACGGTCTATACCGTTCACTCGTGTCAAACATGGTGAAAGGTGTAACTGATGGATTCGAAAGAAAACTGGAACTGATCGGGGTAGGTTTCAAAGCCGCTAATCAGGGAAATGTACTCGACCTCGCATTAGGTTATTCGCACAATATTATTTTCGAAGTTCCCAAAGAACTGAAAGTGGCTACTGCTCAGGAAAAAGGTCAAAACCCGATCATTACTCTTGAAGGTATCGACAAACAACTGATCGGACAGGTGGCAGCCAAATTGCGCAGCCTTCGTAAGCCTGAACCGTACAAAGGAAAAGGTGTACGCTATGTAGGTGAAGTGGTACGTAAGAAAGCTGGTAAAGCTGCTGGTAAGTAATCAAGGTGAAAATGTGATAAATGTGCTGATCTGGAAATTGGCATACGAACAGCGACGAATGGAATTCTCACATTTTCATATTCTCAAATTTTGAAAGTATCATTCCTGGCAGAATCAGGGATTTAAATAAGAAAGAAAATGAACCCAAAAGTAAAATCACAAAGAAGAAGTAATATCCGCTACCGGATACGTCGTAGAATCGGCAACGGTACTGCACAAAAGCCCCGTCTCTCTGTTTACAGGAGCAACGCTGATATTTATGTGCAACTGATTGACGATGCTAATGCACAAACACTGGCGGCAGCCTCTTCAAGGGATAAAGATATCAGTTCACAGAAACTGCCCAAAAAAGACAAAAGCAAACTGGTGGGTGAATCCATTGCCCGTAAAGCAGCAGCACTGGGAATAAAAGATGTTGTGTTTGACAGGGGAGGATACCTCTACCACGGCCGCGTAAAATCTGTGGCTGATGGAGCAAGGGAAGGTGGACTTCAATTTTAATTTTTATAGCAAACTTTTAATTACAAGTATAAATGTCAAAGCTTAACGTAAATAAGGTAAAAGCCGGAGACCTGGAACTGAAAGATAAAGTGGTGGCCATTAACCGCGTGGTAAAAACAACCAAAGGCGGACGTGCCTTCAGTTTTTCTGCTCTCGTGGTAGTTGGCAATGAAAACGGTGTGGTGGGCCATGGCCTCGGTAAAGCCAAAGAAGTTCAGGAAGCTATTACAAAAGGTATCGAAGATGCCAAGAAGAACCTGATCAAAGTTCCTGTAATGAAAGGCACTATCCCCCACGACCAATGGGCGAAAGAAGGCGCTGCTAAAGTGCTGATCAAACCCGCCGCACATGGTACGGGTGTGATCGCAGGAGGCTCAATGCGTGCTGTGCTGGAAGCTGCAGGTGTAACAGACGTACTGGCAAAATCACTCGGCTCTGCCAACCCCCACAACGTGGTAAAGGCAACCTTCAAAGCGCTGGCTTTGTTACGTGAGCCGATTACTGTTGCCAAAACACGTACCCTCGGCCTTAAAAAAGTATTCAACGGTTAATCTAACTAATAAACCCAGTAATCCCTCCGCAGGGATTTTGGATTTACAAACTGGAAAGAAATGAGCAAGATTAAAATTACACTGGTAAAAAGCCCGATTGACAGACCGGAACGCCAAAAGCTGACCGTACAGGCACTCGGCCTTAATAAGACCAACTCTGTAAAAGAGGTGGAAGCTACTCCTCAAATCCTGGGTATGATCCGTAAGGTATCTCACCTGGTTAAAGTGGAAAATGCCTAAACCCGCTGTGGGAATTTGTAAATGTGTCGGAAAGTGAAAATAGCGTAACGCAACATTCACACACACATTTCCAGATTTCCACTTTTTAACATTAGTATTAAGCGAGGGGTGATTCCCCGTAAGTATAAAATCAAAAAAAATGAAATTACATCAATTAAAGCCTGCAAAAGGCGCAACACACAAAGACAAACGTATTGGCCGTGGTGACGGTTCCGGACATGGTGGTACTTCTACAAAAGGTACAAAGGGTGGACAAAGCCGCGCCGGTTATAAAAGTAAAATGGCCCACGAAGGTGGTCAGATGCCCATTCAGCGCCGTATTCCTAAGCGTGGGTTTAAGAATCCCCACCGCATTGAGTACAAAGTACTCAACCTGGGTCAGATAGCGCAATTGGCGGAAAAATATAACATCACTGAATTCTCACTGGAAAATCTTTATATCAATGGCCTGATCGCTCAGACTGACAGAGTAAAGATTCTGGGAAATGGGGAGCTGAACGGCAAATACAGCTTTAAAGTAAATGCTATCAGTGAAAAAGCAAAAGCCGCCATTGAAGCAGCAGGCGGAACTGTGGAAATAGTGAAGTAATTTCAGTAACTTACACGGCGCATTTTAAGTGCGTCTTTTATTTAATACCAGTTAGTTAAAATAGTTGACTGGTTTTTTTTTAGTGGCTTTAAACTTTTAAATCCCCGTGAAGAAATTAATACAGACACTGAAGAATATCTGGAGCATCGAAGAGCTGCGAGGAAAGATTCTTTTCACCCTGATGATGATCGCCATCTACAGGGTGGGGTCGCATATCGCACTCCCTGGTATTAACCCCAATGAGATTGCAGCCAAAGGAGATGGAAACTCCGGTATCCTTGGCCTTATTGATGCATTCTCCGGAGGCTCATTCAGCAATGCTTCCATTTTTGCGCTCGGTATCATGCCTTATATATCTGCCTCGATCTTTATGCAACTGATGACCGTATTGGTTCCCAGTTTCCAGAAAATGCAAAAAGAAGGGGAGAGCGGACGTAAAAAAATCAACCAATACACCCGTTACCTCACCGTCGCTGTAACTGTTTTACAGGCATCAGCATATGTGGGATATCTGAACAGTTTAGCGAAGAACTCACCCGGTATGATTTATAGTTCCAGCTATCCGTTCTGGTTGTCAACTACTATCGTGCTTACTGCCGGTACAATGTTCGTAATGTGGATGGGCGAAAAGATCACTGACAAAGGATTGGGAAATGGTACTTCACTTATTATCATGATCGGAATCGTGGCACGTCTCCCGCAAAACTTCTTACAGGAGTTGAGTGCCAAATCCACTCGTAATGGTCAGATACTGATCTTTATCGTGGAGATCGCTATCCTCATTGCTATCGTAATGGGCTGTATCATGCTGATTCAGGGGGTACGTAAAGTACCGGTAAATTACGCCAAACAAATCGTGGGCAACAGGCAATTTGGCGGAGCCCGCCAGTTCCTGCCGCTCAAAGTGAACAGTGCTGGTGTAATGCCTATCATCTTTGCTCAGGCTATCATCTTCATACCTACCATTATCGGTAACTTTGGAAGTTCCAGTCAGGGTGGCGGTATCATGCGGCTGCTGACTGACCACAGTAATGTTTGGTATATGCTGATCTATTCCATCGTGGTAATCGGCTTCACGTTCCTGTACACAGCCCTTATATTTAACCCCAAGCAGATTGCTGATAATCTGAAACAGAATAATGGTTTTATCCCCGGCGTAAAACCCGGTCAGCCTACAGCCGATTATATCGGGGCTATTATGGATAAAATTACCTTCCCCGGTGCCATTATGCTGGCGTTTGTAGGTATCCTGCCGGGTATCGCACAGCGTATGGGTGTAACTCAGCAATTCTCTACCTTCTTTGGAGGTACTTCCCTCCTGATTATGGTGGGAGTTATTCTGGATACATTACAGCAGATTGAAACCCAATTGCTGATGCGCCAGTACGATGGCCTGATGAAAAGCGGTCGTATCCAGGGCAGACAAACGTCATCAGCCGTACAGATGTAATAAAGACCTTGAACATATCAGCCCGGCAGTTTATACTTGCCGGGCTTTATTTTTTTAAAGATATTTGCAAAACAATGGCCCAGATAAAAACAGATGCCGAAGTAGAACTGATGCGGCAAAGTGCCCTCCTCGTGAGTAAAACCCTTACGGAAGTAGCTACCATGCTTAAGCCGGGCATGACAAGTATGTACATCGATAACTTTATCGGTTCATTTGTACGGGATCATGGCGCCGTTCCTTCCTTTCTAAACTATCATGGGTATCCTTTTAACTCCTGTTTGTCTGTTAACGATGTGGTGGTACACGGATTTCCGTCCGAAGCTGAATTGAAAGAAGGGGATATCATTT
Organism: Bacteroidota bacterium; assembly: GCA_026391455.1. Classification (GTDB taxonomy): domain Bacteria; phylum Bacteroidota; class Bacteroidia; order Chitinophagales; family Chitinophagaceae; genus JJ008. The sequence continues at coordinate 17,451 of JAPLEH010000072.1, forward strand.
CTGTGGATATAGGGGTGATCTTAAACGGCTGGCATGGCGATCATGCCTACACATTTGCCATTGGTGACCCCGGGGAAGAAGTGATAAAGCTGATTCAGGTTACTAAGGAATCCCTCTATAAAGGCATTGAAAAAGCCATAAGCGGCAACAGAACGGGCGATATCGGTTTTGCCATACAAGAACATACCGAAAAGAAACACGGCTACGGAGTGGTACGCGAACTGGTGGGACATGGGCTGGGCCGAAACCTGCATGAGGACCCGCAAGTGCCGAATTACGGAAAGCGTGGCAGCGGAACCAAACTGAAAGAAGGTATGGTACTCGCTATAGAACCGATGATCAACCTCGGAAAAAAAGATGTATATACAGAATCAGATGGATGGACCGTACGTACCCGGGACCATAAAGCATCCGTACATTTTGAACATGATGTATGCGTACGCAAACATCAGGCGGATATTCTCTCCGATTACAGTATCATTGAAAAAGCAGAGAAGGCAAACCCCAACCTGTTTACTTCAAAACCAGTATTACTCTCCGCAGAATGAACTGCCCGGTCAAAGGATCCGGTACTTTAACTCGATCCGCTCATCTTTCCATATCTCCTGCGGACTGATATAAGTGTCATTCAATTGAAACACCACGCCGGCTTTGGCAAAAGCATCCCGAACCAATTCAGAACAGATATAGTTCTTATTCTTTTCCCGCTTCCCGATTTGGAATAATATCCTGGTCATAATCCGGATGATCTCCCAATTATCATACGGCCGGGTGAGTTCATCTAAACCAAAACTGATAGCCCTGTTCAGCTTTTCCTGCTCCAGTTCAAAATTCAATTTGGCAACCACGATCTGTCCCTTATAACTTCTCTTCTTCCCCTTATAGTCGCGTAAATACTTTGACATAGGAATAAGCCGGATACCTACATATGGCTCTGCTTCCAGCACCATTACTCTGTTCAACGCGGTGTCTTTATAAATAATGGCCACATGACTCCACACGCTTTTCGTTAATCGCTGAATGATACCGGAAAAGGTATAACTCCCTGAACTGAAAAAAATGTGACCGGTTTTGAGGTATTCCCGGATCTTCTCATAGGGAACTACCGGTAATTCCTTGAGTTGCTTTTTGGTGATCGTTGCTGCCACAAAATGTATTTGTACGAACTTAAGAAATCCATTCTTGCTGTCAAAAGATTAAACAACAATTGCCTGTTAGAAAGTAAAAATGTACATTCAATTATATTAAACTTTTTAACTATGTGTAAACTCTTACTTCGCCTTTATGTTTTCTCCTTATTCTTCCTTGCAGGAAAGGAGATACAGGCACAACAGGTATTTATGCAGGGATGGTATTGGGATTATCCAAAGACTGCCGCAGGAAAAAGCTGGGCCGATACCTTACGTTTGAAAGCTGCAGCACTAAAGCAGAGCGGCATTACACATATCTGGTTTCCCCCGCATGCCGTGGCCAGCTTTGGCACTACCAGCAACGGCTACGATCCAAAGGATCTGTTTATTGGAAATCAAACAACGGGGCTTGGTACCAGAGCGGCCCTCAATGCCATGTTGAGCCAGTTTACCAGTCAGGGCATTGTACCAGTGGCCGATGTGATTTACAACCACCGCGATGGAGGAGCGCCGGAAGTAAATTCAGCCGTAAAAAATTATATCACGAATTTTTATACGGCCAGCAAAGAACCATTTCCGTCAGACAGGTTTCGCTGTGCTTTGCCTGTCGGTGGAAGCACGGGAAATGGCGCCGGCGATTACTATATCAAGATCAGTTCAAAAACTGGTAACAGCCGATTTAGTAATTATGGATATAAACTACTGGCAAAAACGAACCGGGTAGGGGAGAGTGCGCTGGCCCCGTTGAATGAAACAGAACCCAATGGTGGGGGTGATTGCAGCCAGGCCAATAATGTACTGCCACTAGGCAGAAATATGCTGGCAGTAGTGGAAACCTCTGCCGGTTGTAACACGGATGAATTCAAACTTACGCTGGCTGCCAATAGTTATTTTGCTGCTGGAGATACGGTATTTATTTATCTCACCAATACAGGCGGCTATTCCGATCACCGCATTTATGGTATTTGGAGTTCATCCAGAAATACGGATATCTCCAGTGAATTGCTCTACCAGACCTATACCAATTTCAACAACCTGCCCAGCGGACGCGGGCAAATGAATTTTGAATCCTTTAAGCCAAACTCAACTAATGCTGCCACCACTTTTCTCAATGGCGACTGGGATGGTATGTTTTTCTTTTACGACTATGATCATACACAAAAAAGAACAAAGGACAGCCTTATCAATTATACCAAATGGAACTGGAGTACACTCGGCGTTCGCGGTTTCCGGATGGATGCGATAAAACATTTCTCTCCCGAGTTTGTGGGTGATATGCTCGACAGCCTGCACCAGTCTGGTATGGATCCCAATTTTGTAGTAGGAGAATGGTATGGCACCAATGCCACTGAACTCAGCGGATGGATCAATAATGTAAAAAGTTATATGAATGCCGGTACGCTTGCTGCTATTCAACCGAAAATATTTGATTTTACCCTTCGGGAAAATTTACGACAGGCCTGCGATAATGCTGGGTTTGATGTGCGGAATGTATTTACCGGCAGTCTTCGGGATGCTGCGGGTATGAGCGGATTTAATGCAGTAACATTTGTAAATAATCATGATTTCCGGGATGCGTCTGGCTTCGCCTCTCTGGTGCGCACTTCACCTAACCTCGCATATGCATACATTCTCACCAATAACCAATTGGGTGTACCCACGATTTTCTATCCGGATTATTATGGATACCCTGCCCCCTCCGGTGGTGTGTACAGTTACCATCCCACCAATCTACCTCCATACAAAACAGAGCTGGATAAACTGATGAAGGCCCTGAAACTTTATATCAATGGTTCGCCTTCGGTGGATTACCTCAACCGTTTTAGCACCCCATACAGTGCCAATTTTATTCAGGGAAGTTCAAACAGGGCGCTGGTGTATCAGTTGCAGGGCTTTGCCGCCAACGGAAATAAAGATGTGATCGTTGCGATCAATTTTGGCAATACCACACTCAAAGTGGACCATGGTATTAACACACGTGGCGGTGCCATAACTCCCGGTACGGTGTTTACTGATGTACTTGCCAGATCTGCCTTTCCCTTTCAGGTGGTGAGTGGCAGCAATCAGGTATATATTGAATTACCCCCGCAGAGCTATTCTGTGTGGGTACAGGGATCAGTACCCGTCGTAACCAGGGGTATGCCATTGTTTACCGTAACCAACGAAGGAAAGAAAGCCAAATTATTGTGGGAAGCGGTTGAAAATAACGAAGTATCCTCCTTCCGGATTCAGCGTTCTTCCGATGGAATTCAGTTTGATCAGATAGGTACAGTAACGGCAGCCATTACCGATGGAAGACAGGCATACGCCTTTACTGACGTACAACCTTTCGTGGGACAGAAAACCTATTACCGCGTGGAAATAGTACGGAAAGACAACCAACAACAACGTACAGAGATCCGCGATATAACTATCGATGCATATACGTACTCATTGCAGTTGCTTGGTAATCCAGTAAACACGAATCTGGATTTCACTTTCGATGCACCGGCCGGAATGGCTACTGCACGAATCATCGATCAGCAGGGACATATCATGCTGCGGCAGCGGCTCAGTGGCGATACGCGTACGCGCATCCCTGTTAGTAAGCTTTCATCCGGCACCTATGTGCTGGTGATTTCAATGGATGGTAAACAATATACAGCATCATTTGTAAAACAATAATCATCTGCTGCCAACTGCCAGGCAATACCCGGTTATAAATATGTAATCGGGTATTGTTTGGTTATGCTATAAAGAATAGCTAATTTTATTATATTATTATAATTGATTATATGTGTAAACACTTACTTCGCCCGGCTTTATTGTTTTTTTTCCTGATCAGTTGCGTTTGCCTTTCTGCTCAACAGGTAATGATGCAGGGATGGTATTGGGATTACCCCAAAACACCGGATGGCAAGAGTTGGGCGGATACCTTGCGGTTAAAAGCGGCATCGTTGAAACAAAGTGGCATTACACATATCTGGTTTCCACCACATGCGGTAGCCAGTTTTGGCCCTTCCAGCAACGGGTATGACCCAAAGGACCTATTTATCGGCAATCAAACGACCGGGCTTGGTACACGTCCAGCGTTGAATAATATGCTGTCTGAGTTTACTGCACAGGGTATCGCCCCCGTGGCCGATGTAATCTTCAATCACCGCGATGGAGGAGCACCCGAAGTAAACCCTGCTGTAAAAAACTATATTACTAATTTTTATACGGCGGCAAAGGAGCCCTTTCCTTCCGACCGTTTTCGTTGTGCGTTACCGTTAGGGGGCAGTACCGGCAATGGTGCAGGGGATTATTATTTCAAGATCAGTTCAAAAACGGGAAATGTGCGGTTCAATAATTTTACCTATAAAATCTATGCACAAACCAACCGTGTGGGCAACCAGGGATTAGCTGCACTCACCGAATCTGAACCCAATGGGGGAGGCGATTGTGGTCAGCCCAATAATACCGTGCCATTGGGAAGGGATATGAACGCCACCGTAGAAACCACCACTGGTTGCAACACCGATGAATTCCGTATCACCCTTACCAGTACTGATTTTTTTGCCGCAGGCGACACCCTTTTTATTTTTCTGAATAATACAGGCGGCTATTCTGATCATCGTATTTATGGCATTTACAGTGCATCCCGCGCACAGGATATCGTAGGTGAACTACTTTACCAAACCTACACGGATTATTCATCGCTGCCGAGCGGAAGGGGACAAATGAATTTCGAATTCTTCAAACCTAACAGTTTGACAGCTTCCACTACTTTTTTGAATGGTGATTGGGATGGTATGTTTTTCTTTTATGATTATGATCAGTTTCAGAAACGTACAAAAGATTCGCTGATTAATTATGCCAAATGGAACTGGACGGATCTTGGAGTACGGGCCTATCGCATGGATGCGGTAAAACATTTTACGCCGGAATTCGTCGGCGATCTGCTGGATAGTTTGCATCAGTCTGGCATGGACCCCTCGCTGGTGGTGGGCGAATGGTATGGCAGCAATACCAGCGAACTCAGTGGCTGGCTGAATAATGTGAAGAGCTACATGAATGCGGGTACACTGGCCGCGATACAACCCAAGATTTTCGATTTCGCTTTACGAGAAAATCTCCGGCAGGCATGCGATAACAACTCATTCGATGTGCGGAATGTCTTCACTGGAAGTTTACGCGATGCAGCCGGCGTGAGCGGCTTTAATATCGTTACCTTTTTAAATAACCACGATTTCAGGGATCCATCGGGCTTTGCATCGTTGGTGCGCAATAATCCGGATCTGGGTTATGCCTATCTGCTTACGAATAACCAATTGGGCGTACCCACTATTTTTTATCCGGATTACTATGGATATCCTGCCCCATCGGGTGGATTATACAGCTATCATCCCACCGGTATGCCTGCATATAAGGCACCAATCGACCGGCTCATCCAGGTGTTGAAATTCTATATCAATGGGTCTCCGTCTGTCGATTACCTGAATCGTTTTGGCACTCCGTATACATCGAATTTTATTCAGGGTAGCTCTGATAAAGCGCTGATCTATCAGTTGCAGGGCTATGCCGGCAACGGTAACCGGGAAGTAATTGTAGCCATCAATTTTGGGAATACCACATTGAGAGTGGATCATGCCATTAATACCCGCGGAGGAACGATTGCACCCGGCACCAATTTTACGGATGTGTTGGGTAACTCCGCATTCCCTTTCCAGGTATTGAATGGCAGCAATCAGGTGTATATAGAATTACCTCCCCGCAGTTATTCGGTATGGGTGCAGGGTAGTCTTACGGTATTACCTTTAACTTGGCTGAATTTTTCTGCCGTACCAGAACGCAACAACGTACAATTGACCTGGGAGATTTCGGATAATCAGGAGTTGCGGTCTTTTTCAGTACAACGGGCAGATGATGGCGTACATTTCAATACGATCGCAACCATACCGGCAGCACCGGGCGCAGGAAACCGGGTATACCAGCATACAGACAAACAAACCAAATTGAATCAGGCGATGCTGTACAGGATCGAAGCCGAGAAACTCGACCGGCAGAAAACATTATCCGATATCCGGCTCGTTCGTTTAGACAGGGATGATCTGGTCTTGCGCATCGAAGGGAATCCGGTAAAAGAATTCATCCGATTGAATGTTCAATACCATTCATCTGCACCTGCTGTAATACGGATCTTAAATATGGCCGGTGCAACCATACAGGAACAAACGGTACAACTACGCCCCGGGGAGCAACGTATAACAATACCCGCAGGCCAATTGGCAACAGGACAGTATCAATTGGTCATAACGGCGGGATCCATACAAAGGGTTGCATCCTTTATACGGTAGTGGAGGCTGGATAATTCCGTTATTTTTGCCAAAACATCAAATTGAAGCACCTGGTAGTAATTGGCGGGGGAGCGGCAGGTTTTTTCTGTGCCATAAATGCGGCCCGGATGAATCCGCAACTCCGGGTTACGTTGCTGGAAAAATCCGGCAAGCTCCTCTCAAAGGTAAAAGTGAGCGGGGGCGGACGCTGCAATGTGACACATGCCTGCGATGATATAACGGTGATGAGTAAGCGCTATCCGCGTGGAGGTAATTTTGTAAAGAAACTATTTCATCTTTTTTTTACCACTGACACCATTGAATGGTTTCGCCAGCGCGGCGTGCAATTAAAGACCGAAGCGGACGGACGGATGTTTCCGGTAACCGATTCATCCCAAACCATTATGGATTGTCTGTTAAACGAGGCTTCTAAATTTTCCATTGAAATTTTATTGCATACTGAAGTAAAGGGTATTCAAAAAAACGGAGATGTATTTACCTTGCTTACCCATCCCAACGGGGAGATAAAAGCGGATCAGGTATGTGTGGCTTCTGGAGGATATCCGAAAACGGAAATGTTCAACTGGTTGACAGCCTGTGGTCATACAATCGAACCCCCGGTACCATCTTTATTTACGTTTAACCTGCCGGGGCATCCCATTCGCGAACTCATGGGAGTAAGTGTACCGGAAGCCGTGGTAAAAATCGCTGGTACCAAAATGGAACAGCTGGGCCCCTTGCTGATCACCCATTGGGGATTAAGCGGCCCTGCTGTACTGAAGTTAAGTGCCTGGGCTGCCCGGGAATTGGCAGCTTGTAATTATCATTTCACGGTGCTGGTCAACTGGCTGCCAGGTATGCATGAGTCCAAACTACAGGAGCAAATACAGTCGCTCCGTTTTACATTGGCTTCGCAAAAGATATATACCAAAAATCCATTTTCTCTGCCTTCCCGTTTATGGGAATACATTTTGCAGCAGATCGGAGTAAAGCCGGACATCCGATGGGCCGACTTGCCGGCAAAAGATGCAAACAAACTGGTAAAACAATTATGCGGGGGTGAGTATGCGGTAAAAGGCAAGACCACCTTTAAAGAAGAATTTGTGACCGCTGGTGGCATACGGCTCAGTGAAGTGGATCCTTCCACGATGATGAGCAAAATCGTGCCCGGGCTTTTCTTTGCTGGTGAGATACTGGATGTGGATGGGGTAACTGGCGGATTTAATTTTCAGCATGCCTGGAGCAGCGGGTATGTGGCGGCGGCATCTATTGCTGGTAATAGTTGATTTTTTCTATGCAGCTTAGTATTATTATACCCACATTAAACGAAGCCGATCAGATCAGCAACCTCGTTTATTATCTTCAGCAGCACACAAAAAACAGTGCCGCAGAAATCATCGTATCCGACGGCGGAAGTACAGACGAAACGGTAACATTGGCCTCCGCGGCTGGTGCTACGATCATCCGCAGCCCGCAGAAAGGAAGAGCGGCGCAAATGAATGCAGGTGCTGCAGCGGCAAGCGGCGATGTCTTATATTTTCTTCATGCGGATACGGTGCCTCCTGTAACCTTCTTTAATGATATTATGAATGCTGTTGCTTCAGGTAATACCATGGGGAGATATCGTACACGGTTTAACAGTCATAAATGGTACCTGAAGATCAATGCATGGTTTACGCGGTTTGATTGGTTTGTTTGTATGGGTGGTGACAACTCATTATTCATTACAAAAGATTTGTTTGATGCCGATGGTGGCTTTCAGCAGGATATGCAGATCATGGAGGAATATGAATTTTGTGATCGGGTAAGAAAAGCTGGTTGTAATTACAAAGTTATGCGGGGAGAAATACTGGTCTCTGCCCGGAAGTATGATACCAATAGCTGGTGGACCGTACAAATGGCAAACCGCAGGATCGTACGCATGTACAGGAAAGGTAGCTCCCAGCAGGAGATGAAAGATCAGTATAGAAAAATGCTGCGTTACCGCTGATCTTCACCCGATAAACATGTAAGATATCAACAGAGAGCCTAAAAGAAGAAGGTATTACAGTTGCCTGATTACATCCTCAAACAAATCACTGAGCACTATGTCGCATTTTCCGGCAATTTCTATGATCTCTTTAATATTTACTGGTTTGAGGTTGTCCGGATCACATTCATCGGTAATCACGCTGATGGCTGCACAAGCGATTTGTAACTGATTGGCGACAATGATCTCCGGAATGGTACTCATGCCAACCATATCTGCCCCGGCATTTCGCAAAAAGCGGTACTCTGCTTTTGTTTCCAGATTAGGGCCTTGCACAGCCACATAGACTCCTTTTTTTAATTCAATCCCCTTTAGAGCGGCTGCCTCCTGTAGTAACTGCTTCAGGTGTGGAGCATACGGCTCACACATATCGGTAAAGCGTTGACCGAATGCCGGATCACTCAGCCCACGGAGCGGGTTATCGGGCAACAGATTGATATGGTCATCAATTAAAATAAGATCCCCTTTTTTAAAATGTGTATTGATGCCACCAGCCACATTGCTTACAAAAAGCTCCTGTACACCCAGCTCTTTCATAACCCGCACCGGAAAGGTGATCTCCTGCATCGAGTATCCTTCATAGTAATGAAACCGGCCCTGCATGGCCATTACTTTTACAGACCCGATTGTGCCATAGAGTAAATTTCCTTTATGAAATTCCACGGTCGACACAGGAAAATGGGGTATATCGCTGTAAGAAAGGATGATGGGGTTTTCAATTCTGGCTGCCATCGCGCCGAGCCCGGTACCCATGATAATACCGGTTCGCGGATCTTCAAACCCTTTTTCCCGGAGAAATTGGGCTGTCTGTTTTATTGCATCCATCGTCAGTTGCATGGTAAATATTTTAAGAAAGGGTAATCTTTTACCGGTAAATTTACGTTTATACTATTTGTTTCGATTAGTTGATAACAGATACCCATGCGCTATTTCTTTATATTACTCATTGTTTTAATGCAAATTCCTTCCCGGGCCCAGCAGGCTTATGCCGTTCACACAAAGGCCGGTGAATTGAATTTCCCTCTGGTGCTTTCTGCTGTGCCTGCACCTTCCTCTTTGGCGGAAGCGAGGGATCGGCTGGTGATCATCGATTTTTTTGGAACCTGGTGCGGCCCCTGTGTGCGTGCTTTACCAAACCTTCAACAATTACAGAAAAAATTTGATAAAGAAATCCGGATCATACTGGTGGCAGAGGAAAATATACAGACGTTGAAAAAGTTTATAGCAAAATATGAAAGCTTTAATCTGCCCATGGTGATCGATACAGGATCGTTGATACGCAGTGCCATTCAACCACCTTATTATCCTTATTCGTTGGTCATTGCAAAGAACGGCGAAATCTTGGATCTTCCCTCGCAGGGACAAATTACGGAAGAATCCATCCGCGGATGGATTAATTCACAGGATAGCAACAAACTGGCTATAAATACGACTCCCCCTACGAATCGGAATGTTCCTGAATTAAATCCTGTTAAAACTGAAACAAAAATGTCTTCCCCCGCTATTGCTTCTGCTAACCGGCTGATACAGCTTTCACAGGATTTTTTGCTTGCCGCAAAAACCGGAGAAAATACTTCCGATTTTACAAGGCAACTTAAGGACATAACGCTTTCAGAACTGGAGGCGGCAGTATATACCGATGATGAAAAGAAAGCTTTCTGGATAAACCTGTATAATGCCTGGACGCAGGTACTGTTAAAAGAAAATCCGAACCGGTATCAGAAACGGGGCGCGTTTTTTGGGAACCGTATTATTCAGATAGCGAATCATCATTTCAGTCTGGATGATATCGAACATGGTATTCTCCGGCGTTCCAAAATAAAATGGAGCCTCGGTTACCTGAATAAATTCTTTCCCCGGAAAATTGAAAAAATGCTGCGGGTAAACAAACTGGATTTCCGCCTGCATTTTGCACTCAACTGCGGTGCAAAAAGTTGTCCGCCCATAGCCTTTTATAAACCCGGAGAAATAGACCGGCAATTGGATCAGGCAGCAAAGGCTTATTTAACAAGTGAAGCAGTTTACGACACCGCTGCGAACCGGTTGATGTTGCCGGCGATCATGGGTTGGTTTCGTCATGATTTTAATGGGAAAAAAGGGATGATAGCGCTCTTGAAAAAAAATACCATCCTGCCTGCAGATAAATCGCCACGTATACGATTTAAAAAATATGATTGGTCTCTCTTCCTTCAAAATTATAAACAGTAAAACATGGAGAATCATTATTACAATGCAAAAGATCTGGGAAAGTTTGGCAGTATCGCTGACTTTCAGAAACCCATGGCAGGTAAATTCTTTGCCTGGTATGGTGAAGTGTTTGGCGAAGGCAGTCTCAGTGCAAGGGAAAAATCACTGATTGCGCTGGCGGTGGCCCATGCCGTGCAATGTCCCTATTGTATTGATGCCTACAGCAGTGATGCATTTGAAAAAGGATGGAGTGAGGCACAAATGATGGAGGCCGTACATGTGTCCGCTGCTATCAAAGGAGGCGCAGCGCTGGTTCATGGTGTACAGATGATGAATAAAGTAAAGGAAGTGGCTATGTAATCAGGCAATATCGTTCGGTCAATACAAATCATCGTCAACTATGAAGTCGCTGAAAGCACAACAGCATATATTGTCGGATGTACACCGGCAGTTGGAAATACTGGAGAAAGGGAATAATGACAAGGGTGCCTATCTGTTGGTTCCTTTTCAGCAGAAGCTGGAGGAGTCCGGTTTGTTTCCGCTTACACCATTGGGTACTGAAATTCTGCAGGTGAATGTCGGGAAAATGTGCAACCAGGTTTGCAGGCATTGCCATGTGGATGCCGGACCCGACCGCAAAGAGATCATGACCCGGCAAACCATGCAAGAATGCCTCGACGTTATTGATAAAGATTCAAGTATCAGAACAGTGGATCTTACGGGAGGTGCGCCGGAATTGAATCCGGATTTCAGATGGTTTGTGGAAGAAATTAGAAAAAGGGGCAGGCATATCATTGTGCGCTGTAACCTGACCATTATCCTTTCCAATAAACGATTTTATGATCTTCCGGATTTTTTTAAAGCCAACCAGATCGAAGTGGTTTCATCGTTGCCCTTTTACACCCGGGATCGTACAGACAGGCAGCGCGGGGATGGTGTGTTTGAAGATTCGATAAAAGCACTGCAAATGTTGAATGCTGTTGGCTATGGCCTGGAAGGAAGTGAACTGAAACTGAATCTGGTGTATAATCCGGCAGGTGCATTTCTTCCGCCATCACAGGCTGCATTGGAAAAGGAATTTAAATTGGCATTGAAAAAGGATTTTGGCATATCCTTTCATGCTCTTTTTGCTATTACGAATCTGCCTATCAGCCGCTTTCTTGATTACCTTTTAGAAAGCGGTAATTATGAAAAGTATATGGAGAAATTACTGGCCGCATATAATCCTAATGCTGCGGCCAATGTGATGTGCCGGAATACGATTTCAGTCAGTTGGGATGGGTACATCTATGATTGTGATTTTAACCAGATGCTCGACATGAAAGTGGATTGTATGTCGAAGCATATTTCCAGTTATGACCCGCATGTACTTTCAAAAAGATCCATTGTGGTAAATCAACACTGTTTTGGCTGTACGGCGGGGGCCGGCAGCAGTTGCGGCGGTACGGTGGTATAAACACGAATGATTTACCTGTTACAATAACAAGAAAGGTTAATGTAACCCCAAACTATTTATAAAGGAACAGAACTTTTAACCCGCCATTCCGAATTTATGGCGGCTGATATGAATATCATTTATGCAACAGGCGATCATCATATTTGTAAGGCATCCCGAATTGGGGAAAGTAAAGACCCGGCTGGCCCGGGAAATTGGTGATGATAAGGCGCTGGAAGTGTACAAAAAGTTGTTGCAGCTTACGCATGATACGGTGATCGAATGCAGGGCGGACAAATATGTCTATTATGCGGATCGCATCAGGCTGGATGATCTGTGGGAGGAAGATTATTTTATCAAGCGTTCACAACAGGGCGAAGATCTCGGCGAACGTATGCATCATGCATTTACGGATGTTTTTGGGAAGGGCTATGGGAAAGTGCTGATCATTGGCAGTGATTGTCCGGGTATTACGCCAAAATTTTTGGAAAACACCTTTATGCACCTCGACAGTTATGATGTGGTGATCGGTCCGGCGGCTGATGGGGGGTATTATCTGCTCGGCTTGAAGGAACCTGATCTTTTATACTTTCAAAATAAAGAGTGGAGTTCAGCTTCGGTGCTGGATGCAACGGTGAGGGATATCCGAAAATCGGGCAGTTCCTACTGTTTATTACCGGTATTGAATGATGTTGATACCCTTCATGATCTTCTTCAATGGGAAAGTCAGTCAGCTGCTGACTGATGAATTGGTAATACACATTTTTTAACTTTGCTGGTTTACGTTCTGATATCTCATACTCGCGTTTTTGTACACCTGCTTTATAAGTTAGCAGGCTTCTTCTGGTATTACGTTGACTTTTTTATACAGCTTATTCCTGCATGGCTGGCGAAATGCGAATAAATAAGCCGGATATGGTTATGCCAGATAATTACACCCATTTTGGATAAGTTTAGTGGCGTTTCGGCAATTAGGGCACACGATTTTGCTTCAACAGAAGTCAAAATGGCAGTGGAAGGATTGATTAGTCTGTTTGCCCGGAAAGGCTTTGTTAATTCCGGGAATTATGATAAGTATTTATATCTAACTCTCTTGATTATGCTTTATATTTATTGAAAGGTATAGCATGAAAAACCTTCGATATTTATTTTTTACCGTTCTACTTTTGAGTGGGCTGTCAATCTATGCGCAGTCAGAAGCAACTCCCGGTTCCTTGTTAAAAAAAGTTAGTGATATGCCGGATACAATGGCTGCCCGTTTGCTGTTCGACGAAGCTAATCTGTATTATTTAAAAGGGATGAATGATAGCGGCGTTTACTTCTTTACTGAATCGCTGAAAAGGTACGAAAGGTCTGGGAATCACCGAAAGGTGGCCGATACCAAATTGGCGCTTGTGAAGTGTAAAATACACCTTCAGCAATTCGACGCAGCCCAGCAGATTCTGTTTGATTGCCTACGAAGCGGGGAACAGTACAAAATGCCTGCCGTGCAGGCTATGGCGAAAGCCCTGATCTCATTTGTATTTAATTACCGGGGAAAACCAAAGGAGGCATTGGGATATTGCAGGGAGTCGGACAATTTGTTTAATGCATTGAAGGATACTGCAGGTCTTTTGTTTTTGTATCCGATATTTATTACATCACTCGGTATGAATGCGGATACGGTTACGGCAATGCAATATTTTTCCAAGGGTATGTTGTTGTTTGACGAATATGAAAAAAGCAGTTTGTTGCCGGATGCTGACCGCGAGCATATACCCCTCAAAAGGATGGCGCTGATTTTCAATTCGGTGAATTTAATGACAACCAACGATTATCTGGGGCAGGCGTTACGTGAAACGGAGAAAGTAAAGGTAAAAATAGAAACCCGTGCTAATACCTATGAGCAATTTGAACTGGCAACCCTTACAGCGGTGATTTACCTTAAGCTGAAAGAGTTTAAAAAGGCTCAGCTTTTTGCCGAGAAGGCAGTGGGTATGATACGCCCGGAAAGTGGTAATCATAGCCAGTTGGCGGATGTATATCATATTATTTCCGACGCATCAGATTCGTTGGGGGAATACCGGAAAGCGTATAATGCCATGGTATTGTTTAAGCAGTATAATGATTCTGTTTTCAATGCCAATTCACTGGAAGCGATACACACGGTCGAAGCACGGTACGAATCTGAAAAAAAGGAACAACAGATTCAGGTGCTCAACAGGGACAAGAATGTGCAAAGACGGCTTATAGTTATTTCAGCGGTTGGTTTGCTTGGTTTGCTGTTGTTGCTGATATTTGTTGTAAGGTCCAAATCATTGCAACGGAAACTGCTGATCAAAGAGAAGGAATCGCAGAAGATTGAGCTGGAGCAGAAAATGAATGAATTGGAACAAACGGCACTGAGGGCTCAAATGAATCCACATTTTATTTTCAACTGTATGAATTCCGTACAACGGTATGTAATCCATAACGATATTGATGGTGTAAACAGGTATCTGGCTTTGTTTGCCGGCCTTATCCGGCAGACACTCGAAAATTCGGGAAAAATCTATGTTTCGCTGAAGGATGAAATGTCCTATCTGGAAGCCTATATTCGCGTTGAGCAAATGCGTGGAGATGATATGTTCGATTATGAAATAAAGGTGGATCCCAATCTGGATACATCCGGTATTCAGATTCCTAATATGCTCATACAACCTTTTGTAGAAAACTGTATCCGCCACGGAGTAAGACAGGATGGCAGCGAACGTGCAAAGCTGAATATTACTGTTACAATGGAAAAGAAACTGCTTGTGGTGGTGGAAGATAATGGCCCCGGCATTAATTCGAACAGAGGCTATGTTGGGAAGGAATTTTCCGGTCACCATTCTATGGGCAGTTCGTTGACAGAAAAGAGGATTGAACTGTATAACAAATTACACTATGAAAAGATCAGTATTTCTGTAATTGATAAATCCGATGAGAATAAGGATGATTCTGGAACAAAAGTATGTTTGTGTTTTCCTATTGAATATTGAACTGTATGAAAATAGCTGCTTTAATAATTGATGACGATTCTGACAGCCGGCTGATACTTAGAAAATTTCTGAGCGACCGGTTCCCGGATATAATACTGACAGGAGAAGCAGCAACTGTAAAACAGGGCCTATCTCTTATCGTTAAAACAAAGCCGGATCTGCTGTTACTGGATATCGAACTTGCTGATGGCACCGGATTTGATTTGTTGCGTGCGGTGCCCGAAAAAAAATTTGAAGTGATATTCATTACAGCATTTGATCGTTTTGCTGTGGAAGCGTTTCGCTATGCCGCCATGGATTACTTATTAAAGCCTATTGCTTTCGACGAATTAAATAATGCCCTCATAAGGGTGAATGAACGTATCCGCGACAGGTATTTTACTTTGCATTGGAATACTTTGTCACATAATTTACAAACAAATACGGCCAGTGAAAAAAGACTGGCTATCGCAACCGGAAACGGGTATATATTTAAGGATATCAATAAAATTGTTCGCCTTGAATCGCATAGTAATTATACCCATTTTTATTTTTTCGGCGAGGCAAAACAGGTGTCATCCCATACGCTGGGATATTATGAAGAAATGTTGCCTGAGGATCAATTTTGCCGCATACATCATTCCCATATCATCAATAAGGATTATATCGAACAGTATCTACGTGAAGGGGCTGGAGGAAAAATTACCATGAAGGATGGCATGGAGCTGGATATTTCACAGCGACGCAAGGCCGATGTGCTGGATAAATTATTGTCGAAGAGCAGGGGACGATGAAATATAAAAATGCATCGGTAAAAAAGGTCATTCTTTTGAACGGCCTGCCTTATTCAGGATGCAGGACTACCTGAAATAATTTAAAAGAGCTCATCTCAAAAGTGAAATAAAGGTTATGCGAATCACATAAATGAAAATCTTCTACGTCACTTTGGCGAGTAAAACAGGCTGTCTCCTATTTTTGAGACAGCCTGTTTTTATTGGCTAAACGGTTGTATTTATTCAACCGCTATCATTTCATTGGCCATCCGAATGTTCGCATTGATGCCCGCCACATTTCCAAACCACCAATCTGCACTTGATTTTTTGTGAAGAACCCTTGTTTTCGTGCCGTTTACGTTGATATGATCTCCCTGGAGAAATAATGCAATGGCCTGTGCTCCCAATGGAGTTATTGCACGGAGTTTGTTGTAATACGCATTATAAGTAAGCTCATAGCCATCACAATCCCCCAAATAAAAATCCACAATCCGTGATGAGTTGGATGCCGGGCTATACGGTGCATTCGGATTGGAAGCCCAGTAGTAGTATTCCGGATAGGGCAGAAACTCACAACCGCTTCCGCCACCACCGGGTGTTACTTTTTGGGTCATACGTTTCGCAGCGGCAGGGTCAAATACACTTACCAGATTTTGATCCGAAATCCTGTTGAGTGGCTGATTGAACTGCTTTTTACTTTCAATGTTGTACTGATCAAACAGTTGCATGAATTTGTTTTCAGTCATGGCTACCTGTCCTTTACTGCTGTTGATTCTGTACACTGCCAGATAAAATGCTTTCAACTGTTCTTCATTCAGATTGTTGTAAGCAGTTCTAAGTGAACCATATCCATTGTCGATAGGTTGGGTGAACTTTTCCGCCAGTTTTTCAACATTCACTGCCGCGGCAGTTTCTTCTTTTACTGCTTGTTTCTGGCAACTGACAAAAACCAAGGCACAAACAGGCAATAGCATCAGGGCTGACATTAGTTTTCTTTTCATAGACTTCATTTTAAATTTAAATTAATTGATTACAGCAGAGACTATTTATCGTAACGCTGGTAAAGCAATTTACTTTTACTTTATGGCCACTTTCGACTGCTTCGTTTAAATGCAATTATTTTTTGAGTAAGTGCCTGTAAAAGGGAATAATTGCAGGGGCATTATGCCTTCACCGCCGGTGTAACCTGTACATAGGACCAGGCTAAGATGGGCATAGCGGGTATGGCGGCGGTGTAAATGGGGCCAGCCAGTATTCCAATTGCCGTGGCGGTTAGTAAGAGGTATATCGGATACAACACCAACAGCAACCCTACCATCACCGAATCATAATGATCATTGTCGCGGGTGCGTTTCCAGATGAGGGATTTTATGGTAAGATAAAGGGGGGCATGGAGGAGCCAGCCGATGATGGCAGGAATAAAAAGCAATATTTTTTTCCATCGTGCGATGGGTATAGAAAGTTTTTGTTTTTGCGTTAGCAAATCTTTTTTATCGATCTCCATCACACCTTTTTCCAGCTCGCGTTGCAGTATTTTGTTGAAAGCTATATTGCGAGCGCCATCCGGGCTTTGCAGGTCAATATCTGTTACCCTGATCGGTTCTCCAAAATGAATGAATACATTCTTTCCAAACCGCGTAAACGAACTGTAATTGATGGCCACCGGCAGTACGGTCAGCGGAATCTTTTCTTCCCAGGCTTTAATGGCCAGCCGCGCCGTACCTTTCTTCAGCGGACGCAGGTGCCATTCATTGATACATTTTCCTTCACTGAAAATTGTTACAATCCCTTTTTGCCTGAACAAACGAATACAGTCTTCAAAGGTTTGATAATTCGAGCTGAGATTTTCCACGCCTTCACTGGTGCGATATACCGGCAGGATATATAGTTTTTTCAGTAAGCGGGCAATGAAAGGTTTTTTAAAAGCGTCGCCGCGTGCGAGTGACCATACGGGTTGATCAAAGAGGGTGTCGATGATGACCGAATCCAGAAACGAATTGGGGTGATTGCAGGCCAGCAATATCGGGCCTTTGCTCCGTAGATGGGCAGGATGATTGATGATCACCTTCCGGCAATAGATGCGGATCGCGAGCCGGGAGGCTATTTTCAGCAATCGGTAGAGCAAATTACTTTTTCGGGTGAATATAAGAAGAAATGAGTAATGCAAATCTGGCGTGATACCGGTGATATATCCGTTTGGGAAAACGCAAATAAGGGACTATTCATATATTTATTGCCGAAACGGGATTATGAATCTATACACTAAATAGAAATAAGATCATGCATCGCCGAAGAAGGGCAGGGCCGATGCGGATAGCACGGGGGTAATTATTTACATTAGAGGAATCACCTGACAGGAGTTACTAACCGAATAAATAATTCATCTAATATGGCAGTATCCAAAAAAGCTGGAGGAAGTGACCATGCAGCGCTGTTCGCCACACTGAAAGAGCGTTTTGAAAAATATATGAACCGGCATAAAGGCATGCAATGGACAGATGTGCAGGCAAGGTTGGCAAAGAAACCAGCTAAGGTTGCTTCGCTATCTGCCATGGAAGCTACAGGGGGAGAGCCCGATGTAACCGGCTTTGATAAAAAGACTGGCGAATATATGTTTACGGACTGTTCGCCCGAAAGTCCGCAGGGAAGGAGAAGTTATTGTTATGACCGTGCTGCACTGAATGCAAGGAAGGAGTTTAAACCTAAAAATACCGTTGTGGATGTAGCTGCAGAACTGGGTATTGAGTTGCTGAATGAAGAGCAGTACCGGGCCTTGCAGGAACTCGGCAGCTTTGATACCAAAACGTCCAGTTGGATACTAACGCCACCGGACATACGAAAATTGGGGGGTGCCCTTTTTTGCGACCGCCGGTACAATACGGTTTTTGTATACCACAATGGAGCGGAATCTTACTATGCGGCCAGAGGTTTCCGGGGTATGCTCCGTGTATAAAAAGCTATTATTTGCTTTTACCTTTAAAGGTTGCATAAATAGCCATGGCGTGTCCGTGTCCCAATGAAAATTCTTCTTTCAACCAGTTGGTAATTTCGGTGGCTTTAATGGTTGGAACGAGGTCATCGCCTTTTATGTACCCTTTTTTTTGAGCCAGTTTTTTGAAGTCTGCGGGCGATTTTCCGGTTTTAGCTTTGATATTATCAATATAGGCCTGAAAGGACATAGGAGGAAGATTTTCTCAAATGTATGATTTTATTAAAAATAATATGCTATTACAAGCTGATGCTACGGGTGACTGAGGAGTGGTCGGCAAGATAAACGGAGCGTCCCCGTCGTAAGTGCCGGAAAGGCTGCAACTGTCGCTCAATCAGGGCGTTATAATTGCTCAAATCGGTCTGTTTTTCCTGCTGAAATACCATTATTTTATTTTATCTTTGCCGCCCCGAATCCTGACGGTGTCAGGGAAACCCTTCGGGATTAATAAAATCATGGTTTTAAATTTCATTTTCAAACAATTAAACGCTGATGCACAGGAGTCTGGTGCTGATATTCCGGCCGAAGCCGATACAGCAGCAACTACAGCGACAATAACTGCACCTGTAGCGGAGCCCATTGTGGCCAGCGCTCACGACGATTTCGACTGGAGCGTTGACAAACGCAACGTCACTTCTTATTCAAAAGATGAAAAAGAAAAGTATGACAAAGTGTATGAAAATACCTTTGTACAACTGAATGACGGTGAACTGATGAAAGGTACCGTGGTAGGTCTTACCAAAACCGATGTGGTACTGAATATCGGATTCAAAAGTGATGGTCTGATCTCTCTGAATGAATTCCGTGATCTTCCGAATCTTGCAGTAGGCGATGAAGTGGAAGTAATGATCGTGGAAAAAGAAGACAGGGATGGTCACCTGAACCTGAGCCGCCGCCAGGCACGTATTACCCGTGCATGGGAGCGCATTATGGAAGTACATAAAACCGGCGAAGTTATTACGGGTGTGGTTACTTCTAAAACCAAAGGTGGTCTGATCGTGGATGTATTCGGAATGGAAACCTTCCTGCCCGGTTCACAAATTGATGTGAAGCCCGTAACCGATTACGATCAGTTTGTAGGTAAGACCATGGAGTTTAAAGTGGTGAAGATCAACGAAACCATTAAGAATGCCGTGGTATCGCACAAAGCACTTATCGAAAGCGATATCGAAGCACAACGTGCAGAGATCATGAGCAAACTGGAGAAAGGCCAGGTGCTTGAGGGAACTGTAAAGAATATCACCGACTTTGGTGCCTTTATGGATCTCGGTGGACTGGACGGTCTGCTTTATATTACCGATATTTCATGGGGACGTATCTCTCATCCTACCGAAGTGCTTAAACTTGATCAGAAGATCAATGTGGTGGTACTCGACTTTGATGATGAGAAAAAACGTATCAGCCTGGGTCTGAAACAACTGACCCCGCATCCCTGGGATGTACTGGCTGAGAACATTGCAGAAGGCAATGTAGTAAAAGGTAAAGTGGTGAACATTGAAGATTACGGTGCTTTCCTGGAAATTCAGCCTGGTGTTGAAGGTCTGGTACACGTATCTGAGATCACCTGGGCCAATACCCCCATCAATGCAAAAGAATTCTTCAAATTGGGCGATGAGCATGAAGCCAAAGTGGTTACACTGGATAAGGCAAGCCGCAAGATGAGCCTTTCTATCAAACAACTTTCTGCTGATCCCTGGAATGATATCGAAACCAAATTTGCAGAAGGAAGCCGTCACAGCGGACTGGTGAAAAACATTACCAATTATGGTGTGTTTGTGGAACTGGCCCCCGGTATCGGTGGTATGATCCATATCAGCGACCTGAGCTGGCTGAAGCGCTTCAATCACCCCAGTGAATACACCAAAGTAGGTTCTACTATTGATGTAATGATCCTGGGTATTGATAAAGAAAACCGTAAACTGCAACTCGGACACAAACAACTCGAAGAAGATCCCTGGAATTCCCTGGCCGATACATTTGCCATTGGTTCACTCCATGAAGGCACTGTAAGCCGCCGGGATGATAAAGGTGCAACAGTACAACTTTCTTACGGACTGGAAGGATTTGCTCCTAACAGGCACCTGCAGAAAGAAGATGGCAAAAGCATCGGTGCTGATGAAACAGCCCAGTTTATGGTGATCGAATTCGACCGCAATGAAAAACGCATCGTGGTGTCTCACACCCGTATCTGGGAGCAGGGTAAAGTAGAAGAAGCAGAAGCTGTAAAAAGAGAAGCAAGGGCCGATGCGGATAATACCCGTAAGGCAGTGAAGAATGTTCAGGCAAAAGTGGAAAAAGCAACTCTGGGTGACCTGGGTGTGCTGGCCGACCTGAAGAAGAAAATGGACAGCGGTGCTGCTGATGAAACCAAAGCTGCTGAATAATCAGTCATAACCAAATTCTGGATTTGTAATACAGGCTGCCTCCGGGCAGCCTTTTTTTTTGCCACCCTGAGCATCATTTATGACAAATTTTAAAAATTCAGGGTCTTTTTTTATTAAAAACGCCTTCCATAGTAAAAATACGTAAGTGAAAATGGAATGTACGTAGGGAATCTTGAAAAAAAACTACGCAAAAACTTGTAAGTAAGCAAAATTGCTTATACTTTAGCGCTCCATCTCCGTAAAAACCGTACACCACTTTCCTAAGAATTTCCAAAAAGAAATCCCTCCTGAAGACCGCAGTTGTGCCCGTTCATTATGGGTACAAAATCTGTGGATCCTGGCTATAGCCGGTCCTCAAAAAACATTTTTAAAATTTTTGAGCATGAAAATGAATTCGCCTCTTGTTCCGTCCCGTATTACCCTTTTCACAAAGGCTTCACGGAGATTTTTTTCCATGGTTGTGGTTTTGCTGATTTCAGCGGGTGCATTTGCACACGACGTTACCGGCTATACTTCTAACTGTGCCTCTGGTCCTCAGTACACCATTACAGCTACTGTTACCAACGTAAACAGCTCGTCCAATTATCGCTGGCAGTGGAAGAATGCTTCCGGTGCCTGGGTTTGTTTTGTAAACGGAGCTAATACCATTAACGGTAATAGTTACAATGTAACGGGTGCAGTATTTAACCTCACGACCACACCCGGCCCCTTGGTATTTACTAATCCCAATATCGGTTTACAGGGATTGGAAGTGCGTATGGTAATTTCCGATGGTGCAGGCGTAAATCCCTGTAACCTTCCGGCGGGTAATACCTGGACCAGTGCCACCAACTTTTTTATCCATGTATCAGGTACTCCCTGCGCAGGACCCTGCAACGGTCGCGTAACCAGTCTTTATTTTAATAAAATGGATGGAGGTGCGGATATTCCCATTACTAACGGAGGTACTTATTCGCCAAACCTGTTATTAAACTTGTACAATCTGGAAGCTGCTACAACTGGTACTGTAGGTAGTGTTCAATTCACTATTAGCGGACCAACTGCGAGTTCCAATATAGAAAATACAGCACCTTATAACGCACCAGCTACTGGTGGCGGAGCATGGGTTCCAGCACCCGGTGCCTACTCTATTAATATGAAAGTATACAGTGCTTCCGGCGCTACCGGCAGTATCTGTCACGATACTACCGTAAACATCACCATCGGTAATGATTGTGATTGTATCAATCAGGCAGGTAATCTGCTCGTGAACGGAAGCTTCGAGAACGGAACCACCGGATGGTCTGGCAGCAATGGTGCTGTTACTACCGGTACCGGATATGTAATGTGCGGCAATGCCAATGGATTCCTGCAATGGACATCGGGTACTGCAAAAATCTGGCAGGATGTAACGGGTATTGCTCCCGGTTCTTCTGTTACATTCAAAGCTTATGCAGGTACACATACTGCTGGTCAGGCCTGCTCACCTAAACTTAGCCTGTTATTCCTGAATGCATCCGGTGTTGTGATCTCACAATCTGATGTGGCCATCACCCGTGATGTGGATGTAAATAATAATGTGCTGCAACTCTATTCTATTTCTGCTGTGGCACCCGCCAATACTGTAACGGTGCGCGTACAGGGTACCACTACCTGCGACTGGTTGAAACTGGATGCTTTCTGTCTGAATGCCACACCCCCTGCATCATTGGGTGACAGGGTATGGAAAGATGACAATGCAAATGGTATTCAGGATCCCGGTGAAGTAGGTATCTCCGGTGTTACACTGGTATTATATAATTCAGCCGGACAGATCGTAGGTACTACCACCACCGATGCTACTGGTTTCTACAAATTCAGCAACCTGGCGCCCGGCAGTTATACTGTACGGATCGTGCCTCCTGCTAATTATACATTGTCTCCCAAAACGCAGGGCACTGACCTGAGCCTCGACAGTGATTTCGATGTGGTGTCGTATACCACTTCTGCTGTAACACTGGTGGCCGGACAGAACAGAACGGATATTGATGCTGGTCTCAACTTCAAACAAACTATTCCTGCCAGCGTGGGCGACCGCGTATGGCTCGATCTTAACGCAGACGGTATTCAGGATGCGAACGAACCCGGTGTATCTGATGTACTGGTAACCCTTTACAACAGTGCAGGTGTGGCCGTGGCAAACATGTATACCGATGCTAGCGGATTATATCTCTTTACTAATGTGGCTCCCGGATCTTACACAGTTGGTGTAAGCCTTCCACCAGCCATGGTATTTACTGTAAATAATGGTGCCGTTAGCGTTGCCAACAACAGTGACGTTAACCCTGCCAACGGACGTACTGCTTCTTTCACCGTAAATGCAGGCGATCAGATCCGCTATGTGGATGCAGGTATCAAAGCACAAACAAGTGGTACGGCGAGTGTGGGTGATTATGTATGGAATGATATTGATAAAGATGGTGTGCAGGAAGCTGGTGAACCCGGAATCCCTGGTGTTACCGTGCGCCTGGTAAATGCCACTACCAATACAGTTGTAGCAACCACCACTACCGATGTAAACGGATACTATATCTTTAATAATGTAACTCCCGGAAACTATCAGGTGGAATTCGTAACACCTGCCGGCTATACGGTTACTACCAAGTTGAATTCATTCCCTCTCGAAAGCGCCACTGACAGTGATGTGGATGCAGGCACAGGACGTACTGCCGCCTTTACCGTAACTACCGGTCAGCGTATCACTACCGTGGATGCCGGTTACTGGCTTACTACTGCTCCCGGTACCGCCAAACTCGGTGACCGTGTTTGGTACGATCTGAATCAAAATGGTATTCAGGATGCCGGTGAGCCCAGTGTATCGGGTGTTACTGTAACGCTTTACAACAGTGGTGGTACTGCTATTAAGCAAACCAGCACTGATCAGAATGGTAACTACCTCTTTACTGATCTCGCTGCAGGTACATACTCTGTAGGTTTCAGCAATATTCCTTTCGGTTATACATATACGTTACAAGGACAGGGTACCGCTGCTACCGGCAGTGATGCAAACCCTGCTACAGGACGTACCGGTACCGTAACACTGGTAGCCGGACAAACCAATCTGGATCTTGATGCAGGTATCCGCTCTGCGATGGCAGGTAACGGATCATTGGGTAACAGGGTATGGTTTGACCTTAACAATAATGGATTGCAGGATGCTGGTGAAGTAGGTGTGCAGGGTGCAACCGTAGAATTGCTGGATGCTGCCGGTAATCCGGTGGATAAAGATCCCAATACTGCCGGTGTACAACCGACTACCACTACCACCAATGCATTAGGTGAATACCTCTTTACTGGTTTGAATGCTGGTGAATACCGCGTTCGTTTCAGCACACTGCCTGCGGGTTATGTGGTGGTAACAAAGAATGCCGGTACCAACCGCGAACTGGACAGTGATGGTAATGCACTCGCTACAGGAACTTCCACCACTGATGTGATCACGCTTGCTGAAAACCAGGATCGTCTGGATATTGACCTCGGTATTTTCAACAGTACTGCTCCGTTGGGTCAGTTGGGTGACCGAGTTTGGTTTGATGTGAATAATAATGGTGTACAGGATCCGACAGAACTGGCTGGTGTACCTGGTGTATCTGTAACATTACTGGATGCTGCCGGATTGCCTATCCGTTCTACCGTAACAGATAAAGATGGTCTGTATAAATTTATCAACCTGGCTGATGGAACCTATTCAGTACAGTTCAGCAACCTGCCTGCAGGATTCACCTTCTCTCCGAGAGATCTGGGTGGTGTGGATGCAAATGACAGTGATGCTGATCCCAATACTGGTAAAACAGGTACTTATGTGATAGCTGGAGGTAACTCTAATATGACCGTGGATGCTGGTCTCTATTCCACCAGGGCTGCACTGGGTGATTATGTATGGTTCGATGCAGACAGCGATGGTATACAGGATGCAACAGAAGCGGGTATCCCCGGTGTAACAGTGATCCTTTATAATACTGCAGGTACTGCTCTTGCATCAGCGATTACTGATCAGAATGGCAGATATTATTTCAGCAACCTGACTCCTGGTACTTATTCAGTTGGATTCAGCACTACTCCTGGCAAACTGGTATTCACCCTCAGAGATGTGGTGGCTGCCGGCGATGCTGCGGACAGCGATGCTGATCCTGCTACCGGAAGAACCGGAAACTATACACTCGCTGCCGGTCAGGTGAACATCACAGTAGATGCTGGTCTGAAACCAATCATCCCTGCTTCTGTTGGTGACTTTGTATGGTACGATCTTAACAGAGATGGTATTCAGGATATTGACGAACCCGGTGTACCCGGTGTAATTGCTATACTTTACAATTCAGCTAATCAACCTATCGGTTCTGCTGTAACAGATGGCAACGGTTATTACCTTATCACCAATGTGCCTCCCGGAACCGGTTATTATGTGAAATTCTCTAACCTGCCGGATGACACGTATCCCTATACATTACAGAATGTGGGTGGTGCAAACGCTAATAACAACAGTAAAGCGGATGCAAACGGTCAAACCGGAACATTCAACGTAGCAGAAGGACAAAATATCACCAACATTGATGCGGGTATCGTGAAACTCATTAACCTGAGCGGTAATGTATGGCATGATGTGAACGCAATGTCTGACGGATTTGTAAACAACAGCGGTGCTGCACAAAATCCTCCCGCTGCTGCTATACCGGTTGGTCTGCGTGTTTATCTGGTGAATACTGCTACCGGACTTGTTGAGCAGGTAACATTTGTAAACACTACGACGGGTACTTTCTCCTTCCCCGATGTAACACCTAAAACTGTGTACTCAATCGTATTGAGCAGTTCACAGGGTATCATTGGTGCGCAGCCCCCGGCATCTAACCTGCCTTCAGGCTGGATCAATACCGGACAGAAGAATGCTAACCCGCCGAACAACCCTGCAGGTAGCGACGGATTGAATGATGGAATCCTGATCGTACCGGTAGAAACCTCCGATGTGATCAATGCCAACTTTGGTATCAGACTGAGAGGCGGTGACGTTGTACTTGGATAATGCATATTAAACCCGTTCATTGCTGAAAGGGAGTGAACGGGTTACTTACATATTTTTTGATTATAAAACCTAAAAAATGAGCACAAAAATTAAACTCTACACTTCATCCTTATGCCTGCTTTTACTAGGCAGTGTCGCTATGGGGCAAACCACCCTGGAGATGACAACAAGGAACTTTGTGGGCAACCCAGCGGTTGGTCCCATCACAAACCCGATCGGCCCGATCTCCTTTGAGCGGGACGCTAACAACAACAACCAGTTCAGTACCGCTACGGGCAACAATGCTATAAACGTAACGATGTCGCTGAACAACCAGCAGTTTACCGGTCTTACATACAGTAATATCTCTACCGGTCTGGCATTTGGTGGCGCTCCCACTACAGCCGTGGATGTGAATTTCCCTGCTGTACAAAAAGTGGATCCCAATGACACTTACAACCTGTTGGGTTCATTCAGTGCTGCTGTAGGCGGTCCCACGAATGATATGTTTACGTCTAACCCCTCTTCTCCTGCTACTGTGCAGGGTGGTACAGGTATCATTGCCGGAAATTTTGCTTCTCCTGCCAATGGTTCTAACGGAGCGGTTGGAATGTTCACGGCTGCACAGGTTCTGTTCGACAGACCCGGTGGTCCTGCTGTGCATAACAGCGCAACCCGTTATTATTATGGTGATTTAGTGATCACCTTCAGCCGGTTTGTTGCCAACCCGGTTATTCATGTAGCTGGTCTGGGTGGTTCTTACCGTTATTTCCCTGTAGGTGGTACCAATATTAATGATCCGGCTCAATGGCAGTCAACGTTCTTCTCTACAGAGTTTGATGTTACGCCTGCATTCCCCATTACCCGTATGTCTGGTAACCAATTCTTCAACGTATCCGGCAACAGCATTACCAACAGCGCCACCACGCCCAATGGAGCATCAGTAAGCACGGTTGGTGGACTGTTTCAGGATCTCGGTGCTGCTTCCGGTAGCTTCCGTATCAATGGAACAGTGAAAGTGGTAACATTGAGGATCTTCCTCCGCGGAAGCAATGCCTCTCAGTTTCCCTGGTCTACCGTACAGGCGAATGTAAATGGTGGTAACCGCAATCCTTTCACTGGTGATATCTGGTGGGTATCTGCATCTACTGAGCCTGCTCAGTTGATCACACTGCCTTCTACTGGTCTTAACCTGAATGCAGCTTTGAATGGTAATGATGTAGTACTGAACTGGAAAACGCTGACTGAGATCAACAGCAATCATTTTGAAATAGAAAGAAGCACTGATGGCAGAAACTTCACGTCTATCAGCAGCAGAAATGCGGCTGGCAACAGTGTATCTGAAATTACATATAACATGATTGATCCCGGTATGAATGTACCCGCTTATTACTACCGTGTTAAACTGGTGGATAATGATAACCGGTATTCATACAGTAATGTAGCCATGGTTCGTAAAGCCGGCAGTATTAAAGACGTGCGTGTGTTCCCGAACCCCGCCGCCAGCCAGTTGAACCTTGAATTCTCCAATGCTAAAGGAAACTACATGGTCACCCTGTACAACCAGGCTGGTCAGGAAGTGCTCTCTCAGCGTGCCAACATCACATTTGGTGTACAATATGTGACTGTAAACCGCAATGCATTGTCTAAAGGCAGCTACCTCGTTCGTGTAAGAAGTACTGATAATGGCGAGGTATTGTTTACAGAGAAAGTAATGTTCCAGTAAGCATAGTTTAAAAAAATGAGCAACCAAAACATTTAATTATTTCGGCTGTTTTTTGCTCAAAATTTTACAGCCGTTTTTTAGCCCCCGTTCACGGGGGCTTTTTTTATGCATCATGAAAAACAGGCATAGTAAAACTACGTATTGCTTTGAATTGTAAAATAGGTTTTTTATTTTGTGCTTCAACCCGATCCACCAACCCTGCCTGATGTCCTTCCTGAATTAATTAACTGGCATAGTATGCCATCATGAAAACTATTATACAATGAAACTCATTCATGTTGTTTTGGGAAGGATCGTACTTATTTTTCTGTTTTCCAGTTTTAGCTTCTGTAGTAAAGCGCGGGATATTGCTCCCTCTTCACTGCTTAGTACAGCTTCTGTGGGCGACCGTGTGTGGCTCGACAGGGATGCCAATGGCCGCCAGGATGTATGGGAAGTGGGTTTTCCGGGTATAGAAGTCCAGTTGCTAAATGAGAGTGGCGTACGGATAGCTACAGTACATACCGATGCCAATGGGTTTTACACTTTCGCTGATGTGGATGCCGGCACTACTGGTAAGACCTATGAAGTATGGTTCAAATTGCCCGACAATTATCAGTTTTGCAGAAGAAATGGCACCATTACCGATGCTCAGAACAGCGATGCCAATGAATTGACCGGCAAATCCGGTCCCTTTTTACTTTTACCCGGGCAAAACAATGATGCGTTGGATGCCGGCGTGATCAGCCCGGCGTTAGGTGCATTACCCCTGCATACGCTCGATCTTACCGCTGAACTTAAAAGCGGTCAGATAAAACTCAAATGGCTGGCCGAAAATGAAATGAACACCCGGCGTTTTGTCATTCAACAAAGTACAAACGGAACCGATTTTACTACGATCAACCTGGCAGGTATCAACGGCATTCAGAACATACCCACGTATTATTTTTATACGGTGGATATGAACATGGTTCCGGGAGCTATGGTTTTATATTTTCGGATAAGGGCCGAAGATGAAAACAATCGTGCGGCCTATTCCAATATTGCAGTGGTGCGGATGGAAAGAATATCCGATGTGCGCTTATGGCCCAATCCCTTTTTACATAATATACAGGTGAGTTATTACAGCATCGCAGCCACTACCCTTGATGTACGCCTCACGGATAATACAGGCGGCGAAAAATGGAAAGGGGTGATGGAAGTGAACAAGGGCATGAATCAACTAGTGATCGATGATCTCGCCCGGCTTACAACCGGCATTTACTTACTTCAACTTACGGACCGCCAAACCGGCCAGACTTTTACCGGTAAACTGATAAAGTAACTATCAAATCTTACTTGTTTATGCTTTTTCTCCTGAGGGGGTAAAATTCTGTTGCAGGGGCACGCCATTCCATACAATTGCTTAAATTGGGTTCTGTTTGCCGAAATAAAATATCCCAATGGCCTCCTTTAGCGACAGATTAAAAAATTTTCACCCGGTCAGAAAGATCGTATATTTCTTTGTTGGGCTTTTTTCTTATCCGGGTCTGGCCATCATCAATAAATTAAAGATCAGCGGTACAGAACATTTTAAGGATCTCCCACCGAGAAATGTATTATTTGTAAGTAACCATCAGACTTATTTTGCCGACGTGATCACCTTCCTGCATATATTTTGTGCAGTGAAATGGAGAAAAAATAATCGCCTGGGGGTGCCTTATTACCTCCTCAATCCTTTTACCCGTGTAAACTATGTGGCCGCAGAAGAAACGATGAAAGGAAGTTTTATCAGCCGGATTTTTTTGCTTGCCGGTGGTCTAACGGTGAAGCGTACATGGAAAGCAGAAGGTAACGAGAAGCGGAGAGGCCTTGATCCATCGGACACCCGAAAGATCACACGGGCATTGCAGCATAACTGGGTCATTACCTTTCCGCAGGGAACCACCAAGCCCTTTGCACCTGGAAGAAAAGGTACGGCTCTCATCATTAAACAAATGAAACCAGTTGTAATTCCGGTGGTGATCTCCGGATTTTGGCGGGCCTTCAATAAAAAAGGGTTACGATTCAAAAAGAAGAATACATTGCTTACGGTAACATTTAAACCACCGTTGGTGATCGATTATGAAGCTCCGGCTGAATTGATATTGACCCAAATCATGGATGCCATTGAACAAAGTAAAAAATTCATGCTGATGGGGAAACATCATTGGCAAACAGGGGCGAAGTTGTAAGTTTTAAGTGTTAAGGTATACGGCTGTTAACTTAAAACTTACAACTTATCACTTCTAGTCTTTAAAAAACAGGGCTTTCAGTTCCAGCGCATCGTCTGGTTTCATTTTTCCGCCAAGTACAAGACGCAATTGTCTTCTGCGGAGGGCTCCGTCAAATAATTTTTTCTCTTCTTCTGTTTCTGCATTAAGCTGGGGTACTGGTCTGGGTTTACGGTTGGGATCGAGTGCCACGAATGTATAGTAGGCTTCGTTGCTTTTGTATTTATATTGCTGGGTCATATCTTCTCCCCATACTTTCAGGTGTATCTCCATGGAGGAGTTAAAGGCCCGTGTTACTTTGGCCTCTATGTGTACCGCATTCCCAAGTTTGATGGGATTCTCGAAGGAGATATTGTCGACAGAAGCGGTCACCACCGGGGCGTTGCAATGCTTTTGTGCGGCAAGGGCAGCGGCAATGTCCATCCAGTACATTAGTCTTCCTCCCATCAGGTTGCCGAATACATTGGTATCGTTGGGGAGTACGATCTCTGTCATGATCGTGAGACTGGCTGCTGCTTTCCTTGCTTCCATCGTTTTTCTTTTTTGTTTTACTGCATTGATTATAATGCCGTGCAAAGATAAGCAGTATGTTCCTCCCGGTCAGGCCCGTTGCAGTAGTGCATGATTTTTTTCCTTTTTTCGCATACTGGCTCCGCATTTTTTCCAATAACTAAAGAAGGAATGAAAAGAGCCGCTGACTTCCGGAAAAAGCCAATCGCGGTCATCTTTTGTACCTGGAAAATGTTTGTACAAAGGATGTTCTTTGGAATATACAGCGGGAAAGGAGGCCAGTCCGGGTATTTCATTTAATTCTCCGGTAAACACCTGTAGCCCACTGATATTGCCGGCAAGTGCCAGTATGAACCGGAGCACACGCTCGCTCACCGGATGTTTGCGGAAATGGGATGGTTCCAGTAGTAGAATTCGGTTTGCCGCTATATCTTTTTTCCAGTTTGGATCAAGGTTATAGGATGTATAGAGCAGCAAGGGAAGGGTGGGATCCAATACTGGTACTTTTTTCTCTGGAAGTACTGTAAGGGGTGAAAAGGGGATATGACGGTTAAGTATATGCGGAATTTCAAGATGCGGCAGTATTTCATACGAATAATCGAGGAACGTATCCCGTTGCACCATACCTGTATATTTATTGATATTCTCCTGGTTGCAATAATATTGTTTGGATGAAAAATGTCCGGTTACCCATTGCCAGCTAAGTGCATTACTCGCCAGGTCGCCATCCAGTAAATGATAATACATCCAGGAGGCAGGTGTTTTCCAATCTGCCTTACCTACATTGCAGGCAATACTGGCAATATACATCCGCAGGTGGTTATGTATGTATCCTGTCTGGTACAATTGTGCCACTGCATCATCCACCGCATCAATACCTGTTTCCGCCCTTAGCAGGGCCTCGGGTATTTGCTGATGACGTGTGCCGGTATAGCGCAGACGCATATCGTCGAGGATATCATCTTCCGCATATTGCCAGGTGCGTTGAAAGAATTCCCGCCAGGACATTTGTTGCATCAACCTCTCGAGTTGATCTGTTGAATACCCTTTTTCTTCCAACCGGTCCAGAATTTGGCGGGTGGAGATTACCCCTCTGGCAATATAGGGCGAAAGAAATGATACCGCACCGGTTGTGAAATTGCGCGTTTTGCCATATTCG
Source organism: Bacteroidota bacterium (assembly GCA_026391455.1). Taxonomy (GTDB): domain Bacteria; phylum Bacteroidota; class Bacteroidia; order Chitinophagales; family Chitinophagaceae; genus JJ008. Next base: position 49,293 of record JAPLEH010000072.1, read on the forward strand.
ATGGGATCTATTGCATTGATCAGTTTTAGTATGTCGGGATAGTGTATGGGGAATTGCATAACAGTATAACAAAAAATCGCAGCACTGGTTCTGTGCTGTTTTTCAAAATATTGTTGATAAAGATTTTATTTCCGGTGTTCATTTGTTCAACAAAACCTTGTTCCCCTATACAAAAGTTTGTTAACGGTTTTGCCTGCACTGTTCGCTGCAATATTTCACTTCTTCCCATACCTTCTCCCATTTTTTCCGCCATTGAAACGGCCTCTTGCAAACGGAACAAATCTTTACAGGCAGATCAGCTTTCTTTTTTTGCTTCATAGTCCAGTTTGTTTAGAAAGGATTCTGCCTGCTGCAGGTGGGCATTTCTTTTTTCTGCAGGCATTTTATCAAATGTATGGAGGAGCATATTCAGTCGCGGATTTTGCTGAAAGAATGAACGGTGTACATGCATGAATCGCCAGAAAAGTCCATCCCATATCGCATTCCAGCTATCTGAGGCGGTACTCGCTTTATAGTCACTCATTTTTACAATATAATTGCTGCCGCTGATATAGGGTTTGGTGGTCATTAATCCGCCATCGGCAAATTGGGTCATGCCGTATACATTGGGTACCATTACCCAGTCATAACTATCTGCATACATGATCATGAACCAGCGATAGACCTCATCCGGATCGAATTCGCAAAGCAGCATAAAATTCCCAAGGATCATCAGTCTTTCTATATGATGCGAATAACCGGTCTTCCACACTTTTTGGATCACCTTATCCACGGGTACTATTCCGGTTGTCCCGTTCCAGAAGGAAGGAGGGATTTTACGGGTAAAGCCCCAATAATTGGTAGTGCGCTGCCGGCTGCCTTCCCGTTCGTACACAATACGGATAAACTCCCGCCACCCCATTACCTGACGTATGAAACCTTCCACCGAGTTCAGGGGCGTTTGAAAACGCTGCGCTGCACCCAGTGCTTTATCGATTATTTGTTGCGGATGCAGCAACCCGATATTGAGCATTGGCGTAAGCACACTGTGGTAGAGGAAATGTTCACTTGCCACAATGGCATCTTCATAGATGCCGAATTTTTCAAATCGTTCGCTGAGAAACCGGTCCAGCCAGGCTTCTGCATCACTATGGGTAATGGGATAAAAAAGCGGTTGTGCTTCACCGTTATGATGTGCAAAATGTTGTTTGGTATATGCGATAGCTTCCTTTATGTAATCATTGGATGGACCGGGTCCTGTAACCGGGATGGATTCTCCTTTGGGAATTTTTTTCCGGTTATCGGTATCAAAAGTCCATTTGCCTCCGGCAGGTTGTCCTGAATTGTCCAGCAATATCTTTCGTTCCTTTCGTTGCCAGGTATAAAAGTCAGTTTGAAAGTATTTTTTCCGCTGATCAAAATACGGATTCACGGCTTCCATCCGATTGAGAAAATTGGGAGAGTCCGTGCGTACATATTGCATACCGGCGCTACGGGTACTTTCCTGTATCCGTTTTTCAAGCCAATTGTCGGTAGTAGCCGTATAATGAATAATGGTTATCTGTTGCGCAGCCAATGCCTGTATCAGCACGCGTATATCCGACTCTTCCCGGATAGCTTCAATATAATGTACGGTATACCCATCCGATCGCAGGCGATCAGCATAATACTGCATGGAAGCCCGATGGAGTACGATCTTTTGCTGATGAAAAGGATATTGGGTGAAATAAAGGGATTCTTCTACCAGATATACAGGTCGCCCCTTATCCAATGATGGATGCTGCAGGTACAATTGGTGAGGAAACACGAGTGAAACAGCATAGTTTTTGGTCATGCAACTGGTAATGATGATGTAATGTAGTATTCAACAAAAAGCCGGTTGTATTGTTGATTGGTAAATCATTTTTATGGAATCATTGAAAGGCAAGCATATACTGATCACCGGGGCAACCGGGGGTATTGGGTCGCATACAGCCCGTTTGTTGTCCGGAAGCGGGGCTAAATTATTTCTGACAGGTCGAAATGGTGTCAAATTGCAACAGTTGGCTTCCGAACTGGGTATTAGTGAAGCGGATTCTGTTACCTGCGATATAGCAGAGCCGGAACAAGTGGCCTTGCTGAAAGAACGATTTTTTGCAGTGCATCCCACGCTGGATATTCTGGTCAATGCAGCCGGTATTGGCATCATCAAGACGCTGGAGACCATGACCGAAGCGGAATTTTTAAAGACCCTTCATTATAATCTTTACGGCCCTTTTCTATTGGTCAAAAATTTTTTGCCTGCCATGAAGGAAGTAAAAAAAGGACTTATTATAAATATTCCCGGTGTGTTAGGCAAAGTACCCATGGCCGGGGCTGCTGCTTACAGTGCCAGCAAATATGGGTTGGTGGGTATGATGCAGAGTATTCGCGAGGAAGTAAAACGTACAGATATACGCATTACGAATATTTTCATGGGTGGTGTGGATTCAGCTTTTTGGGATAACATCGATCTGCGGGTGCAGCGGGAAAAAATGATCCAGGTGGAAGAAGCGGCCCGGGCCATTTGGTTTTTGTGCCAGCAACCCGCCAGTGGTGTGGTGAGTGAAATGGTATTGCAACCCTTTAACCACCAGGCGATATAAATACGAGCAAAGTCAGGTTGCCAATTATCCGGTTTCAGCTAATTTTGCGGCAGCCCTTCCGGGCCCTCAAACGATCGCCATATGGATAACACTCAATCAGTCATTTCTTTTGATAATACAGAATTCGCTTTTGAATATAAATCGGATCAACAACTCAAAAAGGCCCGTTTTCTCTTCAGTATGATGGGCAAACCCTGGATGGTCAAAATGGGTACACGGCTGGCACCCTGGGCCGTAAAAGTGGGCCTACCCGTAAAAGGCCTTATTCGAAAAACCATTTTTGCTCAATTTGTAGGTGGAGAAACGCTGGAACAAACAGCAGAAGTAGCCAAAGTGCTGGGCAACTATCATGTACAGGTGATCCTTGATTATGGCGTGGAAGGCAAAGAGGGAGAAGATAATTTCGATCATGCCTGCGAAGAGTTCATCCGGGTTATCAATTATGCAGCTACCCAACCGAATATTCCTTTCATGAGTGTAAAAGTTACTGGCTTCGCACGGTTTGCCCTGCTGGAAAAACTGGATACATTGATGCATGAAGGAGAGGGGACATTGATGAAACGTTATCTGCATGCGGTTGAATTACTTCCTGCTGAAGAAAAAGAAGAATGGCACCGGGTTCGTCACCGCGTGATGCGTGTATGCGGTGCCGGTGCAGAAAAGAAAGTGGGAGTTTTCATCGATGCGGAAGAGACCTGGATACAAGACCCCGTTGACGCACTGACGATCCTGATGATGGATACGTTCAATAAAGAAAGATGTGTGGTGTATAATACACTCCAGCATTACCGGCATGACCGGTTGAAATTCCTCCATGATTGTTATGAAGCGGCAGTGGAACGAAAATTTATTTTGGGTGCTAAACTCGTGCGCGGCGCCTATATGGAAAAAGAGCGGAAGCGTGCCGCAGAAAAAAATTATCCTTCTCCCATTCAGCCCGATAAAGAAAGCAGCGATCGTGATTATAATGCCGGAGTGAAATTCTGTATCGATCATATTGAGCAGGTGGCATTGGTGGTGGCATCTCATAACGAATACAGTAATTTATATGCCACACAACTATTACGCGAAAAAGGACTTCCGTTGAATCACCCGCATGTACACTGGAGCCAGCTCTACGGCATGAGTGACAATATCACCTTCAACCTGGCCCATGCCGGATGCAGCGTGAGTAAATACCTGCCTTTTGGCCCCATTAAAGATGTAATACCCTACCTCATGCGGCGGGCGCAGGAGAATACTTCGGTAAAAGGGCAGACAGGAAGAGAACTGGGTTTGATCAATAAGGAAATGGCCCGCCGAAAGAAAGGATAGTTGTAACGGGCGGTAACAGGTCGCTTGTTTTTTTCGCGCAAAAAGGTTATATTTAAATTATAACTTATGCCATGATAAAATCGATTCTCAGCTTCTTGTTAATCTTTTTTCTGGTTGCCTGTAAAAAAAACGCCAGTGAAGCCAATCTGAATGAACCCGTTGAGCCATCTCTTGGATTAGGGGGTAAATGGGAAGCGATCACGCATTATTACAGCAATGGCAGTGGACTCAACCAGGTGAACCTGACAGGGGCCGACCGGTTCATAGTGGACTTCAAATCCGACAGTACCTTATTTCATTCAGCCAACGCCCCCACGTATCATGTTACATATGACCGGTACGGACTCACTCAATCCGGATCTACATTAATTATTAATGTGGCTTCAACGGCCACTTTACTGAACAGGATCTGGTATTATGGTTTTGTTGACAGTACACGCACGTATTTGATACTGAGCATTAATCCTGGGTATGAGCCCGATTATTACCATATGAAACGGATATAGCGTCTTTGCCTAAAATCTGATTATATTAAAATTTACAAAATGAAATATTTCTATTTTTTTCTGCTATTAATTCTTGCGGGTTGTTCAAAGCAAGATAATACCACACCGGATGATGGTATCGTTTATATAAATGGTACCGGTCTTGAAGGAAAGTGGATAGCCGTCAGGCATTATGGGAGTAATGGTGGCGGTATGATAGAAATGGCTTTAACCGGTGATCAACGGTTCACGGTAGAATTCAAATCTGACAGTACACTTTATCATTCCGCTACATGCCCTACCGGTAATTTTGTATATGATTCCTATTCGCTTGTGAATGCGGTACCGCCGTATACGCTTCGTGTCAAATCCTCTGCCTCCTCTTTCTCCAGAGTCTGGTATTATGGGTTTGAGGATAATAACACCAATGAATTACTATTGGCGGTACAGCCTGGCATTGAACCGAATTATTACCGTATGAAACGGATAAAATAAAGGATTTACTGGATCTTAATTTTACCAGTTATAGTGTTTAGCTCCTCCATGATCTCTTTCTTATTGGAAAGCAGGGCCACATGAAATACTAATCCTGCTTCAATAGCAGATGCCGGAATGATCTGTTCGCGCAGGTAAAATTTATCCTTTTCAGCATTGAAAAGTAACCAATCATACGATTGCTGTAAGAACGAAGCTTTTACCCGAAGGGCTGTACTATCAGTCAGTCCGTATTCCTTATGAAAGAAAGTGGGGTGATGACCGGTATAAATAGTAAGACTGGTATATTGATCGTCAGTCAGTTTTTTGAATTTATTTATTTTGAATACACTGAAATCATATTTTTCATCAAGTGTTACAAAATAATTCGCTGGTAGCTCAAAGGTGAATTGTTTGGAGGTGCCGGGGATTTTATAAGTTTCTGTATGTGCATTCAAAACGATGCTGCGGGTGCCTTTGCTGAGGGTGTTAAATATGCGCTCGGTAAGTCGTACATATTCCTCTTTTTCATTCCAGGCATCCGGATTGATATAGGCGTCAATACGCGTTACGGTATTGTCGGGCGATTGCACCAACAGGCTGTTGACCAGTATGGCATTTTGTGAGGAATCGAACAGGGAGGGGGTGGAAAGTACCGCCAGCAAAGAAGCGGAATCCATTATTTTTCGGCGCGTAAAATCGAAGTCGGGCTCCACCTGTTTCGAGATATCTTCATACAAGGTATTGCCGCCCAGTGAAAACAGGTCTTGTGCGAAAAATACCAGCCGCATTTTGCCATTATCGGAAATAATGCGCGTTTCTTTATTCTCATTGGGATCGGCTGCCATGATATCAGCTACGCGCGGGCTGTTGACCGCCGTGGCGGGAAATTGCAGGAATAACTTTTTATTTAAAATCGAAATGGATTTAGAAAGGGGTAGGGTATCCGCCCATGGGGTTTGAGCAGAAAGGGAGGCGGAAAAAAACAGCGACAGGCCAGCAAGGAATACGGAACGCACCAATTGTTTATGCATACAGGCAATCTTTGGATAAAGATAAAGAACATGGCCTTTTAGCTGCATCGCCGGTCAAAATGTACCCAATATTTTTCGCTGTTTCGGGCCTATTAACAGGTTCTCCCCACAGGGGGCTGTTTGAAGGGGTTGGCTGACCTGTTTTAAGTAACTTGCGCACATGCATGAATACCATCGTTTACTGCAGCATATTCTCGAAACCGGGGTGCAAAAGACGGACCGTACGGGTACGGGCACGCTGAGCTGTTTTGGTTACCAGATGCGGTTCGACCTGCAAAAAGGTTTTCCGCTGGTGACCACTAAAAAGGTACACCTGAAAAGCATCATTTATGAATTGCTGTGGTTTTTAAAGGGGGAAACCAATATTCAGTACCTCAAAGAGCACGGGGTAAAGATCTGGGATGAATGGGCCGATGCCAATGGCGACCTGGGGCCGGTATATGGTAAGCAATGGCGCAGTTGGGAAGGGGCCAATGGGGTGGTGGTGGACCAGGTGACCGAACTCATCGAACAAATAAAAAAGAATCCGGATAGCCGCCGACTGATCATCAGCGCCTGGAATGTGGCCGATCTGCCGAAAATGGCGTTAATGCCCTGTCACAATATGTTTCAGTTTTGGGTGGGCAATGGTAAATTAAGTTGCCAGTTGTACCAGCGGTCTGCTGATGTATTTCTGGGGGTGCCCTTCAATATTGCTTCGTATGCCTTACTCACGATTATGATCGCACAGGTATGCGGATTGCAACCCGGGGAATTTGTACATACGTTTGGAGATGTACATATTTACAATAATCACCTGGAGCAGGTAAAATTGCAATTGACACGTGAACCCTATCCATTGCCTGAAATGAAACTGAATCCGACGGTAACAAGTATTTTCGATTTTCAATATGAAGATTTTACCCTGGAAAATTATCAATGCCATGCAGCGATAAAAGCACCGGTGGCGGTGTAGTGTCCCGATAGCTATCGGGATGGTGAATAGTGAATGGTGAATTGTGAATCAATGCCGTTTACTTAAGCTACAATTGTTTGTAATTCATTGAAGGTGGTTTCTTT
>JAPLEH010000012.1 GCA_026391455.1 Bacteroidota bacterium
CGGTTTTGCAGGCCATTGACAAAGTGCTCAAAGCTACTACCGAAATAGTCAGACCAAATAGAAAGTTTAAACGAAAGAAAATTAAAAAGAAACCACCTTCAATGAATTACAAACAATTGTAGCTTAAGTAAACGGCATTGATTGACAATTGACAATTCACCATTGACACAATAACGTATAAAATGACCTTATTAATGATAGACTGGTGGTTTTTATTGGAGAAGACGATCCTCATTGCTGGGATCATCGGACTTTCTTTCTTTATTGCCATGTATACTACGTATGCAGAGCGTAAAGTGGCTGCCTGGCTGCAGGATCGTCGTGGCCCCAACCGCGCCGGCCCTTTCGGTATTTTCCAACCCCTGGCCGATGGCGGTAAACTGTTTTTTAAAGAAGAGATTATCCCGCTGGCATCTAACCGTTTTTTATTTGTACTGGGTCCTGCACTGGCTATGATCACTGCCCTGATTACAAGCAGTGTGATTCCCTGGGCTGCTCCGTTTACCACCAAGGGCGGGACGCAAATACCCATGCAGGTGGCGGATGTGAATATGGGAATTCTGCTTGTATTCAGTTTTGTGAGTGTGGGCGTATATGGTATCATGATAGGAGGATGGGCCTCCAATAATAAATTCTCTCTGATGGCGGCCGTACGCGGGGCGTCTCAAATGGTATCTTATGAATTGCCCATGGGCATGTCGCTCATTGCGGTGCTCATGATGACCGGATCATTACAAATGAGTACGATCGTAAGCTACCAGGCAGAACATGGATGGAATATCTGGTATCAGCCGCTCGGGTTTCTTATCTTTTTTATATGTGCGCTGGCGGAATGTAACCGCACCCCTTTCGATCTTCCGGAAGCTGAGAATGAACTGAATTTTGGTTATCACCAGGAATACTCCTCCATGAAGCTGGGCTTTTACCTCTTTGCTGAGTATATTAACATGTTTATCAGCAGCGCTATCATGGCCACATTATTCTTTGGCGGATATGATATACCCTTTGTAAAAGAAGAATTATGGGGACTGAGTCCGTTTTGGCTGACCGTTATCAGCTTTGGTGTATTCATGGCTAAAATATCCTTCTTCCTGTTTGTGTTCCTTTGGATCCGGTGGACGATACCCCGTTTCCGCTACGACCAACTGATGAATCTGGGCTGGAAGAAACTGATACCGCTGGCACTGATCAATATGGTGATTACGGCTGCCGTTATACTTTATTTTAAAAAATAGAGCTGTGTATATGATTTGTGAAGAGAGGAAAGCATATAACATATATTTGCGAAAATTTTAAATGCCCTGATGGCGTAGTAATATGCAACTAACAAACAGAGCAAAACAGGTGGACCGGAAGCCGATGACTTTCCTGGAGAGCATATATCTCTGGAATATCATGAAGGGCATGGGCATTACCATCAGCCACCTTTTTAAGAAGAAGGCTACCATCAACTACCCGGAACAAACAAGGTCCTTTTCCAAAGTGTTCAGGGGGCTGCATGTACTGAACCGTGATGCGGAAGGAAGAGAAAATTGTACGGCCTGCGGACTTTGCGCGGTGGCCTGTCCCGCAGAAGCTATCACCATGGAGGGGGCAGAGCGACTGCCCGGTGAAGAACATTTGTATCGTGAAGAGAAATATGCGGCCAAATATGAGATCAACATGCTGCGCTGCATCTTCTGTGGTTTGTGCGAAGAAGCATGCCCCAAGGATGCGATCTATTTGTCGCAAACCTTTGCTCCGGCCAACTACGGACGTAAAGGATTTATTTATAAAAAAGAAGAATTACTGATACCACACCCGGTAAATGAACCAGAGGCGTATAAAAAAGCACTGGGTGAAAAAGTCAATAATTGAATCGTATAAATGATAGAACCCTGCCGGGTAAAACTGTTTAAGAGAAATGGAAATTATCGAAATACTCTTTGGGATTTTAGCATTCTTGGCCATCTTCAGTGCGCTGATGGTGGTGGTGAGCAAGAACCCCGTGCATAGTGTGCTGTGGCTCATCGTTACTTTTTTTGCTATTTCCGGTCATTATATTTTACTGAATGCTCAATTTCTGGCTATTGTCAACATCATTGTATACGCCGGTGCCATTATGGTGCTTTTCCTGTTTGTGATCATGCTCATCAACCTCAACCGGGAAACCGCACCACAGAAGAATCGTTGGTTGAAAATGGCGGGTGGAGTAGCAGGGGGGTGTTTATTGCTGGTGCTGGTTGCGGCCTTTAAAGAGGTTGGTATGGCAGAGAAGCAAAAAGCAGTAGTAAATGTTGGTGATATTGGATTGATCAAAAGCCTGGGAAAAGAATTGTTCACCAAATACCTGGTACCCTTTGAGATCAGCAGTGTTTTGTTTTTAAGTGCGATGGTGGGTGCTGTGGTGATCGGAAAAAAAGAATAATTACGATTTGAATTATCAGAATTATGCCTATTAACTTGTATATACTACTGGCCGTTGTGCTTTTTTGCATTGGTGTAGTAGGGGTACTTACCCGCCGCAATGCCATCATTATTTTTATGTGCATTGAACTGATGCTGAATGCCGTGAATCTGTTGCTGGTGGCATTTTCAAAAATGCACAATTATGCGATGATGAAAGAGGGAATTGCAACAGGTGGTTCCGATGGCCAGTTATTTGTATTCTTCATCATGGTGGTGGCTGCGGCTGAAGTAAGTGTGGGGCTGGCCATTATTGTAATGATGTACAGGAATGTTCATTCGGTGGATATTAATTTTTTAAACAGGCTCAAACATTAATAACCGCGACCTGCATGCGGGCCCGGTAATTGAATAAAGAAGATAAAACGATAAATGTTGCTGCAACAGGTTTAAAACACTTTCACAGCAACCAGATATTATGAATAACGTATTTCAAATAGCGTACTGGATACCATTGCTGCCGCTGATCGGATTCCTGATCAATGGCCTGGGAAGAAAACAGTTGTCTAAATCACTTATTGGTATCATTGGCAGTGGGGTGGTGCTCGGGGCATTTGCATTGAGCATAGCCGTTTTTTTACAGGTAAAAAGTGGCAATACGGCGGCACTCCATTATTTTGATTTTATTAAAGTGGGCAATCTCTCCATCCCCTTTGAATTTAAAATTGACCAGCTTACTTCTCTCTTTCTGCTGATCATAACAGGTGTGGGTTTCCTGATACACGTGTACTCGACGGCATACATGCATGAAGAAAAAACAGAGCATTTCGGGCGTTACTTTGCTTACCTCAACCTGTTTATCTTCTCCATGCTGTTGTTGGTACTTGGCGGAAATTTTGTGGTTATGTTCATTGGTTGGGAAGGCGTGGGGCTCTGTTCCTACCTGCTCATCGGATTCTGGTTCAAAAATCAGGAGTATAATAAAGCGGCGAATAAAGCATTTATCATGAACCGCATCGGCGATCTCGCATTTCTGATTGCCCTGTTCTGGATGGCTGCCAAACTGGATTCTGTTTCTTTCGACACAGTATTTAGTCAGGCCAGCTTGGCAAAATTGAGTTCCCTGGATATTACAGTAATCACGCTCCTGCTTTTTGTGGGTGCTACCGGTAAGAGTGCGCAAATTCCCCTTTTCACCTGGCTGCCGGATGCGATGGCGGGTCCAACACCCGTATCTGCACTGATCCATGCAGCCACGATGGTAACGGCCGGTATTTATATGATCGCCCGGAGTAATGCTTTGTATTCACTTGCACATCTCACCAATGATGTGATCATGTATATTGGTTTGGCTACAGCAATTCTTGCTGCTACCATAGCGCTGAAGCAAAACGATATCAAGAAAGTATTGGCGTATTCTACGGTGAGCCAGTTAGGCTTCATGTTCCTTGCATTGGGAACTGGCGCATATACCGCCGCTGTTTTTCATGTTATGACGCATGCTTTTTTCAAAGCCCTTATGTTCCTCGGCAGCGGCAGTGTAATACATGCCATGGGTGGCGAACAGGATATCCGCAAAATGGGAGGCCTGGGCAAAAAACTGAAATGGACCTTTTTCACTTTTGGGGTGGGTTGTGTGGCTATAGCAGGTATTCCTCCTTTCAGCGGGTTCTTTTCTAAAGATGCAATTCTGTTAAGCGCATTCCAAAAGAACCCTGCACTGTACGTGGTAGCATTGTTCGCTGCATTACTTACGGCTTTCTATATGTTCCGTCTGCTCTTCATCACCTTTACCGGTAAGTTCCGGGGCTCGCATGAGCAGGAACATCATTTGCATGAAAGCCCGCCGGCTATGTTGCTACCGCTTATTATCCTCGCTGTACTTTCTATTGTGGGAGGTTTAGTAGGTATTCCGGATGTGATCATGCATGGTGGCGATAAACTGGGTGCATTTCTCTCCCCTGTAATACCGGTACATGAAGGACATCATGTGGAAGCTTCCACTGAGTATATGCTCATGGGTATATCCACAGGTCTTGTGCTGGTCATGATCATTGCAGCGATGTACATCTATAAAAACTTTACCCCAACTGAGACAAAAGGCTTCGGTAAAGTGCTCGAAAATAAATGGTATGTGGATGAACTCTATGACCGGGTGATCGTGAAACCCCTGCATTGGTTTGCCGGCTTTTTAAATAATATTTTTGAACGGGTGATTATTGATGGATTGGTAAATGGCGTTGGTAAACTCGTCAATTATGGGGGCCGTCAAATGCGCCTTTTGCAAAGCGGGCAAACGGGAACCTATGTGTTGCTGATGGTGGTGAGTATGGTCATCATTTTCGCATTGCAGTTCTTTTTGCGGAAAGGATAAAAATGGATAGAAACGTATTAATTCATAAAATTAAATTATCCGCTCCGGCGGTACGTGCATGATTGCTGTTTTACTGATACTGATCCCTTTACTGACTGGCCTTGCTACTTTCTTTTTGAAGAACGAAAAGACCGTACGCTTCTGGGCATTATTATCTTCCCTGGGCACACTCGCCGTAGCGGCTATTGCATTGACGGTGCAAAAGGATTCCAGCCTTTCCGAATTTCACGGGGAATGGATGCAAACGCTCGGCAGCAGTTTCTCCCTTGGCCTCGATGGAATGAGTCAAATGCTTTGCCTGCTCAATGCGCTGGCCTATCCATTGGTAATCATCGCCACCTGGAATAGTAAATATTTCCGCCCGCATCAGTTCTTCGCCCTGATGCTGCTGGCACAGGCCGGTATGATGGGCGTATTCCTCGCCACCGATGCCTTGTTATTTTACTTCTGCTGGGAGCTTGCCCTTATTCCCATGTATTTTCTTTGCTCGCAATGGGGTGGCGAAAAGCGGATTGCCGTTACTTTCAAATTCTTTATTTATACATTCCTGGGTTCACTGCTCATGCTCATTGGTATCATCTATGTGCAAAGCCTCACCCCGGATCACTCTTTCAGTCTGAATTCTTTTTACATGGCAAAGCTGACCCCGGATCAGCAATCAGTAGCATTCTGGTTGTTTCTGGCTGCTTTTGCCATTAAAATGCCCATATTCCCATTGCATACCTGGCAGCCCGACACGTATGAACAATCGCCCACAGCCACCACTATGATTTTGAGCGGGGTGATGGTGAAGATGGGTGTGTTTGGATTGCTGCGCTGGTTGCTTCCGGTAATGCCGGTTCCTTCGGTAACCATGGGTAATTATGTGACTTGCTTCGCCATCATCGGAATGATCTATGCTTCGCTGATTGCGATCCGGCAGAATGACCTGAAACGACTGGTGGCCTATTCTTCTATTGCGCATATCGGACTGATGTGTGCTGCTGTTTTTTCCCTTACAGAATCAGGTATGCAAGGGGTAATGTTACAAATGTTCAACCACGGTATCAATATCATTGGCCTCTGGATAGTGGTGGAAATAACCGAAAGAGAGTATGGTACACGAAAGATATCTGAGCTTGGGGGACTCGCACAAAAAGCGCCGGGGATGGCCATTCTGCTGGTTATCGTAGCACTGGCAAATATCGCTTTACCCCTGACCAATGCATTTCCCGGTGAATTCCTGATGTTCAACGGGGTATTTAATTCGTACCGTTCCAACTTTGGAATTTGGTTTACGGTGTTTGCCGGACTCAGCATCATACTGGCAGCCGTATATACCCTGAACATGATACGCAATGTATTTTATGGAAATACCAATGCCATTACGGAGAAAGCGGTTGATATCCGCTTTAATGAAAAACTGGCACTGGGAATAATCGTGGCGATCATTTTTGTACTGGGGGTATATCCTCAGTTGATGTTGAATATAACAAGTGATATTTCAGAACATATTTTAAAGGCAGTAAAAGGGACAGCTAATTCTGGAGCTGTTCATTAAGCATTATTATGAACGCGTTAATATTATCGGCATTACTGGGAGTGGTTATGATGTTCAGTGGTATCTGGCTGAAGTCCAAGGCTGCGGTACGCAATACAGCTATTGCTGGTATCATTCTGCTGCTGGTGGTGAATATACTGGAGATGTGCGGCACGGTGGTTTTCAAAATTGATACCAAAGGGCTGATCGTTCCCGACCGTTTCGGACTTTTGTTTAATGCCATCGCATTTGCCTCTACCCTGATTTACTTTCTGTTGTCTGCCCGGGATATGGAAAAAGTGGGTGTGAACTATGCTGAATACCTGGCGTTAATATTTTTTATTCTCTGTGGTATCACCCTTACCTCTTCCTATCAATCCCTGTTGATTCTTTTCCTGGGAATTGAGATTATTTCCATCCCTCTGTATATTCTCACAGGCAGTGATAAACGAAACCTCAAAAGCAATGAGGCGGCTTTAAAATACTTCTTGCTGGGGTCATTTTCTACGGGACTGATGCTGATGGGTATCGCCCTTATTTACGGGGCTGTGGGTACATTTGATACCAACTATATCACGATGTTTACGGCGGCCAATAAGCCAGGCGTATTGATGATAGGGGGAATGTTATTATTGCTTTTCTCCATGTCGTTCAAAGTATCTGCGGCACCTTTCCATTTCTGGACGCCGGATGTATACGACGGGGCGCCTACTGTATTTACTTCTTTTATGGCTACCATCGTAAAGGCAGCCGTATTCATTGCATTTATCCGTTTGTTTGATCAAACCTTCGGGGTGATGCAGAAAAGCTGGCAGTTGTTTGCCGCTGTTATCGCCATAGCCACTTTATTCATTGGAAATATCACTGCCGTATTCCAGCAAAGCGTTAAGCGTATGCTGGCCTATTCGAGTATTGCACAGGCGGGCTTTATGATGCTGGCGGTATTCAGTATGAATACGGCTGCAAAAGAAGGTTTGTTGTTGTATGCAGCCGCGTATAGCCTGGCAACTATTGGAATCTTTGCTGTACTGATTAAAATGAGTGATTATACATTTGAAGGTTTTAATGGACTGGCGAAAAGACAACCCTTGCTGGCTGCCACCACCACCATCTGTTTACTGTCATTGGCAGGTATACCCCTAACTGCCGGGTTTATATCCAAGTTCTTTATGCTGAGGGCCACGATGGCTACCAATGGATATTTCTGGCTGGGTATATTTGCTGTGCTGATGGCCGCTGTAAGCGTGTATTATTATTTCCGGGTTATACAGGCTATGTATTTCAAAGAGGGCGAAGCTGGTAATTTCGAAGTGAGCACCACGTTTAAATGGCTGATGGTACTGGTCAGTACACTGATCATCCTCCTCGGTATCTGGCCGGACCTCCTTATCCGCTGGCTGTATTTCTGATTTATTCTCCTGTATTACAAGCAACGAACCTGCTCAATTGCACACATATTGAACAGGAAGCCGTTTTTTTGCTTCCAACCGGCAGGCCATTTGAACCTGCCTTCGGCTACGCTCAGGCAGCGAACCTATGCAACCTATGAAACCTCTTGAACCTGCCTTCGGCTACGCTCAGGCAGCGAACCTATGCAACCTATGAAACCTCTTGAACCTGCCTACCGGCAGGCAGGCCTTTTGAACCTCTTAATGCCTTAAATTCGCTTATGCGATCCTGGGATATTTTTGTGCTGGCCTTCCGAACGATCCGTAGCAATAAATTGCGTACCGGGTTGACCGTTGCAATTATTGCATTTGGTATTATGGCATTGGTGGGTATTATCACTGCCATTACGGCCATGAATCAGAAATTCACTGAGAGCTTTTCCACTATGGGTGCCAATGGGTTCACCATCCGCTTCAAAGAAAGAAATATCCGTTTTGGCAATAACAATCAGGGCGAACTGGCCCTTTCTAAAAAAGGGAAGAAAAAAGAAAAGAAGTCGAACCTGGGAAAGATGATCACGAAAAAAGAAGCCGAAATGTTCGTGCAGCATTATAATTTCCCGGCCACTACCAGTATTTCCATTTTCGGCAATCGAACCAATATTGCTTCTTACCGCTCCCGCAAAACCAGTCCCAACATAACCGTATTCGGTGGCGACGAAAATTATCTGATGCTCAACGGTTGGAATGTGCAATTTGGGCGAAATATGAATCGTATGGATGTACAGACTGGCCGAAATACCTGTCTGCTGGGCTATGATGTGGCAAAAAAATTATTCAAAGAGGGGATTTCCATGGCAGTGAATTCGGTGGTGCGGATCAATAATATACCATACCGGGTATTGGGTGTATTGGAAAGCAGAGGTTCAGTTTTTGGAATGAGCCGGGATAATGTGATCATTACCAGTTATGAGAATGCAGATCGGAACTTCAGCAATGGATTTTCATTTGTCGTTGGTATTATGACACAGGACCTGCTGAAGGTAAATGAAGCGATGGGGGAGGCTGAGGGTACGTTCCGGGCCATCCGCAAACTCAACACTACGGAGGATAATAATTTTGTACTGGACAGAAGCGATAGTATAGCAGAAAAAGCGATGAACAGCCTTGGATTTCTCACGATCTCCGCTACCGTAATCGGGCTCATCACCCTGATCGGTGCGGCAATCGGGCTGATGAATATTATGCTGGTATCAGTGTCAGAGCGCACAAGGGAGGTGGGTTTGATAAAAGCGATCGGGGGAAAACGAAAAATGATCAGCCGTCAGTTTCTGCTGGAGGCGATCATAATTAGCCTCCTTGGTGGCATTTTCGGCATTGTGCTGGGAATCATGGTGGGCAATCTGTTCTCTATCGTGCTGAAGACGGGTTTTGTGATCCCCTGGAATTGGGTGATACTCGGATTAATCATCTGTACGATAACGGGCCTGCTGGCTGGATTATATCCCGCGCTCAAAGCAGGCAGGCTCAGCCCTATCGAAGCCCTGCGGTACGAGTAACTGGCTGAAACTGACTGCAATCGTTTGTTGGTTTTTCCAGCTAAATTCTTATCAAATTAATTCCCCGAAAGTTGTTCAGTATGAAAAAATCCTTAACTTGAAGCCCCTACCTGAAAAAATGAAGGATGGGCATTTTTTTATAAACTTTTTTCTTAGCATTGTATTTCCGATTAGGGATAAGTATTAAACTTTAAAAACTAAAAATTAAGATCATGGCAGAGATTAAACCAACTGCATCTGTTAAGGCTACTTCTGTTCAGCCCAAAAAATCCAGCAACATAATCTCCTGGATTGCCCCGATTGTTTGTATTCTTGCCGGTTACGCTATCTGGCGTTACATTCTTGGTAACCCCGATGGGTTTGAGCAGCCCGATTCTGCTGGTGGTTTCTGGCCACACCACAAAAAACCAAAAAGTGCTTTGAATGGTATCTATGAAGGTGGTATCATCGTTCCCTTGCTGATTGGAATGTTGCTGATGGTAATCGTATTCTCTATTGAGCGTTTCCTCACGATCCGCAAAGCATTAGGTAATGGTTCAATCTCTGACTTTGTACGTAAAGTACAATATCACCTTGCTAACCGCAACGTGGACGCAGCACTGGCTGAGTGCGACAAACAACGCGGTTCTGTAGGTAATGTAATGAAAGCAGGTCTCCGCCGTTACAAAGAAATGATCGGTGAAGGCAACCTGAATACTGAACAAAAAGTTCTTTCTATTCAAAAAGAAGTGGAAGAAGCTACTGCTCTGGAATTGCCCATGCTGCAAAAGAATCTGGTGTTCCTTTCTACTATTACTTCAGTAGGTACCCTGGTGGCCCTGCTCGGTACAGTATTGGGTATGATCCGTTCATTTGCTGCCCTTGGTGATGGCGGTGGTGCAGGTGCTGCTGGTGATCTGGCGGTTGGTATCTCGGAGGCCCTTTATAACACGGCTTTGGGTATCGGTACTTCAGCTCTGGCCCTGATCATGTACAATATCTTTACTACGAAGATCGACTCGATTACATATGGTATAGACGAATCTGGTTTCACCCTTACACAAAGCTTTGCTTCCCTGTACAAATAAGCAGAGGGATTCCATTGATTTTGTATGGAAAATTGAAACAAATTCATCTCATTTCTAAACTCTTGTAATCATGCCAAGTGTAAAAATTCCAAAGAAGAGCACGGATACGGATATGACCCCCTTCGTGGACATAGCCTTTCTGATCCTCTCTTTCTTTATCATGGCTACCAAATTCAAACCACCAGAACCCGTGGAAATCAAGACACCGGGTTCGGTTTTATCTCAGAAATTGCCGGAGAACAATGCGGTTTTGATCACTATTGATTCGGCTGATAAAGTTTATTTCACCGTTTTGTCAGAAAAGGATTTTTCCAAATTTGATAAGATCATCGCAGGTATAAATACCAGCCAGAACCTGGGTCTGAGCGCAGCAGAAATGAAGAATTACAGGCAAACGTATATGGTTGGAGTACCTTTTGCAGGGCTGAAACAGCTCCTTGGTACCGACTCAAAAGCGCAGGCCTCGCTCAAACAGCCCGGGATTCCAGTAAAGGACACATTAAATAATCAACTTGTTTGGTGGATCCGGGAAGCAAAAAATGCGTTTGCTGGCGAAAAACTGAATTACCTGATCAAGGGTGATGGTAAGTCAAAATACCCGGCTTTCGAAGCTGTGATTGCAGCATTGAAAAAGAACGATGAGCTGAAGTATAACCTCGTTACTGCGCTGGATGATATTCCTTCAGGTTCAGATCTGGACAAATTGATCCAGTCCGGACAAAAAGTGAAATAAATTATTTTAAACACTTAAAAATCAAGTTATGGCAAGTATAGATACCGGTGGTGGCGATAGTCATAAGAAAGGCCCGGGTGTGAAGAAAGCCAAAAAACTTTCTACCCGTGTGGACATGACTCCCATGGTGGATCTCGGGTTTTTGCTGATCACTTTCTTCGTGTTCACCGCTACCATGAGTACCCCTACCACGCTTGACCTTAATATGCCCAAGGATGTGGATGACCCGAATAAGAAAACGGAGGTTAAACAATCCGCTGTATTGACGATAATATTAGGTAAAGGCGATCAGGTGTATTATTACGAAGGGCAATTGGAAGTTGGTGAAGGGAAAAACAACTTCAAGCAAACCACCTTCAAAGGCATTCGCGATATCATCATTAATAAAAAGAGGGATGTTATTAAGAATTTCAACCCTTCAACGGTAGATGCTGCGGCCTGTGAATCGGAAAAAGCCTCGGCAAAAAAGAAAGGAGATCCAAATTGGGAAAAAGCCTGTCAGGATATGGACTTTATGGTCATTATCAAGCCCAATGAAGACGCTACCTATAAGAATACCGTTGATATTCTCGACGAAATGACCATCAACCAGGTAAAACGGTATGCAATGGTAAAAGTACTGGAAGATGAAATGAAGCTGGTACGCGCCACTGAACAGGCCAATGGCATAAAATGATAACTTTCAGGTGTGGAATAATTCAGGTTCTGCATCTCATTAAAAACGCAACGTAATGGAAGCCAATAAAATCTTATCAGCCGATGTTCTTGACCTGATCTTTGAGGGTAAGAATAAGGATTATGGCGCATATGAACTGCGAAAAACGTATAATCGCCGTATCACCCGTGCCCTTATCATTACCGCTTCGGTTGCAGCTCTGGCCCTTGTCGCTTCGATTCTGGCCACTGTAATGAAGTCAAAAGGTGATGGAAAAGTAAAGCTCAACGAAATGACCATTCAGGATGTAAAGCAGGAGGAGAAAAAAGAACCCCCTCCGCCACCCCCGCCGCCCCCGCCCAAGCAGGAGCCGCCTAAAGTGGAAATGAAGCAGTTTACACCTCCTGTAATTAAGAAAGATGAGGAGGTGGAAAAACCACCACCCCCGCAGGAAGAACTGAAGGAAGTAAAGATCGACGTTAAAGACCAGGAAGGTATCAAAGACGAACAGATCGCTACTCCTGAAGTAATCGACAAAGGTGCGGAGATTATCGAAGTGAAGAAAGAAGAAGACGAAAACAAGATTTTTGACAAAGTGGAAATTGAAGCTGGTTTCCCCGGTGGAGATGCCAAATGGAGACAATACCTGGAAAGAAACGCAAACGGCCAGGTAGCTTCTGATAATGGCGCTCCCGAAGGCACCTACACGGTAGTAGTACAGTTCGTAGTGGACAAAGAAGGTAATATCAGCGACGTGCGATCGCTTACTAATCACGGTTATGGTATGGAGCAGGAAGCTGTTCGGGTAATCCAAAAAGGACCCAAATGGACACCTGCCGTACAGAATGGTCGTCAGGTAAAAGCGTACCGCAAACAGCCGATCACTTTCCAGGTACAAAGCGAATAATTACACTTCGTAAAATGAATAGCAATCCCCTCTTCGGAGGGGATTTTTTTTGCCACTAATGCCACGAATGGCTCGAATGAATACATACGCCTGCCTCCCGGCAGGTAAACCTTCGGCGTGGAGGTTGGCCACAAATGAACACGAATGGACACAAATAAACAGCCGAATACAGGTTAGCCACTAATGAATACAAAGAATACAGCTATTTAGCTGTATTACTCTTTAGCTCCTTTTCTCTGCGTGCCACTTATACGCCT
>JAPLEH010000008.1 GCA_026391455.1 Bacteroidota bacterium
GGAAGTACCCTCCTCTTACTGGCTACCCCTGTCCAGCTTAACGAGAACTCCATACTACTACCACAACCCCGAAATTCACCGGTTTCGTTCAACATTAGGCTTCATTGTTGGTGCTGCGCACCCAACGAAGCCTTAGTTGTTGGCAGAAGTAATAATTTAACTCGCATTCCTTTCTCTCAACTTAAACTTTCTTGATTCAGGAATTTTAATGATAGGATCTTTATTACTTTTCAATTCTTTATAGAGTATGTCCCATCTTTCAATTACATCTTCATTTGCATCATTGAAATCTTCAATTTTTGTTTTATCCAATGACTTGCCATTTACATCCGAGTGCCACGAATAAATTAATTGTTCGTCGTGAAGTAATAAAAAATCATAACGTAAAGTATTAAATTCTGTCTTCTTTAAATATTTAGTTTCTACACCTATATCCTTCATATTCTCCATTGCTTTAGTGTAATGGATATCTGCTTTATCTTCGGAGCCAAGAAATATTCGCACAACTATCCCTCCATTTTCTATAAACTCTTTTTGAAGAAGTAAAAGCTTATTTGTAAAAAATTTATACTTGTTATCTTCATTTGTCCAAATATGAATACTATTCGAATGAACAACTCTAGCAATTATACAATTCTCAGATAGCTCAATATCTTTGTTTTTAGCAATTTCTTTTAATTTAAGTTGTTCACTTACCAGATAATTCCAAAAATCAATGTAAGAAAAGAGAGAAAAATATTCATCTTCAATTTCAAATCCTTTAGCTTGTACTACAAATTTAGCATGGTAATTTTTTAAAAGTTTTGTATAGAAGTATTTTATAAAAGGTTCAGACCTCGCCATGTGGTTCAGCAGTTTTCGTACCTTAATATCTTGATTATCTACAATGTCATGAATTTTTGCTGTAGAATCAACTTTATCATATAATTGAGAAACTGATGTCTTTAACTCTAAAATAGTTTTTTCGAAACTATTTATTTTGTCAATAAGATTTTGTTGCTCTCTGCTTTTCTCACTTTTATCAAAATAATCCCAAATCAAATATCCTACTAAGAAACTAATCAAACTTCCAACTATTTCAGAACTCAAGTTCTTCCATAATTCCTTTAAAGTTCCTCCAGATAAATTTGATGTTAAGGATATTAAGATAGCAATTGCAAGAACTACTAATGAACCTTTTATTAGATGATTTTTATTCATAAAGATGGTTAAATTAAGCGAGGGTTGATTTATTTCTGCCAACGGACACGGCTTGGCGATGTGGCGGCATTTGAAAATCGTCAGCCCGTAACCGCTGCTAAATTTATAACTAAAAGTTCATTGTTTATTCTATTGCCCGGCGTTATTCGTCAGCTGGAACTGAAGCCCAATAGCGAACAAAAAGCTGAGAATATATTCGTCGCCCCGCCATATTGCCAAACCGAATGTTGGCAGTAGTGCATTCACTACTTTTGGTTTTCTGCAACATAAAGGCTCGATTTTCTTATGTCCGTTATTACCATAAAGTACAAAATAATAGATATTAAAGAACAAGCAAACCAACCGACAAAAGGAATTAACACAGATGCTACTGTAAAAATACAAAAAGCAAGAGTCTGCCCTTTTTTTGAATAAAGTCTTTTGTCAAGTTGATGTCTGTCAATGTATGAATTTATTTGTCTTGATAGCCCAAAATATGTAATAAATATCCAATAGAAATTGAAAATTGGGATAAATAAAAAACCGACAGCTTTTGTTGGAGTCGTAATTGCATAGCCATCCGATTGAATTGATGTCCAACAATTATGTAAGAATTTCACTAAATGAACTACAAGCATAATCATACAAAGTGAAGCTAATACAACTGTCCCTATATAAAATATAAGTGAAACAATTTTAGGTATTAGAAATTCTTTGTGTATTTCGTATTGTGATTTATATGTTTCAGAGTCAAAGCCTGTGTAAATTTCATACTTGTCAGAAAAGTAGTAATAAAGGAATGCTGAAAGTCCAATTAATGCTGATGAGATTAAGAGATAAATTACAAATCTCAAATGCTTCTTGTAGTTTTTGTCTATCAGCTCTTTCAATGAATTTTTTTCGGTCATTATCTTTTAATATTTTGTTAGTTGAAATGTTTCGGTTTGCATTACTGCCAACTCATAAATATGCGAAAGTTTACACTCCCAATCAAAATCGCATTTAATTATAATTGTTTAAAATAAAATTCTTTACAATATATAATTCTGCCCGCCCTCCCTTTCGCAAATACCCGTTAACAAACGACTATAAACCTTTATTCCCGGATATACACTCCCAACTTACAACCTTCCCCCGCTCCCGCAATACCAAAAACAGGGTATTTTCTTACCATCCTTTCACATACTCTTTCTGCTATGGGAAACCGTAATAAAAGCTCAGCTAATTTTCATATTCAAATCGCTGCATTTCATCCCTACCCTATAAGGGCAAACCCTTAGCAGACGGATTCTCATTGGCACCGGTTACTATCTCATCAGTTCCAGATCGTTGCTAATTTGTTCCGGGCGGGTTATTATCACCATTGAAATTATAGCAATACAGGTAATGTTCGAAATAATATTCAATAAAAACAAAGACTTCAAAACACAAATGACACTGAGTAACCCTGAATTTATCCGGCGCTTTGCTATAGATATTTTGCCATTACGTTTTGTGCGCATCCGGCATTACGGTATGCTCAGCAGTACCTGGAAGCGGGGAAAGTTTGGAGAGTTAAGAAGGCAGTTAAAAATGAATACACCTGCAATTGAAGTCAAAACAAAACTGCACTGTTGTCCTCATTGCAAAACAGGTACCCTCATTGCCATTGCAGTCTTTGGTAAACGCGGGCCACCGCATCAGTACATATTGGCACAAAACACAATTTCCTGCTGAATGCGGGTAAGGGAAGCTTTGTGCCTGCTATGAAAGAAAGAAGAACATTTTATACCAGTACAGCCATGACATGATGAACTCACTTTTTTGGAAGTACCCTCCTCATTTTAAAATATCACTCAAATGGAAAATAATTTTCATGATTCATCGAAATAGGGGGAGAAAGTAGCAATGAATTAAACTCCCGAGTCAAAGTGAAATTAGCATCTCGCGGCATTGAGATGCGTTCTGCAAAGTCGGGTTGATCCTCCAAAATAATATCGCGTACTACTCCATCAACTGAAAGCCGCGTAAGTATCGGAATAAGGCAAAGTTGTCCTGATGTGGGCAATGTGTCATCGTCCTCAAACTGCCCATAATAAAACCTTACGCCATTTGCGTTATAATAAAACATTTCGGTCAAAAGATTTTCCAAAAAATCTCTAGTGTACCACATTGATCTTGTTTCTTCACTCAATCGGCCCATTGATTTCATTTCATCAGATAACAATATATACTTCTCACTAAGGTACTTTTTTATACGCTGATTAGCTAATTGCCGTCCAATAAAATACGCGGGCATAGGCAAAATACCAGTCTTTTTAATTACGTTACCTTCTTGGCTACTTCTATTTACACTTTCTTCTTTGTCATGTATTATACTCTCAGTAAATGATGAAGTCAATTCGTTAGCTACTTCGTGTGCTTGTTCTATATCAACCATATAGGTTTGTACTTTTTTAATAGCCTTTTGAATGCGCAAAACTACATTGCAAAGTATTGCAGCAACAGCTATTCCAACAATAAAAACTATTTCGCCTTTCATATTATTTAAAGATTATTAGATACCAAGAAACTATACAGCAAATCAGGCCCAATACTATATGAAAAAAAATATAGTCCATAACGCCAAGCCAGATAGTTAATAAATATAGAATCAAGTTTAATAGCAGGGCTATAAGGAATTGGGTTTTCAATTTCTCTATTTCATCGTTTTTTATTGGTTTTTTCTGGAAAAGTCGATATGAAATCTCGATCGAACCATTATTGTCTTTATACTCTGGCGCGATACTTAATATTTTACTTCTTATAAAATGATTAAAATCTAGAAATGGGAAAATCTGCCCTAAACCTAAAGCGGCGAAAGTAATCCCAATTGTGTTCCAATCCTTATCAAGTATAATTCTAATAAATAACTGTAACCCGATGGTAAACAATGGAAGGATAATAAAAACTATCCCTTTCCCAGAGAAAATTTTATTCTTCATAATGCTTTTTAATTTTTGATATATTAGTCTGGTAATTTTAAAAATAGACTAGGTGGCAGAATAATGCTTGCCTATAACGTTTTGGGGCTTTGCGAAGGCTGGGATTAGAAGTACGAATGTTCAAATTTAGCACAATGTTCATTAGAACTCCAAATGTTCAATTTAGCACTGAAGCCCAGTTTTTGCAAAACCCATGTTAGCTGTTGTTTTTTTTTATTTGTGTTCATATTTTGTTTCAATTTCTGCTTTAAAGAAGTCGTCATATTTTTTGTTACCTAAATTGAAAATAACTAAATTTTTTCTTGCTCTTGTCAGTCCAGTATATATTAGTTCTGCATTTGCAAATTCTTTTTCGTCTTCTTCTTTTTCAATGAATAAAAACAATGTGTCAATTTCCCACCCTTTAAAGCTGTGAATAGTTGAAAGTTTGACAGTTCCAGTTTTCATATAAAAATGGTTCTTTCTTAATCGTCTAATTTCTTCAATTTTAGTGTTATTATCTTTGTGTTCTAAATATTCTTCTTGGCTTTCAAATGCTATTGCAGTGTTCTCGTGTTTTATAGTTCGGATTGAAAAATCTATTGCTCTTAAAATTTCTACTTTCGAACATAAAATTCCAGCGTCAGATGAATGGATTTGATTACGTTCTAAAACATTGTAAACTTTTTCAAATAAAAGGTCTGATGTAAACGAATGAAAATAATGATATTCAATTATTCTTTTCTCAAAATCAAGTTGGGACATTACTTTTAATTCGTCAGCACCATATTTAAGTCCAAAAATTGTTTTTTGAAATTTCATCGCAATGTTTCCAATGTTGCTTGCAAAACGATGTGACACATTTAATGATTTGTTCCAAACACCTGCAACTGTTCTTACAATTGGCTCGTTGTTTTCATCAAGTTCTCTTTCATAGATATTTTGTTTTTCGTCTCCAAAAACCACGAATTCTGTTTCTGAATGAGTGAAGTAAGTTGTAATAATATCTATCCAAGATTGCATATAATCTTGAATTTCATCAATTAGCACTACGTCATATTTTTTAATTTTGTCTTTCACACTTTCAAAAAAAGAAACGTCTTGCCAAACCCCAAGGTTTTGAATTTCTAAATTGTAGTTGTTTGCTTGTGTTTTGAAAAATTGATGATAATTTGTGATGTAAAAATTCGTCCAATTAAATTCTTCTCTTACATCACTAATTCTGTCGTGAATATAATTTTTAAGTGAAAGATTGTAAGTTAAAACTAAAATTTGGTCGTCAGTTCTTTTATAAGCATTTACAGCTCGTTTTGCCAAAACCAAAGTCTTTCCACTACCTGCAACACCTTTTATTTTTCGTCTTGGTCGTATTTCACTTCTGATTAATTCTTGCTGTTCTTTTGAATAAATTATGTTTATACCTTCTTCAATTTGATGAATTGGTGGTTTTAAGTATCGTTGAAAACTGTTGTAAAGAGTTTCGTCAAAGTAATACGATGTTTTGTTAAGCCAAAATCTTGTTAGCAAAGAATTTAGTTTGTCTTTGGTAAGTGAGTTATTACCTAAAAGTCCAAAGTAACTTACGAATTTTTTATAAGGTTCGTCTTCTGGTTTGTTAAAGTCGTTAAGTAAAAAACTTGTCAAATTTTGTTCAGTTGCTTTGTGAAAATATACTGCACAATTTACTGTTGCCCAATGGTTTTTACTTTTTATGCTTTTCTTAAACAGGTCTTCTAAATGTAAATGAAATAAATTTGATTTATAGTTCTCAACTTGATTTAGAGGTGATTTAATTGGTGTGTTGTCTTTTTGTAATCTCCATTTTGTTTTTTCATCTACATAATAGTGATTTAAGTTCCAGTCTTTAACTTCAATTAGCAAAACGCCACTTCCTTTTCGCATAATTGCAAAATCAGGATTGTCTCCATTAAGATATGGTTGAAAGCAAATTTCGTATGTGTCGTCTAAATTGTCCAGCAAGAAATTCAGTAAAGTCCATTCGCCTTCTGTCGGCTGGACTTTCTGTCTTTTTATTACTTCAATTGTCGGACTTAATATTGCCATAGTTCTTGTTTGCAGTCGGGTTCGGTAAAATAACAGCTAACTCATAAATATGCGAAAGTTTACACTCCCATTCAAATTCGTATTTTAACATAATTGTTTAAAATAAAATGCTTTACAAAATCAAATTCTCCCCGCCCTCCCAATCACAAATACCCGTTAGCAAACGACTATAAACGTTTATTCCCGGATATGTACTTACAACTTACAAACTCCCTCCCACTCCCACCATACCAAAAACATGGTATTTTTTCACCATCCTTCCACATGTTGTTTTTCTTACGGTAAGCCGTAATACAATCCACCCAAATTATAGTACTCATCAGATGGTATCTAATGCAGGCCAGACGAACCGTGATACATGTCCGCCACTCCCTGTTTCAAGTCCGCAGCATGGTGTTGCAGGTCAGCAGCAGTGTAATACACGTCCGCCCGATGCTGATACACGCCAGATGAACCGAAATACAGGTCCGCCCGGTGCTGATGCAGGTCCGGCGCTGTCTAATACACGTCCGCCCGATGCTGATGCAGGTCCGGCGCGGGCTAATACACGTCCGCCCCATGCTAATACACGTCCGCCGCAGGCTGATGCACGTCCGGCGCACTCAACTACACGTCAAATGAACCTTGTTACAGATCCGGAGCATGGTGTTGGCCGTATGTGATTTGCTGATACAGTGCGGGTGGGGTATCATTTACCTGTTTTTCAGTTGTTTGTATTATCGTAGTATCGTATACCCATAAAAAAACCCCAGAGATAGACATCCCCGGGGTAAACTCGAATTCCTATATTGAAAGCTATTTTGGTTCCATTTCTATATCCATCACCTCGGCCTGGCCGCGGCGTATGGGCAGGGTGGCTTCCACTGGTTTGTAGCCCTCTTTTTCATACACTACCGTGGCCATACCCAGTGGCTTTGCCGGCAGGCTGTAGCTGCCATCTTGTGCAGTGCTGCCGGTGCTGTCGCCATCTTTCAGCGTTACCGATACCTGCGTCAGGGCTGCCCCGGTGGCCTTATCGGTTACTACACCCTCCACGCGCGTTTTACGGCGGGCCGGGTTTACCAGCGAGCGCTTTGCCTTATACTCATTGTAAAACTCGGGGTGGGTAAACTGGAAGAGCAGCATCAGCGCATCCAACTGTCCGGTAAAGATCACCTGCAGTTGCTTCAGCAATTCTGCTATCTGCATTACGGCCACCTTGCGCTCCGCCGTTACATTGCGCGGCTTATGCATGCGGCCTGCATAGGCATCCAGCGCCGCAGCAAAATTGCTGATCAGCAGTTCCGATACGCCGTAATCCTTCAGCGGCTCAACCAACTCCTGCGCCTTCGCGAGTATATTCGCACTCTTGGCGGTCAACTCCTTGTTGGGCCCGTAGAAAAGCTCCGACACCGTAAAGTTCATCGCCTGCTTCAGCTCTGCATCTTTTTGCTGCAAGGCATACGCGCCAATGGCCGCCGCAATAGCATTGGCCTGCAGGGCCAGATCTTCCTGGTACTGGCTTTTATCTTCCGCAATTCCCTTCAGCTTCTGCGCCTTCCGCTTGTCTGCACTTTCCAGCGCATCCAGCGTGGCCTTAGCCGATTCATAAATGGTGGCAAATGCCGGCACCGTAGCGGTGATGGCTTCATTCTGTTTTAAGTGTGCCAGCGAAAGCGCATAGGCTTTGTACCTGGCCATTTGATTAGCGTTCATAAAATTGGATTTTATGTTTTTGTTTTAAAAATACATGACGTTCTTCCTGCAACTAAGTGCAGTCAGAGTAAGGGGAAGTCTGTACAACAGGGAGTGGGTAACAGTTCGTATATGAACCGGGCTGCAAGATACAACGCCGTGTTTGTACTTACGCATATTCACGTGGTTGTACGGCGTGTGGATTGATAGCGGTTTGATTTTCCTTGTGAAAAACGGGTTTCTGTTTATAGAAGGTTTTTTTTGTTTTCAGAACGGGTTCACGAGGTTCCATAGGTTACATAGGTTACATAAGTTTCATAGGTTGGTTAGGCCGCTGCCTGAGCGTAGCCGAAGGCAGGGTTCATAGGTTCCATAGGTTACATAAGTTGCATAGGTTGGTTAGGCCGCTGCCTGAGCGTAGCCGAAGGCAGGGTTCATAGGTTTCATAGGTTACATAAGTTGCATAGGTTGTCGAGGCCGCTACCTGAGCGTAGCCGAAGGCAGGGTTCATAGGTTCCATAGGTTCAAAAGGTTGAAGAAGTTGAAGAGGTTAAATACAGTTCGCTACTGTCTGAGCGTAGCCGAAGGCAGTGTTCATAGGTTCCATAGGTTACATAAGTTGCATAGGTTGTTGAGGCCGCTGCCTGAGCGTAGCCGAAGGCAGGTTGAATAGGTTCCATAGGCCTGCCTGCCGTAGCTTTAGCGAAGGTAGGTTCAAAAAGTTCAAGAGGTTGAATAGGTTTCATAGGTTGTTGAAGCCGCTGCCTGAGCGTAGCCGAAGGCAGCTTTCATAGGTTGAATACAGTTTCGTTCGCTCTGCGAAACTTGAAGTTTCGCAGTTTTATTTTATTGCCTGTGGCAATGTTATAAATACAAATTGCCAAAGGCAATAGAATAGTGATGCCAGACTACAAGTCTGGCATAGCATTGTAAATGAAAAAAAATTACCTTGGCAAAATGAACCCGTTTTATAAAAATGCTCCTCAGTTTATTACCGACAAAAAAGGAAAAAAACTTTCGGTGGTGATCTCCATTGCCGATTACAATAAAATATTGAAAGAATTGGAGGAACTGCAAGACATCCTAATGTATGACTCCGTTAAAATGAAAAAAGAAAAATCCCAGCCATTTACCAAATACCTTCAAAAAAGAAACGGAATGCATCCCCGATCTGAATAACTTTGGCGAAACCAGCGCTATGGTTCGTGCATACACATACCATGGCAACCAACACGAATAATACACACCGCATGAAACGCTCCTACTGGGAAAAAATGGCCCGCTCGTACAACGATGAGATATTTGATGTACTCCACAACGATAAAAAAGCCCTGATCCGCTCCGTCATCGAACAAAACGCCTCCAAACGAAAGACCGTAATGGACATCGGCTGCGCCATCGGCAAATGGCTGCCCGTTCTCTCCCCCGCCTTTAAACAAGTAGTGGCCGTTGATATCTCCTCCAAAAACCTGGCCATCGCCCAGGCCACTTACCCGCAATACAAAAACGTACACTACCTGCGCGCCGATATGAGCGGCAAAAAAACCAGGGTACCCGCCTGCGACTTCGCTATCTGCATCAACGCCATCCTCACCCCGGATGATAAGGACAGAGCAGTGTTCTTCGCCTCCTTAAGCGCCTGTGTAAAGAAAGGGGGCCGCATCGTCATTACCATTCCCTCCCTGGAATCGTACCTGCTCACCAGCATCCTGCAACAACAATACAAGATCGACCGGTCCCTCTTCCCCCCGGAGAAAAACAGCAAAGAAGCCCTCCGCAAATGGAACAATATCCGCAAAGGCAACGCCGATATCGACGATGTACCCCACAAACATTACCTCAAAGAAGAATTGCAACTCCTCCTCTCCCGCGAAGGCTTTACCGCCGAAGCCTTTCACAAAATCGAATATGATTGGGATACGGAGTTTCTTCGCCCGCCGGGATGGTTAACTCAACAGGAGATCCGTCCCTGGGATTGGATGGTCGTCGCTGTTAAGGTTCCATAGGTTCAAGAGGTTGAAGAAGTTGAAGAGGTTAAATACAGTTCGCGGCAGCGGGTTAATTAAGTTGAAGAGGTCCGTCGCCTGAATGGTGCCGGTGCCTGAGCGAAGCCGTAGGCAGGTTCCATAGGCGTGCCCGCCGTGGCGGGTTGAATACAGTTGGCGGTTGTTGGTTGCTAGTTGCCTGCCTGCCTACCTTCATTTCATTACGGCTTGCCTACCGAAATATAATGGAGGCAGGCAGGTAAACCGTAGCTTTAGCGAAGGCAGGTTTCTTGTTCTTTGTTTCTAGTTGCTGGCCATTTTTACTTGTAGCTTGCGGCTTGTAGCTGGCTGTTTGTCACTGGCTGTTTAAAGCTTGCAGCTTGTAGCTATTAGCTTGCAGCTGGCTGTTACTCACTTTTCGTTAGCATTATTTCCATTCTCCGGTTAATAAAATTTGCCTGTTTCCTATCTTCCTCGCTGAGAGCCCGCATTACTGTTTCATCAATAATGGGCCTGGTATTGGGATACCCTTTAGCAGTAATTCTGTTTGCTTCAATGCCCAGTCTCTCCAGTTCCGCCTTCATTAAGACTGCTTCGATAGGGGAAGGATCATAATGAATACCCGAAGCGTCAGTGGGTGCATGATTAGTGTGAGCACTGATTTCTATATGAAATTGAGGATGCAATTTCAGGAAATTGATCAGGCTATCATATAATTCTTTATTAGCCCGGTAGCAGGGGGAAAACTTGCATTCGCCACCGTCCAGGATAATGGAATAGTGAAACCGGAAATAACTTCCTTTCTTCAGCGTACTGTCGGACCAACGAAATAGTTGCGAATGGGCGCTCATTAACAGATTACATAACAACAATAGGAATAATAGTCTGATGCTGCGTTTACCCATAGTACTTCGCTGTTTATATTCTCATTACCGGATCCCTCTGTATTTTCAAATCCCTTCACTCCTCTTAAGAAACGTTGGTGTTTTTATTTTTATTGCCGGACGATTCAGTACTTGTCCGCCGGGATGGTTAACTCAACAGGAGATCCGTCCCTGGGATTGGATGGTCGTCGCGGAGAAGGTTCAAAAGGTTGCATAGGTTCAAGAGGTTCCATAGGTTAAATACAGTTCGCTGCTGCCTGAGCGTAGCCGAAGGCAGGTTACATAGGCCTGCCTGCCGTAGCTTTAGCGTAGGCAGGTTTCATAGGTTGAATAAGCCTGCCTGACGGCAGGCAGGTTGAATACAGTTCGCGGCTTTCGGTTGCTGGTTACTCGTTAGTAGTTAGTTGGCGTGCCTGCCCCTATGGGGCCCGACGTGGCGGGTTGCTGGTTTCTTGTTGCTAGTTGCTTGTACTTTGCTTCTAGTTGCTGGCTGTTTTTACTTGCAGCTTGCAGCTGGCTGTTCCAGGCTCGCAGCTGATAGCTCGGAGCTCGAAGCCGGCTGTTTTCTTGCAGCTTGTAGCTATTAACTTGCAACTCATTTCTGGCTGTTTAAAGCTTGCAGCTTGTAGCTAGCAGCTTGCAGCTCAAAAAGCATATACTGCAAAACTCGCCAGCCAATGCTCTCCTCCGTAACTACCACTCACTACATGAGGGAGTGCGGCTTGTAAATGATTGAAGGAGGCCCGTTGTAGAATTTTTATTCGCGGGTCCTGCCTGGGTAATGAAGAGGCAATGCCCCGCATACACCAACTGCGGCTGAAGCAAAGTCCATCGAGATGCACGATCTGCAGATCGGTGCGGTCAGATACAATGGGCAATACCGATAAATGTTGCAACTGCTTTACCGATATAAATTCGCTGAACCATTTAATGAACGCAGCCGGAGATAATATTCTCCGCATCAGGTCGGCCTCTTCCAACGATGGCGATAAAAAATCGGATCCATTGGGCTCCCAGGCTACGGGGGCAGCTTTATCGGCCGCAAACAATTTCTTCGATGATTCGATGATCGCTTTCTCAAATACAGTTTGTTTGGCCTTGCGAGCATAGTCCAGCGCCATCACCAATCCAAACGCCGTATTCGGATGCACACCGGTACGGTTAGCATAAGTTTGCCGGGGTAAGAACTTCATCCACAACTCCACGATCTTTCGGGTCAATGGTTGCATAGCCTCCAGCCATTTCTTCGCTTCCGGATCATCCCATCCATAGAGTTCTTCATCGAGTTTCAATATCCATGCCCATCCATACGTACGCTCCCAGGAAGAAGTAAGCGGCATCGAAAAATAATTCAATTCTCCTTTGATGTTCTCTGGTGTAAGGCTCCGCGAAAGGGCTGCACGTATGGCCGGTGCTTCGGGCATAGCAGGAAATAATTTCAGCAGGCGCACCAGCATCCAATGTCCGTGTACTGATGAATGCCAGTCGAAGCAACCATAAAATGCCGGATGCAATTGTCGCGGCAGCAATACATGATCACTGTCAGTATTCGACGTATGATTCGTTTTATTCGGAAACTCCTGCGCAATACATTTCAATGGCAACGATGCCAGATGCGATGCCCCCTGTATCGTAAGATCAAACCCCGTACTATCTTTTCGTGCCACAAACAGTTTTTCCTGAGACAGGGAGTTCAGTGCTATGAGGAGTAGGAGTTGGAGGAAGAGTATCTTTTTCATGGGACGAATGTAGTTTAAAAGGTTTAAAAGGTTTAAGAGGTTCAAAAGGTTCAAGAGGTTTCATAGGTTTCATAAGTTACATAGGTTGCATAAGTTGAATACAGTTCGCGGTTGCGGGTTGCTGGCTGTTCAAAGCTGATAGCTGATAGCTCGCTGCTCAAAGCTGGCTGTTTGTTACTGGCTGTTTACTTGTAGCTTGCGGCTTGTACCTTGCAACTGGCTGTTTATTTCTGGCTGTTTCATTTTCACGCAAAGAGGCAAAGAAAGGCAAAGGAATACAGAAAGTTTTATACTCCGAAAACGACCCTGTATTTCATTAGCACATCAGCACATTAGCAAATTATCACATTCTGTATTTTAGTTTATTCCCAACTGTGGAAAAGTTTAACTCTTTCATATCATCGCATATATTGATCTTGTGAAAGATTCTCACCATGGAAACTAATAAAGAAATATCTGCCCTGTTTACCCTGATCGACGATCCGGATGAAGAAGTATTCGGATTGGTATCGAGTAAGATCGTTGATTATGGCAAACATATCATCCCCAATCTCGAACATCTCTGGGAGAACACACCCAATGAAGAAGTACAGATACGTATCGAATTACTCATTCACCGATTGCATTATAAAGACCTGCTGGAAGATTTCCGCCAATGGAATCTGGCCGGCCATCATGATCTGATGCTGGGTGCCATGCTCGCCGGTAAGTTTCAATTTCCGGAAGTATCCACTACACCAGTATTGCAGGAGGTGGAAAAAATAAGAAGGAATATCTGGCTCGAACTGAACAATTATCTCACCCCGCTTGAGCAGATCAATATTGTAACAAGTATACTGTATAGTTATTACGGACTCAAAGGCACAGAAGTGAATTACAAAGAGCCGAATGAGTTTTTACTGCATAAAACGCTGGAGGCGAAAAGAGGGAATCAAATGAGTAATGGTATTCTGTACCTGATCCTCTGCGAACTGCTCGATATACCAGTACGGGCCATACAGATACCCAAACAGTTTGTGCTGGCCTATTTCAAACCCGGCTATTCGGATGAAAGCCTGCCGAACCCCGTACAGAAAATAGAATTCTTTATCGATCCCACATCCGGCCAGGTATTCACACAGCAGGACGTAGATAATTATTTCAAACGCATATCCGTACCACCTGTTGCCACTTACTATAAACCCCAGAAGAATAAACAAGTGATCCAATACCTCCTCGACGAACTCGGCAAATGCTTCGACAGCGAAAAAGAAAAGTATAAGCGGATAGAACTATTGGAGATTGTGAAGTTGTTGGATTGAGTCTCGTTCGGGTTGGAAGGTTTTTTATTTATGGGAGTGGGTTAAAGGATGAGATCTGTTTTCAGGAGAAGGTTTAAGAGGTTACATAGGTTACATAGGTTGAATAGGTTGAATAAGCCTGCCTGCCGGCAGGCAGGTTGAATACAGTTCGCGGCTGACAGTTGCTTATTGGCGTGCCCGCCGTGGCGGGTTGCTTGTTATTTGTTGCTGGTTATTGGCTGTTTAAGGCTCGCAGCTTATAGCTCGCAGCTCGAAGCTCATCACTCACGCAAAGCAATACAAAAGGATTACTACTCTACAAACGCCCCTGTATTCAACTAGCATATTAGCTAATTAGCACATTAGCTAATTCTCAAATTTCCAAATCAATTCATCATCCCAATCACCAAATTTTCAAATTAAAGATCTAATTTCCAACCATCCCGGTATTCCCGTTTCACAAACTGATTCGCTTCATCAAAATTCGTCACTTTCATATTCTTCGCATCCCAGAGCAGGCGTTTGCGGCCAAGGTATTTATCATCCCATCCTTTCAGTTTGGGGTTTTTCATCAGCCAGCTACGAATGGCCAGGTTGCCCATCAGTATGCTTTCGGTAAAGGGACCGGCATATTCAAACGGTGAACTGGTAACGCCTTTTCCATATCCGGCAATGCAGGCATTCACCCATTGCAGGTAATGCCCTTCGGGAACGCGCTTGATGGTTTCCTTCGGCATGGTCTTTTCAGTCATCAGTTTGGTAGGTAGCAAACGGGGATTGGCCCCATAGCAATCCACCAATATTTTTCCTTTCGTGCCAATGAACAATACACCACCATCCCAGTTGCCGAATTTTTCATCGGGCAATAATTCATGCGGACGCTCGGGCAGCAATCCCCCATCGTGCCAGGATACCTGAATATTGCGGTTGCTGTTCTTTACCGGATAGTTCAGATGTATGATGGATGCAGGAGGACAGGCATCTAAGTTTTGTGAATCATTCCACATCTCTTTCCATACCGTGGCCACACTGCATTCGGCAGAATCGGGATAGTCGATGGGTAAGATGCGATAGATCGGATCCATAATATGACAGGCCATATCGCCCAATGCACCGGTACCAAAGGCCCACCAGCCGCGCCAGTTGAAGGGAAGATAAGCGGGATTGTAATCAATGGCTTTGGATGGACCGAGCCAGAGATCCCAATCGAGTTCTTTCGGCACATCAAACTTACCGGTGGGTGTGGGTATACCCTGTGGCCATACGGGCCGGTTGGTCCAGGCATGTGCTTCGTTCACCTGACCGATCATGCCGGCGTCAATCATTTCTTTGGTCTTGCGTACGCCATCCCCGGATCCGCCCTGGTTGCCCATCTGCGTCACCACTTTATATTTTTTAGCAGCCTGCGTGAGTATGCGCGCTTCGTAGATATCGTGTGTGAGGGGTTTTTGTGTATAGACATGTTTGCCCAATTGCATAGCGGCCAGTGTAGCCACAGCATGCGTATGATCGGGTGTGGAAATGGATACCGCATCGATATTATTTTTTTCTTTGGCCAGCATTTCGCGGAAGTCGCGGTAATAAGTGGCTTTGGGAAATTTCTCTACGGTGCCCTTGGCCTGGCGATCATCCACATCGCAGAGGGACACGATATTCACAT
The DNA here is from genome assembly GCA_026391455.1 of Bacteroidota bacterium. GTDB lineage: Bacteria > Bacteroidota > Bacteroidia > Chitinophagales > Chitinophagaceae > JJ008. The sequence goes on from JAPLEH010000008.1 coordinate 15,408, forward strand.
ACGGGCTTTTGGCAAATTCAGCCAGGTCATTCGCACCTTTCCCCCCTGCCCCGATACCAGCTATGTTCAGTTTATCACTCGGCGCAATGAATCCTTTGCCTAATACATGGCGGGGTACAATGAAGAAGGTACCGCCGAGGATCGCTGAATTTTTCAGAAAACTACGCCTGGATATGCTGCTGCCTTTTTTTACCGGGGTCATATTGCTAAATTTTTATCAAGTTTACATAAAAAATATATAGAAATAAGTATTTTGTTAGTAAACCCGTTCCATAATGGATTTTTTACTTTTTTGTCTTAACACAAAAAAGTAACCTGCCTTTCGGTTTACCTTCCATAGGCAGGCTGGCAAAAAAAGTCAAGGCTTCAATCGCATTTTGCACTAATTCTACCGAATAATAAAAACTATAAGATGACAATCAACTGGGACGATTTTGTTAAAATAGATATCCGCACCGGCACCATCATCAGTGTGAATGATTTTCCCAAAGCACGAAAGCCGGCCTACCATCTTACCATTGATTTTGGACCCGAGATCGGTATTAAAAAATCATCGGCACAGATTACCGTGCATTATGATAAAGCAGCTTTGCTCAACCGGCAGGTGATCGCGGTGGTCAATTTCCCGCCCAAGCAGATCGCCGACTTTATCAGCGAATGCCTGGTGCTGGGTGTGTATGATGCCAACAATGATGTAATTTTACTGAAGCCTGACACCCCTCTTGCAAACGGGCAAAAAATTGGCTGAGCTGCATAGCACATATTATCATTCCCCGGTAGGACTGCTGAAAATAAGCGGTACGGAAGATTATATCAGCGAAGTGAGTTTTCATGATAAAACACAAAAGCCGGAAGGACATTCGCATAAACATATTCCTCCCCTGCTCATTCATTGTGTGGAGCAACTGATCCAGTATTTCAACGGGCAGCGCCGCGTATTTGAATTACCATTGAATCAGGAAGGCACGCCTTTTCAGCATACGGTGTGGAATGAACTGGTGCTGATACCATTTGGAAAAACCATCAGCTATATCGAACTCGCGCGCCGTACCGGAGATACCAAGGCATCGCGGGCTGTAGCCAGTGCCAATGGAAGAAATCATATTGCGATCATTGTACCCTGCCACCGTGTGATCGGTGCCAACCGCGATCTGATCGGATATGGGGGCGGACTCTGGCGCAAGAAATGGTTGCTGGACCTGGAAGCCAAAGTGGCTTATGGGGTGCAGACCTTATTCTAGGGACATTGTTTTTTCGCCAATGTATCAGGAGGATTGGTACCCGTGCGGAAAATAAAGATCTTTTGTGCCGGCAACCCCGCCCGGGTTGCATAGATGCATGCGGAGTCGGCCACCACATTCCAGTCAATACCCGAAGTATCCCGCACGGTGATACAAAGCGTATCAGATATACGGTTATCGCTGCAACGGCCAATACCCAAGATATAAGATTCGCGTGTTGGATAAAACCCATTCCGGAATATAGCTACCTTTTCACAATCACCTGTACATAGTTCTACCCGTTTGGTAGCAATAAAGCTAAATGCATAGACGAAAAGTATAAAGGCCAGCAGGAGGAAACGGTATCTTTTCATGGTTATGATTTACTTATCAGGGACATACTTTTTTTGCCAATGTATCCGGCGGTGTCGCTCCTGATTTAATGATAAATATTTTTTGACGGGGGAGCCCGTTTTGTGAAGCCACCATACAAGCAGTATCCGCAAAAAGGTTCCAGTCTATTCCGGTGGTATCACTTACAAACACACAAAGTGTATCCGACCCCTGTCGGTTGGTGCAGCGATACAGGGTGGAGACATAGGGCCTGTTAAGCCTCAAATTCATGAAGGTCTGATTTGTGCGTTCGCAATCATTATCACATTTATCCGGTGTGGAAGTGGCGATATAAAGTCCTGCATAAACAAACAGGATCAGTACCAATAGGAAGTGTTTTGTTTTCATGTTACCTGGCTTTAAACATCCATGACAATCCGAAGGCTGATAACGCTGCAATCAGGTCGGCCCAATCCAGCGTAAAGCCTGGCAAGGCCCAGCCCTGCAGGAGTTCGGAAAGCAGGATGATTAAAAATACGAAAAGCGTAAAATACGGCAAAGGGCGATCCTGGGCTTTCTGCCATATAAACAAGGCGGCTGACAAGGAATACGACCAGCAAAAATCAGGGCCGGAAAAAACGAGCAGGCGTTGCCAATCGTTCATTTCACTTACCGGTATAAGAGGGGTATGATGGCCGGTCCAGCGAATGACAGCCACCTCTGGTCTGAAAAAATAATAGATAGCGAAACCAATAACAAGGGGCAATACACAGTGCAGCAAAAGGCGGATCAGTAAGCGGGCATTCATTTCAATTCGTTGCTGGTAAAAGCAAACGGCAGTAATTGGATCGCAGATTGTATCACAAGTACCTTTCCTTCCATACCACCGAGTATAAGCCGGATGGGTTTGTGAATGCGCCCTTCGTATTCGAGCAGGGCCTGGCGGCACATGCCACAGGGAGATATGGGATGATCGCTCTTGATGGAATCACTATTGTAACTGATGGCCAGTGTATCGATAGCTATGCCGGGAAACAAGGTGGCCGCATTGCCCAGTAATACCCTTTCTGCGCATATACCTACGGGATAAGATGCATTTTCCTGATTGGTACCGGCCACCACTTCCCCGTTAGCAAGCATGGCGGCAGCCCCCACAAAAAAATTGGAATAGGGCGCGTAGGCGGTTTCGGTCAGCAACCGGGCTTCATTGAGCAGCCAGGCGTCCTTTTCATTCAGTTCGCTGCTGTCGGCGTATTCTTCAAAAGTGAATTCAAATTTATTTTCCTTCATGTACACGATTCGTTTAAAGACAAAAATGCCCCTGAAAATCATCAAGGGCATCTAAAGTTAGTTTATTTTATAGAAATAAATACTTTGTTCTAGAACCTCTTCCACAAAGGGTTTTTACTTTTTTGTCTTGACACAAAAAAGTAACAAAAAAGTCAAGGCTTCGGAAAAATGACTAAAAATTTTGAAACAAGCCTAAACCCGGCGAACTCGCCGCCAGTTTCGTTTAAATTAGATATACTGCCGGCTCAGACAGCGCCGGCTTTTTACGGCTTATTTCAAAATTTTCTTAACGTCATTTTTCCGAGGCCAGCGTCTGTCGCAGTTGCGCTAATTTGACCTGTTTCAAGTTATTTTATAATGCGGAACAACCGTTTCCATCGTGGTCCGCCATCCCAACTGAACCAGATCATCCAGGCTTTGCCCACGATCCGGTCTTCCGGCACAAAGCCCCAATAGCGGCTGTCCTGCGATTTATGCCGGTTATCTCCCATCATCCAGTAATAATCCATTTTAAAGGTATAAGAACTGGCTTCCTGTCCGTTGAGGTAAACTTTGCCATTCTTTTGTTCCCAGTTATTACCTTCATATACTTCGATGCAACGCTTGTACAAAGGAATGTTTTGAGGAGTAAGCTGTACAGTGCCTCCTTTTTTGGGTACCCAAATGGAGGCAAAATTATCGGCGGTATTGTGGTAGTACGTGGTATCATACGGGAATACCCTGCCGCTCCGGGTAGAGTCTATTTCTTTATTGATGGAATTGGGCAATACACCATTCATCTTTTTCAGCTTTTCCAATTCATCCAGTGTAAGGTTCACTTTATAATAATTGGAAGAAATGGTTTGAAAGTCATACGCGCCGCTGCTTTGTTCGTTTTGATTCAATGATATGCCCGCCGCTTTCAGGTCATCTTCCGCTATCAGTTTACTACTGTTGAAATAATAATAGGTGGCGGATGTGGGTGACACAAAGGCTTTCTGTCCATTGATATACAAAATACCATTTTCAATACGGAGCGAATCACCTGCGATGGCCACACAACGTTTGATATAATTATCCGATTTATCCACCGGGTGTACCGCTAAGGGTTGAAATTCCGGATTATCCAATACACTTTGTCTGGCCTGCTCATAACTGATGCCCGGGTTTGCATTGAGCGTGCCCCTCACTAAATCATAATAGGGTACCGCCGACTGAAACTCCGGTCTGTTTACTACCGTATCTCCTTCGGGGAAATTAAATACTACCGCATCATTGCGCTTTACTGGTTGGGCAAACCAACGGATATAGGGCAGCTTGATCCATTCCAGGTATGATTTGCGGCTGGATCCAAAAGGCAGGTAATTATGTACAAAGGGAAAAGATAAAGGGGTATTGGGTATTCGGGGACCGTAGCTCATTTTACTTACAAATAAAAAGTCTTTTACCAGCAAGGTCTTCTCCATCGACGAACTGGGAATGGTATAGGCTTCAAATACAAATGTGCGGATCAGTGTGGCGGCTACTACGGCAAAAATGGCTGCATCCACCCATTCTCTCCAGCCTTCTTTTTTATGCTTCTTTACGCCTTCGGGGCCAATGTACCGGGGATCTTCCTTGTAGGCAAGATAAGGAAAATAGATGGGTGCGGCGAGCGATGCAGCCGCGTGTGCGCCGAAACCGAATTTGCAAAACAACTTGACAAACTCGATAAAGATGCCCGGGCTGATGAACCATCCCACTACGGGAATGAATTGCCAGAATACCCAATGCTTGGGCCTTTGTGCCAGCCCCTGCATGATCCAGGTATTGTAAAAGGGTACATAGGCTTTCCAGGGCTCCACGCCGGCCTTCGCAAATAATTTCGCGAAGCCAAAGGAGGGCAGAAAAACAATTAGCGTTCCGATAAGGTAAACGATCAGTAAATGTTGTATAGGCATGAGCCGTATTTTATTGCTGGCAAAAATATCGTAAATATATGCTTATCAAAAGGCTTAACTAAAAAGTTTTGTGAAACAGCGGCCAAATACAGATTTCAACCGGCAGGCTGCGCATACCGCATTATGAACGGGTGCTAATGCCTGCGTCAGTTCATTTGGGCATCACATAATTCCGCACATCTTCGGGAGTAATGGTTTTGCCAGACAATATCACGAGTCGCTCCACTACGTTGCGCAATTCACGGATATTACCGGTCCAGTTGTATTCCTGAAGTAATGTGATGGCGTCGGGCTCAATGGGCTTTCGTGCTATGCCATAATCGGCACATATATCGGTGAGAAACTGGTCGGCGATCATGGGTATATCATCCCTTCTGTCGTTGAGAGAGGGAACATGGATCAATATCACACTGAGGCGGTGATAGAGGTCGAGACGGAAATTCTTTGCGTCCACTTCTTTCAGCAGGTCCTTATTGGTAGCTGCTATTACCCGCACATCCACACTGATATCTTTATCGGCCCCTACGCGGGTGATCTTTCCTTCCTGCAAGGCCCGCAGTACTTTGGCCTGAGCCGATGCACTCATATCCCCGATCTCATCGAGGAAGAGGGTGCCTCCGCTGGCCGATTCAAATTTCCCAATGCGTTGTTTGATCGCAGATGTGAAAGACCCTTTCTCATGGCCAAACAATTCGCTTTCGATCAGTTCGCTGGGAATGGCCGCACAGTTCACTTCCACAATGGGTCCGTTGGCCCGGTTGCTTTTTTCATGCACCCAACGGGCTACGAGTTCTTTACCCACCCCGTTTTCTCCGGTAATGAGTATGCGCGCATCCGTGGGCGCTACTTTATCAATGGTTTCTTTTATCTTTTTAATGGGAGCTGATTCGCCAATCATTTCCTGCACGCGGCTTACTTTTCGTTTCAGCACTTTGGTTTCCGTGATCAGATTGCTTTTATCCATCGCATTGCGGATGGTGATCAACAAACGGTTCAGATCCGGTGGTTTGGAAATATAATCGTAGGCCCCTTTCTTCACCGCTTCCACGGCCGTTTCAATATTACCATGGCCGGAGATCATAATGATGGGTACATCCGGGTTTATCTCCACTGCTTTTTGCAAAAACTCAATCCCGTCCAGCTTCGGCATTTTGATATCGCAGAGCACGAGATCATAACTCTTCTCCTTGAATTTCTTCAATCCTTCTTCCCCATCGGAAGCTTCGTCGATCTTATAGCCTTCAAAAGAAAGAATCTCGGTGAGCGTTTTACGTATCGCCTTCTCATCGTCAATTATCAGCAGATCTGCCATTCAGAGTTGTTTCTTACAAAGTTAAGGGTTCGACAGGTTCGAGAGGTTGCATAGGTTCCATAGGTTACATAGGTTCCATAGGTTCCATAGGTTACATAGGTTTAAGAGGTTCAAGAGGTTCAAGAGGTTCAAGAAGTTTAAGAGGTTTAAGAGGTTCAAGAGGCTTGCCTGCCGAAGCTTAAGCGTAGGTAGGTTGTTGAGGTCTGCCTGCCCTTTGGGCTGCCTGAGCGTAGCCGAAGGCAGGTTCAAGAGGTTCCATAGGTTCAAGAAGTTCCATAGGTTGTTGAGGCATGCCTGCCCTTTGGGCTGCCTGAGCGTAGCCTGCTGCCTGAGCGTAGCCGAAGGCAGGCAGGTAAACCGTGGCGGGTTGCGGGTTTCTTGCAGCTTGAAGCTTGCTGCTTGCAGCTTGAAGCTGAAAGCTGGCTGTTGGCTGCTGGCTGTTCAAAGCTCGTAGCTGACAGCTCGCGGCTCGAGGCTTGTATATAAAAAATAGAAGCCGGGTAGAAACCCAGCTTCGTTTTAAAATCCAATATCCTATGAAAAACCGTTACAAAGATGCATGTTTTGGGGCGAAACGCTGCACGGTTGACGAAAAATATTTATCCATAGTAAATTTCCTTGCAATCGGATGCAAAGAAAAAGCCCTGACAAACAGGGCTTCGCAATAAAAATATTGAGACAGGATTATTTTACCTGATACATCACTTCTTTTACCAGTTTTACGGTACGTGGTACATCCGGTAATGCGGCTGCCACGAGGTTGGGTGCATAGTGCAGGGGTGCGTCTGCTGCTGTGATCCTGCGGATCGGTGCATCCAGGTAATCGAATCCTTCTTTTTGTATACGATAGGTGATCTCGGAAGAAACAGAAGCAAATGGCCATTGTTCTTCCACGATCACGAGGCGGTTGGTCTTTTTTACACTTTCCAGAATGGTCATCCAGTCGAGCGGACGAATGGTGCGCAGGTCGATCACTTCCGCACTGATGCCTTCTTTTTCCAGCTCTGCTGCGGCGCCCAATGCTACTTTCATCATTTTATTGAAAGAAACGATGGTCACATCTCTTCCGGCCCTTTTGATGTCTGCCTTACCCAGTTCGATATAATATTCTTCTTCGGGCACTTCTGATTTATCGCCATACATCAGCTCACTTTCCATGAACATCACGGGATCTTCTTCATAGCGGATGGCCTGTTTCAGCAATCCTTTTGCATCATAACCATTGCTGGGTGATACCACTTTTATTCCGGGAATATTGGCATACAAAGCTTCAAAGGCTGTAGAGTGCTGGGCACCCAACTGACCGGCAGATCCGTTTCCTCCGCGAAAAACGATAGGACAAGAAATCTGCCCACCACTCATTGCCAGCATTTTAGAAGCGGTATTTAATATTTGATCTAAAGCCAGTACGGCAAAGTTCCAGGTCATAAATTCCACGATGGGGCGCAATCCGTTTTGCGCAGAGCCCACCCCGATAGCGGTAAAACCCAGTTCAGAGATCGGTGTATCGATAACCCGCCTGGGGCCGAATTCGGCCAGCATACCCTGGCTTACTTTATAGGCACCGTTGTATTCCGCAACTTCCTCCCCCATCAGGTATACCCGCTCATCCCGTCTCATTTCTTCGCTCATTGCTTCCCGCAGCGCGTCCCTGAATGCAATTAATCTGGCCATTATAGCTTGTTTTTTAGGTGGGCAAATTTAAGTGAGATGGTGGATAAAACCTAAAATTGAACGGGCTTATGCCTCCTTTACACTGATTTGATAACACAAACGCCGGTTATGATTCACATAACCGGCGTTTGTAAATAATTAAATGGTATGCTTAGTTTTCCTCCAGACAACCGTCTTTATATTTTTCAATAATCCTGTCCACCTCCGCATCTGTAAGATTGGATGCTTGCTTGTAATCAGGATAGAGGCTTTCAATGCGGTTGAGCATACAGTCGCAATAGCTTTGCGATACAGCCCTGCTTTTACCCTTTTTCATAGCTGAGCCTACACAACTGGAGATAAACCCGTCCTTTTCTGACTGGGGCCAGTTGCTGCCGGTATTACTTACCTCACCGGAGTTGCCACCTAACTCTTTTCTGCATTCATTTCCTAACCTTTTTCCTTCCTCAAAAGAAGTCTTCCGGTCCATCTCCGCATAGGAACTATATAATTTGCTGAACTTCTCTATCAGGCAGGGGCACATTTTGGCACCTTCTTCGGGGCGGTCTTTAAAGGTTTCCGCACACTGGTCTTCCAGTTTCTTTATATCTGAAGCTGACCAGGCGGATTCACTATATCCGGTATTCTTTGAATCTTCTTTATCTTCTTTGTCTCCTTTATCCTTGGAATCGGAGCCCAGGTAATCGTCTTTTTCTTTTATACCAGTATCAGCCTTGGGTTTATTATTATTACAGGCGGTTAAGAGGCTGATTGCTGTCAGCATAATGAACAGTCGTTTCATTTTGGTTGTGTTTTGGTTAGGTTGAAGATAGGCAAAATTTATCCGCTGTATATAACACTTTTGAGGGATGTGTACATGTTGCAGGAAAAAATGGAGGCATCACCGACAGTATACTACTGCCCTATCTGGAATTTCTCGCCCAGTTGATTGGCGCGGAAAAACTGCCCGTTCTCATATAGCAGTCCTTCCGAAAATCCCTTTACATGATGTACATCGGTATTGAATAATTTGCCACCAAAAAGCGAACTGATCGTATCAGAGACCACGGTATGTCCGGTGGCAATGTATTTTACTTTGTAGAGTTGTAATGTACTATCCACCTGTGCCGGCGTGGCTTTCACTTTCCCGGTATAATATCCCCTGTACCAAAAGGGACCATAGTCGCTGAACAGTAACTCCACTTTTATATCCTTATACTTGAAGGTGGTATCCGGATACCAGGGTCTTGCCAGTTTATTTATTTTAGATGCCGCAATATCCATAGAATTCAGTTCGGCAGAAATACCTCCGTGTGCAAACAGTATATCGCCCACTTTTTCCACGATGTTCTTTGTGCGCAGCCATCGGCCGAGTTCACTATTTTCTGCAAAGAGTGCCGCGTATTGTTCATTCAGCAGGCCGGCATTTTCCATGTATTTGGGGTGTACATACCGGAAATCATTGCTCATATTCATGATCTCATGGTTGCCCAATACAAAATGCACATAACCGCCGGCTGCTTTGGCTTTTGCTTCCAGGGAATAGATCAGCCAGAGTACTTCGGTTACATGATCTCCCCGGTCGAAGAAATCGCCGGTCAGTACGAGGTGGCCATTGCCAAAGGTCCAGTTATACTGTTTGTCGATGATGCCATTGCCCATGAGTAATTTCCGAAAGGCCCGGAAATTTCCCTCAATATCTGAAATGATGAATATTTTTTTTACATCAGGAAATTCAGTCTTTTCATTTTCTAATACCTTCTGCAGGGGTACGGTAAATATTTCACCAGGTTCATCGCTGGCTACCCGTACCGATGTATTGGCTTTCTGATCGAGTTGGAAGCTATCTGTTTGTATGGTCTTGAATCCATTGTCTTCAAAAATATAATGGACATAAGCCATATTGTTCTTATACATCACATAGGGGCCGTCATAGAGATTGCCAGCAGGAGGCAATTTGCCGCAGTTATCATCAGGCAGCATGAAGCCGGCGATCAGGAAAGGAAGTATGGTGAAAATAGTTATCCGCATGTGGCACTAAAATAATGATTTGCAGGAAAGACTGCTGAATGATGAAAATGGGTTGCTTTACTGTACTCTAATTTATGTTATTTGAGCTGAAATCCGGGTTTGTCTGCTGCTCAGTTTACTCCCCTTACCTTTTGCCAATCTGAATACGCCATTTCAAACCGGATCTCTCCTTTTCCGTACACACCTGTTTCAATCCACCCGGCTTTCCGGTAAAATCCTTCGGCCCTGGTACCCGGTGTAGTGCTTAACCAGCAGGTGTTGGTAGTTTGTTCGAAATACCAATCCATCATCTGATCATGCAGTTGGCGGCCGATTCCATTTTTTTCATATGCGGGATCAATGAATAAAGCCCATACATTTTTATCGGTCAGGCTTACGATCGAAAAACCGATGATAGCATCTTCATTTGTGGCCACCCAGCCCTTTCCGCGCCGGAGGATATAGTCCAGCACATCTGCATCGGGTACCAGTGAGGGATCAGACAAAATATTCTCTTTTACCACATGTCGTACCCGCTGTATTCCTTTCACATCGTCTGCTATTGCTATCCGTATTTGCATAGTCAATTATTGAACTGGTGTACCCGGGTTCAGGCAGGAATACACCAGGGTATCTTCAAATTTGCCGTTGTAATAAAAATCTTCTTTAAAATGTGCTTCCTTCACAAAACCGGAGACTTCGAGTAATGCAGCGGATGCGCGGTTTCCCGGACTCAACCTTGCTTCCACCGAATGTAAACCCATCACCTGAAATCCGTACTCCATCACTTTATTGACCGCCTCGCGCATATAGCCTTTTTTCCAGTAAGCCGGAGCCAGCAAATAACCGAGTTCAGCCCGGTAATGTTCTTTTTGCAAATGCCAGTAAGTGATTGTACCAGCCAATTTGCCGGGGAATGATTTCAGTTCAATCCCCCACAATATCCCTTCATTTCTTACGATATTCCCATCAATCCGTTTGATGAATTGAACCGCTTCGTCCATGGTCTTTACCGGGTCGCGCCCCAGGTATTGTAAAATGGCAGGATCGGAGCGAAAATAAAACAGTTCGGGCGCGTCTTTCATCGTTATCCGCCGCAAGAGCAGCCTTTCTGTTTCCAATACCGGAAAAGGGTAAAAAAAGGGGTTCAGCATGCGAATTGTGAATAAATAATGGATTCTACCATTTATTGGGGCTAAAATACCTGAAAACCGGCGATTTACGATTTTTTAGCCCGGATTGGGTTACCTTTTTTCCATTCCGGTATTAACCGCTGATTGCCCGCCTGGCTTTTGAAGCCGATGAATTTCCAAGAAACTAATCATTAACTGAACCCAAAAAACCATCATATGGTACAAAAGACCTATTTTAAGACTAAAGACTATTGCAAAGTAAAATTCTCTTTTAAAGTTGAAAATGCAGAAACGATCGAGATCCTGGGCCTCAACAGCGACTGGGAAAACTCCATTGTGATGAGTAAAAAGAAAGATGGCAGTTTTTCTGCAGATGTAAATCTTCCAAAAGACACTACCCATGAATTCAAATACCTGGTAAATGAAACTGAATGGCTGAATGAACCCGAAGCCGATACCGTAGCACCCAACGTATATGGTGGTACGAACAGTGTTATTTCCCTTTAATTTTTTCTTTTCTTAATTTTTATAAAGTTTAATCTTTAAAGGCCCGGTTCTCCGGGCCTTTAGCATACCCTGCCATTGCGCGGTTCCGTTGCAGCGACAGCTTCTTCCCGACATTCGGGATAAATTCATTACCTTTAATGTAATCTGCCGAAAACAATAGCACCTTTTCCCCAGACCGGCCGGAGGCCGATCCTCCGATTCAATCGTTAATCAAACGCAATACAATATGGCAGAAACCTGGAATAAAAAAGAAAGGGAAAAGAAAAAACAACAGTTAAAGAAAGAGAAAGCAGAAAAGAAAAAAGAACGCAAAGAATCATCCAAAGATGGAAAAAGCTTTGATGATATGCTTGCTTATCTCGATGAAAATGGAAACCTCACTTCCAAACCTCCCGATCCATCCAGGAAAATTGAAGTAAAGCTGGAAGACATCGAAATCGGTGTTCCCAAACAATTACCAATTAACCCCGCCGATCTTATCCGCAAAGGCATCGTTACCTTTTTCAACCAGTCAAAAGGATATGGTTTCATAAAAGATATGGTTACCCAGGAAAGTGTGTTCGTTCACATCAATTCACTCTCCGGTGAGATCAAAGAGAATAACCGCGTAACATTTGAAGTGGAAATGGGCCCCAAAGGTGCCAATGCAGTGAATGTAAAAGTGGTGAAATAATCGCTTCTTATCGTTTTATCCATTCAACAACCAGGGATTATTCAGCCCGGCTGATACAGATACTTCATCACCCGGCTGCAAGGTGGAAATAGCGCTTTGCACCTGCAATAGCTGTTCGCCGGCCTGTATTATAATCATCGAATAGGAACCATAATACAGTACTTGTTTTACTTTCCCTTTGATATTCGGTTCATCGCTATTCACCAGCAGTAGTTGTTCCGGACGGAGAAGGGCTTTATTTTCTTTAGGGTTCACCCATCCGTTGCCCCATAATGCCTTTGCAGTATTTGCTGAAATGATATTATAAGGGCCGAATAATCCGGCCACGTATTCATTATCCGGATAACGGTATAAGGCAGAAGGTGATCCTTCCTGTACGATCTTCCCTTCTTTCAGTACCAATACCCTGTCTGCCCAGGAAAGCATATCGGCAGCTTCATGTGATACCAATATCATATTCGTATGTAACTCCTGATATACATCGTGCAAAACAGCACGGATGATGGCCCGATGGTGTGTATCGAGATTGGAATAAGGTTCATCGAGCAACAGCAGGTCGGGCGAACGCGTAAGCCAGGCTGCGAGTACGATCCGTTGTCTTTCTCCACCCGAAAGCTGCGTGGTTTTCCGTTTCAACAAATGATCGATACGGCATAACTGGTAGATTCGGGTAGCGTCTTGTTCCGGCAACAAGTTGCGGCTCTCGAGTTCTTCTTCCACGCGATAGTTATTGCGTAATTCAAAATGCTGACTCAGGTAAGCGATGCGGGGATGACCCGGAATCAGTTTTTCCCAGGGGCCCAACACCCGCTGTCCTTCAAAAAAAACGGCCCCTTCATCAGGTTGTAAAAGACCGCCGATTAGTTTCAGGAGTGTGGTTTTACCTGAGCCTGTTTCTCCGGCAATAGCGATACGTTCTCCGGGTGGCAGGGTAAAATGAATATCCTGCAGCAGGTAGTTATTCGATTCTTTCTTAGCAAGATGTTGTACGGACAGCAGATCCATGGATAGAAGTATGGATCTAATTCTTTTTCGGTTCCGGTTTCAGCAATTTAAAATAGGTGGCTTTGAAACGGTTGTTCACTATTTCGCCCTGTACTTCAGCTTTACGGATGGCTTCACAAAAACCATCTGCACCATGTGCATCGCCGTGCTCATCGATACTGGTACCATCCACGAAATACGCTTTGCCATTGATACGAACGGCCAGTTCACATCCTTTGCCAGGCATTTTGAAATTACATTCACCGCAGGATGCTTCCACAACCTGTATCTTTTTGGTGGAATCGGGAACAGCTATTTTATTGGGAGTCTGCTGTGCCGATGCGGTATTTACGATAAAAAAAGCGGCCAGAATGAGGAAGAATGCTTTCATATTTGTCAGTTTATTAACGGTGCAAACTTACAGAAAAAAGACCAACCGGACAGAAAGGGCTGTCAATCAGCAATTAAAGCAAAAACGGATACGCCGGGAAATAGAAAATAAATCTCATCCATCAGGGATAATAGCCTATCTTTAATATGTGATACAGCGTTATCTCATCATTCAGTTTTGATCGTTGCATTCTTACTCTTCCCTTTAGTAACAATCCCTCCTTCATACTTTTTGCTGCGAGCCTTTGTCACGGCATTTATTTTATATTTAAATTTTATTTTATGAACATGTATGTTTCAAACCTGAGTTTTCATACCGGGGATGACGAGCTTCGCAAATTATTTGAACAGTTTGGTATCGTTTCTTCAGCAAAAGTAATCACCGACCGAGATACAGGCAGAAGCCGTGGTTTTGGCTTTGTGGAAATGAAGTCGGATGATGAAGCCAATAAAGCGATCAAAGGTCTCAATAACATGGAAGTGGAAGGACGCGCTATGTCTGTATCCATCGCCCGTGAAAAGGCCCCCCGTTCAGACAACAAAAGATGGTAATACTATAAGGCTTTCGCAGCGTATTAAAGGTTCATTCCCATTACACTTCTTAAGCATGCATTATATTCTTGATTTCCGGAGCAGCCCGTCTGTCTCCGGAAATTTAAATGTACCAACCCCACAGGTTGTTTTACCCCATTTCCCGTTCCTGATTCCCGTCATATACCGAACGGATACACCGGTTTAACTTAGTAGCGATGAAACGTTCTGTCATAACAGGCACCGGAGCCTATATACCTCCCGTAGTGCAGCATAATACTGATTTTGCAAAGCAGGTCTTTTATGCAGAAAACAATGAACCCCTGCCGGTTTCCCCGCAAGTGGTAGTGGAAAAATTCAAACAAATCACCGGAATAGAAGAAAGACGATATACCACCGATGATCTCAACACATCGGATATCGGTGCCATAGCGGCCCGTGCTGCCCTGGAGGATAGCGGTGTCGATCCGGAATCCATTGACCAACTCATCGTGGCCCATAATTTCGGCAACGTTTACAAACACACTATTCAGTCAGACGCGGTGCCTTCACTGGCCGGTTTGATCAAACACCAGTTGGGTATCCGCAATCCGCAATGTGTGGCTTATGACATTTTATTTGGCTGTCCCGGCTGGGTGCAGGGCATGATTCATGCAGATGCCTTCTTTAAAGCGGGGATCGCTTCCAAAGCATTGGTAATAGGCGCAGAAACCCTTTCCCGGGTGATTGATATGTATGATCGTGACAGTATGATCTTCAGTGACGGGGCCGGTGCGGCCGTGCTTGAATACAAAGACAGCTCCGAACAGGGATCCGGCATATTGGGTATGGCCGCTCAATCACATGCCGTGGATGAAGTAAATTATATACATATGGGGCATTCTTATTTTCCCGGCAGCGATCCGCATGTACGATTCATCAAAATGAAAGGACGGAAGGTATATGAATATGCCATGAAATATGTACCCCTCGCTATGAAGGAATGTCTGGATAAAAATAATATTCCGATTGAAGCGGTGAAAAAGGTCTTCATTCACCAGGCCAATGAAAAGATGGACGAGGGTATTATCAGGCGATTATACCAGTTATACGGCATCGCTGAGCATCCGCCTCATATAATGCCGATGAGTATTCATTGGCTGGGCAATAGTTCAGTAGCCACCATTCCCACCCTGTACGACCTGGTACGAAAAGGCCAGGTGCCACATCATCAGTTGAATACCGGTGATGTGATCCTGTTTGCCTCTGTCGGTGCAGGTATGAATATTAACGCTGTCTGTTACCGCTATTAAAATGCATGCCCGTTTGCCGGCGACGGTTGAACGAACCCGAAGGCCGGTTGCCCGCCGTTTGAAAATTCCTTTTGATAGAGGGTTGTCCTTTTACCAATACGGGTTTTGAAAGTGTATTCACTTCACTTATTTCCATGTCAACCGGTGTTTGCGATACCGGTATTTTCTTTTTAATCAGCTTTTGTATATCGTTCAAAAACTCTCTTTCACTGTGATCGCAGAAGGAGATGGCGATACCTGATGCCCCTGCCCTGCCGGTACGGCCGATACGGTGTACATAGGTTTCGGGTACATTGGGCAGTTCATAATTCAATACATGGCTCAGTTCATCAATATCAATACCCCTGGCTGCAATATCTGTGGCTACAAGAACACGGGTAGTGCGGGTTTTGAAATTCTGAAGCGCATTTTGCCGGGCATTCTGCGATTTATTTCCATGTATGGCTTCGGTACGGATACCGGCCGCATTCAGGATCTTAGCCAGTTTATCGGCCGCATGTTTCATTTGTGTAAACACCAGCAGGGATTTAATAGCATCATCCTGCAGAATTTTTTTCAGCAGGTCCTGCTTGCGTTGTTTGTCAATAAAATAAACTGACTGCTGAATGATATCTACTGTAGACGAAGGAGGTGTTACTTCCACTTTCGCCGGATTAGTAAGCAATACCGCTGCCAGTTGTTTTATTTCAGTTGGCATTGTTGCTGAGAAGAACAAGGTCTGACGTTTGGCGGGGAGATGCGAGATGATGCGTTTTACATCATGTACAAAACCCATATCCAGCATGCGGTCTGCTTCATCCAAAATGAAAAACTTAATATCTGCCAGGGATATGATGCGTTGCTGCATCAGGTCGAGCAATCGTCCCGGTGTAGCCACCAGTATATCCACGCCGTTGCGGATCGCCTGCACCTGGTTGTGCTGGGATACACCGCCAAAAATTACTTTATGCCGGAACGGAAGATAAAAACCATAAGACGCAATACTCTCTCCGATCTGGATGGCCAGTTCGCGGGTAGGCGTGAGAATAAGCGTTTGAATACGTCTCGATGGATGCGGGGGCTTACTATCTCTTTCAGCAAGCAATTTTGCATACATCAATTGTAATACCGGAATGGTGAACGCGGCTGTTTTACCAGTACCCGTTTGGGCACAGCCAAGCAGATCGCGTTGTTGCAGCACGAGGGGTATGGCCTGTTGCTGAATAGGTGTGGGGGTATCGTACCCTTCTTTGCTCAGGGCCCTTAATATGGGCTCAATGAGCTGTAAATTCTTAAATGACACTATAAAATATTTTATTGAAAAAATGTGATAAGGCTGCCCTGAACAGGCACATTATCCGCCTTAGGTTAAAACATCACAGTATTTGAGGAGGATTGAAACTACACAAAAACGGGAGCGCAATAACGATAAGAAATGCAAAGATATGGATTCTTTACGGGATTGTGGGATTTATTTGGTTGCTGGCTGTTTACTTGCAGCTTGTAGCTAGCGGCTGTTATCTGGCTGTTCAAAGCTCGAGGCTCGCAGCTCGAAGCTTGTAGCTTGCATCTCACTTAACCGGCATGGTAGGCTCTCCAGATAAAAAGAACATTGAGCAGCACATAGCTTATCAGGATAAATATTGCAGCCCGGTTGTCTACGCGGCGCGCCAGATCAATTTTATTTTGTTTGATAAGCCGGAGTGAATATGCATTTTCTGCCACGCCCAATAAGATATAAAACAAGGTGATGCCATGCAGCATATCCACGAGTGTAAAAGAAGATGATTCGGGAAGCGATGAATCAATGATGTATTTATTACCGATCACCGCAAAGAGGGAACCCACACTCAAGCCAAACCGCGAATCCATACCATCTGCATGAATATAAAAACAAAGAAAGGAAATCAGGAAAGCTACGTACATACCCAGAAACATTTTCCAGAATAAGCCTCCGGCATCACGGGTAATGGATAAGCGCACCCGGAAAGCACTATAGGCAGTTTGTGGTTTGGCTAAACTTTCGTCCCCAAAACCCGTTTCGTATTTTCTGATATTCGTATTTATGATACAACTGTCGATATTCCAGCCCCGGAGGGTGAAACGCGGATCATAATTTTCTCCTACTGTATCGGGCATAAAAACAAGACTACGGGAATCATACTGTGAATTTTCAATGGACAGCCGCAGTTTCTGTACATCAAAGGGAAAATTGCCAATCTTCCAGGAGTCTTTCATCACACATTGCATTTTCATCTGCATATAGATCCTGTCGCCACTGGAATCAATCGTGGAAAAGGATTTGTCTACCGATTTTGCACTGGGCACTTCGAGGTTATTAAGAAAGTCGAAATCCTTGTTTTTGTATTTCAGCCAAAGCCAGAACGTGATGGTGAATTCTTTCTGCTTGAAATCAATATCATGGATACTGGTAATATAGATGCCGGTATACACGGTGTCTGGTTTATCAGGGGCAGCCTGTATCTGCAACGCAGGAGCTAAAATCAATAAGGTGGTCAGTACCCCACCCAACCAGGTTTTCTTCAACATGGGCTGTGTTTATGACTGTAAGATAGAAAATCAGGCACCATTGCCAAACAAAACTTTTTATCCGGCTCACACCACAATCCGGTGTTTACAATTCCTGTATGGCGGACCGGTAATCGTATTGCAGATCTTCGTGTAGTAAGGCGAGTGCTTTATGAATTCGCTTCACCTGATTATTGTATAAATTCTGTACAACCGGGTAGCGGTCGATGGGCAGTTTGGTAGCTTGCATGGACCGGCAATAGTCGATCAGCAATTCCACTTCAGCCCCCGGCAAACCACAATACCGGATATATTTATTGATGATCCGGAGAATTTTACGAAGTGTTTTTTTGGCAAAATATACATTGGTGGTATTTACTTCTTCAAACAGGGATGCCATTTCCTGTTTTACCGATTCGATATAGGCAGTGGTGTCGTGCGATTCAAACAACAGGTAGGTGAGCAATTCCTTATTCTCTTTTTTAAACCGGGCCAGGCGCAGGCAAAGTTCCTGCACTTTGGCAGGAGGTGTGGCGGCCAATTCCTGTTTGAGTTCACTGATAGTAGCAGTCTTCATATGAATGGTCTACATTTTATTACCTGATCTCGATCAATATGAGTAAAACCGGGCCGTTGCCGGCAGGTGAGAGATGGAAATTTGCGCCCTGTGAAATAAAAAGGAAGTCCCCTCCTTTCAGGGATCGCTGATCATTGGTGGGGAGGTTTTCATATTTCAATTCTCCTGCCACCAGCTCCGCCACCATCGGCCGCGGCCCCGTTATCATTTCGCCCCTAAGAGATTCTTTGGTGAGTTGATATACAACTACCCGTTCATTCTCGTATAAAACCGGAAACGGCAGTGGTGAGAATTCCTTATTGGGCTGGTAGCCACTGAGCAATTCTATATCTGTAACATGGAAGGGTACGGTATCAATATTGGCCACGCGGTGTATCAATGTATCATTTACAAATGAACGGTACCAGGATTTTCCAGGCACAGATATATCCTCTATCCATGTCTTGCCCCTTTCCTGTGCTGCCGTCTTGGTTTTTGTGAAATGTAAAAAAACAGATGGCGTGGAATGAATATGGAATTGGGTGGTATCTCCGGGTTGGAGCCACACATTCAGCAGGCGTATATATTTGTTTTCCAATACCGGCGGGTGAAAAGGCTCTTTACTCACCTGCACCTGTGCGGTGGCTGTCAATGAAAGGAAGCAGATAAATACCAGGAATATATATCGGAGTGATCGTCTCATATTGCAATCTAGTGATTTTTAGCATACCCGGTTTCGGGTTCAGGATCTCGACATTGCTTAATTTTGGACATGCAAAACAAAAAAAGAAATCACGTGTATCGAATCTTACTGATGATGGTGGTATTCATCCAATCAGAAAGTGTACAGGCCCAGGATAGTTGCTCGATTTGGGTTCGTGAGGCACATTTATATATGGACTCGGGCCATTATAAAACGGTGATATTGCTGACTGATAAATGCCTGGCCGAAAATCCTGCCCATGCTGAAGCCTGTAACCTGCGGGGTTGTGCCACCATTCTGCAGGGCGCTATCAATCATGTGAGTCATAATTGGGAAGCGGTAACTTATTTTAACAGGGCCATTGCTGCCGACAGCACGCATCCTTATTATTTAAATAACAGAGGCTGGGCTTATCAAACGCTGGAAGAGTACACCCGCGCCATCAATGATTTTCGTAAAGCAGCTAAACTCGATACCGGTAATGTAGTTTTGGAAGGGAATATTTTACGCCAGTATTTTATCCGAAATAAAAATAAAGAAGCCCTCTCTCTTTGCAATAAACTGATCGCCCGATTTCCTGAAAACGGATATGCCTGGTATGTAAGAGGGCAACTGAAAAGAGATTACCTCCACCATTATGCAGAAGGGAATAAAGATGTAAAAAAGGGAGAAGAATTGGGATGGCAACAGGGATATAACTTAATGTATTAAATAATATTCAACCCCTGTACCAGCAACAGCTATTCGGCAATTGACCAACCGTCTTTGCTTAGAAAGGCGGCATCAATACAACTGCTATCTTAGATTTTGCAGGTGGTACTAAAATGTTGTCTTACCTTTCCGGCTTTCAACTCATTACATTCATGCATCCGCATCTTACGAATTTATTGCAGTGTATAGACCTCGAGGAAAAAGAACAGGCGCAACGCTATAACCTGTCAGAAAATCATACCCTGAAAGCACTGAAGTCCGAGGGCCTCGCGCTTCATCCGCTGATCATTACCCGTAAAAATTTCGGTTATGCCGATTACCCGGAGATCAGTTTTAAACTCGCTTTCCCACCTGAAGCCAACCTTTTTCGCGATGGAGCGGCCATTGAATGTTTTTTCCCCGGTGAGGAACCGGTAAAAGGAGTATTGCTCGCGCTGGATGGCAAGAATGGGGAATTCCGGTTGTTTGCCCCCGACTTTCCCGACTGGATCGAAGAGGATGGCGTCGGCATCAAGCTTTCTCCCGATACCCGGACTACCAGCATCATGAAAAAAACATTGCAGGAACTGGAACAAAACAAACCGCTGTACCGACTGTTTGAACAATTACACCAACCTGTAAATACGATAGGGCAGAAAATCAACCTAACACCAGCCCGTTTCAACTTTCATAACGAGCGGCTCAATGAAAGCCAGCAGCAGGCCGTGAATGCCATTTTACAAAACGACGACCTGACCGTAGTACATGGCCCTCCCGGTACAGGCAAAACCACTACTCTGGTGGAAGCCATTTTGCAATTGGTGCGCCAAGGAGAAAAAGTACTCGTAACCGCACCGAGCAATACAGCCGTGGATAATATCGCTAAAGGTCTGTTACAACAGGGCATCCGCCTGCTGCGTGTGGGTAATACGAGTAAAGTAGATGAAGCGGTGTTTCCGCATACCCCGGAAGGAAGGCTCAACAATAGCAAACAACTCAAAGAGATCAAACAACTGAAGATACGTGCCGAAGAATTCAGAAGGATGGCGCTGAAGTATAAACGAAGTTTTGGAAAGGCAGAACGGGAACAACGTAATCTGTTGTTCAAAGAAGTTCGTTCCATACGGGCAGAGATCAAACAACTGCAGCAATACAATGAAGAAAAATTACTGGATGAAGCGGATGTAATTGCAGGCACCCCGATCGGTCTTTATGATGCAGATATTACTAACCGGCATTTTCAAACATTGGTCATGGATGAAGCAGGGCAATGTATCGAACCATTGGCCTGGTGTGTGTTTCCCTTTGCCGATAAGATCGTGCTGGCCGGCGATCACTGGCAACTCCCTCCTACTGTATTGAGCAATGAAGCGGCATTGAAAGGCTTTAACCGTTCGGTATTGGAGACTGCCATCTATAAGACGGCCGCAGTTTATCTGTTGAATATTCAATACCGGATGCGTGCAGCCATTGCCGGATTCAGCAGTCAGTATTTTTATGAAGGCAAATTATTCCCCGCTCCGCATTTACAAAACAGTGGTACGCATATTACATTCATTGATACCGCAGGCTCCGGCTTTCAGGAAAAACACGGCCCCGATGGAGTAAGTCTCCAAAATGAAGGAGAATTACAAGTAGTGCAAAAGTTGCTGGAAAGCGAATATACCGATCATGTACATATAGCTTTCATTTCACCTTATGCAGGGCAGGTAGCCGCTGCCAGAGAACTGTTGCCCCGTGAAATCAGGATCAGTACGATCGATAGCTTCCAGGGGCAGGAAAAAGAAACGGTGATCGTATCACTGGTGCGCAGCAATGATGAGGGGGTGATTGGATTCTTAAAGGATTATCGGAGAATGAATGTGGCAATCACCCGGGCCAAAGAAAACCTGATTGTGATCGGCGACAGCGCCACTATCGGAAATGACAAGTTCTATAATGAATTTCTGAGTTATGTGGAAGCCAATGGCCAATACCGAACGGTATGGGAATTTGAACTGTTATAGTGCAGGCTTCATTCACCTATTCATCAGGTGATCATATTTGTGCCCCCAGTGCTTTCAATAATTGGGGCTTATAGGTAGCAGACACTTCTATTTCCGAACCATCCTGCAGGGTAATAAAGCCACCAGCGCTTTTGGAATAGGACTTGATAAATTGGGCATTTACGATAAAGGAACGATGTACCCTGATAAAGGGTGCATCCAATATTTCATCAAAATGTTTTAAAAATTTACAGATCAACTTAAATCCGCCCTGCGCAAAATATACTTCCGTAAAATTGCCTTTGGCCTGCAGTTTGGTAATGGTCTCTGTTTTAATGACATCAAAACCTTGCAGCGTAGGCAAAATAATCTGTTGTTTATCTGGTTTTTGTTTCAGGTTATCCAGTAAGATGCGGGTACGGCTGAATTCCTCTTCTTTCAAAAGTGATTCCTGCACTTTATTCACTGCCGCCACCAGTTCGGATATATCTATAGGTTTGAGGATATAATAGGCTGCGCTTTTATTCAATGCCTTCAGGGAATATTCCGCATAGGCTGTAATGAAAATGGTTTCAAATTGCTGATCCTGGCAGGCTTCCAGAATATCGAACGCATTTCCGAAGGGCATTTCTACATCCAGGAAAACCAGTTGTGGCTTCAGCTCTTTGATCATGGGCACGGCTTCTTTGATATGCTGTGCCTGGCCGATGAGTTCCACCACCGGGCAATATTTTTTCAGGTAATTTTCCAGCACATTCCGTGCAATCAGTTCATCATCTACAATGATACTTTTAATCCTCATGAGCAATTTGTTTTAGTAATGGCACCATAATGCGTACCCGCACCCCTCTTTCAGGAGATTGTTTGTCCTCTACTGTACAGGTAATATTCTGGTGATATAATTCATTGAGTATACTGATACGTTCGTGGGTGTTAGTGATTCCCCTTCCGGAATGCTTTTGCTGGTTTACTGTTTTGCTTTTTTTACTGGCTTCTATCCCTATTCCGTTATCTTCCACCAGTATCTCCATCCCTTTGGCTGTTTTGGTAAAACTCAGTTGCAACATGCCTTTATCTTCGATATAACGCAGTCCGTGCCAGATAGAATTTTCCAGGTGTGGCTGTATCAGCATTCCGGGTAAATAAAATCCTTCACTTGCATACAAGGCATCATCAATATGGATAGTAAAATCGAATTTATCCGGAAAACGGCTTTTTTCCAGTTCGAGGTAATGCTGTAGGAGTTCGGTTTCCTTTGAAAAAAGTACAAAATCATTTTTGGAATTCTCCATTACCCGGCGCATCAGGGTAGAGAAACGGGTGAGGTAGCGATTCGCTTCCAATTCATTGTTATTGGCAATAAACTGGTTGATACTGTTCAGGCTGTTGAAGATAAAATGGGGATTCATTTCCCGGCGAAGGGATTGCAGGGCGATCTTTTTATTACGGATCCGTAATTTTTTTAGCGTGAATAAAACAAAGGCCGACAGCAGGGCCAGGATCACCACGGAACCGATAAGCCAGTAATTGAAGATATTTTTCCGGCGGATCAGGTCATCCTTCAATGCTTTTTCTGATTCCAGTTGCTGGATGCGGTTTTCTGTTTCGCCAATGATGCGATCATCGATCAGGGAACTGTCTTTACTGATCACCACAGGGAGTTGCAGTAAGAAGTCTTTGTACAGTTTCAGGCTTTTATCTTTTTTGCCGGTCACCTGGTATATACTATCCAGTCTTTCCACACTGCGACGGGCTTCGAGTGTATGGCCATTTCGCACCGAAAGCTGGTAGGATTCCATCAATAACCGGATGGCCGTGCTGTCTTCTTTTTTCTGAATATAAATATCCGCCAGCGACGTAATCTCTTTTGCCTGGAAGGCTGTGGAATTTTGCACAAAGGGTTGTTGCAACAACTGCTTCTTGGTTTGAATAGCACTGTCGTAATTATTATTACTCAGGTACACATCGGTGATCCGCTGGTTGTAATACATGGCCTGCGAAGGAATATTCTGCGTTATCTGGTAAGCAGAATTGAACGATTTTAATGCGGCAGCCGGCTGATGCGCTTTGACATTGACCAACCCGGAACGGTTGAGGTTGGCCACAATTTCATTGGTATCCTTTGATTGCAATAAAAGGGACAGGTTATCCCGGAGGAATTTTTGCTGTACTTTCAGCGAATCGGCAAATTTCAACCGGTCTTTGTCATTAATGTTGAGTGAGTTGGAATACATGTCACCCGACTTAAAACTATTCTTTCCGGCTACTTCATAATTGGAAATCGCTTCAGTGTTTTTATGCTGGTCTTCCTGTACCCTGGCCAAAGCGCGGCTGCTGCGGGCCACTCCATCCGGATCGCCTGCTTTTTCGAAGAGGTCTTTTGATTTTTTGTAGTAGACCTCACTGCGGGGAAGGTCTCCTTTTTCATAATAAGATTCACCCAGATCAAAATAACCACTGGCCAGTGTGTCTTTATTGCCATTTTCCAGACCTGCTTCTATTTTCCGGGAAGCATTCTGAATTTTCTTCTTGGAGTTGCTCTCGTATTTCTCCACTTTGGGGTTCGATTGGGCAAAACTAAGCTGGCCGATGGTGGTCAGCAAAAACAGACAGGCCCCGTATGTGATCCCTTTGTGAAACAATACGAATATTTTACCCTACAAAATAACAGTATTTAAGGGCAACTTCATTTTTTCCCACCAAGCCGGAAGCCCTTTTCACACAGTTTGGCCCCATAGCGCCCCTGAGTGACGCTATTTTTAACTTCTGATTAAAAGGATAGCCATGAAAAATATTTCTTTCCTCATAGTAGTACTCCTCTGCTGGGCCTTACCATCGGTGGCACAATTGAAGGCAGACAACCTGAATACGCCCTTTGCGGATTCCAGCCGTACGCCCCGGGCGGGTTATGCCAGCGCATACAAAAACATGAAGATCTACTTTATAAAAGCCCGACCTTCCCTGTATAAAGAATTTGCCAATATGGGCAACTACACTTCATTTGAAAAGGCATTGAACACCGCAAGCATAAAAGTGGAAGAAGTGTCTTCTGGTGGTTCGGTAAACACCCTTCGCTTTAAGAATACTTCCAAAGACACCATTATTATCGGCATGGGGGATATTGTAAAAGGGGGCAAACAAGACAGGGTGATTGAAAAAGATACGCTTATTTGCCCGGGGCAAACCATGATGCTGCCCGTGTATTGTGTGGAACATGGCCGCTGGACACCCAGCAGTACGGGTACAACATTTACTGCCTATCACAGCAATATCAATAATGTGGTAAGGAAGAGCATGGTAAAAGAAAAAAGCCAGGGGAAAGTATGGGACAATGTTGGCCTCATCAATAGCAATATGGGAACCGTGACCAATACGGGAACCTATACGGCCGTAACACAATCCGATGAATACAATAAAAAACTGAAAGAATACAAAGATGCGTTTACCAAAGAGCTGGTAAAAGATTCCACCATTGTGGGTATGCTGGCGGTAACGGGTGATCGCATCATTGGTTGCGATATCTATGGCACGCCGCAATTGTTTCGTGACAATGCGCCGAATATCCTCAGTTCTTATATTTCGGAAGCTTTGTATGATGGTAAACCTGTTACGATTAAAGAAGAAAAAGTTTCGGAGTACATCAATACACTGCTGGCCAATGAAGAAAAGCAGGATCAACTGTTGGAAAACAATGGCCGGAGTTTAAAAATAAACGGAAAAAAAGTAAAGATCACGGCTTTTGATAACTAAACCTTACCTGTAATTGTTCAGTAACAGGATGTCCCTATGCTATCAGCGAGTAAGCCTTTCTGACCCTATGTGATAGCAACGACCTCCGCTTTATGCGGAGGTTTTTGTATAACTATACAGATCAGTATTTCTGTAAAGAAATAGAAGCAGCGGCCCCGCTTCCGTTAAAGCTGTATCAATGCTTTTACTTTCCGTATCAATGGAATGAGGCTGATGAATTTGATATTGATGAATTCATAGTGGCGGGTGAGCAATTGGGTCACGGCGGTATCTTTAAACAGAATGGCTTTATTAAAGCATTCGAGCGCTTTTTCCGAAGCTCCGGCTTTTGCATAATCCATTCCCATCCAGAGATCCGAAATGTATTCGCCGGATTTTTTCATCACGCGATAATACTCATCTACTTCTGCTACCAGCATACTGTGATCGCGGTCGCGGTAAAAGCGAACCAGCCCGGGGTTTTCTGCTTTTTCCGCCGCAGTGATCGCTTCTTCTTTTCGATTGAAATACCAATAGAGCCTTGACAAATTGGTATACCGTTGTTTTTGCATAGTAGGATCATATGCGGTACGGGTAATGAGTTCATGCTGCAGGCGTATGGCTTCCTCCTGATCATTATTGGCCGCCAGTGCATTGATTTTATTCTGAATAAGATAATCCCAGGAGGCATTGATCTCACTTCCCTGATTGAATATCTTCATCGCTTCATCTTTCTCCCCTTTTGCTTCCAGTAAAATACTCAGCCAGAGGTATACGTTGGATTGATTGGCATCCATGGCGATAGAAGTGCGGTAGCTTTTTTCCGCTTCTGCCCATTCGAAGTTTTGATGATACCAGTATCCGAGTGAAGCCTGAATTTCTCCGGAATAGGCATCGAGTGAAAGGGCAGTATCGATATGATTTTTGGCCACCATCAGCATGATGCCGGGATCCTGGTAGCCGCGGTACGATGCCAGTAAATATGTATTGGCCAAGCCCGCATATGCGATCGCAAAATTGGGATCTTTATTGACGGCCTGCTGAAAGAGTTCGCGTGCAATGAGCAGATCGGTGCGGTTTCTTTTTTCCACCAAAAATTTACCGCGCAGGTACAGATCATAGGCCTGCATATCCTGTGTAGGTTTATCACCCAGATTGGTATTTTCGTTTTGCGATATCTCTGTATTCAGTACGGCAGCAATAGCTATGGCCACTTCCCGCTGTATGGAAAAGATATCATCAAAAGAACGGTCGTAGGATTCGGCCCAGCGGTGTTCATCGGTCTTTGCATTAATGAGCTGTGCCGTAATACGTACCTGCTGACCATGACGCTGTACACTGCCCTCGAGAATGAAGGCCACGCCCAATTCGGCCCCGATCTCCGTTACCGGCTTAGGGTTATTCTTATATTGCATAACCGAAGTGCGGGAGATCACTTTCAGTGATTTTATTTTCGACAATTGTGTGATGATATCTTCGGTAAGCCCGTCACTGAAATATTCCTGCTGCTGATCGCTGCTCATATTCGCAAAAGGAAGCACTGCAATTCCATTTTCTGCAATGGGTTTGGGTGCCACTTTGCTGAGGTCCAATTTTGGCGTTACAGGTTTACTATAGGGAGTGATGAGCTCATAAATGCGAACAGGTTCCTTCACATTTTTCAGTACCTCTTTTCCGATGAGTACCGACTCCAGCCCCGTTTTATTGGTAATGTTGATTGATACCATTTCGGAAATATAAATGCCGCCGGCGGGGGCCAATGCCTGAATGCGGGATGCGATATTCACTACATCGCCGAATACATTTCCATCGTGCAACAGGACATCTCCCATATGAATACCGATACGCACCGGCACATGTGGGTCTTCGTGCAGATCGGTTTGCAGTAATTTGGCAAATTCGGCCGCATCGGTTGCACTCCTGAAAAGTAACAGGGAGCCATCGCCATAGTACTGAACCATTTTACCTTCCAGTTCCTCCGCGATAGCTTCCAGCGAATGCCTGAATCGGTTGATTTTTTCCACGGCATCCATTTCATCTTTCTGCATCATTGCAGTATAACCAACTACGTCCGCAAAAACGATTGCAGCGAGTTGGTGTGTATTCTCCGACATATATTATTGAAGTTGGAGGGGCAAATTACTGAAAAAGCAGGTATAACAGGTTTATATCCTGAGTAAAGCAGATTGGCACTTATTGTAATGTCATGATTAAAAGGGCCCTATTTCCTATTACATTTTATAAAAGGGGACATACGTATAGTAAAAGGATTTAATGCAAAATATTTAACCCCTAAAAGGGCTGAAAAGACCATCGGTTGATCTGTGTTTATAATTCAACCGGTTTCAACATCAGGCGCTCCCAGCCGGCATATTTATTTTTGAGCAGTTGTACTTTTTTAGGGTAAATCGTAAGCAGGTTGTTTTTTTCACCCGGGTCTGCATTGAGGTCAAAGAGAAATTCGCCTTCTTCTGTCATGATCCATTTCCACTTGCCGTGGCGTATGGCTTTTTGATGAAACTCCTGGGAGAGTCTCCAGTAAAATGTACGGGGCTTTATTTTTTTGATATTGCTTAAATACGGAAGCAGATTGATTCCATCCAGCGGAAATGCAGGATCTGCTTTTGCATGGGCGGCTGCCAGGATGGTGGCGGTCCAATCCATAGTAATGGCGGGCTGCAAACTCACACTACCTGCATGCAGTTGACCGGCCCATCGTACAATAGCCGGTTCACGGATACCCCCATCACATACGGTTTCTTTTTTCCCGCGGTATATGCCCATGTCCGAAAATTCCTCTCCCCCATTATCACTGGTAAATATGATGAGGGTATTTTTCGAAAGACCATTGCTATCCACGGCCGCGATGATCCGGCCCACTGCTTCATCCAGGCTTTTTACCATGGCAGCAAACCGGGAAGGGGTGCCGCCCTTATGCCAGTTGAGGGTATCCGGATAAGCCGGATCATTCGGTCCTTGCCAGGGCCAGTGTGGTGCATTGAATTGTACACTCAGGAAGAATGGGCGCTGGTGCGTCTGCCGGATCAGGCTCACTACTTTGTCGGCCCATATATCCGTGAGATAACCATTACGTATAACCGGGGTTTCATTTTCATAGAGGTCGGGTATTCCTTTGGGATTTTTGTGCGATACATAATCGATGCCTCCGGCATTGAAGCCAAAAAAATAATCAAATCCATTTTTATTCGGACTGTATTTGGGGTCATAGCCAAGATGCCATTTACCTACCAGGTATGTTTCATATCCCGCTTTCCGCAACAACGTCGGAAGCGAAGTGTAGTCAGGGGTGAGCCCCACGATACTGTCTTTATGCCCCCAGCGCAATGGTTCCATTAACCCAACCGGTGTACGGGCGGGGTAACGACCGGTCATGAACGAAGTACGGGTGGGTGTACAAAGCGGTGCTCCGGCATAGGCATTCATCAGTTTCACCCCTTGCTCTGCCAAGTGGTCGAGGTGCGGTGTGCTGTACTCTTTCCGGCCATAACAACTGAGGTCTGCATAACCGAGATCGTCGGCCATGATGTAGATGATGTTGGGTTTTTGCTGGGCAGCGAGAAAATAAGAAAGCAACAAAAGATGCAGCATGAATAGAAATTTCATATCCTGAATTTAATGCCGGCATGTTTATACACATGCAAGTTTAGTGGTAACGAATATCGGCAATTAAGAGCATACACTTAAAACGAAAAATTAGTTGTGTATTCGGGCTGCAAAATAGAATGATATGCAGCAAAAAAATTAAATTACAAGACAATCATTAAACATCAATAAACCTTAACATCCATTCAAAAAAACCTTCCGGACAATCCAGCATTTTTATTTACAGGCCCGTCCACTCCATTTTAACAAAGAGGTATTTATTCATTTTTTAAATCAAAAAACATGAAGACATTACAATCAATGGAGCTTTCAAAAAAAGAAATGAAAGAAGTAAAAGGGGCCTATTGGCAACTCGGTTCTGTAAATACAAAAGCATGGGGTGATGGCACCAATGGAGCTGACACCTATCTTGACGGCATGTATGCAGGACACGACAACCCATCCGGAACACTTGGTGGAGACAGTTGGAGATTTTTTGGTACTTCTGTGCCACAACAGCCCCCCGTGATACGAATAATGTAACATACCTGCATTCATAACAGCAGGGGAAAATTATTCATTTTATTTAATCACCCATAAAATAGTAAAACATGAAATCATTACAATCAATGCAGCTTTCAAAAAAAGAAATGAAAGAAGTAAAAGGAGCCCGATGGGTAGTTGGGGCTAATACGGAAGCCTGGGGCGACGGAAGTAATGGAGCCACGACACTTTTGGATGGCGTGCCCTGGACTCATGACAATTCTTCCGGCAGCCTTTTTGGCGACAGTTGGGCTTATTACAGAACGGCTGTGGTAACAGAGCCGGGTACATTGAAGATCAGCAAAAAATAACATCACACAACCATTTTCCCATACATAAAAACAACAACTATGCAGACCCTCCAATCAATGCAACTCTCCAAAAAAGAAATGAAAGAAGTAAAAGGTGCCCGCTGGGTAGTAGGATCCAACACGGAAGCCTGGGGTGACGGAAGTAATGGAGCTACGACACTCCTCGATGGTGATCCTATAGGGCACGACAACTCATCCGGCAGCCTTTTTGGTGACAGTTGGGCTTATTACAGAACCGCGGTGATATCTGAACCCGGCACACTGAAGATCAGCAAGAAATAACTTCACACAACCATTTTTCCATACATAAAAACAACAACTAT
This sequence comes from Bacteroidota bacterium, assembly GCA_026391455.1. Taxonomy (GTDB): domain Bacteria; phylum Bacteroidota; class Bacteroidia; order Chitinophagales; family Chitinophagaceae; genus JJ008. The sequence continues at coordinate 45,606 of JAPLEH010000008.1, forward strand.
GCAGACCCTCCAATCTATGCAACTCTCCAAAAAAGAAATGAAAGAAGTAAAAGGTGCCCGCTGGATCGTTGGCGATAATACCTCCGCGTATGGCGACGGAAGCAATGGCGCTACCACCTACCTGGATGGCATGAACATCGGGCATGACGCTTCATCCGGAAGTCTTGCCGGCGACAGTTGGGCCTATTTCAGAACAGCCGTAGAACCTCAGGCTGGTGTTTTGAAACTCACATCCCGTAAATAAACATTGTAACCGGTCATTTAAATATTGACCCGGTAAGTATTGATTTCAACCCCTTTTTGTAAAACAAAAAATCATCAACATGGAATCATTATCATCAATGCAACTCTCGAAAAAAGAAATGAAAGAAGTAAAAGGTGCTTACTGGATTACAGGAGCTAATACTGCGGCCTGGGGCGATGGCAGCAACGGCTCGTCTACCTACCTCGATGGCATGCCGATCGGCCAGGACGGATCTTCCGGAACGCTGGAAGGTGATAGCTGGAGATACTATGCCACACTGAGTGTACCCCAACAGGGCGTTTTGAAAGTGTCCAGGAAATAACCCCGGGAATTTCTGTAAAAAAAAGAGATTGCTATCTACATGCAATCTCTTTTTTTCACACCTAACATTTAGTCCTGACTAAACACATCATTTATGGTTCTCATTAACAGCATTGGAGGAGACGTAAGTACGACCGATATTATGCGGTGGCTCCGCCATTTTGGTATGCCCGCTCTGCGCCTCAGTGAGAAAGATCAAATTACAAATGTACTGTTGGGAGAAAACAACAGCTTTGAGATTACGATCAATAACAATATCAGCGTCCGGTCGGATGCTTTACGGAGTTATTGGTACAGAAGAGGGCAGCTCAATATTGCAGTAATCGGCAAAGCCGGAAAAAAAATAAATTCAGTGCTTCAACAGGAAACTGATCATTACCTGAGAAATGATCATGCCATTCTGCTTACATTTATTTACAATGAGCTGGCCAAAAAAAAACATATTGGAAGTTTTGACCGATGCACTTTTGTAAACAAGCTGGTCAATCTTTCGAAGGCAGAATCGGCAGGACTACTCACTCCGCGTACAATCGTTACAGGATCCCGGAAAGAGTTACTTCAATTCATTTCGGAGTGCAAACAGGTAATTACCAAGCCCGTAGCCGAAAGCTTTTATTATCATAGCGGGAATTACTGGTTGCCTTCGTATACAAAAACAATTACCGCTGCTGCTGCACGCAGATTGCCCTCCGCGTTCGGCCATTCACTTTTTCAGCAACGAATTGAAAAAAAAATAGAGATCCGTTCATTTTATCTGAATGGCCAATTCAGCAGCATGGCCATCTTTTCTCAAAATGACAGCAAAACAACAGACGACTTCAGGGATTATAATTATGAAAAACCCAACCGCGTGGTTCCCTATCAGTTGCCCCGGATGATCGAAGAAAAACTTGATTTAGTGATGAGAGACCTCGCCTATGAATCGGGTTCGATTGACATTTTACTCGACCCGTCCGGGCAATACTATTTTCTTGAAATTAACCCGGTGGGACAATTTGGCTTTTTATCTCTGCAGTGTAACCATAAAATTGAAAAAAAAATCGCCCAATATTTAGCCGATGAGTGAGCAAAAAATGGCCAAAGAACTGGCCGCCTTACAAAAAAACAACCCTTTTCTGCCGGCCATGTTTCATTTTATGAAACCCCGGCGGCGTGAATATTACCTGCGCAGTCATAAAAAAGCCAGGATGATCAACATAGATCAGTATGGCACCAAAGAATTCATTGTAAAACCATTCTATAAAAAAATATCCAGAATATACCATGGTTGAATATGATAAATATATCATACTGTTTGCCAATTGTATTCTTTGCAAAGGCGCCAGCCGGACGATGTTGTATGATCCGCAACGCAACGACTACGAATTACTCCCAAACGAACTATATGACGTGCTGACAACCTCCGGAAGAGAACGCACCGCAGGTGAAATTGCGGCCCATTTCAATGAGGAAGACCGGCATCATTTTGATGAATACCTGCATTTCCTTCATAAAAAAGAATATATTTTTTTCTGTACCCGGGAAGAGTTAGACTGCTTTCCGCAAATTGATGATGAATGGGAATGGCCGGCTCTGATCACCAATGCGATCATTGATGTACGAAAAAACAGCAAGCATAATTTAAAAAAAATATTCGGGGAGCTGGATGAACTGGGCTGCGAACACTTGCAAATAAGATGTTACGATCCATTACCTCTCTTTTTTTTCCAAAAAAACCTGGCATATCTATATGGCACGATCATCAATAATGTGGAGTTGCTGGTATGTTACAACCCAAAAGAGGCTGACAACGTTACCTTCTATAGTCCTTTATTGAATTATGGAAGTATCAGTTCATTGGTTGTACACAGTGCTCCTGTTGAAAAGCGTATTGCACAAAAGACAGACCAACAATTTATCTCAGTAAAAGAAGAGATCACCGGGGAACATCATTGCGGCCTCATCGGAGAGAAGTATTTTTCACTTACCCTGCCACATATACTGGAATCTAAAACCCGGAATACCTGCCTGCATAAAAAAATATCGGTAGATGCAGAAGGTCATATCAGGAATTGTCCGAGCCTTCCCCAATCATATGGCCATGTGCGTACCGATAGCCTGGTGGAAGTGGTTAAAGAGGGAAAAATAAAAGAACTATGGGACCTGCATAAAGGGCAGGTGGAAGTATGCAGAGACTGTGAATTCCGGATGATCTGCACCGATTGCAGGGCTTACCGCAGTGCTGAAAACATTTATTCCAAACCTGGCAAATGCAATTACGATCCTTATACGAATACCTGGGGCAACCAGAGCTGATAACCGTAATCGACTATGGCTAAATCGAAATTTTCATTTTATCATCAGACAGCATTTACTGACTGCGGCCCCGCCTGTCTGAAAATGATTGCCCTTTATTATGGTAAACAGATCCGGATAGAGACTCTCCGGCATTTGAGCGGTATTGCAAAGGATGGTGTGAGCCTGCTGGGAATAGCAGAAGCCGCCGAACAAACCGGCTTTGAAGCCTCAGGTGTACGCCTGACCTATGAGCAGCTTTTCTCTCTTGGAAATTTTCCCTGCATTGCCCATTGGGAGCAAAATCATTTCGTCGTTATTGTGAATAAAGCCGGTTCCACCATTTTAGTTGCAGACCCGGGCAAAGGAATGTTAGAACTCAGCGAGAAAGAATTTCTGAGCAAATGGCTGGCTGAAGACAGTACTGCGGAATCAGGTAAAGGGATTGTGCTGCTGCTGAAGCCAGGCAAAGCGTTCTTTGAAAGGCCGGATGAAAAAGATACCCAAACCGGGTGGGGAGTTTTGTTGCGTTATCTTGTCAATTACCGCAAATACATTATACAGGTTATTCTCGGGTTACTAATTGCCAGCCTGCTTCAATTGGTGATTCCGTTGTTAACAAAACTGATAGTGGATAAAGGAATCGGGGGTAAAAACCTGTCCTTGATCTATCTCGTAGTGATCGCTCAATTTGCGCTCATGCTTAGCAGAACGGGCGTTGAATTTTTGCGAAGCAGAATACTCTTATTTATCAGTACCCGGATCAGCCTTACCATATTGTCTGATTTCTGGACAAAAATGCTTCGGCTACCCCTATCATTTTACGACACTAAAATGAGCGGAGATGTAATGCAGCGTGTGGGAGATCAAAAGCGGATTGAAAATTTCCTTACCGGCAGTACTCTGAATATTTTATTCTCCCTGTTTACACTGGCTATGTTCTCAGTTTTGTTTCTGCTGTACAACTGGCGAATCTACCTCATATTTATGGGTGCCACCGTACTCTATTTTTTCTGGATCCGTTATTTTTTACGCAGCCGAAGAAAGATTGATTTCGAGCAATTTGATACCGGGGCCAGGGAGAATACAGCCACTATCGAGCTGATTCAGGGCATGCAGGACATAAAATTATATAATGCCGAAAACTATTTCCGTTGGAAGTGGGAAGAAATACAGGTTAGTTCGTTTCGGCTCACATACAAAAGCCTATCTCTCAGCCAGCGACAGGAAGCCGGTGCGCTGCTTATTAATGAAGGAAAGAACATTATCATCACGCTGCTGGCGGCCACTGCTGTGGTAAATAATGAAATGTCACTGGGAGCCATGGTAGCCATGCAGTATATTCTGGGACAAGTATCTTCGCCGGTTGATCAACTCGTTGCATTCTCGCAGCATGCTCAGGATGCGGGCATCAGTTTGGAACGATTTTCTGAGATCAATGCACAGGCCGATGAAGAACACCCAGATGCGGTATATGAAAATGATTTGTCTGGCGGACGTTCCATTCATATCCGCAATCTTTATTTTAAATATCCCGGAGCGGGTAATGACTATGTTTTAAAGAACTTTTCACTCGAAATTCCTGAAAACAAAATCACTGCAATCGTGGGTATGAGCGGCAACGGCAAAACGACATTGCTTAAGCTCCTGTTGCGGTTTTATCAGCAATATGAAGGCAGTATCACCGTGGGCAACGGTAATATCCCTTTTGAAAAAATAGCACCTTCTTTCTGGAGAAGCCATTGCGGCAGTGTACTGCAGGATAGTTATATTTTCAATGAAAGTATCAGAAAAAATATAGCAGTAGGTGAAACGGAAGCAGATGAAGAAAAATTACTGCAGGCCTGCAAAGTTGCCAATATAGCTGATTATATTCTTTCGCTTCCTCAACAATTCGATACAAAGATAGGTCCGGAAGGGTCCGGCATCAGCGGTGGGCAGAAACAGCGGATACTCATTGCCAGGGCCGTATACCGTTCACCTGCATTCATTTTTTTTGACGAAGCCACGAACTCACTAGACGCCAATAATGAGAACCTTATTCTGAAACATCTGCAATCCTTCTTCCGGGACAGAACTGTTGTTATCGTTGCCCACCGGATGAGCACCATTAAGCATGCAGATAAAATAGTGGTGATTGAAAATGGTGAAGTGGCCGAAGAAGGCACGCATAGCGAACTGCTTGATTTACATAGCAAATACTACCAGCTTATTAAAAATCAAATGAATGACGATAATATTTATAAAAGTGAACTGAACATTTGATGATGAATATCAACATACATAACAATGACATTCCGGATAAGGTGAAAGATGAAAGAAGCAGCGTGCTTCATTCGTATATTTCAGAAAACCAGCCTTTTTATATCCGCTGGGGGATGTTTGCGGTGGCCGGCCTGATCATCATTATCATCGTTACCTCCCTGTTGATACGGGTACGTGCTGAAACTTTGTTGAATGGCCGTCTTACCATACTTACACCACCGGCCAACCCATTGCAGCCAGAAGCGGAAATAATCATAGCCGGTAAGCAACCTGCTTTATGTGCGTTAAAACCTGGTGAAAAAATCAGGCTTAGTATACCCGTCAAACCGGAGGGTGACCGTTTACATTTGAATAGTCGTGTTCAACAAAATTATTGCGGTGAAATCAACAGGCTGAAACTTGCCCTCGACACCGGCGGGCTGGCTACCTTTTTAAAGGAGTGGGATAAAAAACCCGGTGAACCTGTGCAGATACAATTCAAAAGTGGCCGGGTGTCTCTTTTTTCTTACCTGTACAGAATGTAGGGTTAGGCGGGGCTTCCGTATCTTTATTGCCTGATCTGTCAATCATCAGTAAAAAATTTTATGGCCAGATTCTTTATTCTTCCCGCAGCCGGAATAATAGCAGCATTAAGCACGCATTGTGTGAACAGGGCTTCTACTACCAATGAAATTCCCAGTAGCGATACTTCGAAGCTTCCGCCGGTGGAAGTACAAAAGCCCAATACCAATTATAAATCTGCCGTTGGCGGGCAAACCAGGATCGGCGCTGTAAAGACATCCACTCCCTATAAAGTAGAAAAGATAGCAGATAAACTCGATCGTCCCTGGGCGATTATCCCTATGCCGGATGGAAGCCTGCTGGTGAATCATAAGTCAGGTTATATGCAAATCTTTACCAGCCAGGGCAAACTGGTTAAAAAGATCACAGGTTTACCGGCCGTTGATGACGGAGGCCAGGGCGGCTTACTTGATGTGACATTGGATCCGCAATACGCAAAAAACAATACCATTTACTGGAGTTTTTCAGAAAAACAGGGACGCGGCAATCTCATGGCCGTAGCCAAAGGACAGTTGAATGTAACGGCAGGAACCGTTGACAACCCGACTGTCATCTTCAGGGCCACCCCTGCACTGAACAGTAATCTGCATTTTGGTTCAAGATTGCTATTCGATAAGAATGGTTACCTGTTTGTAAGTACAGGCGAACGATCTATTCTCGAAGGAAGGGCCCAGGCACAATTGCTGAGCTCCGGATTAGGTAAGATATTCCGTATTACCAAAGAGGGCAAACCTGCTCCGGGCAATCCCTTTGTCAACCAGGCTGGTGCCATGCCCGAAATATATGCGTATGGTGTCCGCAATCCGCAAAGTCTGGATATACACCCGGTAACCGGTGAACTATGGGAAGCTGAATTCGGACCACGTGGTGGCGATGAGCTTAATATCATCAAAGCAGGAAAGAACTATGGCTGGCCCGTTATCACTTATGGCCTCGAATACAGCGGCAAACCCATTGGAGATGCCATTCAGCAAAAAGCAGGAATGGAACAACCCGTTTATTACTGGGATCCGGTGCTCTCCCCCAGTGGCATGGTCTTTTATAAGGGCAATGCTATTCCCGAATGGAAAAACAATCTTTTTATCTGCGGGCTCAGCAGCGCTCATATCGCACGACTGGTGATCGTCAATAATAGAGTGGTGGGTGAAGAGCGATTGCTCGAAGATAAGCGTGACCGCTTCCGGGATGTGGCGTATCAGAATGGTGAACTGTATACTGTGACCGATTCGGGGGCGATGTATAAGATCAGTAAGAAATGAGAGAATTAGATAATGTGGGAATGTGAAAATGTGGAAATGTGAAAATGAAATACAGTTAGTTTGGAAATTTTGTAATTGGATAATTTGATAATGTGGGAATGGATTAGCGTAAGATATACCATACTCCGCCGATGCTTTGCCGGTAGTCGCCTGATTTCAAAATACCCCTGGCACCACGGATATCAAGAGAGTTGTACCAGTTGAAACTGTATGAGCCAATTGTTTTTACCAGCCCGCGTATCATTTTATCATCAAAAGGTGTAAAGTAAGTGATATTCGTGCTGCCCACAGTTTTTAGTTTTCCCCGCAGTGACTCTTCATCAAATGAATTATAATAATTCAGTACAAGACTTCCGATATTTTTTATTTTCCCTTTCAGTGCAACATTATCATAGTCGGAATAGTAATCGAAATTGAGCGAACCGGCCATACGGATCTTACCGGCTTTGAATTTATCTTCCGATGCGGTATAATAAAAAAAGGTGCAAGTGCCAATGCTTCTCACTTTGCCTCTCGATAGTGAATCCGCCTCATTGCCATAGTAATCCACCCGGCCCATATAGGGCTGCAGTTTGGGTGCGAAATAATTACTCCGGTTTGCCATCACTTCATTACCCCACTCCATGATCTTACCATCCGGAGTTATACGAATTAATATATTCTGATCCACCAGCAACGAATAGTAAGAAAGGTTTTCACCACCTGCCAGTGTAACCTGCGCCAGTTGCTGGGCATAAATGGTTCCGGCCAGCAATACTCCTGCGATCAAAACAGCAATCTTTTTCATAACATTCAGTCTATGGAATAAAAATACATTTTTCCCGGACAATAACCTGATAACAAAATACAGGCAGTTGTTTCCTAAGATAAGAACAATGCCTTGTTAAAAGCTGGTAAACCGCATAACTGGAGGAAAAGGAACCCTTACTCCCACTCAGTCTGCATCCCGGTTTAACCGACCTGAGGCCGATTCTTTTTTACCGGTGGCCGGTACCAGTTCCCCGATCTTGCCCAGCCCCCTGGGTGGCATATTATTGTATACACATTCATACTCACCGGCCCGTACTTTATAGGTTTCATGCCAAATGCCCACATCGCCGTTGCTTTTGATTTTGGTATTAAATGCTTTCCAGGCCGGATAATGTTGCCCATCCCGGTCTTTGGCATAGGCTTCGAGGTGTTCGAAGGAACGCCAGTACATCACGATCGTACGGGAACTAAACTCCACACCCAAAAATCCGGTTTGGGATTTATCCTTGCTATGCAGCTCTTTCATCATTTTCTGCATGGCCATAGCTACCGGCCACCATTTATGAATTTTCCAAAAACGGTTGATGCGCATGCCAATAAGGAAGACTACAAAATCGCCTTCCAATTTTACGGTCATGCGCTGTTTGATGATTTTTGCCATACGAATGATTGAATGATTAACAGAAAATAGAATGCCCATGGGTTATCCGCAGGTCCTTGTATGGAATTTGCGGGAACAGCTATACCGCTGATCTGCCACGTTATCCCTTACTGCATGATCAGCTTACCCGCATCCAGTAGCGTACCGTCGGCTGTCAATAACCGGTAAAAATATAATCCAGCCGGCAGTGACCCGGCTTTGATGATCCCCGGCATTTCGGTATAACTTCTCACCAGCCGACCGCTCATGTCGAGTAGTTGCAGGCGGCTGCTGTTGGGTATTCCCTGCAGGAGTACATAATTGACCGTTGTATTCCGGCCCGAAGGATTGGGATAAAATATAATTTTCTGCTTGCCCGAACTCAGCAAAGAAATGATTTCTGAATAAACCGTTGCGCCATTCTTCAACCGGATACGCGCACGCCAGTAACTGGTACCGGATGGAATTTCGTTTATACGTAACTGGTAGATGAGCCCGGTTCCGTTTACTTTGAGCCCGCCGGCGGTTTGCAACAGCCCCCCTCCTCCCGTTACGCGCTCGAAATAGATTGAATCGGTATAACTGGCGATACTCAGTTCCAGAATAAGATCCAGTTTATTCTCATCCTGCAGTGTATAATAAAACGTTTTATAAAAACATTTTACCCCCTGCTGGGTGATATCATACGCCACACTACGGGCAGCAGGTAAACCGTTAGATAATACCGGCTCGACCGCATATACCGAGTTCGGATAGCTGGTCCTGTTCAACACTACAAAACTATCGGTCACATTCAGAATGGGCTTCAAATATGGGCTGTCAATCAAGGTGTATAGCCGGTAACTGTTCGCATACACATGTTTATTCCATGAAAGCCGGAATGAATCGGCGCAAAGAAAATCAACCACTGGTCTTATAACCGGACTGATAATAAAATCAGCAGAAAAGAAATCGCCAAATCCTGTTTCCATTTTCAACCTGCCCGTACTGGCGGTGTCTTTTACCGGCCAGCGATAAAGGTTGGTGTATACTTTATGTGCGGATTTGAGTAATTGCCAGCTAGTGCCGTTATTATAACTGATGTACAAATCGCCAGTTGTATTGGTATCGGCTACAAAGGTCTTCCAGCGAATATCCAGGTTGGCATTCTCCACCCGGTTGATATCTGATGCATGAATGGGGCTGGTAAAATGAAAGGTATTCAGTGTATCCGTTTGGATGGCCACATGAAAGAGAAGGTTATTGGTGGCAATAGCAGTACCATTAACGCGGACCAGATAATTTCCGGCATTTGGCAAAGAAATGCTGACCTGCTCTGCGGTGTTCAGCGAATCTCTTTTTCGGATGGGTTCTTTACGCAAAGAGTCCGCATTGGCGGCCACGCTTAATACCCAGGGTTTGTATACTGTACCGGTACTGAGTTGCACCAGTTCCAGGTCAGCATCATTCACCAACGCTTTGTTATTATTTACACCGGCTGTGCTATCCGTCCATGCAAGTGTAATGCGGACCTGAGCTGTATTGGCAGGTACGGTTATTGGCAAAGACCATTGTTGGCCCTGTGCTACCGAACCTGTTGCATATTGTTTTTGTTGCAGCGCCCGTATCGCACCATAACTGTTCAACATGCCATAACCGGTCTTATAATCGATACCGGCCGTATTCACATCATCCGTTGTATTATAAAGCAATGCTTTTACCAGTGAGGCAGGTGGTAATTGCTGGCTGTTGCTGTCTGCATATACTTGTTGTAGTACCGCAATGGTACCGCTCACAATCGCTGCTGCATCCGACGTACCATTGGTCCCCAGCGCCACGAGTTGTGGTGCGATGCGCCCGTCGTACAGGGGGCCGGCCGAACTTTCTGCAGGTATATTTCCTTTATTGTCAATGGCACCAATTGTTAGAATATTTTTTGCTGCTTTGAAATTGCCTGTAATATTGGCAAAACCCGGCAGGTTTGCATAGCGGCCATCGGTTGCCGAACGGATACCACTATTGCCGGATGAAAATACATGCAGGATATTTTTATTGAGCCAGGTCTGTGCATCATAACTTACGGCCTCTGCCCCGTAAAAAGATTGAATGATGGTGCCATAGGAATGATTTTGAACGGAGACATTGGATGCATTGAGTACAGCCAGGTTGTCTGTAAAAAGATTGGCGAAAGTAGATGAGAAAAAGGAACAGCCCCACGCTATTCCCCGGCCATCGTAAAAACTATTTCCGCTCCCTCCAATGATAGAAGAGATGACCGTAGCATGGTATTCCGTAGCCGGGGCGGCGATGGTTGAATTTAATACCCGTTTGTACAAATCCAGATCGGTGGGTTCCATGCGTTGTTCTTTCACTCCAACTACCCTGTTCTTCCCATTGGCACCGGGTATGAGATAATCCACTGCATTGATACCATGAAAGGAACGGTTGTACCCGATGATATTGGTTTCGGTATGTGGCTCTACCCGTATATCTGCAAATATTACATCGGGTAAAGGTATAATATGATGCTTTACCCAATCAGCATCGGCAAGCACCAGTATGGAATTAGCTAATTCATTTTCACCGATCAGCACTACCTTTTCACCCTGGTTTGCCAACTCTTCTTTCAACGCATTCGTATTGGAGCTGGTGAGTATGAATATTTTTTTTGCACGTGAATTTGTTGTGAAAAAACGGTCTGCTGAAAATGAAATTTTCCAATCGTTGTTGGCGGGTGCCATTTTTTGAACAGCATGAATGGCTTCTAATTGTGCCTGATCAACCACTTTAATAATCGCAGTACGGGCATCCAGTTGCCGGATTATATTTTGTGGAGGCGATTTCGTTTCATCCCAACTGCAGATATAGTAAGGTCGTTGGTTATTAAAAGAGTGTTCTCCGCTAAGGGCATATCTGGAAAAGAAATCCTGGCCAGCACTTATCTGACTTATGAATAAAAACAGCAGGCAACCAGCAATCCGGCTGCGGAACTTAATCCGGTTTACGATTGGAATGTGCATATATCTGTGCAGGAATAATATTAAAATTACAAGTTGCTGGTGATCCGGAATAATTTTGTGTAATCTAAGTTATGCTGAAAAAAAGAAAATCCCTTTCTGTGTCAGAAAGGGATTTTCGGGAAAAATCAAATTTTTAGTATACATACTGCAAAGCAACACCATCGGCAGAGCTGAATGCAGGGCTGCCATTGGTACAAGCCATCATCCAGGAGTTATATGTTCCGGTAACGGTGGTGGGTGTACCGGGGATCCAGATAGCACCAACTCCTGCTGAGCCTTCGTTTGCGTTCTGACCGCAGCTTGAACGGTTCATATAATCCGTGTGACGGAAACCAATGCAATGGCCGAGCTCATGGGCAATTACTTCATCTGCTTTGTTGGCTGTATTCAAATAACTGGTGGCGCAACTGCTGGTGCTGAGGGTGAATCCGGGAGAAGGATTTCCGCTTGCAGAGGGGAATCCGGCAGCCTGACCGAGAATACAACCTCCGGTGGAAGTGGTGCCCAGGTTGGCCCCGGTGATCACGATATTTCCACCACTGGTTACACGCTGAAACTGAATTTTCAGGCCATAGCTATTGTAACGGGCCAATGCCTGATCAAGTCCGGTAGAATAATAAGCAGGAAAACCCGATCCCAGTCGCACGGTGATCACCCGTACGCCGGTAGCCGGTGTGCTCACAACGTTGGTAGTACGATAATGTTCTTCGTTTGCTACGATCATTTCATGTGCCGGTGAAGTGCCGGTCATTTCACGTAACTGATCTGGGGTAAGAAGGATATCACCTTCGATAAGATAATTCCCGTCTGTTGTTTTTTCAGCCCAGTTGCCATTGAATCCCGCAGATACCACCAGGTTCTTTTCTTCCTGTGATAACGCGCGGGGATCTGCGGGAGTAGAAACTGATTTGGTACAACTGGCAAATGCGCCGGTTACTAATAATGCCATACTGACTTTGGAAAAGAGTGCTTTCATTGTTTAGAAGGTTTGGTTTTGGGAAAAAAGTATTAGAATCCTAATATAATGATAAAATAATCTCACGAACAAATGTTCAGGTTTTATTTTATTCACATCCTGTCAGTTATGACAATTAAAGAGTAAAAAGCGAAATACCGAATGTGGTTTCTACGAAGGTGTTTCGGTTACACATTGCCGTTGGTAAGAGTTTGCCCTTATCTGCACATTGGGTGTTCCAACATGCTGCTGGTATTCCGATTTTGATACTACCTAGAAGGGATGCGACCATTAATTACCTTCTATCAGCTTGGCAATAGCTCTGGCAACACTGGTATAGGCTTCATCTTTTCGGGTAAAACGTTGTACCGGTTTACCATCTTTGGGCAATACCAGTAATTTGGCAAATGGCATCATATCCCAGAGACAGTCTTTGAGGATTACTGATATGGCCACGGCTTCGTCCTTTTCTTCCCGCTCAAGTGCCGTTTTCATTTCAATACCATAACAATAATCGGATGCGATAAAGCTGGCGCTGATCAGCATGATGATGATACCACTCTTATTCAGGTTTTCATTGATCACATTCTCATATTTCTCCCCTGCTTCGATCATACGGTCATTCCAGGTGCTGATCATACCCAACCGCTGAAGCATAGATAAATGTTCGAGTAGTTTGTCTTTATATTTTTCATCTTCGTGTGCGTAGGAAATAAATACCTGAGTTCCTTTACCGATCGCAGGCCGGTTACGAACCGGTTGTGCGGGTGCCGGATCGGGTATACTTTCCAATTCAGCACGGGCTTCTTCCATTTCAGGATTGGGAGGGCTCAAAAAATTCTGCTCTTTAGAAGATGCCATTGACAATACACCCAGTATTTGTTGTACATCCGAATAAATGGCTTTGGACGCTTCATCCGGTGGGTTTTTCTGCAATCTTTCTCTACAAGCCGGACACAGATGTCCTTTGCGCATTCCATCATCCACCCTTGTTTTATCCATCAAAAAATCATTCACACAGCCCAGTCTTTCCTTGTGCTCTACGGCATCCCAGGGTATAACAAAATCCATGAGTATACCGCAAATAAAATAAACCAATCCATTTTCCGCTGGCAGGCTGGTAAAATAAGGCCATCCAAAAAAGGAGATGATGATCAACTGTTTTTCTTCTTCGTAAAAATAGTTGTTGTCATATTGTGTATCGGTAATCAGCAATATGTAATCCTGATCTCCCAGAGAAGGTTTTATATTCCGAAGATACTTTGAATGGGTTTTCGGACAACTGATCAATTCGTCCGGCGCCTGGTAATCCAGCTTCAGGTGTTCAAATTTTACTGAGGTACACAAACTATTGAGTTGCCGGGTTAGTTTTGGCAACTTCAATTTTAGCGTATTGTCCTGGGCAAGTATGAATTTCATATATCGTTCGTTAGGTCAATTTTTATTCGGCATGTGCCGAGAATCCGTTTTCAATACATATCTCTAATATACATTGTTCCGCCGGACTTTCAGCAGGGTGAAAGGCCGGCCAGCTTAATATCTTTTCTTTCGGTAACTTTCCTTTATGAAAATGCTGCTTTGTTTGCTTTTAATTTATTGCCAGATTGGTTATGCGCAGTCGCCAGATACCCTGAACGGTTATGACAAAAAGATCGCCGGTGATGAGATCAGTTATTTTTCCCACCTGCACCAGTTTGCGAATACGGCTCTGCTGACCCGTATGAATGGCTCCATGCCCATTAGCTGGCAGAGCCCTCTTTATACCGGCAACCAGGAGATGATCACCTATGAATTATTGCTTGGTCACTCCACAGGTACCAGTACCGGCGAAAGGCATTTTGACTGCCTGCTCAATGGGGAAAAACTATTTACCATTACCACACCCATGCACCAGAAAGGAAAATACCAGTTGCAGGGGCAGGGAAACAAAAACAGTGCGTACCGTTTTATACACGAAGAATATGATGTAAATGGAGATGCATTTGGTAGGTTTTATATTACTTTACCCGCCCGCCTGGTAAAATCAGCAGCCCGCTTTACCATCAATGGGCTGAATGAGAACAGCCGCGACTGGCTCATGATCTTTATGTATCACCGTGGGCTGAAACTGATTACCCAACCTACTAATCTGGTAACCCGGAAAGAAAACAGGCGGCAACTGAATGTGTTTGTGGATAATCCCTATCCGGATCAAACTCCTTTTTCCTTCCACACAACGGCTGGCGATTTTACAGCCTCTCTGACACACGGTTACAATTCATTGCAATTTCCCGCTTATGATCCGACATTTACCGGCACATCAGAAGTAGCGTTTCTGATCAACCATAGAGACACGATAAAGCGATCCATTTCCTTATCGCCTGTCAAAAATTATATCTTCTGCATCATCCATCATTCGCATAATGATATTGGCTATTCTCATCTGCAAACGGAAGTGGAGCAGATTCAAAACAGGAATATCCGTGCCGCCATTGCCTGGGCCGGGAAAACACAAACAGGAAAGGAAAAGCCGATATGGCATATTGAATCGCTCTGGGCCGTGGAGAATTTTCTGAAGACAGCCGCCCCTGCCGAAGAACAGGCTTTTGTACAAGCCGTAAAAAATGGAAATATTGTTTTATCGGCCAACTATGCTAATGTGCTTACGGGGCTTTGCCAATTGAATGAACTGAACTGGATGACAGAATACGCAAGACAGTTAAGCGCCCGCTATGGAATTACCATTTCCAATGCCATGATTACTGATATACCCGGCATATCCCGGTCTGCCATGCAATCCTATGTTACTAATCATATCCCCTACCTTTCGCTGGGGCCCAATTATATTCAAAATATGCCTGATCATGGCGATCGGGTGGGTGGTGTGATTAATGAACAGGGCGATCAATTATTTTACTGGAAACCTTTTTTCTACAGCAATGACCGCTTACTGGTATGGACGGCCGGCAAAGGGTATTCCTTCTTTCATGGTATTACTGATAGTGAGAAACAGGCCGCATGGGAAAAACGAATCTCCGACTACTGCAATGAACTCACGGAAAAAAATTATCCTTATGATCTGGTACAGCTCAGATATACCAAAAATGCGGATAACGGTCCGGTAGATTCCCAGCTAACTCAGTTTGTAGAAAACTGGAACCAGCTATATAGTGCTCCGCAACTACGGGTGAGTTCTGTGGATGCTTTATTCCGTGAAATGGAAAAAAAATATGGCAGTCAGATACCCATACGTACCGGAGAGATAAGCCCTTATTGGGAAGATGGCGCTTTTTCCACGGCAATAGAAGAAATGCAGGCCCGCAATTTGGTACAACAGACGCTGTCGCTGGAAACACAAGCGAAACGCAACGATCAACTTGAACTCATCTATCCGGATTTGTATGCGCTGCATAAAAACCTGGTGTTGTTTCATGAGCATACCTGGGGAGCCTGGTGCAGTGTTTCGGATCCTGAAAATCCCTTTACCACGGAGCAATGGCGGATCAAAAAATCATTTCTGGATTCGGCAATAGTCATTTACAAGAAGCTGAAAGCAAAAATGGAGTTAAACGCAGAAAACGGACATATATCGCACCGGATAGTTCCTGAAAGGGTTGCTGAAGGAACTGTATTACCGGTAAGCCGTTATACAGTGGATCCGGTGCATGGTGGATTATCTTCTATTTTAGTGAATGGTAAAAATCCGGTTGCGGCAAACGAATCGTATTTCTTTTTTGAGCCGGTATATGCCTTGGGCCTTAACCCCATGAAAATATACCGGCCGATACTCCAACAGTCACGTATAACCGAAAATACCTCCGACTATCTGACTACTGTGGTAACGGCTACGCTTCCCTCCATCGATTCGCTGACCATGACCTATACCCTGTCGAAAAAAGATGGCCGGCTTACCTGCAGGTATCGCTTTTACAAGAAAAAAGAAACCGACAAGGAATCCCTGCATATTGCTTTTCCGTTTGCTATGCAGCAACCAGTCATTGAATACAGTACGCCCTATGACCGGTTGCGCTTTAATCGCGACCAATTGCCCGGATCCAACCGTGAATTCGTATGCGTGGAAAATGATATTACCGTAGCGGCCAATGGCCTTAAAGCGGTACTCTCCTCCCCTTCACTTTGCCTTTATGAAGTGGGCAGTATCATTGATGAGAACAAAGTGAATGGTGCCAAAGTATGGAAGCGGGAAAACCCTTTTCCTTCTTCTCTTTTTCTCTATGTACTGAACAATTACTGGCATACTAATTATAAAGCCTACCAGGAGGGGTGGATGGAATTTGAAGTGGAACTGCAATTCCAGCATGAAAAATGAGCCCGTTTATTTCAGTAATAACAGTTGCCCGATATGATTGGCCATGTGGTTGGTACGGCTGATGAGCACATTCATTTTATTGCGATGCGGTTCTTTCGTAAAGTCTTCTGGTGATACAGCCATATGCCTGCCGAGCCATTCGTCTGCATTCATTTTATCAAATGCCATATTGAGTGCTGCGTTCACCACATCCAGCCGCTGCCGGAGTTCTGTCACCGGCGGAAAGTTATGTCCTGATTTATCCGGGCTTTTGATGAAGGGTTCTTCCATATCCGGATATAATTTGTCGCCAATACCCAGCAAGGGGAGCATCGCATCGCTTACGGCAATAAGATGCCCGAGCAGGTAGGCACCTGTGTTTTTGCCTGGAGCTATTTCGTTATGCAGTTTTTGATTGTCAACTGATTCAAGAAACTGCATTAAATATTTATTCTGTGCATCCCATGCGGTACGGGTCATTTTAACAAGGAGTTCTGCCTGCTGATTGGTGGCCATATCATTTAATTTGAAATAAATATACTACTCTTATTTATCTTCTTCCTCTTGCGCTTCAGGAATATCTTTCGTTTCAGATTCGTCGATCATTTCGGTAGTAAGGTCTTCGAGGTCCATAATATAGCTGTTACGACGGCTCACTTTTCCAGCAAGGGAATAAATAAAAAAGGATATGATGCCGGTCAGGATAAGTAATAGCCCCAGGAGCATTCCGAGGGATTTATAGGTATCCGGTGTTGTATTTTCTTTGTTTTTATCAATAATAAAACTGATAATATTTTGTCCGACCGCAGCATTAATAATCATAGCAACGCCTAAAATAAATGCGGTCATTCCGATGAGTCCGAACAAGGTACGGTAAACGAATACCAGGATGCTGTTACGGATGATACTGGGACGATGTTCCTGCAACGATTCCAGGCGTTCTTTATAACTCTTCATACGGCTGATAATTTCACTGAAAATTAGCGGCTCTTTACTTGCAAGACAATACCATATTTTAGGTATTTATTGTGGAAATACTATTTTTTATCAGCAAAAAAAACACAAGAAGTTGGTACGGTATGCGGCAACACCTCTTAACTGTTAAGACAGGTTGGAGTGGGATCATCTAGTTTAAAGCAGGTTAGGATGGCCCCAATTCGGCATACCGGTATTTCATGTTTTTACAAAAAGACTTTAGTTCCTGGCGGAAATCGCGGATTCTCCTATTTTCGCTTCCCATCCATTCGCCGAAAAAAATGCTCCCACTTGCCCCGCCAGCGATCAGTTCGAGCATTACGCTCCCGGTAGTCGCTGCTGAAAGATCCAATCGGATGCAAACCATTAATTGGTTTCCATTCAGTACGCTGAAATCTTCATATACTCGCAACAAACCGCCCGGATATTCACTTTCATAAGCTTCCTTATGAAATTCCCGGATGAATTGGATTACCGGTACTGTTAGATTTTCTCCATAGATGGTGAATCGCTGCGCAACCATATGCTATACTTTTCTGTTGATCCAAACTCATCCCGAAATACGCTGTTGCAAATCGAGGTTATTTTTTGCAGCGGTGTCTTTCGCAATCTCATATCCGGCATCAGCATGCCGTATCACTCCCATGCCCGGATCATTGCGCAATACTCTTTTCAATCTTTCTTCTGCGTCGGCAGTACCATCTGCTACAATGACCATACCGGCATGAATACTGTAGCCCATTCCTACCCCACCGCCATGATGCAGGCTTACCCAACTGGCACCACCTGCGGTGTTCACCAGTGCATTGAGTATCGGCCAGTCGGCCACAGCATCACTGCCATCCAGCATGGATTCTGTTTCGCGGTTGGGAGATGCTACGGATCCGGTATCCAAATGATCGCGACCGATGACGATCGGAGCTTTTACTTTGCCAGTGCGTACCAGTTCGTTAAACGCTAATCCCGCTTTTTCCCTTTCGCCTTGTCCCAGCCAACAGATACGGGCCGGCAATCCCTGAAAGGCAATGCGTTCTTTGGCCATCTTCATCCAGCGGATCATCCCTTTATTCTGGGGAAACATATTCATGATCAGATCATCCGTTACGGCAATATCTGCCGGGTCACCACTTAATGCGGCCCAGCGGAATGGTCCTTTTCCTTCGCAAAATAAGGGACGTATATAAGCGGGTACAAATCCGGGGAAATCAAAGCAACGCCCTGTTTTGAAACTAACCTGTTGTCCATTCTTCTCTTCGTATTCTTTGGCCCTTGCGCGGATATTATTTCCATAATCGAAGGTGATGGCCCCTTTGTCCATCAACTGCAGCATCAATTGCACATGCAGGTACATACTTTCATAACTGCGGGCAATGTATTCATCCGGATTCTCTTTGCGCAATACATTGGCCTGTTCGTTGGTCAATGTGTGCGGTATATACCCGATCAGGGGATCGTGTGCTGAGGTTTGGTCGGTGAGTGTATCCGGAATAATATTGCGTTCAATAAGCCGTTGCAATAAATGTATCGCATT
The DNA here is from genome assembly GCA_026391455.1 of Bacteroidota bacterium. Classification (GTDB taxonomy): domain Bacteria; phylum Bacteroidota; class Bacteroidia; order Chitinophagales; family Chitinophagaceae; genus JJ008. The sequence goes on from JAPLEH010000008.1 coordinate 64,668, forward strand.
GCAAAGCACCCCAATACTCTTTGCTTCGCCGGAAGTTTTGTACCGAAGGGCTGCATCAATGGCTTCGTCCGCATCAGTATATTTTTCATCCAGGTAGCGGGTTTCAATCCGTTTGTCGATACGCCATTCTTCCACTTCTGCAATGAGTCCCACTCCTTCATTCATGGTAATAGCCAGGGGTTGTGCGCCACCCATACCACCTAACCCAGCCGTTACATTCAAGGTATGCCGAAGCGTACCGCCGAAATGTTTATCTGCTGCGGCTGCATAGGTTTCATACGTACCCTGCACAATGCCCTGGCTGCCGATATAGATCCAGCTTCCGGCGGTCATTTGCCCATACATCATCAATCCCTTTTTTTCCAGCATATCGAAATGCTGCCAATTGGCCCAATTAGGTACCAACTGACTATTGCTGATCAAAACCCGGGGCGCATCTTTATGCGTTTTCAAAATACCCACCGGTTTACCACTTTGTATCAGCAGGCTTTCATCATTCTCCAATGATTTCAAGGAAGCAATGATGGCATCCAGTGCTTCAAAATTGCGGGCTGCCTTTCCCCTTCCGCCATACACGATCAGATCATCAGGACGTTCGGCCACTTCCGGATCCAGGTTATTGAGCAACATTCGTAATGCTGCTTCCTGTATCCAGCCTTTGCATTGAAGTTGGCTGCCGGTAGGGGTTTTGTATTTTACTGCATCATAGTGGGGAGGCGTGATTGTCATATAGCAAATTTTTATTTTCCTTTATTTTACAAAAGGAAGCGGCTACAAAAGTCGTTATTCTCTGATAAAATCTGTTATCTTCATCGCTTTAAGTTTTACGTATGAGTATCCACATCAGTGCCAAACCCGGAGAAATCGCCAATACCGTTTTACTGGCCGGAGACCCCCTCCGGGCAAAATATATTGCCACCAATTTTCTGGAAGATGCTCAACTGGTGAGTATGACACGCAATGCCTTTTACTATACCGGCCAATACAAAGGGAAACGTATCACCGTGGGTGCCAGTGGTATGGGCTGCCCCTCCATTGGCATTTATTCCTACGAACTTTTTACCGAATATGGGGCCGATACCATTATCCGTATTGGAACCTGTGGTGCCTATACCAATGAACTGAGTTTGTTCGATCTGATTAATGTGGATCAAGCTGCCAGTGAATCTACTTTTGCCAAATTTGCCTGGGGCATTCACGATGAGCTTATTCCCCATCAGGGAAAGGCATTTGACCGGATTAATGCCGCAGCCGAACTCACAGGTCATTCATTAAAGCGATCCAATATTCACTCCAGCGATATTTTTTACCGTAAAGACCCGGGCACCCCGGCTATTGCAGCCGCCCATCAATGCCTGGCCGTGGAAATGGAAGCATTTGCCCTTTTTGCCAATGCACAATACACCGGAAAGACGGCAGCTACGTTGTTGACCGTATCTGATATCATTCCCACTCATGAAAGTATTTCAGCGGATGAAAGGGAAAAGGCATTGCTGCCTATGATCACCGTAGCACTCGAGGCAGCGATCATGGAAAGTTGATTCGTATGTACGATCCTCAGGCGAAAGTCTCAAATCCCTGATTAAGATATATGCCTTGCTGTACGGCGAACTGATTAAGCCGGTCTGTAAAACTGAAATCCTTGATGATACCGGCCACCAGATTGATATCATCGGCAAAAATGCGGTCTTCTTCAGCAAAACTCACATACTCACGTACATGCTCATGCGCAAATTCGAGTATGGCACTGCTTTTCAGCGGGCGACGGAATTCAATGGCCTGACAGGCAGAAAGTAATTCGATGGCCAGTATATATTCCAGGTTGTCGAGCACCTGGTTAAGTTTACGTCCGCTGATACTGCCCATACTTACATGATCTTCCTGCCCCAGTGAGGTGGGAATACTGTCGGCACTGGCCGGAAAGCACAAGGTCTTGTTTTCAGTAACTAATGCGGCGGTCGTGTATTGGGGGATCATGAACCCACTGTTGAGCCCTACATCCCGCATTAATAATAGCGGAAGTCCCCATTTCCCTTCGAGGAGTAAATAGCATCGGCGGTCGCTGATATTACCGGCTTCGGCTGCCGCAAAGCAGCAATAATCCAGCGGCAGTGCCATCGGTTGGCCATGAAAATTTCCGCCGCTAATGGTATCGTCTGCCCCGAAGATGATCGGATTATCGGTTACTGCATTCAATTCGATTTCGGTCAGTTCCTTTAAATGCAGCCAGGCATTGCGACTGGCCCCGTGTACCTGTGGCATACAACGAAGTGAATAGGGATCTTGTACTCTTCCGCAATCCATATGGCTTTGCATGATAGCGGAATCGTGCAGCAATAAACGCAATCGTTGTGCCACGAGCCGATTGCCGGCATAAGGTCGCAGATCGTGCAGGCGTTCGTCGAAGGGTGCTTTGGTACCAGTGAGGGCTTCCAGGCTCATGGCCCCGATAATATCTGCAGCTTCGAGGCAATTGTGCATCCGCTGGACGGCCTTTACGGCAAATGATAAAATGAATTGTGTGCCGTTGATCAAGGCGAGACCTTCTTTTGGGCCCAGCGCTATGGGCGCAAGCTGGTATTTATTCAATAGTTCTATGGCGGCTTTACCATTTACAGGGTCCTGTCCCTTTTCTACTAATTTGCCCAAGCCGATGAGGGGCAGGAACAAGTGTGCCAATGGGGCCAAATCTCCACTGGCCCCCACACTCCCTTTTTCGGGTACCACGGGGATGATGTCCTGATCGATATGCCACATGATCCGCTCAATGGTGGAGAGTTGTACCCCGCTAAATCCTTGTGCCAATGCATGTACTTTGGTGATCAGCATCAGCTTTGCCACTTCTGCCGGTATGGGATTGCCGGTACCCACACTATGGCTTTGGAGGATTTTATATTGGAGTGTTGCAGTATCGGCAGCGGAAATGGGCGTATTGGCAAGGATACCGAATCCGGTATTTACACCGTAAACCGTCCTGTTTTTGTCTACAATTTCCTGTACGGCATGCTGGCTTGCTTTTATTTTTTGTATTGCTTCCGGGCTCAGTACAGCCTTTACCTTGCCTGCTGCAATAGCGATAGCGGTTGAAACGGTAAGTTGATCTATTCCATACAAAAACGGTTGTGACATAGCAGGCAATTGAAGCCGCAAAATAATGGAAATGCCGGATTATCGGGCAGTAAATACAAGCGCCATGCCGGGAAGAAAGAAGTACTTATTCTGCACTGCTTGCAACTAATCGGGAATAGCTTTTATCTTTACCATACCGAAATCGGTATTGTACGAACCCATCCAATGATGCGAATTATTATATTGACCAACATTTTCCTGATTTTATCTCTCGCCGGCCAGGCCCAACAAACCCCGGGCACTGCTGCTATCAGTACAACCGGCTGCACCCTTCAGGTATATTGTTTTCCTGGCAGGTTCGACAGCTATGAATTAGAGGATGGCTCACTGGTTTTTGCAGATGACTGCGAAAAAGACGGGGTTACCTATGGAGTATATTGTGTGAAACTGAAAACGGCAACGGGCAATCTCGATGCTGCAGAAGATTCGATCGCCACTTACCTTGATTTCTTAAAGCTCGACTTTGGTATTGTATCTGCCAAAGGTTATGATAAAGGTCATCGGCTGAATAATGATGAAAATACCCGGGGCATCTATGATACCTGGGAAGATGCAGATAAATATAAATGGAAAGTGAAGGCCTGGACAAACCGTCAGTTTATCTGTGTACTATACATGCACAGTGCAAAGGAATTGCCGGAAAAAAAAGCAAGTGTATTCCTGGACGGTCTTCGTTTTCCCGGCATGAAATAGAGTTCTATTAATTTTACTTATTGAAAAGTTTAAATTTGAAGCGTACATGAAATTCAGGATCCTTGCCCTGTTGCTGTTTACCGGAATGGTGTCGGGTTATTCGCAATCATTGAAGAAATATCCCGTAGGCAATTCGGGTTGTGTCCTTTATAGTTATTGCCCCATCACATTTGAATCGTCGAAAAGTCAGGATTCATCGCTGGTCTATACCGGAGAATGCCCTTCGGGTGACATCAATTATGGGCTGATCTGTGTAAAATTGCTGAATCCGCTCACAGATCTTGATATGGCAGAAAGTTTGCTGATCGCCTATGCCGATCATTTAAAAGGAAGTTTTGACATCACGCAATCAGCAGGATATGGGAAAGGACATCGCCTGAATAATAATGAGAAGACACGGGGTATTCTGGACTATTGGCAGGATAATGAAAAGAACAATTGGAAGATCAAGGCCTGGACAGACGGAAAGTATATTGGGTTTTTATATGCATATAGCAAAAAAGAATTACCTGACACAAAAGTGAATGTGTTCCTTGACGGATTTCGATTGCCGTAAATGATAAACGATAACGTTGTTGACTAAAGAAAATAAAAAAGCCCCTGCGATGCGGGGGCTTTTTTGTGATCCGGATTGGATTCAAACCAATGACCTACTGCTTAGCTTACCAACTACGGCTTTCGCCGCTTCCGCCGGGGCGGAGTTTGTGGTCTGGACTATAACTTCACCATTGCAGGTGTGTCACGTTTAGTCTCTACGGAACCTTTCTGTAATCGCTGGCCAGGTGTGTATACCTGACCTGATTATTCAGGGATGCTTTTACCCTTAAAGTAAATGTCTTGTTATAAAGCCCCGGATCAAAATAATAACATTCATCGGTCTGCGGACAATACACTGCGTAAATATCTACGAGCTTTTTGTCAACCGGTTTTGTTATCACTCCTTTGGCAGTGCTGTAACTGCTTCGGAAAGGGATCATCAGGGCTTCGTTTTTTGAGAGGTTCCTGAATTTAACCTGTACCGTTTTGAATACACCGCCTTTATAGATCACGAGATCAAAAGGGGAGTGTTCAGTCTCAGGTACAAGAATCAGAAAACCCTGCAAAAACAAGTCTACTTTAACCTTCAAAACACCCAGATCGCCTTTGTTTTTCGTATGATGATAAATCATGCGTGAAAATATTCAAAAGCGGTCTTAGTTTCCTCGGTATTGCCATCTTTTCAGGAAGGGTTTACCGATACGGTGACATGCACTTAAACAGTTTTGTTTCCCGTTTAAGGCTCCAATTTTTCTTAAAGGCAGTTGCTCTATTCAACTGAGCTACCGGACCATCTTAAAAAGAACGGCTGCAAAGGTACTTTTTTTCTGCCTTACTTCCAAAGCAAATTGAACCCTGCCAACCGGCCGTATTTTATGCGTTCCGGGGTATCTGCTTTATATTTACCCATGCGAAAACTCTATCAGTTTTTCTTTCTTTTATTGCTGATACTTTTCATTGTATCGTTTCTGTATGGCACGCTGCTTTCCTATGGCGTTTATCAAACCACCTATCTGGTAAAAACGCCTGCTGAAACCCACACCAAGACGGCCCCCTTCTTTTTTCATATTTATACAGGATTGTGGCAGGGATTGGTATTTACCGCGGTACTTTTTTTCACTATTGCCATGACTTTCCGGATGGCGTTCCGGCAGCAGAAAAAATTTACCCTCCGGGATATCATCCAGTATTGCGGATTATTTTTTGGTCTAACTGCACTTGTTTATATTTTATTTACGGGCTGGTTTTATTTTTCAGGATATTATATTGGGTTATTCCTCCTGTCGGCCAATTTCTTTATACTTCCGGCTCCCCTTTGGTGGGTATTACCGCTGGTTTGGATCGCATTGTTTATCTTTCTGGGCGAGAAAATTAAAAACAAACCGGAGTATGAACGTTAAGATCGAAGCATCGTGGAAAGAAGCGCTCAAAGCGGAATTCAGCAAACCCTATTTTCAACAGATCGCCACGCATATCAAAACAGAAAAGTCGCAGGGCAAGACCATTTACCCGCCTGGCAGCCTTCTCTTCAATGCCTTTAATACCACCCCTTTTGATAAAGTAAAAGTGGTGCTGCTGGGGCAAGACCCTTATCATGGACCCGGACAGGCGCATGGGCTTTGTTTTTCCGTACAAAACGGGGTTCCCCCCCCACCCTCCCTGGTCAATATCTTTAAAGAACTGCAGGATGATACCGGTGTAGCCATTCCCAATCATGGCAATCTCACCTACTGGGCCGAACAAGGTATATTCTTACTCAATGCCTCCCTGACCGTACGGGCCGGCGAACCGATGAGCCACGCCAAAATCGGCTGGGCTACTTTTACAGATACGGTGATCAAAACCATTTCGGAAAAGAAAAAAAACATTGTTTTTCTGTTGTGGGGAAAGTTTGCACAGGAAAAAAGGGTATTGATCGATGAATCGAAGCATTGCATTCTTCGTACTGTTCACCCCTCACCATTATCTGCACATGGTGGTTTTTTTGGCAGTAAACATTTTTCCAAAACCAATGAATACCTGGCCGCGCATGGTATCGATCCGATCGACTGGCAATTGCCTTAATTTCGCATACGTGCTACTCGTTCTAATTATGATCAGACATAACAATACCTGATTATATTATTTTGCAGAAATTATAACCGGATAAATAACTCATGAAACTGGTAAAAGATATACTGGCCCGCATACTGGCCTTTTGGGGTCTGGTGACGTTTGTGCTCACCTTCCTGATCATTTTTATTCCTTCTATGTTTTGCTGGCTGATACCGGATCCCAGAGGACAAGCTATTTTTATCCGCATCTCCCGTATCTGGATGCATATATGGCTCCGGCTGGTTGGTTGTCCATTTCGTATCAAAGGAAAAGAACATTTCAAAAAAGGCAGCACCTATATTGTTACCTGCAATCATAATTCATTGCTGGATATTCCTCTCTCCTCTCCCTTCATACCCGGCCCCAATAAGACCATCGCTAAATCGTCGTTTGCCAAAGTGCCATTATTCGGATTCTATTATATGAAAGGCGCACTACTCTTAAATCGTAAAAGCGAAGCCAGCCGCAGAGAAAGTTTTGACAAAATGAAAGCCATTCTGGCCCGGCATATTCATATGTGTATATACCCGGAAGGCACCCGCAACCGTACTGATCAGCCCCTGAAAAAATTTCATGATGGCGCTTTTCGGCTGGCCATCGAAACGGGTCATGCCATCATTCCCGCTGTAATCCTTCATACCAAAAAAGTATTACCCACCAATAAAGCATTTTGGTTCTGGCCGGGAAAGATTGAAATGCATTTCCTGGAAGCCATTGAACCGGCAGGCCTGAGCATTGATGCGTTGAAGGAAAAAGTATTTACTATAATGAGTGATTATTACCGGACCAATGCCTCATGAAATGAATGTTGTTATTATCAACAGTCGTTGCTACCCAACATCAGTAACCGGTTGTAAAGTTCCGGGTTCGGTTGATCTTCAAATCCTGCAGTAAAGTAGCTTTGGGACTGATCGTAAAATTGAATGAGCGGGTAAACCCTACGGGTATCACATTGATCGACATCTGCCAGCAATGCATATCCCGGTTGATGGACATGGTAATATACTGTACCTTCTTTGTGTTAAAATCATAACTGCCGCTGCTGGATAATTTCCACTTCGGTGATAAATTAAAACTTCCATTAAAGGAAACACCGGATGTGAAATCATTTTCGAAACCGCTGTAATCGGGTTTGGGTCGGTTGAAAAACGAAAGGGAGTAGTTCAGACTCAATTGCCAGGATATATTAAAATCCACAAATTCTCCGGGATTCTGTTGCATATAATCCAGCAATCGTTGCTGATCAGCTATCAACGATGGATCATTGAGCCGTTGCTGTGCCTGCTTTTTCCGTTCTGCATCCTTCTTTGGATCTTTGGGCTTGCTTTGAAAATTAGTTCCTAATGATATACTACCCGTAGTAAGCTGTCCCAAACTGAATTTCCCTCCCTGCCAGGCATATTTCGCAATATCATAGCCGAGTTTGTCGCGCTGGTAGGGATTAAGGGTGGTCTGCGCGTTGATACTTATCTTTTCAAAAAGCGTAGTGCGGAAATAAATATTGATATTGGAAAGATTCAGCGAGTCGGCAATAAAATTATACGAGCCGTTGAAACCAAATCCTTCGATCAGTTTCACTTTATTATTTGAAGGGGTTTCTGCATCACTGGAATCTTTCTTCATCCTTTTTTTCATTTCCAGGTTATTGTCCACCCCAAAGGTCATCGAGGCCGATTTTCGGTTTACCGCATTGTAATATACCGTTCCGCCAACTTCGTTATAGGATAATTTGCGCTTTGTGGTATCTACCTGCACCTGTTTTACATGTCGCCGATTCAGGTCTGGTGTATAACTGAATCCGATCGTAGGCCGCACCACATGCCGGATCGCTTCTATTTTCTTTGACTTCTTAAACTGAAAGGTCCCGAATAAAGCGGTATTGAAACTGAGTGATATACTTCCGGTATGATCGATATACAGACCGTTGCTGGTGGTGGTATCTACGCGTTTCAGCGCCTCATTCCAGGTATAATTGGTCACTTTTTGTATCCAGGTCTGGCTGTAATTAATACCCGGGGCCACCAGTATCCTTCCACCCAGTATCGGTGGGAGCGACAGGGTAATGGGAATGCTGTGCTGGGAGGTCCATTGTGAAGTATCCAGGATATGGCGGATAAAGGACTTTACACCATTTTTTCCATATCCAAGTGAATCGTAAAAGCTGATATTGTTGAAAAAAGTTCCGTTATACGCCACACCGAGTTTCTCGTACCACTTGGGAGTACCGGCTCCGTCTTTTCGTTGAAAGGGGTAAATAGTATTCAAGGTAAATGTGGCATTGGGCAGGGTCACGTTGATCAGCCGGAGATTATTATTCTGGCTATGGGTGGCACTTAATGAAAAATTGAATGGTTTGTCGCGCCAGCTTTTACTGTAAGTGATAGAAGAACCCAGTATATTTTGATAGTTCACAAAAGGATTTCCGGGTACAAGTTGGTTAAACTTGGTAGAACCTGCATTTACACTTGCCGAAAAATTGACACCCGGGCGGGCCTTACCATCCATCGCATGATTCCAGGAAATATTGAATACCCTGGTCTTTGAAAAATCAGGGTCATTCTTAAAATTCAATTTCGAAGAACGCAGGGTTACGGATAAGCCGCCATTGAATTTATACCGCTTCCGGTAAGTGGCGCGAAGCCCGGCCGCCCATTCGCCATAAGAATAAATATCGCCGGATATCTGTGCATCCCAATAGGGACCGAGTACTTTATAATATCCCAGTCCGCTCAATCCCAATCCGCGCACTTCATCCGTAACAAAATTGGGCCGCAATAAACCGGAATGTCTACCCTGGCTCAATGGATAAAACCCGAACGGGAGATAGATGGGAATGGGTACACCTTCAAATTCCAGGTGGGCAGGCCCTGATACGGCCAGTTTCTGATTCACCACTTTCATTTTATTGGATTTGATATCAAAGTGGGGATCGTCGAGCAGGCAGGTGGTAAACCGGGCCCCTTTTACAAAGGTGGTATTGGCGTTTACCTTTTTCACTACGTCGCCGATTATCAGGGTACCATCGGGTGTGGTGGTATAGGTATTTTTGGTAAGTCCGATTTGGGATTTGAAATTATATTTAATTGTATCACTGGTAAAATCATTCTCGCCGCTTTTAAAGTGGGCAGTCTCCAATACCATTCCGCTGCTGTCCTTCGCATTCACGGCTGTTACTACCTGTGTCTGCTGATCCACTTCTACTTTGGGTGCTGTAAGCGTAATATCCTTGTATTCCGTTTTTGTTTTCCCATACAGGATTACTTTTTTACCAGCAACCAGTATCACGGCAGAATCTTCGGCTGCATACCGGAGGGGGGCATCCATGGAGTCTTTGGATATTTTTAGCGCAAACGTATCCGTTTTCTGACGGGGGGCAGTGGTATCAGGTATTGTGAGTTTATTGGTATCCCGGGATGCAACTGCACCGGGAACAGGGCGGTCATTGGGTAGTAAGGGCTTTATAGTATCGCCTGCTGCACGGGTGTTTGTTAAAGGCTTGCGAAAATCGGGTTGCTGAATACCGCTGGCGCTTGTTTTCCACGTTATTGTGAATAAGATCGCCACCGTCAGTATCCCGTATAAAAAATAAATTGACCTAAATTTGTACACTTGCTTCATCAGGTAGGTGGCAAATGTAATTCATTCTGCTTTAGGCAGGTAAAAAGGAAAACCCAACAATTTGTAAATATTCCGCCAAACAGGTATACCGAAAATGATAAAACGAACATTTCTCCTCTTACTCCTCCCTGCATTTTGTATTACGGCTATATCATTCCGGAATGATCGTGCGTCTGACAGCGGGTCAAACCGGCAGAAAGTGATCAAGACTATCATTGTGGATGCCGGACATGGTATCATGGAAAACGGGGGGCATAATGGGGCCCGGGGTTCCTATTCATATGAAGATGATATATGCCTGGCCGTATCGAAGCAACTGGTCAAGAATTTTCACCAGGAAATGCCAGATATACGTATCGTGGAAAGCAGGCCGACCGAAAAGATCACGGCCATACATCGCCGTGCGGAAATTGCCAATGAAAATAAAGGTGATCTCTTTATTTGTATCCATGTGAATGCCGCTGTGCCCACGCGTAAAACCGAACAGGTGGGTACCAAAACGGTAACTTACTATACCGGCAAAGGCAAAAACCGGAAGAAAAAAACGAAGGAAGTGCCCCAATACCGGACCTATACAGTACCCAATTCGGCAAAAGGTACCGAGACGTATATCTGGGGTTCACATAAAAACGAAGACAAGGAAGTGGCCATGCGTGAAAATGCACCAATGCTGCAGGAGGAAAATTTCAAACAAAATTATGGGGATATCGACCCCAACTCCGCAGAGTTCATTGCGCTCACTTTATTAAAGACCAAACAGTATTTTAAGCGGAGCGCTACCCTGGCCGGATATGTTCAGGATGAATTTGCCAAAGTGGGCCGGGTGGACCGGGATGTGCGCCAGCGCGGCGTGGGCATTTGGGTATTACAGGCCACCGCCATGCCCAGCATACTGGTGGAAACAGGATATATCACTAACCGGAGCGAAGAGGATTACCTCAATAGTAAAGAAGGGCAAAAAGAAATTGCAGACTGCATTATCCGGGCGGTAAAAACATATATCAGTTGGCTGGAAAAACAACAGCAACTGGTAACGCCCGGCGAGCATACCTATCGCACTTCACCCGGCAGGGATGTATCGGCCTTGCTGAATCAGGTGGAGGAGCAGGAAAAGAAGCGGGGAAAGTAAATTTTCTTTATTACCATTGCATGGTTTTAAAACTCATTTTTCAAAAACCCTGACCGGATGAAAAAACTGTTCTGCCTGTTTACGCTCCTTTTATCCTTTTGCATTATTCATCGTACAGGTGCACAAAATATTTCAAAAAAGCCCCTGCAAACGTTGATCATTGACCCGGGTCATGGCGGGCTGGATCCCGGTGCCATCGGCACTAAAGCATCCGAGGCCAATGTATCCCTGCAGGTTTCGCTAAAATTGGGCGATACCATTGCCAAAGCTTATCCCGACCTCAAGATTATTTACACCCGCACTACAGATGTATTGCCGGGCCCTGTGCAGAATAAAGATGCAGCACTGAAATACCGGGCCAACCTGGCTAATCAATCCGGAGGCGACCTCTTCATTGCCGTACATTGCAATTCGGCCGGCAAACATCCCGGAGGATGGTACGAGCGCCGAGTCGTGGGTAAAACACCCGTTGTAAAAACCTATAAAAAGGGAAAGAAAACCTACACGAAGACCACGTATCAGTACCAGTATGAAAATGTATTTGTGGAAAACAAAGCAAAGGGTACTGAGACCTATATCTGGGCAGTAAGCAAAAACGATGATAAGATCAATTCGGTGAGCAAGAATAATGAGTACATGGGCGAAATAGACAGTACTTCTACACTTACCCTTCCCGACCCGTCAGACCCGGCAGAAAAAGCCCGTATGCTTATTTATGCGCAAAATTATTTCCGTAAAAGCCTCAACCTGGCCGATATGGTGCAGGAAGAATTTAAATCCGTGGGGCGTATCGACCGGGGCGTGAAGCAACGAAATGATAAAGGTATCTGGGTGCTCCAGGCTACGGCCATGCCCAGCATCCTGATTGAGATTGGTTTTATATCGAATAAAGAAGAAGAAGAATACATAACCAGCGAAGAGGGCCAGGCAGAGATTGTAAAGAATATATTCACGGCTTTTAAGAATTATAAGGAAAGACTGGAGAATAAAACAAAGGAGAATAAAGACGCCGAAAAGGAAAAGGAAAAGGAAAAAGAGAAGGAAAAAGAGGCGGAAAAGGAAAAAGAAAAAGCGAAAGATAAAGAACCAAAGAAAGGATTCTGAGCCTTTTTGACTGAACAGTGTCGTATATGCTGAGTGACGGGTATCCCCAACCCGGACTATGTATACAGGGCCATTCTCCGGCTATCGCTTCATGGGTTAAAATAAAATGACTAATTTGGCACCCAGATAGCGTAAAAGAACACGAATGAAGATCAGCAATGAAACAAAAGTCGGCGTACTTACCATTACCGCATTGACCCTGCTCATACTCGGTTTTAATTTTTTGAAGGGCAGGGATATCCTTACAAAAAGGAAAAAGATCTATGCCTCTTTCAATGACCTGGGGTCACTCGCCAAATCCAATGAAGTAAAGATCAACGGGTATGTGATCGGGAGTGTATATGCGCTGGAGGTGAAGGATAAGAATATGAGCGGTATTGTGGCTACCATCAACCTAACGGAAGATATCAACATTCCCCGCGATTCCAAAGCCCTGATTTCAAGCCCATTGGTTGGCTCATCTTATATTCTTATAGAGAAAGGCACAGATTCAGTTTACCTGCAGCCCGGCGATACTTTGAAGACCAGGGTAGATATAGGCATACTCGATGATGTAAAAGCACAGCTCACCCCCACCCTCACCAAAGTACGCACCACGCTCGATTCGCTGAACACGATCTTCGGCAGTATCAATGGCCTGATCAATTCCGATGCTAAAACCAATTTGCAGCAAACCCTGGCCAATCTCAACCGGGCAAGCAGCGAATTGAACGGATTGCTCAATAACCAGACCGGGCCCCTCGCTGCCACACTCAATAATGCAAAGAGCATTACCGAAGGGCTAAAGGGAAATACGGAAAATATCACGGCTACTATAACCAATGCTAAAAAAGCAAGTGAAAAACTGGCCTCGCTCGAAATACAACCTACTATTGATTCCTTGAATGCGATGATCAGCCAGTTGAAAATGGTGGCCAACAAGGTAGCCAGTAAAGACGGAACAATCGGGGCATTGCTAAACGATAAAACGCTTTACAATAAACTGAATGACGCCATTTTGAGTGCAGAGATCCTGATCGACGATCTGCGTCTTCATCCTAAACGCTATGTTAATTTGTCAATCTTTGGCAAGAAGGATAAAACCGGGCCGATAACTTCGCCAGCGAAAAAAGATACCGCTGTTTCCGGCGGCAACTGATCTAATGCTAAAACAATTTTTTCTTTTCTGCCTGCTGACTGCCGGGATATTACTACTCCCGCAACTCGCGTATACGCAAATTACCGGCCCCATAACAGCACCGGCTGGTCCGCCTGCGGATACGGCCCGTGAAATACATATCATCAGCTCCAAACGGCTTACCATTCAAAAACTCAACGACAGCACTACCCTGCAGATTCTGGCCGGTACTGTAAAGCTGAGACAGGAAAACAGTTATTTTGATTGCGACAGTTGTGTGATCAACAGCTATACCAAAACCTTTGAAGCCTGGGGCCATGTTCATATCAATGATTCTGATACGGCCAACATATATGCAAGTCACCTCCGTTACCTGATCAATAAAAAAGTGGCCTATCTCGATGGTGGTGTGCAATTATCCGACGGCAAAGGCTCGCTAACTACCCCCGATCTCGAGTATGATATGAATACGGATATCGGTATATACCGGCATGGTGGCAAAGTGGTGAATAAGAAGACCGTTCTCACCAGCCGGGAAGGATATTATTATGCTGGCCTTCGGGATGTGATCTTTAAGAATAAAGTATTGCTGAAAGATCCGGCATATACGATTACCACTGATTCGCTCATTTATAATACACAAACACAAACCAGCCGCTTTATCGCGCAAACGCTGATACAGGACAGCAGTGGCCGGACTATTGAGACCAAAGAAGGATTTTACAATGTGGCCACCGGTAAAGCAGAATTTGGCAGCCGTCCGGTGATCAAAGACAAAGGGCTTACGATTGTGGGCGACCGGGTGATCTTCGATGATAGCCTGGGTATTGCACAGGCCAGGGGCAACGTTATCATCAAAGATTCGGTGCAGGGTACTACAATCGTGGCGGGTGAAGTGTTTCGCGACACTAAAAAAGACCGGATGCTCGCGACCAATAAACCCCTGATGATCGTGAAGCAGGATGCCGATTCCATTTATATTACCGCAGATACATTATTCTCCGCCCGCCTGAGCGATCTGTATGGAAAGAAAGACTCGCTGGTAAAAGACACCTTGAAGGGCACACAGGTAGTGAATACGAATACCAAAGACAGCACTAACCGGTATTTCGAAGCCTACCGGCATGTGCGCATCTTCAGTGATTCCATGCAGGCGGTTTGTGACAGTGTGTTTTATTCTTTTAAAGACTCCGTATTCCGGTTGTATCAAAATCCTGTGATCTGGTCGAAAGGCAGTCAGATAACCGGTGATACCGTATGGGTATTTACCAAAAATAAAAAAGCGGACAAAGTGAATGTATTTGAGAAAAGTTTTCTCATCAATGAAGTGGAGCCCGGTGTATACAACCAGGTAAAATCCACCCGTATGGATGGTTATTTCACCGCCGGTGCTATTGATTCGGTACGGGCAGCCGGCTTTGCGGAATGTATTTATTTTATTCAGGATGAAGACAGCGCTTATACCGGTATCAATGAATCAAAATGTGATGTCATGGATATTTATTTCGGTGAAAGTGCGCTGCAAAAAGTCGTGTTCCGCAGCAGTGTTACCGGCACCATCTGGCCGATGAAAGATAAATCCCCCGATGCCATGCGTCTCCCCGACTTCAACTGGCTGGATGCAAGAAGACCCAAGACGAAGTATGAGTTGTTTTAGGTAGCTGCAAGTAAACAGCCAGCTATCAGCGGCAAGCCTCAAGCTGCAAGCCCGGAACAGCCAGTGACAAGCTAAAAGAAACCCGCAACCCGCCGGCGGGCAAGCCAACGAGCAATAAGCAACTGTATTCAACCCGCCTGCCTTCGGCTACGCTCAGGCAGCAGGCTACGTTCAGGCATCAACAACCTATGGAACCCGCCTACGCTAAAGCTACGGTGGGCAAGCCGCTTGAACCTCTTGAACTTCTTAAACCTTTTGAACCTATTCAACTTATTCAACCTATGGAACCTATGCAACCTATAGAACCTACTGAACTTTTGCATTTCCTTTAGACTTATCTGGCATCATTTTTCGTTCACAGAGGATGATATAATTACTGTATGAAAGAGCCGAACCTTACCGGTATTCCGGAAACGTTACTGGCGATTTGATGTGTTATTAATAACTAAAAAAAAATCACATGAAGAAAACCATCTTCCTCAGCCTTCTTTCCTTATTGTGCCTGGTTACCGTTACTACGGTACAAGCACAGGAAACTACCGGACCCGGCACCAGTGGTTACAAAACCTCGCTCGGTGTACGCCTCAGCAGTGCCAATGCTATGGTGAATAACGCCGTTTCGATCAAGCATTTCATCAATGATAAAGTGGCCATTGAAGGATTATTTTCATTTGGCGATCCCCTGGCCATCGGTGCCATGGTGGAGCTGCACAAGCCGCTGGCCTCAGAAGGGCTGAGCTGGTTTTATGGCGGAGGTGCGTATATCGGCTTTGTAAAAAAAGTAAATACCAATACGCTCAAGACAACAACGGATCCCAACTTTGGCGGGATGGGTGTAGTGGGACTTGATTATAAGTTTCCGAATATTCCCCTGAATCTTTCGCTAGACTGGAAGCCGGAGTTGAATATTGTAAGTGATATCAATTTTGAGCCCGCAGCGATTGGATTTACTGCCAGATTTACGTTTGGCAAATAAAGCCGCAAAAAACCGCAGTATTCCACATCGCCTTTTACCATACTTTGGAATTTGTATGAAAATTCCCCGTCCCGCTCTGTGCGGGACGGATTTTTTTTGTCCATACCCACTAAACAGCATAATAGTAAACACTTAATCCCCGGGTTTTCAACATTCTGCAAATTTTTTCAGGTTTCTGCGTTTTTGTGCAGGAATATAGAGTACATTAGCCTTATCAAAACTAACGGATGCTAAAAAAGGAAAGGCAGGCCTATATACTGCATCAGGTAAACCTGCACAACAAGGTTTTATCTTCCTCTCTATGTTCGGAGATCAATGTATCCGAAGATACCATTCGTCGCGACCTGCAGGAACTTGCCGATGAAGGTAAAGTGATCAAAGTGCATGGCGGCGCCCTCTCCCATTCGTTTAATGAAGTGTATTATCCAACCAACGGAGTGTATTCACTTTCACAGAAAAAACTGATCGCGCAAAAAGCTATCTGCCTCATCACCAATGGCATGTTTGTACTTACCAGCGGTGGTACCACTATACTCGAACTGGCCCGCTCGCTGCCTCCACAACTTCGTGCTACATTTATTTCTGGCAGCATTCCCGCCATACTGGAATACATGAATCACCCGAATATAGATGTAATACTCATCGGTGATAAAATTTCTAAGAATTCAAAGATCACAGTAGGCTCAGAGGCCATTGCCAAGATAAAACAGGTAAAAGCCGACATCTGTTTTCTCGGCACCAATGCTATTGATGCGGAACAGGGTATTACCGACAATGACTGGGAAGTGGTGCAATTAAAAAAAGCAATGATCGAATCGTCGAAGAAAGTTGTGTGCCTCACTATTGCAGAAAAGATGAATACGGTACAACCGATCAGGGTTTGCGGACTCGAGAAGATCGACCTGCTGATCACCGAACTGTCGCCTGATGATGCTTTATTAAAACCCTATACGGACGCGGGTGTTCGGGTGGCATAATTAAACAAGTATCCAAACATCAGTTTATAAAAAAGTAAAACTGCTTATTAGTAATATTTCAAAACAACCAGCTATGAGAAAAATTCTCCAATTGCTATTTACACTGTCACTGGTGTTCCTGTTGTTGCCGGCTGTGGCGCAGGCGCAGGAAAGAACCGTTACTGGTACCATCTTGTCAGACGAAAACAAGACACCCCTCAGCGGTGTAACCATTCGTGTGAAAGGTACGCGTCGCATTGTGGTTACAGATGCCAATGGTAAGTTCTCCATTAAAATGGTTCCCGGCGAAACCCTTCAGGTATCATATGTAGGGTATGTAACCACCGACGTAAAACCCGGCGAAGGCAATACCGTAGGTGTAAGCCTGAAAACCGCCGATAATACCATGGGTGAAGTGGTGATCACTGCCATGGACCAAAAAAGAAATCCGCGCGAATTAGGTTTCTCTGCACAGAAAGTGGCAGGTGCCGAAGTGGCCGAAACACAACGTGAAAACTTCCTCAATGGTCTGAGTGGTCGTGTAGCTGGTCTTACGATCAACCCCACCAGCGGGCAGGCCGGTGCTTCGAGCAGCATTGTACTCCGTGGTTTTAACTCTATGGCACTGGACAACCAGCCCCTGTTCGTTATTGACGGGGTGATCATGGACAACTCCACCCAAAACGAAACGAGCAATTCCGGTTCCAGCCTGGGTCTTGTGGAAAACTCTACCCGCAGCATCAATCAGACAGCTAACAGAAATACCGACTATACGAATCGTATTGCCGATCTTAACCCCAACGATATTGAATCAATCACTGTATTGAAAGGACCAGAAGCCACCGCGCTTTATGGAAGCCAGGCGAGTTCCGGTGCCATCATCATTACCACCAAAAAAGGTAAAACGGATGGTAAGTTCACCGTGAACTATGATAATGCATTCCGCATTTCAAAACTCACCCGTTTCCCCGATTATTCCACCCGTTGGAGTTCCGGTTCTAACGGATTGTCATCTGCAGGTGGATCTGACCTGTTCACGTATTTCGGCCCTGCTTATGCAGACAATGTCAAGAAATTTGATAACATCGGAAATTTCTTCCAGAATGGTTTTTCGCAAACGCATAACCTGTCTGCGGAATATGGTAAAAAGAATTACAGTTTCCGTTTTTCCGGATCATTCCTGGATCAGAAAGGCGTGGTTCCTGAAAATACGTTTAAGCGATACACACTGAGACTGACGAATACCACCAAAATTGGGAAGTTCATTGATTTTACACCTTCCATTACTTATACACGTTCGCAAAACGACAAACCGAAAAGAGGTGCCGGTGGTTATCTGCTGAACCTGATGATATGGCCGGTGATAAATGATGCCCGTGATTACCTTGATGCCAGCGGTGGAAAAAAATTGATTTCTACACTGGGTGCTAATGGAGAATTTGATAACCCTTTCTTCAGTGTGAATTTCAACCGCGGTTATGATGTAACCGACCGTATTACCGGTACATTCGGTATTAATATCAATCCTTTCAAGTGGTTGAGTATTTCCGGACGCTTCGGATATGATCAGTTCACCACAGAAGGCTGGTCTTTCTATCACCCCCTTTCTTCTATCTTAACGAGAGGTGCCGGTGGTCAGCAGGATAATTATTATGTGGATTACAGAGGGTATAACCATACTATTACCGCAACTGCCAAAAAATCATTGGGCAAATTCAACTTCCGTTTACTCGGAGGTACCATGTGGCAGGATTACCGCAGAGAGCAATATTCCGTATTCGGAACCAACTTTGTTGATTCCGTGAATTTTGCCGGTCAGATGTTCAAGAATGGACAGGTTGTAGGTATGGATCAGATCAATCAGTGGATGGGCGATAGCTCTGCCACCAGGGTTACTTCCCGTCAGCGTCTGAACAGAGGTTTGCTTCCTCCCGGAGGATTGCCCAACTACGTGCTGAGCCGTCAGTTGGCTTTCTTTGGTGAATTTGCAGTGAACTATAAAAATCTGATCTTCTTCACCTATTCGCACCGCTTTGAAAACTCATCGATCTTCCCCAAAGCTTACCGCAACTATAACTACCCTGCAGGAAGCCTGAGTGTAATCGTGAGTGATATCTTCCCCGCTTTGAAAAAAGGTGCGGTGTTGAATTATTTCAAACTGAGAACATCATTGGCCAGCACAGCGCGTTCCAGTCAGCCTTATGCCAACCAATCCGTGTTTAATAACGTAACCTCCAGTGGTGGTGGTTTTGCTTACGGATTCACCAATAACAACTTCTTCCTCGAACCCGAAATTCAGAAGACTTATGAGATCGGTACAGAAATGAAATTGTTCAAGGGCAAACTGGGCTTTGATGTAACCTATTACAACACGCTGAATGAAAAACAAATTGCGGAGAACTTCAGAGCCAGTTATGGTACCGGTTATGTACTGAATACCATCAACGTAGGTTCTACCCGCAACCAGGGTTTGGAAATCAGTGTTGACCTTACGCCCATCAACCGCAAAAACTTTAAGTGGAACACCCGCTTCAACTTCAATAAGATGAAGAACAAAGTGCTTTCACTTCCTGATAACGTTCCGGAATTTTATATCTCTGATACCTGGCTCTTCAACAATGCCCGTGGCGGTCTGATTAAAGGCGGCCCCACTACCGGTATCACTTCGTTTGGTTATGCACGCAACCTGAAAGGAGATATTCTGATCGATCCCGCCAACGGATTGCCGGTGGTGGATGCATCAGCCTTTATCAATCATGGCGACAGAAACCCTGACTTTACGCTGGGCTGGGTAAATACCCTGAACTATAAAAACTGGAGCCTGAATTTCCTCTGGGATCTGAAAGTAGGCGGCGATATCTTCAATGGTACCGACATGTACCTGACACAGAATGGTATCAGCACCCGTACGGATGACCGCTATACACCCCGGGTGATCAAGGGTGTGCTGAATGATGGATTGCAGAACAGCACTAATCCAACTGTAAATACGATCACTATTATTCCGGCTTATAACCAAACCTATTATACCTTAAGGCTGCCGGAAGAGGAATTCATTGAGACTGATGTAAACTGGTTCAGACTGCGTGATATCACACTTAAATACAATTTCTCTCCTGCAATGATCAAACGCATCGGTTTTGTTAAATCACTGGGCTTCTTTGTTACAGCCAACGACCTGATCCTGATGACCAATTATACCGGAGCTGACCCTGCCGTAAGTTGCAATACAGCCGGTACTAGAGGTGTAGGCGGATGGGGCTTCGATTTTGGTAACGTGCCCGCACCGGTGAGTGTGAACTTTGGTATCCGTGCAGGATTTTAATTTAATTAACTCATGCGTTTAAATATTACATCAATGAAAAAATATATCCTGGCAATTACTGCTATTGCCATTACCACAACTGTTTTTTTCAGCAGTTGTACTAAAAAAATAGATGAGGCCTACGCCAATCCGAATGCGAATGTGCGCGTACCGGTGGAACAATTGCTTCCCCCGATCATTTCCACCATGGCTGCCAACAGCGCCGGACATGGGGTGCTGAATGATATCCGCTTCGTGGGTAAATACGTTCAGAATTTCCTTATGGCCGGTTCAGGTGGACAATATGATCAGATGGGTGGTACCATTGGTGCCAGCGACAATGCTGCTTCCATATGGAGAACGCACTTTTATGATATCGGTCAGAATTGTGTGAAAATGATCGAATGGGCACAGGAAGAAAAGAAATGGAATTATGCAGGTGTGGGTAAAGCCATTCAGGCATGGAGCTGGCTTTGTTTATCCGATTATCATGGCGAAGTGATCGATGTAAATGAAGCCTTCAATCCGAGCAAACTGACTTTTACCTATGGCACGCAGGAATCGGTGTATAATCATGTGCGCCAGCTTTGTTATGATGCCATCAATTATCTGAACAATACAGGTGATGCATCCACACAGGCCAATCTGGCACTGGGTGATGCATATTTCTATAATGGTGATGTAAACAAGTGGAAAAAATTTGTGTATGGTGTGCTTGCCAGAAGCTATCATCACCTGACCAATAAAGCCACTTACCGTGCCGATTCAGTGATCTTCTATTGCGACAAGGCGATAACCGCTAATTCGGATAACGGAACCGTAAAATTTGCAGCCACTGGTATCAGCGGTAACTCCAATTTCTTTGGTCCGTTGAGAGGTAATCTCGGCAGTGTAGCGATTGGAACTGAAACAGCTATTCGCCAATCTGCTTACATTGCGAATCTGATGAGTGGTTTGAATAACGCCTTCCCTGGTGTTACAGACCCCCGTGCGATCTATCTCCTTCGTACTAATGCGAACGGGACCTTCAGAGGCTTAACCCCAAGCGCTGGTCAGAATGCCCTTGCAATTAACGACCGTCCGGAAAGTTTTTGGGGCGTACCGCAGAATGTAACTACACCGAATAATACCGCTCCCGGTAATGACAATAACTGCCGCTATGTATTCCGCAACAGTTCTGAGTTTCCAATCATGACGGCTTCGGAGATACTGTTCATTAAGGCAGAAGCCCTGTTCAGAAGCGGAAATAAACCCGGTGCACTCGCAGCTTATCAAACAGGTATTGACCTGAATTTTGACATGCTCACCACTACTTTCGGAGCAAATGTACCGGCAGCAAATGTGATTACGCCGGCTATCAAATCCGGTTTCCTTACCAACACTACCGTAGTGCCTGCATCACCTGCTTCATTGACATTAACGCAGATCATGCTGCAGAAATATATTGCCCTGTATATTCATGGTATTCTGGAGACCTGGGTGGATATGAGAAGGTATCACTATACTGATCTGGATGAAAATACCGGTCAACAGGTATACCGTGATTTCCAGTTACCGGCAACATTGTTTGCAAACAACAACGGCAAAGCGGTGTACAGAGTAAGGCCCCGTTACAACTCCGAGTATGTATGGAACCTCAATGAACTGAACCGTATCGGTGCCGGTGCATTGGATTATCATACCAAACGTTGCTGGTTCTCTGAACCCTAAACCCTTTTCACCATCAATTAAAAGAAATTACCAATGAAATTCAGTTTAATAAAATATGCCGCTATACCGGTACTGGCACTCGGCTTACTGCCCGGTTGTACCAAGCATTCTGACGGGGTGCTGGAAGATAATGCTGATTTTACGAATGCTGCGCGTGCTCAGGTTTATATTGCCACAGTGAATGCCACCCGCAACTATGTCTTCGTGGATGGGCTGCCGGTAAATGGATCCTCCCTTACATCCGGCTCGCTGTTCCCTGCTTCTGGTCCGGGTTTTAAAGTAACCCCGGGAATTAAAGCTTTCCTCGTAAGAGACACATTGTCTGCAACGACGCAGGTGCCTTTATCTTTTGCGCAGAATATGCAGTTTAATAAGACATACACTGTATTCATGTATGATACAATTACATCGCCACTGCAAAAAACGGTGCAAACAGATATCGTGATTCCATCAGATACAACAGCGCGTTTGCGTTTTGCCAATTTTGTGTACAGCCCAACCGCTATCCCCACTGCATTTGATATTTTCTCCGTAAAGAGAAACGCCAATATCTTTACGAATGTGCAGTTGACGGATGTAACCGGATTTATTCCGTATGCTTCCAATATCACCGATTCGTTCTATATACGTCCTGCCGGCACTACCACCAATTTGCAGAACTTTAATCCCACTACCGGAGCTTTTGTAAATATTTTGGCTACGTTAAATCCGACAGCCAAAAGAAGTTATACACTTGTGTTCAGAGGAGGCTTCAGATCTGCAGTTACGAATATTGCAACAGTAAGGAGTTTGTCAGTGTTTACGAATTATTAATTTCAAAACGAATAGCCCTAAAAAAAGCTGCTCTTAATGGGCAGCTTTTTTTGTATCATCCATTCATTCTTATCCGAAGAACAAATACGCCAGTGCAATCGCGGTAATGATTCCCACCAGGTCGGCGAGCAGCATAGCCCCGATTGAATACCGGGTGTTTTTGATGCCTACGGATCCAAAGTACACCGCAATCACATAGAAGGTAGTATCAGAAGAGCCCTGCAGGATACAGGCCAGCCTGCCTGCAAAGGAATCAGCACCGAATGTCTTCATCGTATCGATCATCATCCCCCTGGCGCCACTTCCGCTCATGGGTTTGATCAGCGCCGTTGGCAGACCGTCCACAAACCGTGTATCGGTACCCAACGCGGCAAAGAGGGTTTTCATTCCATTGATAATGAGGTCGAAGGTACCACTGGTACGCAGCATACTGATGGCCACCAGCATACCTACGATATAAGGAATGATGCGGACACCTGTTTCAAAACCGCCTTTTGCCCCTTCCACAAATGCGTCAAACACATCTATTTTTTTATACAAACCGCCCAGTACGATCAGTAAAAAGATGACAAGGATGAGTCCGTTGCTTAGTTTTCCGGAAAACAATTGGGCTGCTGCCGGATTCAGACTGTTCACATATAGTACAAGCAACGTGATAATGGCCGATAAACCGCCCACCCATAATAATACCACGGGCGAAAGGAGATTGATCTTTTGCTTGAATGATACAATGAACATGGCCGCCATGGTGGCGGCAAACGTAGCGATCATACAGGGAATGAAAATATCCGTGGAATTAGCGGCACCCAGGCCAGAGCGAAAAGCAATAATCACTACCGGTATCAGGGTAAGCCCGGAGGCATGCAAGGCCATGAACATAATCTGGGAGTTGGAGGCCTTCGTTTTATCGGGGTTTAGTTCCTGCAGGCTTTCCATCGCTTTGAGACCAAAGGGAGTAGCCGCATTGTCGAGATTGAGCAGGTTGGCAGAGAAATTCATCATCATGTGCCCTGTGGCCGGATGTCCCTTGGGAATGTCCGGAAAAATTTTGGAGAAAAATGGCCAGATGATCTTCGATAAAACCCTTACCCCACCTGCTCGTTCTGCAATAGTCAAAAAACCCATAAATAAAGCCAGTATGCCGATGAGCGGAAAAATGATATCGATCACGGCATTCTTGGCCGTTTCAATGATCCCATCCACTTTTCGCACCAGTTTTTTTTGCACCCCCGTATAGGTATAAACAGTCAGCGCGGGATTGATACTTTTCAGCAGTGATACAGAATCTGCGGAAAGGTTATCCGTAAGTAATACGGTCGCCATTTTTATGGAATCCGTGCGGTGGTACCCATATTCTTTCAGGAAATCGCCATACCGGGCTGATAATTGCAGATTCACCGGGCTGCCCACCGTAGCATAGAAAACACTGTCATATTTATCGGAGGACTTACCGGATACCATTCTGGTGAAGATTTTCTCGTCACCCGAAAACATACGAAAGCCAGCCACCAAGACTGCGATAATGATAAAAGCCGACCAGATTCTGCTTAAAGCCATTTGATAATTTTAGATTTTGGATTTGCGATTTTAGATTGCTTTCAACGACGCTAATTCCTGATTATATGGAAAGATTGAAGTTTTTGGGCAATATGCCAAATGGTTCTTTACACATTGAAGAAATTTTAGGTTTTAGATTTTAGATTGCCGTTTGCCAGCTACTAAAAAAACCTAAAATCGCCAATCTAAAATCTAAAACCAAAACCGCGTCCAAGCCTTATCTTTGCGCTCTTTTTAGAGGGTGGCACGGGAAATTACCCTGCCGCTGAAATCTAAAATCAACATTCGAAAATCAAAAACCGATCATGGCATTACAGGCAGGCATCGTGGGATTACCCAATGTAGGAAAATCAACCTTATTTAATGCGGTGAGCAACAGCGCCAAAGCGCAGGCCAGCAACTACCGTTTTTGCACCATCGACCCCAATGTGGGCCTGGTGGATGTACCCGATCCGCGCCTGCTGAAGCTGGCCGAACTGGTACAACCGAACCGCATCGTTCCCACCCAGATCGAGATTGTGGACATAGCCGGACTGGTGCGCGGTGCCAGCAAGGGGGAAGGATTGGGCAATAAATTCCTGGGGAATATCCGGGAAGTGGATGCCATTATTCACGTGATCCGCTGCTTCGAAGACGAAAATATCCTCCGCGATGAAGGGGCTATCAATCCTGTAAGCGATAAAGAGATCATTGATACCGAACTGCAGTTGAAAGATCTTGACAGCGTGGAACGCAAAATTCAGAAGTCTGAAAAACTGGCCAAAACAGACCCCAAGGCAAAAGCCGAACTGGAAGTACTGCAACGCTGTAAAGAACATCTCGAAAAAGGGAAAAGCATTCGCGAACTGGCTTTGGATAAAGAAGAAAAGGTAGCCATCGCCGATCTGTTTCTGCTGACTGATAAACCGGTATTGTATGTAGCCAACGTAGATGAAGGATCCATGCACACCGGAAACAAATTCTCAGAAGCCCTGAAAGAAGCGGTAAAGAATGAAAATGCAGAAGTGATCATCATGAACAATTCCATCGAAGCACAGATCGCTGAAATGGAAAATGCCGATGACAAACAGCTTTTCATGGAAGAATATAAAATGACAGAACCCGCCCTCGACCGGTTGATCCATTCTGCTTATAAATTACTCCGTCTCTATACCTATTTCACCGCCGGGGTGCAGGAAGTAAGGGCCTGGACCATTCATGAAGGATGGAAAGCCCCGCAAGCTGCCAGTGTAATCCATACTGATTTTGAAAAAGGGTTCATCAAAGCCGAAGTGATCTCCTACGACGATTTTGTACAATACGGCTCCGAAGCTGCCGCCCGGGAAGTGGGTAAACTCCGTATTGAAGGAAAGGAATATGTGGTGAAGGATGGTGATGTGATGCACTTCCGGTTCAATGTATAAGTAATTAGCTAATTTGCTAATGTGCTAATTTGCTAATGAAATACAGAGTGATTCCTGTTAGAAAGAGACAATGTGCTGATTTGGGAATTTACTAATTAGCTGATTTGATAATCACTGTTGTCAGGTAAAACTATTTATTAGTTTGAAAATCAATTCAGACCCCTCCCCAACCCCTCCCCAAAGGAGAGGGGCTAGAACCCGCTCTGGGGCAATGTTTCAGGGCTTTGCAAAAACTTTCCCCAGACAATAATGATTTGATAATTAGAAAATGTGAAAATGAAATACAGTTAATTTGAAAATTATTCGATTTGAAAATTCGATAATTAAAACAGAATGAGAGTGTTTGGGTTATGGACATCCTCATTTAAAAATGGATTTCGAAATTAATTTAGATCCCTCGTTATTCGCCATTGACAATTAACAATTGACCATTCACTAAAACAACGCCGTAATTCCTGCGCGGCCGAGGTGAATAGTGCGGGCAGTGCCGGATTTTCGTCCGTCATATTGGAAAGTGAGTTCCAGATTATTCAGCAGCCGTTTATTCAGCCCCAATGACCAGATATAATTCTTTCCGGGCTGCAAACCATCCAGCATAATATAACTGACCGTTGTGTTCGCTGCCGCATTGTAGCTGATATTGTTATAGGTAAAGCGGGCATTGATCGAACTGTTCTGCAGAATATTGTATTTACTTTCTACCAATACGGAATTGGAGGTAGACTTTTCAGGGCCATAAAGGGGCAGGTTCTTTTTATTTTCCCATTTATAACTGGTGGTGATTCGGAATACCGTTCCCTTTATAAAAATAAAGAAGGGCTCAATATTGTACACCGACAATTCATAATTGCGGTTCGCAAACTGAGGGGTGTATAATGCATTCAGCCCTTTTTTCCCATTCAAAGAAAATGAAATGGACCGGCTGATATTCCATCGCCAGCGCATGGTCCAGTCGTTGATTTTGGTGCTTTCAAATCCATACGTCAATAGTGATTTGCCATTGCGTCTGAAATTGCTGAAATCAACTCCCCATTTACTGCTAAGCCGGTTGAAGGCCAGGTTATTCACCAGGGATGTGCTCGTTAAGATCAGTGCATTATCGCTCACCCCGTATTTAAAAGGATTGAATTCAAAATTGCCGGCCGCAACTGATTTACGGGTAGTTTGGAAGGAAGTAGTGAGATTGATCCTGGACAACAGATTTTGCATCCCCTTCAATCCGGTTTTATTCAAAACGGCCCGGGGACTGATATCAAAGCGATAATTGAACGTGATATAATTGGCTTTCACAAAATCATTGGTGGGGGTGAATACCCGTATGAATTTGGCCTGATCTGGAAAGACGGCCAGTTCAAATTCGTTCAGTTGCTGAATATTGTCGTTGTTATAATCCAGCCAGGCATATTGCCCCTGCCCTGCCGGTACTTCGAGGTAGGCATAATCGCGCCGCTGCTCCTGCCCTGCCCCTAATTCATAAAGGATATTGCCTTCCACCAGTCCTTTCCATTCACTCATGAAATATTCCGCGCGACCAAGTATGGTTTCATCTTCTTTTTGACCGGATACCGTTGCATTGATCACTTTCAGTTTTCGGAAGGTTGTATTCAGGTAAAATCTTCGCTTGGGATTCGACAGCAGTTCAGTCTGCAGGTTGAGATTGAGACTCCGGTCGCCCCGGACAAAGTTTTTACCTACCGGATATTTGTCTGAACGGGTAAAGAAGGTAATCCGGTATTTATTGTCTTTCGATTCATCGGAATTGAGATACAACGAATAGATATCAAACGAAAATGCGCCGGCCGAAATGGTGTCGGTTTGTTTATAGCGGGGTGTGTTTTGCTCCAGGCTATAGCGTACACCCAATCGCCAGTTATGCAGTTTTTTCAATTCTTTACTGAGATCGATCTGCGGGCGAAGGAAAACTCCTTTATCTGTTTTCGCATTGAAATTGGTGATGGTGAACTGGTTGTTGAATTGCCAACCTTTCAGATTCACCACATGATAGAGATTGTTTTGTATACCATTGTAATCATCGCTGCGACGATAATTCACCAACTGATAATTGAGACTATGATTTTGCTGATCGCGCAGCCCTGCATTTAATTTTATGATATGTTCATCCACCAGAAAAGAGGGGCTGGTATTTACCGGCAATCCCCAATCGCGGCTGAACTCCACATTGCGCAGCCGCTCGAGGGGTTTGAATTTTCCCTGTACATATTCATAATCAAGTCCGCTGCTGAGTTGCAGTTTTTTTGTGGCGGAAAGGGTCCGCGTATTATTCAACTGAAACTTGGCGGCCCAACCGCGGTCGTCGCCGTTATCTTTATCGGAAAACGTATTTACGTCATTGAGGCTGGTGGCTACTTCCGTTTTCAGCGTGGTATTCTTATCGATCGTATAATCAATACCCATGTTTACAATTTGCTGCAAACGGGGTGCAACTAATATTTGTATCGGTTCATACTGTCCCTGTTTAACACCGGCAATGGGAGGCACATAGCGAAATACTTTTCCATTAGCCCCGTTGAAATCCGGCACATAATCACCATTGCCCTGCCGCACATCCGTAAAAGAAAGACTGTATTTGGCAACCAGCGGATTAGTGGAATAGCGATAAAATGAATCGGTTGGGCTGACGATCACTTTTTCATACAAGATCTTATCGGCAGAGAAAACCGTATCGAGCGCTGCAGAGGGATAAAAAGCGCGTTGGGTACTGTCGCCCAGGTTGGCCAAAAACTGGGTTTGCTTCGTATCAAGTATTTGATTGATCTGAGAATTCTTTGCATCATTGTTATTGAATGCGCCGATGCGGAGTTTCAAATTTTTATTGAATTGAAATTCCTGGGCCAGGTATACGTTTGCATTCAGGTAATTGCGGTCGGCATATTCAAATTCCACCTGTATACGACTGTCTTTGGTGATCATCCGTTTGGGGGTGAAAGAAATTTCCGCTGTATTGTAATTAATAACATAATCCTGGTCTTCGCCACGTTGCAATAATTGTCCGTCAATAAAAACCCGTTCGGTATTGGCCAGAATGATAAAAAAGAATTCGTTGTTCGCTCCGCGCAACCGGTAGGGTCCCTGGTTGCCTTCGAGTGCATCAAGTACCTGCCGGTTAAATTTTCCTTTGGCTACCGATCCGCTTACGAGTGTATTAGAGGTTATATTTTTTCCTATCCGGCTGCTATTCTCAAAGGAAATACCCTGCAATCGTTTATAAAAACTCAGGAAATAACTTTGGTTTTGCCGGATATCAATATCACCGAGATTGAGTTGCCATCCTTTACGTTTGAAACGCAGATAAACCTGATCAAATTCGTTAAGCTGTTGAGTGGATCCATCCGGCTGAATAGGAATATTATTGTCAGTAATGGCTGCCTGCACTTCAATACTGTCGCCAATGAGGCCACTCAACTGGAGATTGAGGGTAGAATTGACCACCGCATCCTGCCGGTTACCAAAACCCAGTTGACGGCCAATACTTCCTTCTGCTTTTACCCTTCCGAAATCGAAGGGGCCGCGTTGAGAGCCATTCGGTCCGTTTGTATTATCGACAGCACGTACATAAAAACGGCTTACGAGGCTATCGTAACTCATTCGTTGTGCTGATGCGGATAAGCGAAAGGGGAATACCCGGTAGGTGACTGTTATACTATCTGCCGAAGGTTTGGAAACCCAGTACAAAATGCTTTTAACCATATCAAGCCGGTAGGCAGATGCCGGGACGTGCGCAACCGTCAAAGTGGACGGTACGATACTAAGGGTATCCAGCTTAATACTGTCTGCTTGAAGTTTGAAGGTTTTTTGCCGGAGGTTGCTCATGGTATTGGCGGGTGCCGGAAACTGAGCACGTGCTGCCGTCCATACAGCAAAAGTGAGAAAAAAAAGTATTGATATTCTGGCTAAAAGGTTCAAAAACAGTTCGTTTTGATTAGAGACGGCGAGTAATACACAATTTCGTAAAATTCGTCCTTTTTACGCTATAAAAGTTATGCTGACCTGTTAATTACCAATAAAAATTAGCAACTTTGAAAATCAACGAACCTTCCGAAAATACAGCTATAGCCAGATTTTGAGATCAGCCTGTTTCATATTACTACTCCTGTTTACTGTCTGGCAGCAAAGCCTGAATGCTCAATTTTTCAACCAATGGTATTTTGGCCGTAAGGCGGCGCTCTCATTCAATGCTACTGCGACTGGTCCCCTGCCGTCCCTGCTTACCAACAGTGCGATGATGGCCGATGAAGCGGCAGCCTCCATAGCAGACGAAAATGGTGACCTGCTGTTTTATACCAATGGAAAGACGGTGTATAATAAACAGCACCAGGTAATGCTGAATGGAGATGGACTGGCCGGCGATATTTCGTCCTGCCAGGTAGCGATTGTACCCTATCCGGGCAACGATCAGTTGTATTTTATTTTCACCACTGATGCATTGGAAAATGATTTGGCAGCAGGTTACAACTATTCAATCGTGGACATCAGTGCCGATGGAGGCAATGGCGCCGTTACCACGAAAAATGTACAGCTATGGCCCTCCTGCACTGAGCGTATGGCTGTTGCACATCATGCCAATGGTGTGGACCTCTGGCTCATCACCAACGACAAAAACTCGAATATATTCCGGAGTTGGCGCATTACCTGTGCAGGTATTTTGCCGGGGCATGTATTATCGGTTACTGGTGCCGTATTAAATCAACACCGGGATATCAATGCGGGGATATTGAAAGTGAGTCCGGATGGAAAAACACTTTGCCAAACGCATTTCCCCTTCTTCGATGAGCTGACGCATCCGCCGAATTTTGTACAATTGTTCGATTTTAATAATTCTACTGGGAGTATTAGCAACCCGCGGTCCATAGCCTTTCCTGATGCCCAATATAACCATGCTGAGTTTTCACCGGACGGCAAGTTGCTCTATGTAACGCGACCTGGGAATAAGAAGATCGATCAGATCAATATCAGTTTGCCCAACATGGCGGCCATATTGGCTTCGCGTGTCACGATCAACACACTAAGCCCATTTTTTGATATACAAATGGGGCCGGATGAAAAAATATACCTTTCTACGCCTTCAGTACCATTGGCAGTGATCCACAATCCCAATGCACCGGGTACAGTTTGCGATTTTCGGGAAGATCAGATTAATCTTGCCCCGGGTGCTCCCTTTATTGGATTACCGTTTCATATCAACGATTATATATATGCCGATGATCCGCTGAATGGCTTCAGCTATACCATTCTCGATAGTTGTACCGGGAGGGTGCAGTTTACGGCCCGCACCACCCTCCCCCCGAATATCAGTTGGGAATGGGATTTTGGCGATGGCATAACATCTACATTGCAAAACCCATTGCACACATTTTCTCCGGCCACGAGGGCCTATACCGTACGATTAAAGATCAGTTCCTCGGCCAGTTGTGGTACCATTTACAAATCAAAACTGATAAAGCCAAGTGGGTATACTTCCGCAAAACCGCAATTCGATTTTGTGGTGCGTTGTGATTCGGGGTACGTGCGGTTTATCAACAACAGTCCCAATCTGACCATACCCATGATCTGGACATTTGGTGATGGAAATGCATCTACGGCGATCAATCCTATACACTCCTATCTGAATGCAGGTATCTATAACGTTACACTCCGCACGAATACCGGTATGGCCTGTCTGGATTCCTCCACCAGTCATCCGGTAGAAGTGAAATCCTTTACGGTCAACCTTCCTCCCGACCGTACCATTACTGTAGGGCAATCGGTATTTCTTTCCACCAATGAACCGGCCCTTACTTATCAATGGTCACCCGCCACCTGGCTCTCCGACAGCACCATTCGCAATCCGATAGCCACTCCGCTGGAGGACATCACCTACAAAGTAAAAGCAGCCGGTGCCGACGGATGTAAAGGGGAAGATTCGATCACCATACATGTGTTGCAATATGACGATGTGTATGTACCAAGTGGCTTCACCCCTAACAACGACGGTCTCAATGATCAGATATTTCCCTTTTACAAAGGAGCGCTTACCCTGAAAGAATTCAGCATCTATTCCCGCTGGGGCAACCGGATCTTTACCACTTCGCAGCGCGGAAAAGGCTGGAATGGTGAAATAAAGGGGCAGTTGCAGGATGCGGGTGTATATGTATGGAATGTGGTGCTGACGGATAAAGCAGGCAATACTATTTCGAAAAAAGGAACGCTGGTACTCATCCGCTGAGTTACCTTTGCCTGTCAATTGGCTTGCATGAAGTATCGCATTATCATCGTTTTTCTACTGCTCCTTTTGCCCTTTACTGTATTGGCACAATTGGGGGATAGTATCACGCATAGGTATCGCCGTACACAAACCATGTACCTGCTCAGCGCAGGGCCTTCTGTGGCCATCGGTGAATTTTCCACCACGCATTTAGCCGGTGCTGGTATAGAAGCCAGCGGTATAACGCTTTTTCCTAACCGAAAAAAAACCGTGCGTACACATCCCCTCCTTCTGAGCTGGGGTATCAGCAGCAACTATTATTTTGGAAGGAACCGAACTATTGCCGGTTACGACTATACCTATCCCGGGTATTGGCTATCTCATGTAAAAGCCGGTGCCATCTGGAAAGTGAAGAACAACCTGTTGCTATCGCTTACCGGAGGGCCTGGTATTTCCGTGTATAATGGAACTACCCGTTTTAATGCAGCGGCCCAGGTGGCAGTGTACTATGCCATTACGCAACGATATTTCATTTCACCGGTATTCAAACTGATGCAAGAACCCGGAACGGATTGGCTGGGTGCTCTGGGTTTGCGGTTTACCATGCGCATACGGGGAAAGGATTGATTTCGGATGTGCGTGAGGGTTAGTTTCAACAGGAAAGGCATTCAGGGATACTGTAACTGTTAGGGATTTTACTGTTCTTCTTTAATGATTTTCAAATTGTGGGAGAATGCTTCTGGCTTGACTAAAAAATCTGCACTTTCCACCGCTTTAACTAAAAAATACCATTGCCAGAGGCAATAGAATAGCTATGCCGGACTGCAAGTCCGGCATAGCGGGGTAACCCTCTCAGGATTCAAACCTGACGTTTTAGTCAGGATGCTGATAGGCTAAGCCTCGTCAGCACCTGAAACAAAAAAAGGCCAGCTAATGCTGACCTTTTAGTGACCCCGTCAGGATTCAAACCTGAAACCTTCCCGGCCACCAGGCCGGGATGCTCTTCAGTTGTGCTAAGGGGCCAATATTTTATTGTTTCAGAATCTCTGTCGAGTACTTCAACTATGTACATAAAAAAAGAGATTAGCATTTGCTAACCTCTCTTTGTGACCCCGTCAGGATTCAAACCTGAAACCTTCCCGGCCACCAGGCCGGGATGCTCTTCAGTTGTGCTAAGGGGCCAATATTTTATAGTTTCAGAATCTCAAACGAGTACTTCAACTATGTACATAAAAAAAGAGATTATCATTTGCTAACCTCTCTTTGTGACCCCGTCAGGATTCAAACCTGAAACCTTCTGATCCGTAGTCAGATGCTCTATTCAGTTGAGCTACGGGGCCAATTATTTTCTTATCTCACCCGATTTCCTTCCTGAAACCTTCCCGGCCTGCGGTCGGGATGCTCTTCAGTTGAGCTACCCGGCCAATTATTTTCTTATCTCACCCGATTTCCTTCCTGAAACCTTCCCGATCTGAGGATCGGGATGCTCTTCAGTTGAGCTACAGGGCCGATTATCAATCGGGCGGCAAATATAGGACGAAAAATGTACACAAAAAAGTAAAATGCAACTATTTATCCCTCCAATTGGGGAGGTACTTGTCCAGAATAGCCTGAAACTCTTTGTAGTTCAGCAATCCGGCCAGGTCGGGGTCCGATAGCAGGTTTTCGGTATTCTTATACCCCCGCTCATAGGCCTGTCGCAGGTATAAAATAGCCTGCTCCGGCTTATTGGAAAGGGCATAGCTGCACCCTAATTCATAATACGTTTTCGGTTTGGCAGGATCGAGCCGCACTGCATTTAGCAGATATACAATGGCCGAATCGTACTGCTTTGTGGAATGATAGACCAAACCCAGGTTCAAGTTGGCCAGGGAAGATCGTTCATCTATGCTGACCGCCCTCCGCAGATAAAGAAGAGCAGAGTCGTATTGCTCCATTTTCAAATAGGCCGTACCCAGATCGGTATAAGCTGGCAGGTAATGCTCATCCACCTCAATGGCCTTCTTAAAATAAACCACTGCCGAATCATACGCTTTCATATCCTCATAAAAATTACCCACGGCATACCAGGCCTGGGCATTGTTTTCCACCCGGCGAAACAGTTGCTTCTTGTAATAATGGGCTGCCGAATCCGGCTGCTTCAATTGCCTGAATACCGAAGCCAGGTTATTCCATATCACCGGATTTTCCGGATCCTGCCGCATAGCCCGTTGGATATAAATCTTGGCTGAGTCATATTGTTTCATCCCCTGCAACACCAACCCCATATTATTAAGCACCTGTGCATTTCTCGGATCGATCAGCAAAGCTTTGCGGAGGTATGTGCGGGCTGAGTCATATCTTTTCTGCCCCATAAACGCCATACCCATCTCACTCATAAAGAGCGGGCTGTTGGGATCGGTCAGGCTGGTTCCTTTCATGAAATTCGTAACCGAATCCAATTGGTTCAACTCCCGGAAAATCTTCAGCAAATTATTAGAAGCAGGTTTATAGTCCGGCTTTGCCTGCAGTGCCCTGCGGAAATACTGTTTGGCCGAGTCATACATTTTATCCTGCCCGAATATCACCCCGAGGTTGTTGATGATCGAAGGATTGCCGGGTTCAAGGTTGATCGCCTGCTGAAAATAATAATACGTAGAATCGGGGTTCCTGAGTTGCTTGAATACCAATCCCAGGTTGATCAGCGCATTGGCGGAATAAGGATTCGCCACGAGCGCCTTCCGGTAATAGTAGGAAGCGGAGTCATATTGCTTCAGGGAAAAACTCGCCTGCCCCAGACTATTGTACGCTTCTTCATAGTTCGGATCCAATGAAGCGGCCAGTTGATAATACACTTTGGCGGAATCAAACTCTTTTAATTCTTTATATAGATTACCGAGATATACATTTACGATCGACTTATCCTGGTAATTGGCAAATGCCTTTGTATAATAGATTTTGGCCGAGTCGTAGGCCTTTGTTTCGAAAAATGATTTGCTGAGTCCATTGTACGCACTGATGAATTTGGGATTGGCGGCGATGCTTTTTTTGAAATAATCAATGGCCACGCCATAATTCTTACGGCCATAATTGAGCCAGCCAATATTATTGCTCGCATAGGGATTGCCCGGTTCTATTTTCAGCGCCTTCTCATAAAAGGTAATGGCCGAATCCCCTTTTGATAGGGAGTAATAATAATGACCCAGGTCCACATAGGCATCGGCATTTTCCGGACTCACGTCGATGGAACGGCGGTAATATTTGATGGCAGAGTCAGGTTTGTTCAGCGTTTTATACACAAAAGCCAGGGTTACATACGGGTAGCGCCATTTGGGTGCCGCTACAATGGCTTTGTCTGCATAATAGATGGCACTGTCGTATCGGTTGTTGTCGAGGTGGAGCGAAGAGAGCGTGTTCAGAATATAAGCTGCATTCTTATCGGCCGCATATGCCGTATAGGCATATTGAAATGCCTGTTTGATATCCACCATCCGGCGGTTACGCCCAAAATAACCCCGGGCTTTAAAAAAGTACATCCGGCCCATGAGTGATTTTGCAAAGTCGGGGTCATCTGCCGAAATGATACGAATCGCTTTTTCCAGCATCACCCCTATTTCATAAAACTCCTGCTGGGCCACTTTCTCCATCCGGTTGAGACTGGTATTAATCTCATCCGTTTTATCATCATCATCCAGTTGAGCCCTTATTTTTTGTACCGAACTGGCATCTTTACAATCGAGATAAAGATTGATCTTGCTTTGAGCAAAATTGATGAACTCCACCGCCAGCGTGGTTTGTGCATCGATGGTGTAGGAATTATCGGGAAATTTCTGGGCCATCTGTTCATAGTAAAATTCGGCAGACTCCTTGCCAGTGAGCTTGCTTTGCTTGATGGCTGCATTGAATAAATTATAAGTCTCGATAAGGATGGTATCCGCCGGACCGAGCGTACCTCTGCCACGGGGTGCTACCGACGTACCCGTCCCTTTACTCTGCAGCTTTTTAATGTTGATCCATTTTTCGAGATAGGCTTTGTCTACAATGCTCACTACTTTATCACTGTTATCATTGCAACAGAAGAAAGGATCCTGTTTGCGCTTGAAGCGTTGTTGGGCAATACTGGGCACATTGTTGTCCACGTATTTCTGAATCTCGGCCAATGTGATCTTGTCGTCCATGGTACCAATGGAATCCGCCATACCCGTGAGCCCGTCCACCAGGTAGTAGGTGAATAATCCATGTCCGGTACCGATGGAGGCATCTTCCAGCGATTCCTGGCCGGCGCCCGTGGCCAGCATGATGATCTCCCCTGCCCTTTTTTCTGAGATGGCGGAGTTAAGAAAGTTTTGCCCTTCGGTACCACCCGGTAATTCATTACTGCGGCAGGCGTCCATGATAAAATATACGTCCACCCCTTTGGCGGTCTCAGCAGCAATTTTCTTTTTTAGGTTGTACAATTGAATGGCCCCTCCTACGAGGTAGTTATTCTTATCGCCGGCGGGATTACAGTCGTAGGCCAGGTAAAAGAACTGGTCTTCATCAATGGCGTCACCGTGGCCGGCGAGGTAGATGAAGAGGCGATCGCCTTTTTGCAACTTTTTTATTTTGAGCCATTGGAAGCCCTTGGAATAAAAATTGGCGGACGTGGCCTGGTCATTCAGCAGCATGTAGATATTATCTTCGGGTAATTTGCCGCCAGCGGGTGATTTGAGAAAATCCCGGAACATTTCAGCATCCTTATCGGCATAGGTAAGCGGGCGCACGTATTTGTAGGTGGAAATGCCCATTACCATAGCAAAGGTTTGCGGCCCGGTAATGGTGGTATCCCTTGGTTTAGGAGGTGCCTGGCCCAATGCGCCCGTGCCCTGCAGTATAAATAATAGCAGGGCCAGGAAAAAGGATGTGTTTTTTGGCATAAATTAGACTCCCTAAATTACGGATTAACAAGGGAATGGCAACATACCACCTTTAGGGTATTTTTGCCTATCAGGCGCCCTTTTTCAGCCGTTTGTTCTAATTTGGTAGCGTTAAAATCATTAACAGTTGCAACCACGGACCAATTTAAGAACTCATTAATTGTAAACCATACCACCAACCACCTGTCTGCATGAAGAAACAACTGCATAAACGAATCGGATCCGGGGCAAAAAGAATCGGTCATAAAGTAACCAAATACCTGCTCGAAAGGGATACATTATTTGCCACGTTATGGGTGTTTATTTTTATTATTTTATTGGGTTCTATACCTCTTAATTTGGGTTCGATGAACCCGATTAAACTGGGCATGAAAGATTTCGATTTCAATGATCTTTATTATTCTAAAGTAAGCGGCCGGATAGACAGTATCGACAAGCGAATTGTGATTGTAAATATTGGTATGGCCAACCGGGAAGAAATTGCCATGATTATTGATAAAGTGGCTTCTTATAAGCCCAAAGTAATGGGACTGGATGTGTTGTTCAACGAACCCCGGGAAGAAAAAGAAGATTCGGTTTTGAGAGATTGTTTTCGCCGAAATAAAAATCTGGTACTGGCTGTAAAATACCAGACCAATAAACAGGATAAATTGATAGGAGGAAATAATGTTTTTGCGGACAGCAGTACCAAAGTTGGCTTTGTAAATTTTCCTTACGATACCGATTATGAATCTATCCGGTATTATTTTCCATTCAAAGCAGATGATCATGATAAGCATGTGGTGATACCCTCTTTCACTTCTGCCCTCGTGAAAGAATATGACCAGGCCGCCTATGAAAAAATCCTTAAAAAGAGCAACCAGAAAACGATCATCAATTATACACGTGAGTTGTCGCATAAGAAAAGTGATTATCAGGTCATAGAACTGGATAAATTGATGAACGACGAAGTGTATCCGGGTGCGATTGAAGGGAAGATCGCCCTGCTGGCCTATGTCAATACCAATCCTAATGATGTGGAGGATAAGAAATTCACGCCGATGAATGAACGGTACTATGGTAAAACGGTACCAGACATGAATGGAATTGTGGTGCATGCCAATATAATTTCAATGGTATTGGACAGAAACTATATAAAAAAGATACCTTCGTGGGGCAATATCCTGCTGGCTATTGTGATCTGCTGGCTGCATATGTCCTTCTTTATCCATTATTACCTGGAAAGCCATATCTGGTTTCACCTGGCGGCCAAAATTGCTCAGGTAGCATCGGCGATATTCTTTGTATGGCTGGGGATGGAAATTTACAGACGTTACGGCCTGAAAGTGGACATGAAAATGAGCCTGGTGACGATCATTTTAGCTGTAGACGTGATCTATTTTTATGAGGCCTGGGCTGTGTGGATGCATAAAAAGTTTCATTATCATACCGTATTTAAACCGCATCACCATTGATGTAAGACCATAAAACCTAAAACACAAGTACGATGAAAAAGTTTCATGTTTTACTAATCCTTCTGCTGGCTTCCGTTATTTCCCATAGCCAGAATAATTTTCTGCTGTACAGCTTCAAAGGCAATGTAAGCGTGGTGGAAAATAATGCAGAAACGAAGGCCAAAGTGGGCAAACCGTTGGCAAGTTCGGCCACGGTAAAAGTGGGCCCTTCTTCGGCCGTAACGCTTATCTGCAATGAATCGGCCATGTTCACCATCAGTAAACCAGGCTCCTACAAATTGAGCATGTTTGGTGACTCCTGCAAAGTGAGCAGCAGTTCTATGACGGCCAACTATGTAAAATACGTTTGGGCCCAAATGACCAAGCCTTCCGGATCGGGTGGCAGCAACCGCAAAGCCTATATGAATACAGTAGGTGCGGTAAGCCGCGGCGTGAATAATATCTGGGTGGATCCCCGCCTCGACACAGTCAACTATTCCGGTGGAGAATTTCCGCTGTCATGGAAATCGTATGCCGATGCCAAGGAGTTTGATTTTATGCTTTTCAAATCCGATAATATTGTGGAGCCTTTTTATACCAATACGGTATCTAAATTAAAGATCTCTATCCCGGTGTTTACAGCCAGAATGAAACCCGGCGAATCCTATTTCTGGATTGCTGCGGTAAAAGGTGAAGAAAATGAAGAACGAAAAGTATTGAACTATGTATCCAAAGAAACCTTCAATGCCATTCTGGAAGGAATAAAAAAACAGGGCGCTGCGTTTGAAGCACCGGCTGAGCAAGCCTATCGGATCGCCTTTATGCTGGAGGATGCCCATTATCTGGCTGAGGCATACGAGTATTACAATAAAGCGGCCACGCTGGATCCTACGAATGCCTTATATAGAAATACATTGATGTCGTTTAAGAAGGATTATGAGATAAAGTGAGAGGAAAGTCGGGAAGTTGGAAAGACCGAAAGTCCGGAAGACCGAAAGTCGGAAAGACGGGAAGTCGGAAAGTCAGAGAGAAGGACTTGTACGCCGTGGCGAAAAGAAATTAACTTAAAAAACAGTCGGAGCATTGCAGTGTTTGCTGCAGTGCTCTTTTTTTGTTAGCCCACTCTCCTTTTATATTCGATTCCCTTTATTTTGCCCTGGCAAAATCATCCGTAATAATCCTGCTGGTAGCGAATCAGCCAATCCTGTCCATCCGTGTGTCTGTATTGGAAGCTTCCCGCCCCATTCGTTGGCAGCCGCACACGGATTTCACTGTAGTGGTGTCTTCTATTCATTTTTTCCTATAATGTTTTAAGTGTACTATCCCCGGCAGATGGATTAGTAAGGATCATTGCTTTGCAGCAATCAATTTTGCCCCGGCAAAATCATCCGTAATTATCCAGTTGGTAGCGAATCTGTCTTTCCAGTCAATCCGTGTGCGGGTATTGGCTTTTTGCCGCCACTTTCTTCGGCAGCCGCACACGGATTTGACAGTTGTGGTGTCTTCTATTCATCTAATCCTATCATGTTTTAAGTGTACAATCCCCGGCGGATGGATTAGTACGGATCATTGCTGCGGTGCAGCAATCAGAAATTTTGCCCCGGCAAAATCATCCGTAATTATCCAGTTGGTAGCGAATCTGTCTTTCCAGTCAATCCGTGTGCGCGTATTGGCTTTTTGCCGCCACTTTCTTCGGCAGCCGCACACGGATTTCACTGTAGTGGTGTCTTCTATTCATATAATCCTTTCATGTTTTAAGTGTACTATCCCCGGCAGATGGATTATTAAGGATCATTGCAGCTTCGCAGCAATCAATTTTGCCCTGGCAAAATCATCCGTAATTATCCAGTTGGTAGCGAATCTGTCTTTCCAGTCAATCCGTGTGCGCGTATTTTGTATTTCTTCAATCAGCAAACAGAGTACCGGAGCACCCGGCTGAAATCCTTAATTTTACCCTTCAATCACCGCAATGAAGATATCGTTCTGGTCCATCGGCAAAGCACATGAAAATTATGTGAAAGAAGGTGTGGAAGATTTCACCAAACGCATCTCCAGATACTTTAAGGTGGAGTGGACGATCATTCCCGTACCCAAAAATGCGGGCATGCTCAGTGAAATGGACCTCAAAAAAAAAGAGGGCGAAGTCATCCTCCAATGGCTCAGTAAAGACGATTACCTGGTACTGCTCGATGAGCGGGGCAAACAGTTGAGTTCAGAGGGATTAGCCACTTTTATTCAAGCCAGGGCCAACGAAAGTGCCAAACACCTGGTATACCTCATTGGGGGTGCCTTTGGGGTGGATGATTCGGTGATGCAGCGTGCCAATTATAAATGGAGCCTGTCACAACTCGTGTTTCCGCATCAACTGGTGCGGCTTATACTAGCCGAACAG
This sequence comes from Bacteroidota bacterium, assembly GCA_026391455.1. Taxonomy (GTDB): domain Bacteria; phylum Bacteroidota; class Bacteroidia; order Chitinophagales; family Chitinophagaceae; genus JJ008. The sequence continues at coordinate 105,387 of JAPLEH010000008.1, forward strand.
GTATACCGGGCCTGTACCATTCTCAAAAATGAGAAGTATCATCATAAGTAAAAAGATTTCGCCTGAATTGAAAACATCCTTTTATTTTTAAGTATGGAAAGTTTATCGCTTACGCTTATCATTATTATCATTACGAGTCTGATTTCCATCAGTGCATTCAGCAATTCGCGGATGATGGAGGATCTCATTTTTTATCCGCCCGCAATCAGCCGGCGCAACCAGTGGTACCGTTTTTTTTCCTGCGGATTGATTCATGCCGACTGGGCCCATCTGATTTTCAACATGCTATCTCTGTATTTATTTGGCGAAAATGTGGAAAAAGCATTTGTTAAAATCTTTGGTCAAAAGGGCAAACTCTTTTATCTGTTGCTTTATGTACTTGCTTTATTTTTCAGCCTACTGCCCACTTTTTTTCGTCATAAAGATTCCTATCATTATAGAAGCCTGGGAGCTTCCGGAGCTGTATCGGCCGTAGTATTTACTGGCATATTATTCTTTCCTGTTGGTACTATTGGAATTTTCTTCTTACCTATAGAAATAGCTGGTTTTATTTTCGGCATCTTATATCTTGCGCTTACAGCCTGGATGGACAGACGTGGAGCAGATAATATCAATCACTCCGCCCACCTTTTTGGCGCATTATTCGGAATCGGTTTTACCATTGTACTTTGCAATTCCTTCAGCAACTATCCGGTAGTAGTTAAGTTTATTGATGCTATAAAGAGTGCCGATCCTACAGATTTTATTCGATTGGGTACATCAACATACTAACATAATAGAAACTGATTGCTCCGTATTATCCGTGATCTTACACCTATCATCAATACGCTGGCCCACCACCCAGATGATGCGCCCTTTGCTTTCTATCACCCAGGTATTTTCTTTTTCTGTTTTAGATAGTTTCAGATCGATGAGAAAGCGTCCGATCTTCTTTTTCTTACGCATTCCCAGGGGATAAAAATAATCCCCGGTCTTCCAGCGCCGGAGTAATAACGGGTATTCAATATGCCTGGCATCCAGCAGGGCTGTGTGCGGGTCTTTGGAGATGGAGGTAGTATCGGTGATCTCCTTCAATTGCAACGCCCCACCGGCGAAAATGACTTCGTTGGTATCCTTTTCTATAATGATCGCCTCCGATGCGGATGGCAATACGGGGCTGATGATAAACCATAACCGGTGTTTAATGATCCGCCATTCATTGCCGGGAGCCAGTATATACTTTCCGGATTCGCTGCCGGCCAGTTTGAGCACTTCCTCCACCTGCTTTTCGTGAAAGCCGTAAGGGGAAATGAGTTCATAAATCAGCGCCCTGTTATCGTATTTCAGCAGGGCCTTCACCGGCACATGCATTTCGTTTCCCTTCTGCACACATATTTTTTTCAGCAATCCTTGTACCAGCATGCGGTATAGTTTTTCCGTTTCGCTAAAGCGGTGGATATTATCCTGCAGGTTTTGATGCACACCGGGATAAACTTTTGATATCGCCGGCAGGAGTTCATTACGGAAATAATTGCGGGTATAGTCTGACGCGGCGTTGGTTGAATCCTCCACCCATGAAAGCGCCTGCTCGTTGGCAAACTCCCGAATCTCTTCCCGGGTAAAGCCCAACAACGGTCGCTTTACATATCCATTGGCCGCAGGAATACCCGTAAGACCATGCAGTCCGGTACCCCGGAAAAAGTGCATGAGCAAGGTCTCATTATTATCACCGGCATGATGGGCCGTGAGGAGATGTAAGCCTCCCCCCTGCTGCTGATGCCGGAATGCAGTATGCAGATCAGTGGAGTGCACCAGTTCTCCAAACCATTGATAACGGAGTTCCCGCGCAGCTTCCTGTATGGATAACTTATTCGCAGTAGCATAGGCTTCGGTATCGAATTGTTTAACCCATACGGTGCGTTGGTATCGCTTTTCCAGCCCCCGCACAAAGGTTTCATCCCGCTGGCTTTCTTCTCCGCGCAACTGAAAATTGCAATGGGCCATTGCAAAATCCAGCCCCGCCAGGTGGCAGAGTTCGCAAAGCACCACCGAATCCACGCCCCCGCTCACCGCCACGACCAGGCGGTCCTGCTGGGCAAAAAGCCCCTGCTTTTTATTGTTTGCTATAAACCGTTGCAATAGATCCATACTAAAAAATCAATTGCAAAGAAACAAAATGTATGGGAGGGTTGGAGGGAAATGTTTTTTTTTGGGGGGGGGGGTAATAAAATTGTGCATAAATGTGTCCACTGGAAGATCCTAGTCAAAAAAATGCAGCAAAAAAAGCGATTACGAAGTGCCAAGAAACTTGCTTACTACAAAATCCGGTTAGGTAACATTGCTGATTCAGCACATCATTTACTGACACTGCAAACAAATTACATTTAAAAAATTGAATCGAAAATTATTATTATCCAAAAAAAGCTATACCCTGTTAGTAAGCTATACCTTGTTACAAAACAATCGGCATTATTGCTTCAAAAAAACAAAGGAATTTCAGCAGTAACTTTAAGAGAGAACCTAAAGCTCAGCCAACCTAACGTACAATTCGATATGCCTATCTCAACAAAGCATCTTTCACTTCGGCAACTTACAATAAACCAATTTCGTTTCTTGCACATTATCAGGTTTATTTTTATTATCATTAATTATTAATAAACCCTCTTCAAAAGCAATTATTCCCTCCCAATTAAACGGGCAGTCATTTATACATAGCTGCCCCAATTCCAACATTCTATTATTTACAATATCTATCCTTACAATAACAGAACGGCAATAATCCTTTTTATAATAGCGACTACTAATACCATACATAATTTCAGGCTTACCGGAAACACAATAAACATCTGAAAGCCTGTCCTCAACAGATTCATTCAATAAATTCAGGCTGGCTTTTTTAAAACCTGAATCAATTATATAATAAGGCTGCCTTCCTAAGTTATCCCTATCCTCAAAAAAGGCGTAAAGCTTTTTCTCACGATCTGAATATGCAAGACTTTCAAAGCCAGAATTATTTCCAATAGTGTCTTTTGTACCAAACACGTTTCTGCTTATATCAAGCAAACCATTCATTATTACTACTTTATCTGAATTATTACTCGTATCAATCACGCCTTTTGCTATTCTGCAATATTTAGCCCCTACCTCGCCTTTCACTTCAATTGACAGATAAATTTCATCCCCAACAACTGTCACAGCTTCTATACCATCATATCCCAAAATATTACTTACATACCTTTTAAATGAGTCCAAATCAAATCGCATAGTAGAAAATGTAAGTTTTGAAGCACCCGATTTGATATTAGCCGCTATTTCATTTTCCGGAATGAGAAAAATTTCAAGTGGCTTGGTTATATCTTTCAAAGCTGGTATTAATAGGATATTACCATTCCATCTGGCAAGAGAAGAAAATTCGAAGGGCTTTTGTGATGAACGGATTGCTTGAGGAAGGGAAATCTCCTGTGTAATTATTTTACTCTGCGATTTTATCGCAGAAATATCCACAAGAATATATATAAATAATATCAATGCTTTCATAATAAAAATTTAGTATTAAAACAAAGTATGAACTCTTCTCCTGGTTACCTTAGGTGATGGGGGCGTGCCATTGTCTGCAGCAGAGGCTATAGAACTCCTGCCTGAATTCAATTCAAGGGTTTTTCTGATCCCAATGGTAAGTATTGAGGTATTCGTAAACCCAGGATAACTCTTTTTAGACAATAAACTTCTCCATTCAAAATACACGTAGTTTGTAACCGTCTCCTCTTTTCCTTTTAATCCGAATTGCCCTATTGCAGTAATATAACTTATATCTGTTGCCTCTTTAGAAAATATTTTTTTGAAGTTTTGTTTGGAGTTTGAAGTCATATTGTGCCAGCCCTGTGTAACCTGCACACCAAGCAGAAAAACTTTATCATATTTGAAAGTTAAGCCCGCCCGGATATTATGCTGAACTACTGTGAAACTTGAATCCTGCAGATTGGGCAAAAACTTTACCCCGAATCCAATAGGCATTAAGCTTAAAGTAGCTTTCTTCATATGATAATTCAGGTAACTGTTAAAAACAAAACCCGCCCGTCCATAAAGCATCATTGCTGGAATAAAGGAAACAGAGTCTTTTGTATCTATTTCAGAACCCAGATATGGGTTTACATCTAATTGAAAAGATCCATATCCTGGCTCTGTTTTACCGGCGATAGTAACAACACTGCCAAGGTTTACCACTGGAGTCAGGTTCTTTAAAAACTTATTATTGCCGATAAGATTTGCACTGGTTAAAGCTCCTATGTATGGCTCAAATTCTTCACTACTATTATTACCGGTTGGGGTTGGGGCCGGAGGAGTAGTTGGGGTACTTGGTATTGGTGCAGCAGCTGATTTTTTTATCCCAAAGTCAATTGTTGCTTTATCAGCACCAGAAATCTGGATCAGATAGGATGTGGCCCCAGCCTCAATGAGGGTTTCTAAAGAATAGGATAATATTCCGCCCGATAATATTGGCTGTGGCACTATGCTGCCATCTTTCACGTTAACAACTACTATTTGAGATAAGTCTGACTCTTCCACATCACTGATATTTATCTTAGCCTTGGTTTTCCAGTTTTGATCAGCCAGATCAATAGGGTGCTTGTCTGCCCCCTCTTTAAGCTTATCTTTGGACGATTTCAGATCTCTTAGTGAAATATTTTGACTTTGCGCTGCAATCGTAAAAACAGCTATGCAAAACATCAGCATAATTAATTTTCTCATTGTATTAAGGGTTTAGAGTTACTTGAAAATGGTTAAGTAATCGGTTTATGGGTACAATATAGGCTAGCCCTTCCTCAGTTGCAGTAGCAAATAATATCCCTATTATTTTACTATCATGATCTACAACTGGGCATCCGGAATCGCCGCCATTAGCTGGCAGTTTCGCACATATCATATTCTGCATAAACATTGTTGTCAAGACTCCCTTGATTAAATACGAAACATCAATATTTACTTTTGCGTGCAAGACAACACCCGCCATCACCCCTGATGTCCTGCCAACTGCTGAAATAGCCAGAGGCAAATCAATTTCATCCATGGTAATATCTCTTGGGCCATTGATTGAAATTCCCAAACTGCAAAGCCTTGCATGAAAAGGAGTAAATTCCTTATGCAGGATTGCTATTGCTCCATCAATTTCTGTATTTAAAATTCCCTGTGTTACAGTACCAAGTGCTTTTCTACGGGAAGGATCCGGCTCATCTTGTGATGATGGAGATTCAATAACAGCACTACCATTTGACTTCGAAAGATCAAATTCTTTTAGCCCTATTGCAATTTCTGGTTGGCAAAAAACATGGTAACAACTCATTATATGCTCCTTTCCGTTCTTAAAGACCTTTAGTCCGATAGTGCCAGTACGGTTATTTACAACCACCCTGCTAACAGAACAACCGGGTCTTTTGTCAGCTGCATTATCACATAACAATGCGGGAAATGAAGAAGCCATCACCTTACCACCCAGGCTTATAACATCAGTTGGTAACTGATGTCCCTTGAATTCAATCTGTAGTGGTATTGGTTTAAAATCAGATACTCCTTTTTCTAATTTCTTTTCTACATAGAAAACAAGGCACCGAATTTTCATTCGATTACCATCCCTGACTTTTCTTCCAAGGCCTACCCCGCTTACATTATATTCTTCTTTCCATTTCCCGGCGTTCTCTCGTATGGCTTCTGCAAATATCTCTTCAGGAATCTCATCCGTACTGCTTAAAATATTGTCATTGGCAGTACCACTCGTTTCCTGAAGGCGCTTATCCAGCATCGCTTTCAACTCTTCCGATTTCAGCTTCAGTTCCCTGCTCAGCTCACTCATACTTTGTATATTCTCTTTCGCCCAAAGCACCGTTTCAGCTTTAGCAGTAGCTTCAAAACCGCTACGGAAAGTTGATATTGTGTCAACCAGCAAGCAAAAACTTTCTTTGGTCAGTGGTACATTTTTCATCAGTTGAATTTGCCATTTCTCCACAAACTGATTGCGCAGATTCTCCAGATCCATCCCTGTTAGTACAAACCGTATCCAGCTAGACGAAAACCCGTAAAACCGATCCAATATCATAAACCCTGCGCCAGTAGCAGCCATTATGTAGCCCACATATAAAAAAGTCAATTGCCAATCCTTATTCGTTGAGCTCATGTAAGGCATCAGCGTACTAAGTATCATCAACACAATCGCCAATATTCGTAAGATCCTCGCCCATCCACCTTTTCTTCTGCGGTACTTTCTGTACCAGGCAATGGTGTCATCGGCAATCTTAAGTGAACTGGCATATAACTCCTGAATTTTACTTAACGCCTCCTTCGGATCCCACACAGAAAGGGGACTATAATTATGCAGTTTATCCGGAACATCTATATGTGACCCATTATTCATATGCTTTAATTAATTTTTACAATTATTATGCTTCAAATTTCATGCTCCGGCACCTATTGATAACATTGATGCAAATTCCAATTCAAATCGGGAATACTAAAAACATGTTGTTTTATTGAAAGTGGCATACTATTAGAAACCCAACCTACTCCTCTTCATGCCACGCAATCAAATAAGATCCCCCTGTAAGCTGATCGAGCACTTCGGTAATCATAGCAGAGTTTACCGCAAAGCAACCTTCTGAGCGACCAGCCCTGCCAGTACCTTCGTAATTGGGCACTACATATTCCGCTGCATGTATCACAACATCCCTGTCTCTGGCATTTGAATTGGCAGACTCCAAGCCATCTATACGCAGCGATCGCCCATGATTTCCATGATACTCTTCAGCAGTCTTATAAATGCCCAGGCTGGAGCAGTTTGAACCATTTTCATTCGAAAAATGAGTGGCAAACTTCTCACCTGATTTTTTCCCATGCGCTACCAGGTATTCCCTAACATCCCCTTCCCGCAAATCAAAAATGAATAACCGATTTTCCGAACTGGGTTTGTTAAAATCCACCACTGCCCAGTAATTGGCTTTACTGTCAGAAGCAAAATTGAAAAGGCGGGCCAATGCATCCCGTTGCCCGATGTTGGCGGCCAATGCAAGGGCAAATTCCATACGCTCAGTCATAACTTAATTTTAAAGTGTTTAATAATTCTATCCTAGGGTGTATTAGGATTATTCGCGTCCAAATATGATTCCACCGATCTCAGTAATACTTCCATTTCCTTTTTTATTTCAACCCCTTTTTCGGTATTGCCCTTTTGCCGTATTGGGCCCCAATGATTACAATCATACCGTAAGGCTACCGCCGCCAATTCCACGGTGAAAGCCGGACATTGTTTCGAAAATTGCTGAAACAACTCTCCCTCACCTGAACCAAAATTGTCCGCATCCTCCGGCTTACATACCGCACCTTTCGAGAAAAAACCGATATAGCCGTCCGGGTTTTGTTTATATGATGTATATATAGATGAAAGTAAATTCTTGAATGGAGTACTGGCTGGATACAAAATATCATAACTGATCTGAAACAACCCGGCTTCGGAATTCTCTGGTTTGGGAGTAACAATTTCATCAGAATCACCCCATCCGGTCAGTTTGCCGCGATCCCAACCGCAACAATGCCGGCCCGTACTCTCCATAATTGCGAGCCCGAACATTAACACAAAAAGTTTACGCAGCATGTCCCGTGGTGCAGAGGCATTCATACCGTTATTCTCCAGTACATCCCGATATTTATATAAGGCATCCTTTTTTTCATCTGCTACCAATGCTTTTACCATCTCCTTCACTACCTTATCATTCGCTTTCAGACGGCGGTAAAAATTAGCATACGAAAGTACCATACCATAATAAAATCCGTGTGGTGCTCCTCCCCTGTTACTCCAAACCGTTCTGCATATTCCCGACCGATCCACAATGGTTGTCAATGCCAGTTTGGGATCGGCAGCGTAGCCAGTTTCCAGCACCAGTTGAAGGGCGCTCAGGGTGGCAGCATCCAGCATTCCAGTGTCAGGAATTCCCTGTTGCTGTTGAAATTCCCTGATGGCATTCCGGGTCTTTTTCCCAAAATCCCCATCTATGCCACCGGTATTATATCCCATACTTTGGAGCAGAGACTGAAGTGTTTCAACATGAATCCCTTTATCGCCGAACGCAGGTATAGTATAGATTTTAGTACTCATTTCTTTAACAAAATCACTCTGCCAGTTCATTATTAAACTGGATTACAGACATTTCGAATTGTCTGTATAAAGCCAAAATTTCAGTACCGAGAAAAAAGAAAGCAGAACGATTTTAAACGAAGTAAAGACAGGCCGGAATGATTAGGGCGGGTATATTGACCGGAATTAATAGGGTGTTTTCACGGTTTCCGGAGAAAATATGCTGATAGAAAAATATTCGGGAAATGGTTGCAGTATATTCTCTTCAGGAATGCCCCTCCCCTCCTAATACAGCATTTTTAAAAGAAAAAAAACGTTCTTCCTCTACCATCCCCAGGGCCACGGGAGTAAGAAAAGGCAATAAGGGTGTAGCCATACCCCTTTCTTCCCGGTAGGTGGGAAAGCGTTCAGAAAAATAGTATGTGAGATAAGCATAGTACGCATCACTGCAGGGAGAGATAAACAAGGGCGCTGCGTTCTCCCCTTCCGTATACCTGATACAGATAAATCCAAAAAAGGTATTGTGGTGCAACACTAGAAAATGATCGTAACGCACATCCTGCTTATCTGCCAGAAATTGTTCTGCAAGGTATACAATTGAAATATCATTCAAATGAAGATAGCCGCTGAGTTGTGCATTCAGGTAGTCTCCCCAGGTGTCGCTCCATTGCTCAAAACCATACGCACTGAAAGCTGCAACCGCAAGGGTTTGTGTTTCTTCTGGCAACTCGTGCAGCCTTGTATCCAGAGCGGATGGTGATGCAAACGGAATGATGGAAACATGGCGGCCCTCTTCTGTATCTTCCACCTTGCGGGTAAACGTGATCACATCTCCCATACCGCGCAGCAACTGCCTGTCTGCTTCGCTGAGCCCGGGGTATTGCTCTTCAAGTATATGAAGTGGCCGGACCCATACAATAAAATAAGCCAATCCTGCTGCTGACGTGTAAAGCCCATTCCACAACTGGTCTCCTATGTCTTCCGGCAATACGACCTTGCTGAAAACAGGCAGCCGCGTAAACAGCACGTCTTCCGATTCAAACTGCAGCATAAGCAGCCGCACATGATCATTTTTATCGGGCACAAAGTAAGTATACTTAGTACCGGAATCAGGCCGGTATATCTCGTAAATACCCGACACCAGCCGTTGGTTATAGGCAAGATGCGAATCGGCAATGAAGGATTCAAGGCCGTAAGAGGAAAACACAAGGGCGAATTCCTTTTGTAAAAATTCATTCAGCTTTGTGAATATCAACACAGCTTCTTCAATATCGTATTCATGTACACCGGAATAATTCACTGCACCGTTCACCACAAATTCATTCTGCAGGGTGGTAGCCAGAAAATGATCCAGCAGGGCTTTCAGTTTTTCTGGCGGAAAATGCTGCTCCAGCAATTCCCGCCTCTTGTCGGGAAAATCTTTTTCATCAATAGCACCTATCCAGTTGCTAGTTATATTTTCTTCTGCATGCAGTGCAATGCCTTTGCTCTGAAAGCAAAAATTGATAAAGGAAAGCAGTACCCAGCCTTTTAGCTGTAGTGTGGGGATTGATGCCACAATAGCGTCGGCCTTTTCGAAATATTCCAGGTATTCGGGATTATCGCTGAGGATATGTGTGGTAATGAATCCGGCCCCCTCATCGGCAAAGAGGGTGTACAGCGAATTCCAGGTGGCATACATTTCATGCGAGTAGTAACAACGGTCCACCAACTCACCCAGCACTTCTTCAGCTACGGTACGCAGGTCTTTCCGCTCTTTACATAGGTAGGCGGTAGCCATCAGCACGGCGCCATATACAGACGTAATGTTGAGCTGATCGTGTGCATACTCATGCAGCGACACCATCGTATCATACTGAAGGTGTGCCGCATAAGCCGCTTCATCATTTTTATCTCCTTCAAAAGTTGCATTGTTTTTGGGCATCAGCACCCAGCCCATAAAATTATTCGCTCCGGCGCTCTCGTTCCCGCCGTATAACAATAGGTGGCGTAGGTCGTTTTGTTGAATGAAGGGATGTTTGTCAGCTGCCATTTACTAGTATAAATTTATAACATAACAAGGAGACAACCGTACTTCTATTACTAAACACCTTCCTGATGCAAGAATCACAAATTCTAAATAAAATCTTTACCGATAAAAAAAATATCGGTGGTTTCGGCTTCGCTCAACCACCGGAGGGGATTTCGTTACGGTGGTTTCGGCTGCGCTCAACCACCGCATGAGATCATTCTCCGTTAATAAAATGTTTCCCTCGCTGCCTGAGTGGTGCCTGAGCGAAGTCGAAGGCAGCCGAAGGCAGCGTCAAAAACACTCCTCGCTGCCCGCTGTCTGAGCGAAGTCGAAGACAGCGCAATTTCACCTACCCCCTCTCTCCCTTAAAATTCTTAAAATGCGAATTATTCTTACACTCCGCCAGCTTATGTAAATCCTGCAATTGGCCATTTATCAGCGCTTCTTTCTTTTTCCGGCTCCACCCCTGCACCTGTTTCTCTCGATAAAATGCTTCGTCTAATCGATCAAACGCTTCGCTATACACCAGTTTTACGGGCAATCGTTTACGGGTGTGATTAGCCCCCAGCCCCTGCTGGTGTTGCATGATGCGCAATTCGAGATTGTTTGTACTTCCTGTATAATAACTGCCATCTGCACATTCCAAAATATACATCCATCCTTTCACAAAATTTTTTTTATAGGGTTTAGAATTGGGTTGTCTCATTGCTGATGAATTAAACAAACCCAGCTAAGCTGGCAAATTACGAAATAAGGCTTTTTATATATAAGAATTTTTAAAAACCCAACTCTTAATTATGTTTATTCTTGTTCCGTTACTTACGAAAACAATAGTAATTAATAACTATTAGCTATTCACTTCCCGATAACTATCGGGACACCCTCCACAAAAAAAGTCACCCATTGCTGGATGACTCTCCAATATCACTTGAAGTAAGGTCACTTCAGTTGTATCGCGATTGAAGCACTGTCTTTGCCTGCAGTACCTTCACCCATACCACTCAAACTGACCGTTGTTGCCGGAGCTGGCGGGCTGGCCAGAACAGGGCTTACTTCTCCACTCCAGGCAACTTCTACTTTGAAAAGTTTTTCAGGCTCCACCACAGCAATAAACGTTGTTTTCGAATTTGCAGGATCTGGCTTCGCGTGTGAAATATTTCCAGCATTATCTATTACGTTGATTATACTCGCTCTCAATCCTTGTTCAGAAGCAAGTATTGACGGCCCCAAAGCATTTGCTGGATCAATTGTTAATGTTATACTTAAGTTGACCAGCTTTTTTTGTCCGATATTTTCCCGGGATTTAAGTACAAGATAAGTCGCACTGCTGATGCCGGTAAGTGCAAGTAATGTCTGGTCCAGATCAGGCAACCCTTTTTCTGACCCTTTCACAGGATTAGAGAATTTATAGAAGTAAACAAAGATGGCAATGATCGTCCATACTACATTCTGAAACCGGTGTATAGAAATACCATTTTTATCACTAAGGATATCTTTAAAAAAATTTCCCTTCCTGTACACATCCTGGTGGCGGGGAATATTTTGCTCAATTTCAGATGTATCAAGAATAGCACCTGCGGCAAAAGTGCCTCCGGAAATCCCCATAAGCAGCAATGCAGTGTTATTGATCGAAATTAATGGCAAATCGTCCCAAAGCACCGCATACGTATATACACAGCCAATGATCGTAATCCATATGGCCAGTTGCGTACGGGAGAGTGAATAAGGAGGCAAAACAGTAAGATTTCTGTCACCGCTGTTAACTCCACAATCAATCATATTTCGCTGATGGGCGGTTTCAATATCCAGCGGTACAGGATTGCCGGTTATATCACGCAAAATATTAGTATAAAAAGCCAGCCATAAGAATAATACTACAATGAATAAAATAATTAATACTGCCATAAGCTGATTACCTGCTTTGGCTGAAAATTTATTCGCCTGTGACCTGTAGAGTTTTGTAAAACTTTCTGCGAACTCATTTGCCCGTTTTTCTTCCAACTTTTTCCCTTTACTCCATTCTGTTTTAAAAGCGGTGAATTCTTTTTGAATATCGGCATTGGTGTTATCTCCTGACATCACTTTCTCCACCGATTTTACCTCTGCCTCTCTGCTGATGAATTCATTCGTAATTGATTTTTGCACCAGCCCGGTCACAAGCACTTTCGTTTCACATATCGGGGCTTTTGTATTGTTATTCCACCAGTACGTAATTGCTACGATAACAAAGAGCAGGGAAACAGCCAGTAACCATCCAATTCCCTTTTTAGAAGTTGTGAGCATCTGATTAAAGTTTTAAAGTGTTAGCTAATACTTGATACGTGTCAATATGAAAAACAGATAGTACCGGAACACAAACTCATTCCGGATGTGTATATAAAAATTTCGTTGCTTATGTCTGTGGGTACGGCGTTATATGCATTCAACAGATTGTACTGGTGGTGATTTATATGTAGCATAAAGTAAAAGTGCGAATCTGATCTTTCTTTAAACTAAAGTAGCAGCAATTGTTGAAGCTTAGGTAAGGTGTTTTCACGGTAATTGTAATATCGGTAATCAACGATCTGCATGCATAGGTATGGAACCCCTTTTTGAATGAAGGAGTATGTTGAAAAAACGAAACTAACTACTTCTAAACATCGGTTTACTCTGTTGTGCACTTTTTGCAGTCGAGCGGTTGTGAATTCTTTACGGTGGTTTCGACTACGCTCAACCACCATCGACTACGCTCAACCACCATCAACTACGCTCAACCACCATCGACTACGCTCAACCACCGTCGACTTCCCGCTGCCTGAGCGAAGCCGAAGGCAGCCGAAGGCAGCCGAAGGCAGTCGAAGGCAGCCACATACTCTTCCCCATTCACCCAAATAAAAAAGTCATCCATTGCTGGATGACTTTCCGAGGTCCCGAGCGGACGTGTGCGCCGTGGCGTATTCGAACCGCTGTACGATCCGCCGCGGCGGAAGAGCTCTGCCTATCCGACTCCGTCGGACACGTCCTTTCGCGGCGGACTACAGGACCATCTTTGCTGTCTCTGTCAATCCATTCTTACCCCCAAATAAAAAAAGTCATCCATTGCTGGATGACTTTCCGAGGTCCCGAGCGGACGTGTGCGCCGTGGCGTATTCGAACCGCTGTACGATCCGCCGCGGCGGAAGAGAAAGGACGTGTGCGCCAGTGGTGCAAGAGCTCTGCCTATCCGACTCCGTCGGACACGTCCTTTCGCGGCGGACTCCAGGACCAATTTTGCGATCTCTGCCTATCCGCCTCCGTCGGACACGTCCTTTCGCGGCCGACTACAGGACTTTCTTTGCTGTCTCTGTCAATCCATACTTACCCCCAAATAAAAAAGTCACCCATTGCTGGATGACTTTCCGAGGTCCCGAGCGGATTCGAACCGCTGTACGAGCTTTTGCAGAGCTCTGCCTAGCCACTCGGCCACAGGACCTTTTTGCTTGATCTCTGTCTATCCGCCGTGGCGGACTACAGGAGCATTTATGCAGTCTCTGCCTATCCGCCGCGGCGGACTACAGGACCCTACAGGACCATTTATATTTTCGATTTCAGATTTTAGAATTTAGATTTGTTAGCCAAACCCGCTTCTTAATCGCTGAAAGGGAGGCAAATATAGGATTTTTCTGCATTTTTCACACGCAAATCAACTTTTATGAGCCGTATAGCTGAGTCCGAACTGATCATCAATCCCCGTGGCGCCGTCTATCACCTCGACCTCCGCCCCGAGGAGGTCGCCCCCACCGTCATTACCGTGGGCGACCCAGACCGCGTAAAGGAAGTCAGCAAGTATTTTGATACCATCGAAGTACAACGCCAGCACCGGGAATTTGTATCGCATACCGGCACCGTCAACAAAAAACGCATCACCGTACTCTCCTCCGGCATCGGCCCCGATAATATCGATATCGTACTCAACGAACTCGATGCGCTTGTCAATATCGACTTCGAAACCCGCGAAATAAAAAAAGAACTCCGTTCCCTCAATATCATCCGCATCGGCACTTCCGGTTCGCTGCAGGCGGATATTCCGGTAGATAGTTTCGTGGCCTCCACCCATGGCCTGGGGGTAGACAACCTGCTCAACTTCTACCGGCACGAACACAACGAACAGGAAAAAGAACTGCTCCAATCCTTCATCACCCATACCCAAATACACGGACAGATCGGACAGCCCTATATCACCAGCGGCGCCGCTTCACTCATCAAACATTTCGTCACCAATTTTCACCAGGGCATCACCGTTACTTGCCCCGGATTCTATGGCCCGCAGGGAAGGGTTTTGCGCCTCGGCGTTCGCAACCCCGACCTCATCAACCGGCTCACCGATTTCCGCTTTGGTCAGCATCGTATCACCAATTTTGAAATGGAAACCTCTGCCATTTATGGTCTTGGTAAACTCCTCGGCCATCATTGCCTCGCCGTAAATGCGATTGTAGCTAACCGGGTTCGCAAAGAATTTTCAAAAGACGGAAAGGCTGCCGTTGAGAACCTGATTCAGACCTTTATTCGGATATTCGCAGAATCAATTAGCTAATTAGCTAATGTGCTGATGTGATAATGAAACAGCCAGATGCGAGCTGCAAGCTTTTAGCTTCAAGCTGCAAGCTGTTTACCCCTTTGGGGCGAGCATCAAACAGCCGGCTACAAGCTACTAGCTACAAGCTGTTTACCCCTGTGGGGCAAGTGAACAGCCAGCAACCAGCAACTGTATTCAACCTATGGAACCTATTGAACCTATGAAACCTCTTGAACCTCTTAAACCTCTTAAACCTCGTTTACAAAACCAATGAAATTATCGTTCCAGAAATACCAGGGCACCGGCAACGACTTCATCATCGCCGATAACCGCACCGGAGCTTACAATGGCCTTACCACTGCACAGATTCATAAACTCTGTGACCGGCGCTTCGGCATCGGAGCCGACGGACTCATGCTGCTCAATGAAAAAAACGGATTCGACTTTGAAATGAAATATTATAATGCCGACGGACGCGAAGGAAGTATGTGTGGCAATGGTGGCAGATGTATTGTAAAATTTGCCTGGCACCTGGGCATTCACCGCGAACTGTACCGCTTTCTCGCAGCTGATGGTGTGCATGAAGCCGAAATCGATATGGATGGCATCATATCCCTGAAAATGAAAGATGTAAAATCCATCAGGCGTTTTCACAACGACTATATCCTCGATACCGGCTCGCCCCATTACATCAAAATCGTATCGAATGTGACCGACATGGATGTGTATAAAAAAGGCTACGAAATCCGCCACAGCAAAGAGTTTGAAGAAGAAGGTATCAATGTGAATTTTGTGGAACAACTCCGCGAAGCTGATAAAATATTTGTCCGCACTTTCGAACGGGGTGTCGAAGATGAAACCTTTTCCTGCGGTACCGGCGTTACGGCTGCTGCTTTGGTATGTTACCACAATGAAAATGGCTTCAACGATGTGGAAGTAAAAACCATCGGTGGCAACCTCTCCGTAGAATTCGACCGCCTCGATGAAAATGTATATGAAAACATTTGGCTTTGCGGCCCGGCGGAGAGAGTGTTTGAGGGGAATGTGCTAATTAATTAGCTAATTAGCTAATGTGCTGATCACTGTTGTCCGGGGAAAATCCATTAAAGGGTAAAAAAATGGGAGGCGAACCTCCCAAAAGAATGATAAGTTTGAGTTACCACACAAAAACTCTCATTCTATGCCCAAACATAGTTT
>JAPLEH010000055.1 GCA_026391455.1 Bacteroidota bacterium
TTCCCGAAATCCTGATAAAGAGGCTTTTCCTGTGATAACAAAGCCCCTATAATCCTGGTGCAAAAATAACCCGATCTTGAATTACAAAAATTGTCAAAGAACTTTATTTATCTTTATTTCTTAAGTAAACGGCATTGATTCGCCATTGACTATTGACCACCTGCCTGCCGGCAGGCAGGTTCACCATTGACTATTGACCATTCACAATTGACTAAACATGGGAAAGCCTACAGGATTTAAAGAATATACCAGAGAATTGCCGGGCAAACAACCGGTAGAGGATCGTTTGAAGCACTATAACGAATTTACAGAACGGTATGCCACGGAAAAACTCAATCAGCAGGCATCCCGTTGTATGAATTGCGGGGTACCGTTTTGTCATCATGGTTGTCCGCTCGGAAATGTGATTCCGGAATTTAATGATGCGGTTTATAAACAAGATTGGCAGGAAGCGTATGATATATTGAGTTCCACCAATAATTTTCCTGAATTCACGGGCCGTATCTGTCCTGCTCCCTGCGAAACCGCCTGTGTGCTGGGGATTAATCAACCGGCCATTACCATTGAAGAGATAGAGAAACATATCATTGAAACCGCTTTTGAAAAAGGAATGGTAAAGCCACGAAAACCCAATCTGCGTTCGGGCAAGAAAGTGGCTGTGATCGGTTCGGGACCTGCGGGTCTGGCGGCCGCAGCGCAATTGAATTATGCCGGACATTGGGTTACGGTGTTTGAACGCGATGATGCACCCGGTGGTCTCTTACGGTATGGCATACCCGATTTCAAGTTGGAGAAAAATGTGGTGGACAGAAGAATCAAACTGATGGAAGAAGAAGGCGTGCAGTTCAGGTGCAATGCGAATGTGGGTGTGAACATTCCTGTCAACGACCTGTTGCGTGAATACAATGCCATCGTACTGGCAGGTGGCAGTACCATACCGAGAGATTTAACTATACCTGGCCGCGAATTGAAAGGGGTCTATTTTGCCATGGATTTTCTGAAACAAAACAATCGCCGAGTAGCAGGTAAAAGCACTATAAACCATACGCAGGAAGAAGGTCAATCCGGATCCAATCTCTTATGGGAAGAAGTATTGGCCACCCGAAAAAATGTAGTGGTGATCGGAGGTGGAGATACCGGTAGTGATTGTGTTGGCACGTCTAACCGGCATGGAGCTGTATCGGTAACGCAGTTTGAATTATTGCCGCAACCGCCTGCTTCCAGAAATGAATACATGCCCTGGCCATCTTATCCTATGTTATTAAAGACGACCACATCGCATGAAGAGGGTGCGGACCGCCAATGGGCGGTGGCCACCAAAGAATTTATTGGCGATGAAAATGGGCAGCTAAAAGCATTGAAGATCGTAGACCTGGAATGGAAGATCGTGGATGGAAGGCCTGCCACGTTTATCGAAGTACCGGGTTCAGAAAAGGTCATTCCCTGCGAACTGGCTTTACTCGCTATGGGATTTGTACATCCGCAACAGGCGGGGCTGATCAAAGAGCTGGATGTGGAATTGGACGAGCGGGGTAATGTAAGGGCTTCTGAAAAAAATTACCGGACCAATATTTCAAAAGTATTTACGGCAGGTGATATGCGCCGGGGACAGAGCCTGGTAGTATGGGCCATCAGCGAAGGAAGAGAATGTGCCCGTAAGGTGGATGAAATGCTGAATAATAGTCAGTCTGGCATCCTGGATTCAAAGGACAGCAGCATTCTGGTACAGTTTTGCTAAAAATAGAATTGCCCTAAAATATTATATATTTATTTTTACAATATAATATTTTAGGGTTTTTTATGCCCTTTTATTAACTTTTTTCGAAAGTTATTGACATATTTATGAAAACTAACAAGCGTTAAGGGTCATTTTTTGTAAGTTTGGATGAAATAATTAATATTTATTTATTTATTAATGTTAATGTAAAACACCAAGCTATGAGTAAAAGAAAAGCAAAGCAGATCTTGCCATTCGTCCTGTTAGTTGCGGTTGCCATCATTGCCATGTTCGTAAAACCAGCGGCTGATTATGTTCCCGGAGCTGCCGATCCTCAGTACAGTTCTTCAGACATTGCCTGGGTGTTAGTTTCCACTGCGCTGGTATTCTTAATGACACCGGGTCTTGCCTTCTTCTACGGAGGAATGGTAAACCGCAAGAATGTGATCTCCACCATGATCAAAAGTGTGGTGGCTGCCGGAGTAGTTGGCGTACTCTGGGTGGTATGCGGGTTCAGTCTTGCTTTTGGTGAATCAGTAAATGGGGTGATCGGAAACCCCACTACGTATGCCTTTTACGATGGAGTGAAATCCGGAGCGGCCTGGCCAGCAGCCAATACGATTCCACTTTCCCTTTTCTCCCTCTTTCAATTGATGTTCGCCATCATTACACCCGGCCTCGTGGTGGGTGCAGTAGCAGAGCGTATTCGTTTTACTTCGTATGTGCTGTTCATTGTTTTATTTTCATTACTGGTATATGCACCGGTTGCACACTGGAGCTGGCATCCGGAAGGGTTCCTGGCTAAAATGGGTGCCTGGGATTTTGCCGGTGGTACTGTAGTGCATATTACTGCCGGTTGTGCCGCCCTGGCCGGAGCTATGGTTCTTAAGAGAAGAAAATCACATCTTGAAAAAAGAGAGATACCACCGGCAAACGTACCGTATGTACTGATCGGAACCGGTTTGCTCTGGTTCGGATGGTTTGGTTTCAATGCTGGCTCTGCAGTAGGTGCCACTCCCCTTGCAGTCAATGCATTTGGCACCACCACCACCGCTGCTTCAGCTGCTGGTCTGGCCTGGATGTTCTTCGATGTAATAAAAGGCAAGAAGCCCTCTGTATTAGGTTTCTGTATCGGTGCGGTTGTTGGATTAGTGGCCATTACACCTGCTGCAGGTTATGTAGGCATACCTCAAAGTATCATCATTGGTCTGGTTGGTGCTATCGTATCGAATATAGCTGTTAGCATCAAACAAAAATCCACACTGGATGATACACTGGATGTGTTCCCCTGTCATGGTTTGGGTGGTATGGTTGGTATGTTGCTCACCGGTGTATTTGCGAGCACGGCAGTACATGGTATCAAGGATGGTCCCAATGGTCTTTTCTATGGCAATCCCCAGTTCTTCTTTACGCAATTGAAGGCCATGGCCATCGTAGTAGCGTACAGTTTCTCTGTTTCCTACGGTATATTCAAGTTCATCAATTTTGTTATTCCCATGCGCGTAAGTGAAAGTGAAGAGGAAGAAGGTTTGGATGCTTCACAGCATGATGAAAAATACCTGCAGGGTACTTTACTCGTTCATCAGAACGGAGTGATCGTGGAAAAAGCGGCTGAGCATTGATCCGCTCCTGTAGTTCATTTTTGAAACGCATCAATAACGGCAGGTACTGTTCTGATTCGGGTGGTACCTGCCTTACAAAATACTCCGGTTATATCCGGTATCTGCTAATGATTGCTGCCATCTGAAAAAACGGTTCAGGTATTAAATCGAGTTCGTTCTCAGACAGCTTCTGTAGCCATTCCTCCTGCTGATTCTGCCATGGCAGCTCCGGCAGAGGAGAAAAAAGAGCCCCTGCTTACAATTACCGGTTCTGCGGACGGGTATTACAAATATGATTTTGCCAATACGAATGGCAACAGTTTTACCAGCTTTACCCAAACACATAATTCCTTTGCTCTGGGTATGGCGAGCCTGAAACTGGAACACAAAGGCGCTAAAGTAAGTGCCGTGGCCGATCTGGGCTTTGGTCCCCGTGCCCGTGATTTTGCCTATACCGATGAAGGCATTACACAGGCAATTAAACAATTATATGTTAGCTATGCAGCCACCGACTGGATCAAATTCACCATGGGTACCTGGGCCACGCATGTGGGTTATGAACTGCTGGATCCCCAGCTCAACCGCAATTACAGCATGAGTTATATGTTTACCAACGGCCCCTTTTCCCACACTGGTATCAAGGCTGAAATTACCAAAGGCAAACATGGGTTTATGCTCGGCGTATCCAATGCCACGGATTTTCGTATTCCGCCATCGGATCAGATCAACAAAAAATTCCTGATCGCCCAGTACAGTTTTGCGCCATCAGAAAAGGTGAAATTCTATCTCAACTATGTGGAAGGAAAAAATCCCGATACTTCTATCACCAATCAGTTCGATGCTGTGGTAACCGCCAAATTCAGTGATAAATTCAATATCGCCTTCAATGGTACAATCAACTCCACACAACTTTGGGATGGCAGTAAGAATGTAGAAAGCAAATCCTGGTGGGGTTCTGCATTGTATCTGAATTATGATCCCCGCTCCTGGTTCGGTCTTACGCTTCGCACTGAATTATTCAGTGATAAAAACCAATTCAAAGTATACAGTGGTTCAACTGAAGGAGGTTCCATTTTTGCCACCACCCTGTCGGCCAATTTCAAAACCGGTGGTTTCATTTTCATTCCGGAGTTTCGTATCGATCAGGCGAATAAAAATGTATTGTTCACCAATAAGGCAGGCAATTTTACCAAATCAGCCGCCAGTTTCCTGATCGCGGCTGTGTATTCGTTTTAATGTAAAGTAAAAATGATAAATAGGCTGAGGCCAGCGTAATATAAACTGCATAGCGCAACTGTTTTACATTGGCAAGCAATCGTTAACCGCCCTCCGTTTCTACGGGGGGCTTTTTTTTGTGAATAGTGAATTGTGAATGGTCAATGGGCAGTTTACAGTTGGCAGTTGCAAGTTATTGTTGTCCGGTAAAACTATTTATTAGTTTGAAAATCAATTCAGACCCCTCCCCAACCCCTCCCCAAAGGAGAGGGGCTAGAACCCGCTCTGGGGCAATGTTTCAGGGCTTTGCAAAAACTTTCCCCGGACAATAATGGATTCTCTATTCACTACCCGATAGCTATCGGGTCACTATTCACCATTCACTATTCACCACCTGCCTGCCGGCAGGCAGGTTCACTATAAAGGTTCTTGCTGGCTCAGGCAATGAAAACTTCCCAATCCCCAGATGATATCGGTGGAGTCGATACCAACCACTTCCCGGTCGGGGAAGCATTGCTGAATGATCTGAAGGGCTTTATCGTCGCGGTCTGAACGGAAAGTGGGTACGATAACCGATTTATTGGCGATATAAAAATTAGCATAGGAACAGGGCAGGCGCTGGTCTTCATATACCAACTCTTCGGGCATCGGCAATTCCACAATGTTCAGTTGCTTACCATTGAGCAGGCGCATGGATTTGAGTTGTGAGAGATTATGCTGCAGCAATGAATAATTTTCATCTTGTTTATTCTCTTCGATCACGGTGATCACGGTGTCTTCATTTACGAAGCGAACCGTATCGTCGATATGTCCATCTGTATCATCGCCCACAATTCCTTCATCCACCCAGAGCACCTGCTCCATGCCATAATAATTGCAGAGATAGGCTTCGATCTGTTGCTGATTAAGATGCGGGTTGCGGTTCTCATTCAGCAAACAGGCCGTTGATGTCATCACGGTTCCTGCTCCATTGAATTCCACGGAGCCGCCTTCCATTACGATACCGGGATAAAATACAGGTATATTGAAATGCTTTCCGATATGAGTGGGTATATCGTCATCCAGATCAAAAGGAGGGTATTTATTTCCCCAGGCATTATAGCCCCAATCCACGATCACTTTTTTCTGCTCCGCTGCCGGGTTGATCAGGAATGCAGGACCATGATCACGGCACCATGCATCATTGGTGGGGTGAAAGAAAAATTCAACACGCGACAGGTCCACTTTTTGATCCAGTAATTGCGTAATAGCGAATTGCTTCATGGTTTCATCCGCCACATTGATACGCACCAACTCACCTTTGGTCAGCTCTTTTACAAATTTTGCATACGAAGGAAAAATGGTATGAATCTTCCCGGGCCAGGAGGCTTCCTTATGCGGCCAACTGAGCCAGGTGGCGATATGGGGGGCGAATTCGGCGGGGAAGTAGTAGCCGAGTTCTTTGGGAGTTTTTCCTCCGGAGAAGTCCGGAAGTCCGGGAGACCGGAAGACGGAAAGTTTTTGCGTGTTCAATGTTTAGTCTATTTATGTTATCAGTTGCGTATAGAAAGAAGTTTTTTTCTTCGCGCTTTACTTATTTTTTATCAATTAGCCCCCCCTACGTCGTAGTTAGCATTTCGAAATTATCAATGCTAACATTATTCGGATAGACAGACAAATCAATCAGTACTTTTTTGCGTGTTAAATTAGTTTCTTACGTAAAGCGTTTATCATCACTAACAGCTCTTCACACATTTTATAAATCTTGTCGAATTGCTCTTTTGGAATATATCCCCTCCTTTGAGCAAGATGTATACATGCGACTACCTCCACATTCGATCTGAGCGCATAACCTAGAAATCGGCTGAATTCCTGATTTGACTGCCCTGTTGAGCCTTCAGCAATATTCAATGACACTGAATCTGCGGCCCGGCGCATTTGTGAAGTCAGCACAAATAATTCTTCTCTTGGAAATTTCTTCACAACTTGATTCACTTCATCAGCCAAATCAACTGCTTTCTGCCAAACAAGCAGCTTCTCAAACTTAAACGCCATCTATTGTTACGGATTAAAATACAAGCTATACTACTGCTACTAATCTTGATCACTAAAACATCTAACGGACTTTCCGTCTTCCCAACTTTCGGTCTTCCCGACTTCCCGACTTTCGGACTTCCCGACTTCCCGTCTTCCCCTACTCATCAATAAACCGCTTCGTAATCGGCTGGTATGAATCAATTCTTCGGTCGCGCATAAAGGGCCAGTGTGTGCGGTACTGATCCGTTTTCGCGAGGTCCAGCTCCATCACTTTTATTTCTTCATCGTCGTGTGACGCTTTATACAAAATAGTACCAAAGGGATTTGAGATAAAGGAACCGCCCCAGAATTTCATAGCGCCGTTTTGCTCGAGTCCAACCCGGTTCACGCTTACGACATGCACTCCGTTGGCTACAGCATGGCTCCGCTGAATAGTTTGCCAGGCACCATATTGCTCTGTATTGGTCGCTTCATCCTGCGAAGTGGCCCAACCGATAGCTGTGGGATAGAACAGTATCTCCGCTCCCATGAGCGCCGTAATGCGGGCAGCTTCGGGATACCATTGATCCCAGCAGATCAGCACGCCGATCGTGGCGAATTTTGTTTTCCATACTTTATAGCCGAGATCGCCCGGTGTAAAATAGAATTTCTCAAAGTATGCAGGGTCATCCGGTATATGCATCTTCCGGTATTTACCCATGTAGCTTCCATCGGCGTCAATCACAGCCGTGGTATTGTGATAGAGGCCCTGGGCCCTTTTTTCAAACAAGGATGCGATGATCACCACGCCCAATTCACCGGCTACTTTTTGTAATGCTTCCGTAGACGGACCAGGTATGGGTTCCGCCAGTTTGAAATTCTCGTAATCTTCCACATCACAGAAATAGAGGGAGGTGAATAGCTCCTGCAGGCAAATAATCTGTGCCCCACCTGCTGCGGCAGCACGAACCTTATCGATTGCTTTGGTCAGGTTTGCATCCTTTTTGCCGGTGCAACTCATTTGCACCAGGCCAATTTTTACTTTTGACATACCGGTAGATTGTGGTGCAAAAATAACAGATTCATCAGTTACTCCGGATTGATTTTATCAGGCAGAATTCCTTCCTGCATTGATGATGCCGAACGAGCAACGCATGGCCAGTTTCTCATACGTCTCCTTCACCGGAGCCTGTACCAATTGTTCATCCAGTTCGCGGATTCGGGTGAGCGCGTATTGTTGGATCGTTACCAGCGGCAATACGATCCGTTCGCGCATCTGAATAGATAATTGCTCCACCGGGTAATCGGCCATGAGCATCGTTTGCCCGGTTATCTTAAATAAATACTGCTTCGTGAGTTCGTATTCATCATGGATCATTCGCCAAAGCTCTCCGAAATGTTTATGATCGGATAAAAATGCGGTGAGTGGGAAAAACGATTTCATCATCGCCATTTCACAATTATCGAGCAGGGTACGGAAGAATAAAGATTGGTGATACAGTTTTTGTAATTGCAGCAATTTTCCGTCTTTTTCCATTTGCTGAAGAGCGGCACCCACTCCGTAATATCCTGTTACATTTTGCTTGAGCTGGCTCCAGGAACCGGCAAAAGGTATGGCCCGAAGATCCTTCAGCGAAAGGCCGGAAGCCGCTCCCCTTTTTGCAGGCCGGCTACCGATATTCGTTTCACTATAAAACCGGAGCGGACTTACCTGCAACAGATAATCGGCGAGATAAGGATGGTTCTTCAGTTTGTTATAATGGATGAGACTGATACCTGCCAGTTCGCCCAACAACTCTTCTTCCTTTTCGCTGAGTGTGATATCGCGGTTCGTAAAGAGATCGTTTGAGATACCGGCATGCAGCAACTGTTCGATATTGAATTGTGCCGCATCCATGGTACCGAAGTTGGAGCTGACGGTCTGCCCCTGTATGGTTAGTTGTATTTCTTTATTGGAAATATTATGCCCCATGGATGCATAAAATTTATGTGTTTTGCCACCACCCCGGGAAGGGGGACCACCCCTGCCGTCGAAGAACACCACATCGATCCCGTGTTGCCGCGATACGGCGGTTAGTTCTTCCTTGGCTTTGTAAATGCTCCAGTTGGCCATCAGGTAACCGCCATCTTTGGTACCATCGGAGAAGCCAAGCATGATCGTTTGCCGGTTGCCCCGACGGCGGAGATGTGATTTGTATACAGGATGTGCATACAGTGTTTGCATGATCGGGCCGGCATGTTGCAGGTCTTCGATCGTTTCAAACAGCGGCACGATATCCATATTCATATCCTCAGGAGACCAACCTCCGAGCAGCAGCAGTCCATATACTTCCATTGCATTGAGGGCGCTGTTGCATTGACTGATGATATAACGATTACATCCTTCCGACCCGTTATAAGTTTGAATGGTGCGGATAGCGGCGATGGTTTCAAGGGTATCGAGATGCACAGGGTCTTCCAACTGTACAGTGTTTGCCTTTCCATTGATGTTGCAAAGCATATCTATCTTTTCCGCTTCAGTTGCTGTGGCATAACCGGGAAGAATATCGGGTGCTGTTACTGCGATCTTGTCGATCAGTTGTGTATGCACTTTACTTTCCTGCCGAATGTCGAGTGAAGCAAAGTGAAGGCCGAACAATTCGATCTTATTCATGAGGTTGCTGACCATATGCAGAAACAACCTGTTGTGCTGGTGAATGAGTATTTGTTTGATGGCTTCCAGGGTTTGCAGTATCTCTTCTTTAGTAAGCGAAGTCTTATAGCCCGGAATAAAAATATTGTTGTACAGTTTGGCTTCGAGTTCCTGCAACAATACATCTACTCCCTCGAATGTAAGCCGGCGACGGAGTTTACGTACATCGAGATAATAGCATTTAATGATACTGCCACGTAATGCATCGGCTACTTTGAGCGTCACGTCACAGGTCACAAAGGGATTGCCATCGCGATCTCCGCCCGGCCAGAAGCCCATCCGGATGACAGGATTATCCTTACAAACCGTATCGGGAAACTGGTTCTTGAGCGTGGAAATGATTCTTCCTGCTGCGCCGTAAAATACATTTTCCATATACCATACGAGGCTGATGGCTTCATCGTAGGGTGTTGGTTTTTTCTTTTTGAAGAAAGGCGTTTTACCCAATTGCTGCAGGTAGGTATTAATCAGGTTGGTGTTATTGTCCACCAGGGCTTTGGCCATATCATTGATGATGCCCAATACTGAGCCGGGATAAAATTGGGTGGGGTGTGCTGTCAACACGAGCCGGATCCCGAAATCTTTGAGTTTGGTGGCCAGTTCTTCTTCTTTATTACTTTGGATAATCTCCGATTCGAGGTGTTTAAGTGTACCCGGGCCATTGAGATCATTTACATTTTTGAATGCGGCATCTTCGAGCGCATCGAACAATACCACCTGTCGTTCGATATATTGCACGAACCGGAACAATAGATCGTTTTGCTCTTCGGTTTTGGAATAAGTGGTGTGCCGGTTAAAAAAATCCTCGATAATTTCGACAGGGCTTTGTTTCTTCTTATACCCTTCTTCACAATTATTGGATAAGAGCGAAAGCAGGATACCTGTTTTCTCAATACGATGAAAGGGAAGGGAAGTAAACAGGCTGTTGTACAACTGAAAGCGGAGCCCCACTTCATTGCGGAATTGCTGCAAAGCCCTGTTGGAGGAATGATCCATGGGAATGGTTTTGAATGTTAACAGAAAATACAGCAAGCAGCGTTGGTGAAAATACTTCATTTCGGGCAAATGAAGTTTGCCGGCAGGCAAAAATTGTGTTTGGCAAATATCCCCGGATGTTGAAGTTATATGCAAAAAAAAGACCCTGCGGGAGGCAGGGTCTTTGTAAACTATTTGAATAATAATTATTCGGCTGTTTTTTCTTCTGCAGAAGCATCAGCAGCGGTATCACTAGCTTTAGCGGCTTTTTTAGCACCAGCAGAACGGCGTGTTCTTTTAGCGGCTGTTTTAGCTTCGCCAGTACCTTTACCATAGATCTCGTTGAAGTCAACAAGTTCGATCATGGCAATCTCAGCATTGTCCCCGAGACGGGCGGCAAGCTTGATGATTCGGGTATATCCACCGGGACGACCGGCTACTTTCTCTGCTACGGCACCGAAGAGTTCCTTTACGGCCTCTTTATCCTGGAGATAGCTGAATACCACCCTGCGCTGGTGCGTGGTGTTATCTTTACCTTTTGTGATCAGGGGTTCCACATATACACGCAGTGCTTTTGCTTTTGCGGTAGTGGTTACGATACGTTTGTGAGCGATGAGCTGGCAGGCCAGGTTGCTTAATAAAGCATCTCTGTGTGCTTTCTTTCTACCAAGATTTTTTACTTTGTCTCCGTGACGCATGACTGTTTAATTTAAAAATATGGAAATGTGGGAATGTGGTAATGGGCCGGAGCTCATCTGTACCACACTGTACATTTTCAAATTTTGGTTATAAAAATTCGGCTATACCGTGTCAGGAATTATAGCCTACTTATCTAAAAAGAGCTGTTGATAATGCTGAATGTTCTAAAGATGCTGTTCTATTTACGAATCAGTTCTTCTGCAATTCACCAGATCAGAATTCGCTGGGGTCGATTCCCAGCTTGATGAGGTCCATACCAAAATGGAGGCCCCTTTCTGTAAGCACCTGCTCAATTTCAGCCAGTGATTTCTGACCGAAGTTGCGGAATTTCATCAGGTCTTCCTGTTCGTACTGTACCAGTTCACTCAGTGAGTTGATCTTGGCAGCTTTCAGACAGTTGAAAGCACGTACAGACAGATCGAGATCTTCGAGCGGGGTCTTCAGTACTTTACGCAATTGTAAAGTCTGTTCGTCCACCATATCTTCTTTCTTTTCTTCTTTATTATCGAAAGTGATATTCTCGTCGGTGATGATCATCAGGTGCTGGATCAGAATACGGGAAGCTTGTTTAACGGCTTCTTCCGGGTGAATGGTACCATCGGTAGACACTTCCATGATCAGCTTTTCGAAGTCAGTACGCTGTTCCACACGGGTGTTCTCGATCGTGTATTTCACATTCTTGATCGGGGTATAGATGGCATCAATGGGAATATAGCCCAGAGGTGCATCTTTTGGCTTGTTGTCTTCTGCGGGAACGTAACCGCGGCCTTTGCCGATGGTCAGTTCGATATCCATACGGGCAGACGAATCCAGGGTGCAGATCAGCAGATCGGGGTTCATGATCTGGAAGGTATGGGTACCTTCTCCGATCATACCGGCTGTGAATTCTGTCCTGTTGCGGATTGAAAGAATGATTTTCTCATTGCTTACTTCGTGATCCGCTATCTTTTTGAACCGAACCTGTTTGAGGTTCAGGAAAATTTCTACCACATCTTCACTGATGCCTTTCATCGTGGCGAACTCATGATCCACCCCTTCGATTTTCACACCAATGATTGCATAGCCTTCCAGTGAGTTCAGCAATACACGGCGGAGTGCATTACCGATGGTTACGCCGTAACCGGGTTCCAAAGGACGAAACTCAAACTGAGCTTCAAAATCAGTTGCTTTTTGCAGAATGATTTTATCGGGTTTCTGGAAATTTAAAATGGCCATATTTGAATTTTAGATTTACGATTTTAGAATTTTGATTTCGCAACAGCCCATCCAAATCGAGTTAATCAGTGAATGTAAAGTCGCCAGAGATTACCATTGACAATTGACCATTCACCATTCACTCAGATTATTTTGAGTACAATTCCACGATCAGTTGCTCCTTGATATTCTCAGGAACACTTTCCCTTTCGGGATACGTGATGAACGTACCTTTCATTTCCGTTTCATTCCAATCGAGCCAACTGAATTTAGGGTTCTTGGCACGAACGTGAGTGGTAATGGAAGTTCTTTCTTTACTACCTTCTTTGATAGTGATTACATCGCCGGCTTTGAGTTGGAAAGAAGGGATATTCACCACTTCTCCGTTCACCTCAATATGTTTGTGGCTTACGAGCTGGCGGGCAGCAGGACGGCTGGGAGCGATACCCATACGAAACACGGTGTTATCCAGGCGTGCTTCACAGAGTTTAATCAGGTTTTCACCTGTTACACCTCTGCGGCGGGCTGCTTCTTCAAATGTTTTGCGGAATTGTTTTTCTAAAATACCGTAAGTGTACTTCGCTTTTTGTTTTTCACGAAGCTGCAGGGCGTATTCACCAAGCGTTTTACGCTTGCGTTTTTCACCGTGCATACCGGGAGGGTTACTTGTTTTACCCAACCATTTGCCATTACCTAAAATGGGCTCACCGAAAATACGGGAGATCTTGGTCTTTGGACCAGTGTACCTTGCCATAGTTTTTATTCATTTTACGCTTTTTTGTACCGGTGCGCTGATCAGTAAAAGCGTTAAAAAATCAATCAGGCACCCTTTAAAAAAATGAAAGCTTTTGGCTTATTATGTCTTACATACGATGTACGTTGTGCGATGTACGATGTACGTTGTACGATGTATGATGTATGATGTGCGATTTAAGATGTACGATGTATGTTATCCGGGATAGCGTACATCGTACACCTAAAATCGTACATTATTAAACTCTTCTTTTCTTGGGAGGACGGCAGCCGTTGTGGGGCATGGGTGTTACGTCCTTGATCATCACGACTTCAATACCGCTCTGAGAAAGGGAACGGATTGCACTTTCGCGGCCTGCTCCGGGTCCTTTCACGTATACATCTACTCTTTTCAGACCAGCATCGAGTGCAGTTTTAGCAGCATCGCTGGCAGCCATTTGTGCGGCATAAGGAGTGTTCTTTTTAGAACCCTTGAATCCCATTTTACCGGCACTGCTCCAGGAAATGATCTGACCAGTTTTGTTGGTAAGGCTGATGATAATGTTGTTGAAAGTGGCAGAGATATGTGCATCTCCGTATGAATCTACTTTTACCACTCTTTTACGGGCAGCGGCTTTTGCGCTTACTGCCTGTTGCTGTTGTGCTTTTGCCATAATGTTTGTACCGAGGTAATCTGTTCTTGTTTAAAATTATTTTCCGGAATGTATCCGTAAAACCTGAACCAACCCTGCTTCTGCACCTTGAGATCCGGAATCAGTTCAGTGATGAAATGGTGCATATCATAAAGCAACTGGCAGTACTGCAAGATGCAGACTGCCAATTGTATTACTTACTTCTTAGCGGCTTTTTTCTTACCGGCAACTGTCTTACGCTTACCTTTTCTTGTGCGGCTGTTTGTTTTGGTACGCTGACCACGAACCGGCAGTCCTTTACGGTGACGGAGACCACGGTAGCAGGCGATATCCAGCAGACGCTTGATACTCATCTGTACTTCTGAACGAAGCTGGCCTTCCACTTTCATTTCTTCCGTAATGGTGTTACGGATTGCAGTCAGTTCGTCATCGTTCCACTGATGAACTTTCTTGTCACGATCAATATTGTGTTTGTCAAGAATGTACTTAGCAGTAGAAGGTCCGATACCATATATATAGGTAAGACCGATTTCTCCTCTTTTATTTTTTGGTAAGTCAACACCGGCAATACGAGCCATATCTTAATTTTAGATTTTTGAATTTTGATTTCAAATTGATTAACCCTGGCGCTGCTTGAAGCGGGGGTTCTTTTTGTTGATCACATACAGCTTTCCTTTACGGCGAACGATCTTGCAATCAGCGCTGCGTTTTTTAATGGATGCTCTTACTTTCATTTTTTTGTTTTTTAAACCAGGTCTTACCTGTTTGATCTTGTAGGCTCAAGGCATGCCTTGATTCTACTTATACCTGAAATTGATTCTTCCCCTTGTCAAATCATATGGCGAGAGCTCCACACCTACTTTATCACCAGGGAGGATGCGGATGTAGTGCATTCGCATTTTTCCCGAGATGGTGGCCAGAATTTCATGACCATTTTCAAGTTTTACCCTGAACATTGCATTGGACAGGGCCTCGATAATGGTACCATCCTGTTTAATAAGGGGTTGCTTCGACATAGATTTTTTGGGAACGCAAAGGTAAGAGTATCACACCGAAAAAAGAAAAAACCCCGCCTGATTTTCGGGGTTTGGGGGAAAATCCTTAAAAAAATATCCGATATTTTCTTAACTCATTGATTTTAAGGCCTGTCCAGATGCACTTTTGTCATATCCAGGTACAGATTCTGGAGCTCATGTACATGTATGGGGAAGTTAAAATGGCGACGATCCTCCCTCCACCACATTTCTACGTTCGAAAAATCGCCTTTGGTGGGTGTCACCAGCCGGAATGAATCCCGTTTATATTTCACACCACCTTCCTGATCTTCCCGGGAAAATCCGAGTCGGAGCAATTGTGGTTCATCCAGGAGGATAGGGCTCATTTCTTCAGGGCTGAACCAGAATTCCTGCACCCCATTATTGATCAGGGCCTGGTTTTCTTCCTGGCTCACACTGACCACCGTTCCCTCCCGGGTTACTCCTTCATCGTTGATACTGATAATGTCACCTGATTTTAAATGTCCGATTTTTAGCATAGCAAGTCGTTTTTTTGGTTATCCGAATATAAAAAATCTTTATTACAATTCCGCTACCCGTTTTTGGGAAATTTAGCTACCGGCACCCTCCTTTGACGAATACCCGGAAAATCGTATATTCAGTTATTACTTATCAAAACCAACAACCATGAAACGTTTACTTCTACCGGTGATGGCTCTTTTTTTGGGCCTTGCCCTAATTTCCTGTGGCGGCAAAAAACAATCTGCCTCCTCTATCGCCCAAGAATGGTGTGACCTGAATGGCAAAGCCTATAAGGCGGCCGAAGGGCCTGAAAAAGAAGCAGCCGAAAAAGCCCGTGATAAATTTGAAAAAGATATGGAAGAAAAGTACAAAGACAACAAAGCCTTTATGGATGAGATCGGCAAGGAGGTGGAGAAATGTGAAGATGCGTCGGAGGGAAGAAAGTGATCAGCCTGAAGAGTCGGTTACCTGTACATTGACCAGATTCGTTCGATACAGAATTATTTACCCCATAATAAATGTCCTGCCAATTACTACTGGCAGGACATTTTTAATGTAACTGGTGGTTCCTTTTTTCATACGCGTAATCGGCAGGCCTAACTCCGCTTCCTATAACTCCACACCGCCCAGCCATTTAATCCCACCGCAAAGCCGCACATGATCAGCAGGTGCATTTTGATATCGACCAGTGTACTGCCTTTTAAGATCACCATCCGCATCACTTCAATAAAATAAGATACCGGGTTGAAACGGGTGATCCATTTGGCCCATTCCGGCATACTGTCAATAGATGTATACAATCCTCCCAGCAGAATGAAAATCATCATCAGAAAAAAAGACAACAACATGGCCTGCTGCTGGTTGGCCGAATGGGTGGAAATCAGCAACCCGAGTCCCAATACGGCAAGAAGGTAAACGGCGGCAAAAATATAGATCGTGATAAAACTGCCTGCGGGTATGATCCCATAGAATAAACGGGAAATTGTAAGACCGATGGTGAGCACCACCAACCCGAGTATCCAGAATGGGATGAGCTTGCCCAATACGAAATGATATTTTTTTATGGGCGTTACATTGATCTGTTCTATGGTACCAATCTCTTTCTCCCTTACAATATTGATAGCGGAAAGATTGGTGCCTACCATGGTCAGCAGTATCACCAATATACCTGGCACCATGAAATATTTATAATTCATCAGGGGGTTAAACCAGTTGGAGGAAGTGACCTCGATCTGTGTATCGGGATTAAACCGGGGAAACTGTATCCATTTCATCCGAACCTCCCGGTTGTACTCACCTATGATGCGCTGCAGGTATGCGCCGCCCAATCCGGCTTTCACTCCATTGATGGCATTGATAGCCATAAATAAAGCGGCTTCATCTTCTTTTACCAGTTGCTGTTCAAAATGAAGCGGAATCTGCAAAATCAGATCTGCTTTATCCCTTTCCACCTGCTCTAACGACTGCTCCCAGGAACCCGAATAGCTGGTCAATGTAAAGTAACCAGAGGAGGTGATCTTATTAATCAGTTGACGGGAATATTCGGAATGATCCTGATCCACCACCGCCAGTTTGATATTCTTCATCTCATAATCAGCCGCCCAGGGCAGAATGAGCAATTGTATCACCGGCATCACGAGTATGATGCGGAGAATAGAGGGATCCCGGAATATCTGCCGGAACTCTTTCTGCAATAAAAATTTTAACGTGCGCATATGTTACTCATTCAACATTCTTAATTCTAGCCCGATAGCTATCGGGTCTTCATTCTAAAAGATCTAAGCCAGCCTTATCTTGAATTTCTTAATCGCCATGGTAAGAAAGAAAATCATCATCCCTGCGAGTATTGCTGTTTCTTTCCATACTGCCTGCAAGCCCACTCCTTTGATCATTACCGATTTTACAATCGAATAATACCATTTGGCCGGCACAATATTCGAGACTATCCGCAATGGCAAGGGCATATTCTCAATGGGAAACATAAACCCGCTAAGCATAATAGTTGGAAGAAACAAAGCCACCAGTGATATGAACATGGCGGTCTGCTGTGATTGCGCACCGGCTGAAATCAACAACCCCAGTGAAAGCGATACCAGTGTAAACAATATACTTTCCGCTACCAGCAGCAGGATACTTCCATTGATCGGAACTTCGAGTACGAAAACGCTCAGCAATAAAATCGTCGCGATATTGATCACAGAGAGCAAAAGGTATGGTACGGCCTTGGCCAGCACCACCAATTGCGGGCGCATCGGGGACACCAGCATGATCTCCATGGTACCCATCTCCTTTTCTTTCACTATCGTGATGGCGGTCATCATCGTGCAAACCAGCAGCAGCACCATCGCCATCACCCCCGGTACAAAATTGAATGCCCCCTTTAACTGCGGATTATATAACATACGCAGCTCTGTATTTATGGTATAGGGCATTTTACGTTCCTGGGTGATACGAACCTGATAATCCATGATCACCGATGTGGCATAGCCCGTAAGGGTATTGGCCACATTCGGATCAGAAGCGTCTGCGATCAGTTGTACCGACGCTTTATTGAGGTGTTTCAGGTCATCACTGAAATGTGCGGGAATGACTACCGCCAGTTTTATTTTCCCTTTTTTGAATTCTTCTTCGATCTGCTGGTATGAAGTCAGATTTTTTTCAAGGTCGAAATAGCGGCTGGCATCCAGTTGGGCGATCAATGATTGGGAGGCATCATCTTTTGCCTCATCCAATACCGCAAACTTCGAATTTTTCACTTCATTGGTGAGTGCAAAACCGAATATTACGATCTGTACAACCGGCATCCCCAATAAAATGAACATCGTGCGTTTGTCGCGCCAGATATGATAGAACTCCTTTTTAACGAATGCAAGGAATTGAAAATTGAAAATGGATAATGGAAAGTGCCGTTTCATCTTTTCAAATTTGCTTTTGTGGTTTTTACAATACTTGCCAATAGTTTTACGAGTTCCATACAGTCCTTTTCAAGTGCATAGTATTCTGATTCACTTAAATAAGCGCCTTCTTTCAATAACAACAACCAATAGCTCGTTTCATTTGCTTCTTTAAGGGCAATATTCATTTTATACAAAAAATCGGCTTTCGACTCAGCATGCTCTGCCTCTTTTATCAATGCACCAATTGCGGTGCCGCTTCTTAATAGTTGCTTTGACATTACATATTCCTTTTTGTCAGCAATAAGGTATTTATAACAATTGACTATTCTTATTGCAAAAGCGATTGACTTCTTCTGTGCTACGTTTTCTTTCATAGTTACGATGATTAAAATCCCAATGCGTTAATTAACCTGCTTACAATCTCCTATACTATTGATTTGTCTGCCGATCATCAGCGCTTTCAACTTTCAATTTTCAACTTTCAATTCTTGTCGCTTTTCTGGCAAGTTGTAAGAACACCTCATCCATAGACAACGCATTGTATTGCTTTTTTAAATTTGAAGGACTATCAAGCGCCTCAATCCTCCCATCCACCATAATGCTTACCCGGTTGCAATACTCTGCTTCATCCATATAGTGGGTGGTAACAAAAATCGTGATGCCTATTTCTGAAGCCTGATAGATCATATTCCAGAATTCCCGGCGTGTTACGGGGTCTACACCTCCAGTGGGTTCATCGAGAAATACGATGCCGGGTTCATGAAAGATGGCCACCGAAAAAGCCAGTTTCTGCTTCCAGCCAAGTGGTAATGACTTTACCAGTTTGTTTCCTTCATTTTCCAGATGCAAATGATGCAATATAAATGCGGTCTTTTGTTTGATAAAGGCATCGCTCATTCCATAAATACCGCCATAAAATCGCATATTCTCTTTTACAGTAAGGTCTTCGTACAATGAAAACTTCTGGCTCATATACCCGATACGCTTTTTTATTTTTTCATTATCCTTATATACATCAAAGCCCGCCACGGTGGCTTTGCCGGAAGTGGGCAAGGAAAGACCACATAGCATACGCATCGCCGTGGTTTTGCCGGCGCCATTGGCCCCGAGAAAACCAAATATTTCTCCCTTCTCGACTTCGAAACTGATTTGATCCACGGCCACAAAATCGCCGAACCGTTTGGTCAGTTTATCCGCTGTGATTACTTTTTCTCCGGTCATATTACTTGCTCGCATTTTCGTTTAGTGAATCAGTTGCTGTGTCAATAGATGGTTTCATCAGGGCAATAAAACAATCTTCAATATCCGGCGTTGCAGTTTTCATCTCTGCATTATCTACCTGATGTGCCTGTATAAATTCTTCCAATTGAGCAGCCGTGCTCCCTTTTTTCAACACCACATGGTGATATTCTCCAAAGGGATATATATCCTGTACGCTGGATAATTTAGCGGCCTCCCGCTGCAACGCGAGCATCTTGTCTGAACGTATGGCCCAGAGGGGGTAAGGAAATTCTTGTACTACGCCTTGCGGTGTATTGATGGATAAAATTTTTCCATTCTGCACGAGTGCTACCCGATCGCAAAGACCCGCTTCATCCATATAGGGGGTGGATACTAAAATGGTGATGCCCTGTTGTTTTAATCCCTTCAGCATTTCCCAGAATTCTTTTCTGGAAACAGCATCCACTCCGGTAGTGGGCTCATCGAGAAACAATACAGATGGGCGATGAATCAAGGCACAACTGAGAGCCAGTTTTTGCTTCATACCACCGGATAATTTTCCCGCCTTTCTTTTTTTGAATGGTTCTATCTGGATATAGATATCTTTTATCAGTTCATAATTCTCCTCAATGCTTGTATTGAAAATGGTCGCAAAAAAATTCAGGTTCTCTTCTACCGACAGATCGGGGTATAAAGAAAATTTTCCCGGCATATACCCCACCCTTTTACGAATGGCTTTATAATCCTTTACCACATCGAAACCATCCACGGTGGCACTACCGCTATCGGCCAGTAATAACGTGGTGAGGATTCGGAACAGGGATGTCTTACCCGCACCATCCGGACCGATCACGCCAAACAATTCGCCTTGCGGTACTTCAAATGAAATATCGTACAGGGCGGCGACCTCCTTTTTCTTCCCGTAGGTCTTTACAATATTATTTACTGCTACTGCTGTCATTCATTATATACTTTCCCGTTCTTTACTATTGCCTTTTGATCACCATTTTACTTCACCGTACATCCCAATTTTGAGATAACCATCATTTTGCACTTTTACTTTGATGGCGTAAACGAGGTTGGCCCGTTCTTCTTTGGTCTGGATGGTCTTGGGAGTGAATTCTGCTTTATCTGAAATCCAGGTAATGATACCATTGTATTCCTTGTACTTTTTAGCCCCCTGGTCGATCATCACTTTTACGGACTGATTAAGTTTGATGAGTGACAACTGTGTACCGGTAATATAGGCCCGGAGGTTCAGGCTGCTGAGATCTGCGATCTTGTACAGTGCTTTGCCGGCAGATGTCACTTCTCCTGCATTGGCATATTTAGTCAGCACCGTGCCAGTGACAGGATTGATTATTCTTCCTTTTTGCACCTGATCTTTCAACTGCGCTACACGTTTGCGGAGCGGATCCGTTTCACTGAGGATACTCCTGTTTTGTGTAGCTGTATTATTTTGCTGAACAGCGATCTGCTGCCGGGTCACATTCATTTGTTTGTTGGCCACTTCCACCTGGGCGGTAATATCATCCAGTTGTTTACCAGTGGCCGCATCTGCTTTCACCAGGTTTTCAATGCGTGCCTTTTCATGCTGCAGGTTATTGAGCTGCGCCTGCTGTACGGCGAGTTGGTTTTGCAGTAACTGGACCTGAGGTGCCGCATCAGCCGTTTTTTCCTTCAATGCGCTGATACTGGCTTCCACCTGTTCTTCCTGCAACGCAATATTGCTGGCATCCACAGTGCCCACCACGCTATCCTTTGAAAGGCTGGCTCCTTCTGCCACAGAAAGGGTGAGTATGCGTCCGGACAATTCGGAAGAAACGATCGTTTCATCTGCTTCAAACGTGCCGGATGCATCAAAGTTGCTGGTACCGGATTTACATCCCGATATAATAAGAGCGGCTGAGATAATAATCAAGAATAAAGACTTCTTCATAATGATTCGCTGATTTTATTGTTTTCCTGAAATGGTATTATAGTTGAGCTGTGCCTGCAGCAATTGCAGTTGATGCGTGATGAGGGATTGCCTGGCCTGGTCTTCTGCATTTACTTCCCGGAGGTAATCACTCGCAGTGATGACGCCATTTTCCAACTGGGCCTTTGCCGCTTCCTTCACACTTTCGCGAAGGCTGATGATCTCATTGTCGGTATTCGAAAGCTGTTGCCATTTTTTGATCTCGGCTTCCTGTTGCTTTAACTGGGTATTGGTGTTGAGTAAAAAAGTTTGCTTTTGCGTTTCCACTATGCGCTTATTCACTTCCGTTAGTTCCTTTTCTTTCTTTTTTGTATATAAACCGCCGAGTGACCAGTTGAGGCGCAATCCACCGATGGCAAAAAAATCGAATTCATTTTTCAAAAGGTTAAGCGCCGGCCGGCCATATCCGCCCTGTACAAAAAGGCTGGCTTTAGGCAGGTTCTTTGCATGTATCAGTTTTTGTTGTTGATCGAATAAGCCTGACTGGGCAGAATACAATTTCAATTCGGGGCGAGCAATATCTGCAGTTGGTACAGCGGAGACGGCTGGCTTTACGAGTATTGTTTTTTCATCGAGTGGCTGACCTGTAAACAATGCCAGTACATCGAGTAATCCCTTGCGGGAAGTGGAGAGTTCGATCACCCGCTGTTCTGCTTTCAGTAATTCCGCTTTCAGCATATTCAGGTTGGATCGGAATGCCACTCCGTTCTTCACCTGTGCTTCCACCTTTTTCATACCGGTATTGATATCGGCTTTTACCAGTTCGGTTTGTTTCAGTTGTTCATCGAGATACAAAATCCCCATGAATACCTGGTTGATCCGCTCTTTGAGTTTGTAAAGTTCCACTTCGATCTTCTGGTCTTCTACAGTAGCCGATAATTGCAGCATGGTTTTCTGTTCGCGAGTAATACCGCCGTCATAAATAAGCTGACTTACATCTGCCACCAGTTTATACTGGTCTTTAGAGGGCGGTTCAATACTGAATCCCGGAACAGAAATACCTACTTTGGTAACATCGGTCTGGTATGAGGCTTGCCCGCTGAGGGTAACCTGTGGAAGCAATCCTTTTTGCAGGTTATCAATATTGATAGCGGCCGTTTGCCGAACCAGATCTTTCTGTTGAATGACCGGATAGTTTTTTTGTGCCTGTTCATAGGCCTGCTGCAGCTCCAGTCTGCTCACGGACTGTGCGATAGAGAGAATGGGCAGCAGGGCCAGGAAGATTGTCAGTTTTTGTTTTTTAACCATTTGGTTAATATTTATTGAAAAAAAATTATTTTTTTAATGCACTCATGATGAACGCGGGAATTTCTTTCTTCCGTTGTTCCATTATTTCATTGAATTGTTTGCCGGTGATTCCCAGGTTTCGTGTAAACATGGGTTTACCTATAAAGGGAAAAATGGTCATCGAGATCATATTCATCAGCAAATGCATGGGATGGATACGTCGGATACGACCAGCTTTTACTTCCAGTTCGATCTGCTCCAGCAATTTTGCAGGTTTGGGCAGGTTATTTTTTCCCCAGATGTGGTACATGAAACGTTCCGGGTCGCGGTTGATCTCATTCATCACGAACCAGGGCAGATAGGGATTATCCACCATTTCATCAATATACTCGGCAACAAATTTTTCGATCTTTTCAAAAAGGGGAAGGTCTGAATTAAAAATGGCGTTGATCTTAGGGAAGAATTTCTGGGCTTCCTGAAGAAACACCGTTTCGAAGAGCTTGTCTTTATCCTTATAATAATAATGGAGTAATGCTTTGTTGATACCGGCCTCGTCGGCTATATCCTGCATACGGGCACCGGCCATACCTTGTGTGGTAAACACTTTCCGGGCTGCTGCCAGTATCTTTTCGCTGGTTTGTTCCTCTTTTTTCCTTTTGTTAACCATATAGTTTAACCAAATGGTTAACAAAAGTAACCGTTTTTATCTACCCTCCAATTTTTTTTGGTCGGACCGGGTATTATGCCTGATGGAAAGGCAAAAATGAACGGTGAATGGTTGATTAAACTGGATTATTAAAGAAGACGTCCCATAATTCTTTTGGGGCGACGTCCCAAACCCAGAAGGAATAACCTGGAAATTTATTTTGTTTTACCAGGGCCATAAACTCAAGGGCTTTTTGTGCGCAGGCTGCATTGGTTCGGCATCCGCCAGCGGTTCCTACCCAACCGGCACCCACGGGCACATAAGGGATTTTCAGTGCTTTATTTTTAGGATCATTCATTGATCGTTCGAGCCGGTTCTTTACACTCGGGCTACCGCCGTAATATACCTGGGGTGCATTGACCGTAGCTTTGAAAGCAAAAGAAGCGAACGGAAAAGTAGGCATATTAGAAGGTATGTCGTGACTCGATATGGCCAGCCCTTTACCCTGGGCATCGAGTGCATTGCGGAGAGTGGTCATATACCCCGAAGCGGCATTGGCATCGCCCCGAAAATATTCAGTACCGGATTCTGCATCTACTAATATTCCTTCCAATTGCAATTCACTGCAAATGGTGGCTACCAGATTGGCTTCCACTACATCATCGCCTGGCTTGAAACACCGGGGCACATGCCAGCCCCATATGGTAATGTTTTGTGCTTTCAGCGCATCCCGCAACTGAATAAACTTATCTTTCATTGTACCGGTAATATTAGCATTGCGGCTTTTCCCTTCTGCCACTTTGATCCAGATACTGCTGAGTTTTGCTTTTTTTGCTTTGGCAGCGATATTGGCGGGGGTTCCTTCGAGCGTGAGTATGCGCGAAAGCTTGTGTACATAGATACAGCGTCCTTTTAATGTGGTGGCCATGTTTGTTGGTTTTATTATTTGTCGATTGTTATACCGATTATTACAACATATATTACTTCAAAATACTTAATATATTTCAAGGCTGCAAGGGTGTATTCACCCATCCCGGAATACTGATGCCTGTTTTTACTGAGTATCCGGTTGTATTATCAAGGAACAAACCAAATTGTTGTTGGCCAGGGGGCATGGCGGGGCAGTCGAATGCCTGAAATACGCAAAGGGGTGTGTTGATGCCATTATCTGCTTGTTGCTCTGCCTCTAACCAACTGAAAAGATCGGAGATTACTGTGGCCTGATTATTTTCACCAGGTGTGTTGAATTCGGATGAATAGCCTGTTTCACCCACAAATACCTGACAGGATGATCCCAGTATTTGCTGCACCTGAGTAAAGTAAGATGACACAGCGCTGAAATCAGTGCTTTGACCATTATCAGGCGTGTATTGATTAAAAAATACGAACGGTGTATTTTGATTCCATAAGCTGCTCCAGTTGGCGATAATATATTCGGAGACACTGGTGGCCACAAGATTTGACGAAGGGCTACCCAACGGATAATTTGCAATAATGGAAGTAACCGGAATACTTCCAAGTCCATTTTTATTTAATGATGCACTCAGGTTGTTGAAAGCAGCGGGTATCCACACTGTATAATAGTCGATGAAGTTACTATCAGAAGAAGGGGGGCCATTTGCATCTACTTCGTTTCCAAGGCAGATACAGGCGAGGCTGCTGAGCATAGCCTGTGTGCTGCCAAACGCGTTGATCATTACGTCCACCCATTGATCCGTATACGAAGAGGATGTCATAAGGCCTGCGGACCACGGTGTACCATATCCACCCTGCGCCAAAGCGCTGTTGTTGGTACCCATGATGAGTTGTACGGGCTGACCAGTATTGGCTGTAATAAAGCTGATCACCTGCTGTTGCGTGGGATCTATTTCTATAGCAGTAGTGCCCACGGCCATATCATGGAATGTTTTGATGAGGCTGAAATAACCGGTGATGAACGTGAGGTCATCCGGAATACTCATAGTGGTACGTCCCATGGTCCAGGATTCGTAGTTGATGCCGGCGTTGTAGTTGAAAGGTGTTATAATTGTTGGAGGTGTCATTCTTTCAGTTTTTAACTTTTATTGGAAAAAGATGTTATGGCAACATAAAGTCGGTTCGTCAACATGTGTATTCTGAAAATACTGCTCAATTGTTTAACAACGCGGAATTTTCATTAATAATTGGATTCTCTATATCGTGTGGCTCTTCGTAAGGCGTTTGATACGTTTTTTGTAAAGACTCACCCAGGTAACTGCCTATCATTCCTCCTACAACTGTTGGCACATCATTCAATTGTCCGGCACTTGGCAACCCTATTGATGCACTAGCCAATGCACCCAGGTATCCGCCAACACCCCCTCCTAAAATCCATCCCAGACTATCTAACCCCTTTCCGAAACCGCCTTTGAGTTTTGCCCAGAGTTTTTTGGTTCGGGAAAATTGAATCGGATAGAGGTCGGCACGGTTTATAGCTTTTAACTGGTGAGTGACATCATAATGTAGTGGGGGATTGGGAATACCGGGAAACTCATTTTGGGTTGGCTGTGTATTACCTGATACTGCCACCCGCTGAAGGGCCTTTGCCCCCATCAGATCTGCTTCTTTTTCCAAACCTTTATTATCATTCACTGGCACCTCACTCATTAATTGTAAAGCTGCTGCTTTACGGTTATCCGAAATGAGAGTTCCATATTTACCTGCATTTCCCGCAGCAGCACGTACAGGCGCAGATTTTTTTTTCTGTACAACGGAATGATTATTGTGTTGCATAATTCATGTATTGTTTTCTATATTAAGCCATCACTATTGCAGCTATTTCCTCCTGTGCTTAGCTGCACCTTTTTTGGGCCTGGGGTGTTGGTGGTGCGAAGTCTTTTTAGGTTTTCTTTTTCCGGTCGGGGCTGGCAGTCCCTTATTGGGATTACCTCCCGCAAACGGATTCGGAGGTGGCGGAGGTCCTTGCGAAGCTGTTCCCGAACGTTGTACCGGTAATGATCCTCCTTTCTTTTCTCGTTGCAGTATATGCGATAGTTCATCTTCCGGATCGGGTCCATAACGTTGTACCGTTTGCAAAGCTTTAGCCCCCATATTATCCGCTTCTTTTTCCAAACCCTTATTATCATTCACCGGTATACCACCTGCCATTTGCATGGTTGGTTTTACTCTTCCTTTTGCCTGTTGTACTATATGCCATGCTTCGTGCGGAAGGTGTTTTTCCTGACCGGGTGCTACATGTATATCGGAGCCTTGTGCGTAGGCATGTGCCTGCATTTGTGCGGGCTTCGCGCTGTTGTAATGTACGTTTACATGATCCATGGCCATACCGGAGAGGTTTTCGATACCTGATTTGAGGTTATCGGGGAGGCCGGTTTTGTTTGCTTTTTTTTGTACAATACTGCTCTGACGGTTATCGGAGATAGCAGAGGCATTTTTCCCAATCGTATTGGTGGCGGCCTTTTGCAACAGAGTATTTTTAGTCTTTTGAACAGACTGATTATTGGTTAATTTCATTTCAATAATTATTTATTCAGTACTTCAAAACTGTAGCAGACATCTGCTATTTAAATTTGTTTAAGCATAACCTTTACCTTATAAATTAATTACTTCTTTGATCATTATTTGTCTACCCAACCTTCTCCGACTTTACCATTTCCGGCTCCCTCCTTTATTTCCCCCGCCACCTATATCTTTTTTGGGATATCCGCCTTTACCTCCGGTTCGTTTCTGAGCCTTAGCCATCTTTTTTACTTCCATTACAGGGTAACGGGCTTCATTTTGGCGTACGGCTGCCAATCTTTCCGGGGTTGTATCGGGGTGATAAAATATACCAGCCTGATCCCATCGGTAACCAGCGTTGATAAGTGTTTGGGCTTCGCCCCATGTTCCGGTCATTTCTCCACGACCTCTTTCTCGGACAAGACTATCAATAGAATAATCATCATTCAAAGCGGTCATGATCTTCCTATGCTTTAAAATAAATATTCGCTGCTGTTGAGTCATCTGATCCATCCACTCCGCGTTTTCCCCTTCTCGCAATTCTACATCCTGGTCACCGTTTCTTTTCTGTTTAATATATCGTGAGAGATAGGCGGGCAAGGCATCATTTTCTTTTTTCGCAGCTTCCAATCTGACTCTGATCAGGCTTTCGTGCTCATTGTCACTACCAATAAGCGCTGTATCTTGTTCTTCACCCAGGTCATCATTTACTGCTGCAAATTCGTCAGCAGGTGTTACAAATTGTATAGGTTTTCCTTCAACTATATTGAAATCATTTTGCTTCGACGCCATAGGTCGCAAACCGGCAACCTTTCGTTGAATTGCAATTCCCTGACGGTTATCTTCAATAACCTTCCCTTTATTGGCTACGGTATTAATAGGACTGCTTCCTGCTGTACTCATATTAAACCCCAACGTAATTGAATGACTCATTATAAAAAATATCTTTAAAAATTCAACGCATCAGCATAACTCTTCGCTCGCGCTTTCTTTTTTCCATTATCTCCAAACAATTGCTGCTCATCGTTCTTCAGCTTACTTACGCCAAGGTGACTGCTGATTCTGTCAAGGGACTGATCGCCCCCATAAAAGCCCTGACTTTCATTGTTGGCCAGCTTTATCCCAATCTGACCACGTACCATATCCCTTCTTCGCGATGCTTTTGTTTTAAAAATATCCGTCCATGATTTATTTCGTTCGAGCATATCATCATCCGGCACTTCTATACCGCCTCGTGATAACTGGTCTCTGTAATCCTCTGACTCCAGGGCCTTGCCCTGTTTATGCTTCTGATACAAATTATACAAGGCCATAGCTCCCCCAACTGCACCTGCCCCGGCCAGCAAACCCCATCCTATCGGGTTGGATAATCCCAAAGCCAACAACGTTGCTCCTCCTGCAACACCTAATGCACCACCGAGCGCTTTTCCATAATTTGATTTGGCTTTCATCCATTGATTTTCGCTGGCAAATCTTGCTATCCCTTCATTTGTAAAACCATTATTCTGCTCTTCTGCCAGTTTTCTACTCCTGTAATGTGCAAGGCCTCCGCCCACCAGACCAGTAACCAGATCCGAACCTCCTTTTATAATACCTGCTGGTGCAGCCACCACCCCTGCCGTATGGGATAAGGGTCCGAGTCCACCCAGATAATCAGCTACCTGCCCTATGCCACTGGCCCCTGCATTCACCACATTGCCTAAGGAACCCACCACACCCAATCCTTTTATCAGTTTGTCTTTTTTCTTTTCATCTGAAGTAATTATATCTTTTGTATCCAATATCGCTTCCAGGCCAGACCCCAGTACACCCAATCCACCTCCCACGGCTCCGGTAATTCTGCCTGATTGACCCAGCGCATTATTCCCGATCGCTGATCCCAGGCGAGTGATGATGGATCCTACACCAGATCCGACACTGCTTATCGTACCTGTTTTTTCGGCCAATGTTTTTTCTGATGGGTTGTCACTGTGTTCCCTGGATTGCGCATGGTGCTCATAATATCCACCGATAGATTCTTCTATATCGGTTTGGCTTCCGTGATCAAAACTTACACCACCAGAATATTTTTGTGCCT
The DNA here is from genome assembly GCA_026391455.1 of Bacteroidota bacterium. Classification (GTDB taxonomy): domain Bacteria; phylum Bacteroidota; class Bacteroidia; order Chitinophagales; family Chitinophagaceae; genus JJ008. The sequence continues at coordinate 28,514 of JAPLEH010000055.1, forward strand.
TGCGTGAAAGATTCTCCTGTTTGGCAATACTGTCACCGAACAGAGCAAGGCGTCGTTCGCCTTCGTCCAGACCTTCATATTTATCGGGCTCTTTTTTCTTACCCCAGTTCCATGGCCAGTACCAACGCTGTACCACACCCTGACTTTTTTGCTGAACAGTGGCTGGCTTTGTTTCAAGGAATTTTGCCTGAATGGGCAAACTATTATCTTCAGATACAGTTCCAACATTTTTTTGCTGTACCGTATCGGTTTGACGGTTATCGGAAATAACCGATCCATTTTTCCCACTGGTAGCTGCTGCCGCTTTCGCAAGAGGAACAGGTTTAATATCGGTAGTTATCTTTCCGGTTTGCATGGATCATTTTTTTATCTCTTAACAGGCATACTTTTCGAGGATATTAATTTTCTTCATCTTTTTTTTCTTCTTTTTCATCTTCCTTTTTTACTTTTTTAACAATCGTTTCTTTCTCCTTTTCCAGTTTTCTTTCATTCTTCTTCTTTATCCTTTCCCGTTTTTGATCTCTGCGTTCCTGTGCATCTTTATTACTTTTATACTCCTTCCGTCGTTCCTGTATGTAAGGCCATACATTTTTGATGTCTGACTCCTTCAACTGATCCTTGGTGGTCTTTTCCTTTTTTTTATGCTCCTTTTTAGATAATATTTCCAGATTATCTTCATGATTATACACTTCGTCTTTAAATGTCTCCAGTTCTGCCTCAGACATGCTGCTCTCTTCATGTCTGTACTTATCAATTGCTGTGTCGAGCTTTATCCAGTCCCTGATGTGATCAATATCCGGTTGTTTATGTTTGGAGTTTTTATTTTTGTGTTCCCTTATTTCCCGGCCAAATTTATCCAGCTCAATAATTTCCCCATCCCCTTTAAATCCTGACCTTAAATTCCCCTTCTCGTCTGTTTGTCGTTTTATCAGGTTTTTACGGGTGTCCCTTTTCTTATCACTAAAAAACTTCCTGTTTTTTCTATAGCTATCATTCTTTTCCCTGAACAGTTCTTCGGGATCATTTTGATTGTGGCGTTCTTCGTCTGAATCCGGTTCATACCCTGAGGTCTCTTCAGATTCTTTCTTTTTGCGCTTTTTTACAGATTTCTTTTCCTCTATCTCTTCTTCACTGCTGCTGATCAGATCATCCTCCGAATCGATATTGCCAGGCACCCAATGATGGCCGATAACATTATTATTCATCTCCACCCAGCCCTCGGGCAAGGGTTCGTAGTGTAATTTCCCGTCTTTATCTTTCCATACGGCCTGTATTACCCCCATAGCTTTAAGCTGTAAGATGCTGCCAGCATTCCGGTTATCTGCTATTGCCATTCCTGATGAATGACGGGCTGCGGCCTGTACAGCAGCGGGCTTCAATGCATTTCTTTTTACCGAGTCGGATGCAAACCGTGTCATATTTCCGGTAACTTTTTAATATTGAATTAATGTCAATTTTATGTATCAATTTGTATCCAACCCCTTCTCAAATGTCTTAAACTGATCCTTCGACATAATATCTGAACTCTCACCCCTGTTATCCAATATCCATTTTTTCAGATCTTTCGATTGGGGTGTAAGCGTTCGTTTCAACTTCGGTTTTTTCTCATAATGTAAATCGCCGCGCGCACCAATGGATCGGTTGGTGCTCTGATCGCCGGGCCGCAAATTGTATGGCGATGAATTCAGGATTTTCACCAGCAGTTTCGGATCTTTTTTTGCTCCCAGGGCCAGTGAATAATAGGCCTTATCTCCTTTCTTTATTTTTCCGAATTTTCGTTTGGGTACCGTAATGTCCCGTATCATCTGATTCAGTTTTTTAGGATCTCCCTTCAGATTCTCCACCTGTTCCCTGATATCGTGATAAGACATCCGGTGAGCCATATCATAAGGCCCAAGGTTAAGTGCGTTTTTAATGTACTTACGCATACGTGTTACATTGGACCGAAAACCGGGCCTTCTTGGTCCCCTTGCCAATTGAAAAACCCGTTTACGCTGTGCCACCGTTATGTGAGGAGACGCCTGCCCGTTTGCCTCAGATGAAAAACCAGGTCGCCCGTTTATCTGTTTTCGTTGCAGAATAACAGCGGGCCTGTTATCTGCGACAGGCATTGCCTGCCTTACTGCTCCTGCTGCGGACATTAATCCCGGAGTTACTCCGCCATTACGGAATGTATATCCAGTACCAATCATATTTATACTTTTATTTTTTCATTTATTACTACCATCACGGGTCCATCACCACCTTTATAATCAATAACAGAGCAAAACCGTTGTGCATCCAACCAGGCTTTTAACCGGTTGAGCGCATGATGGTCGTACCCGGTCTCCACGCTATGACCGGTTATGAGCTGCAACAACCAATTCTCATACAGCGGACAAACTGTAAAGAGCTTAAAATCCTGTAATGGCAATACTGGCCCCAGGTTGTTGCCGGAAGAAACATTTCCATAGCAATACTCTTTTTCTTTGAGTTCTTCTGCGATGTAATGTTTTACCCTTTCAAAAAAATAATGCTCCAGATGTTTCCAATCCTTGCGGGTGGTTTTCACTTCCAGATAAAGCCTGCATTCGGTAATCAGATATCCGGTGATGTATAACTTACCCCAATCTTTCTCTTCATGTACCACCCAATCATTCAATGCCAATGCAACGATCAGTTGGAAACGTTCTTTGCTGAACCAGTCACGCCAGTACCCGGCCCGGTATAGCACCCGGTGGGTATGTTTAGTTTTATGCCTGGAATATTCTGCTGATTCATCCATATTTCAACTCATTTCGCGGGTGTTTTATTTTCTTTTCGTAATTCGCGCCGCAATGCTTCCAGCAATTCTGTTTCCAATACCACGGTATCGTTTCGCCTGATTGCGGCCAGCGCACAACTGCGCAATACATTGATGATTGCTCCTCCGGCAAGTTCATACTGCTCGGCAATACGCTTCAGATCGATTGCCGGATGCAGGGTGCAGGTACCAGAGAAGGCATTCTTCCATAATTGTAATCTTTCTTCCGGTGCCGGCATGGCAAAATGGATCATAGATTGAAAACGCCGGGAGAAGGCCTCATCAATATTCGCTTTGAGGTTGGTAGCCAGTATCACCACACCCGGAAAATCTTCGATGCGCTGCAGCAAATAAGCCGTTTGCTGATTGGCAAACCGGTCATTCGATGAATTAGCTGCAGTACGTTTACCAAACAATGCATCTGCTTCATCAAAGAATAATATCCAGTTTTTATGGCGGGCTATATTGAAAATACCGGCCAAATTTTTTTCTGTTTCCCCGATGTATTTCGATACAATCATGGAGAGATCGATCTTATATACATCCTTGCCTGATGTTTTTCCCAATAATGCAGCCGTGAGTGTTTTACCCGTTCCCGGAGGGCCATAAAATAAGGTGCGGTATCCCGGCTTAATTTTTCTAACAAGCCCCCAATCTTTCATCAGTGTATCGCCATGTTCCATCCAGTATCGTATGTCCATTATCTGCTCATAGACGTGATCATCCAATACCACATCATCCCATTCGAGGGGCGTGGTGATTTTTTGTGCAGGGAATTGAGCTGTATTCTCTTCTCTTGTCTCAATACCCGTAACAAAAAAATGAAACCAGTTATTATCAAGACCAAGTAATGCACTGCCTGCAGGCATTCCGGCTTCCACTATACCAGGTAGCAACACCTGCTCACGAATGAGTACCGAATCAGTACCGAATACCTGCATGGCTTCCATTCTCAGTTCCGGATGCGTACCCGTAGCGATGTAGTAAAATGTTTGAATGGTCGGTAAAAATCCACCGTGGTTTTTATCGACTAATCCACCGAATTCAGAAAAGCCCCGGTCATATACCTGATTTTTCCCAAAAAAAACATCCAGCAATTCTGGCCGCAGATGTGGTACCATCGCCAATACCAATGCCAGTCTTTCCAGCAATCCCAGGTTCCATTTTTTCACACTTACTGCATAGGGATCATTCTCTCCTGTCAGATCAGGCAACGGAATGTCCATCCATTCCTTCTCATGTCCTTCCTGCAAAAAATAAGATTTGATGAGCTGATCAATGACAGCAGTCAACCAATCCATTTCAGCATTCAGTGTACTATGGTTGCCGGGATTCGACATATTTATTCAAATTTGCTGTGTACAACCCGGAGCTGCTCATCCGAACAGTTTCTCCAGATCATCCAGATTTGCATCCACCCATTTAAAATAATGTAATGCGGTGTTCGGGTTCAGTTCATTGGCCTGAAGCATGTCCAGTAATCCGGCGCGCATATATTGCTCCTGCTCGTAACTGAACCGGTAATCGAAATGGAAATCGCAGGCAAAAAATCCGGTAGCCCATTCGTTGTATTGCTGCGCACGTGCTATAAGTTCACTGATGAACACCTGAATCCGATCATCCTGTACGGCCAGTTTCTTTGCTTTGAAGAATACCGGTTTTCTTTTTTCTTCCCGATGGTAATATTCTATGTCTTTGGACTGAATAGTGCGCGCCGCATGATGTCCGAAAATGTCTACTAATCCAAAATTTTCTGACTCCGTTGCGATCTCCAACTCCGCTTCAGAGTCACCGGCTACTGCCAGCGTCCAGTCGGAAGGTGCAGCCGATTCAGTAACCACATATACATCCCGGAAAGAAAATACCGTTGTGGTCAATTTAATAATGAGGGCTTGTTGCCATTCATGCCAATTCTCGATACGGATTGATTTTGGCGAAACCCCTTTGAACAAGAAACTACCCCTGTCGGCAAATACCAGCAATTGCTTGCTGAATTCAAAATGTCCATCGATCGGTCCTTGTCCGCTCGAGCGGCCTGAATAGGCTTTACTCACTCCGTCGCTGATTTCCCAGGCGGCCTGGTTGAGGGGAATATCATGACGCATACTCACATAATCACGATCGATGATCCCGTTTCTGAAAATGTTTCCCAGTAATATCATCTGGCCGTTGTGTATCTGGAAAAAATCACCGGGGAGCATATTTTGATTCAATGGCATGGCAGGTATAAATCCACCGGTACGCCAATAACATTGCCGGAAAAAAAGCCTGAATACATTATCCATATTGAATTACATTATGATCATCCGCCAGTCATTTAAAACCGGCGGATGACCTTGAAATAAATCAGGATGCGAATGCGGCAGCATTGGCAGCAGCCAGGCCCGCCTGCAATGAACTGAGGTTGGTCTGAGCAACAGTAAGATCCGCAATAGCATCGTTGAGCATACCTGTGATTACATCGTTAGCCTTCAGTGCTCTATCGTAACGTTCCTGTGCATTGATGTATTCATCGTGGATCAACTTTTGAAGTGCAGGAACTTGTGATAATTCTTCCGGCAATGGTTGCAGCGACTCCAGTAATTTCCCGCTCAGCACCTCATACAGGTTGCCGGCGTTGCATACCACCAGGTTAGCATCTCCTTCAGATTCGAGGCAGGAAGTCTCCCCTGCGAAAACGGACTTCAGTGCCACAAGCGTAAAGTAGATCAGTTCCTTAATGAGTTTATTTACATTCTTAGCCAGGTGTTTGCTTTTATGCTCGGCATTTTTCAACTTGCCGTAGGCAGTATACGCATCATTGTATGTTGCCAGTGCGCTCTGTACAATATTACTGATCATTGTATCATTACTCAGGGCCGTCGCCTTTTTGGCAGTGGCAAGTGCCAATGCAGCGGAAAAATCAGCAGACTTGGAAGTGAGTGAAGCCACAACAGCCTGCAACTCTTCCACTTTATGCTGAGCTACCAATACCTGATCGGCCAACCGGTCGAGTTCTTCTTTTTTCCGTTCGGTGATACCATACTTGGAATTGTTATTATATATACTCATAATTTAATTATTTAAAGGATAACAAATATTGTTTTGTATCTGATCAGGCGCCGAGGTACCTGAAGTTTGCTGTACAGGTAAAATCAGACAGCGCATTGATAAACTGACTCGTGTAAGACGGTTCGCCGGTAGCCACTGTAAGGATCACGGGAATATAAAAATCATCCTTATGAAGCGGGTTGCCGAAATTGTCTGTCATTGTGCTCGTAAGTTTGAGTTGAAAACTATTAGCACTATTATTACCTGGCTGAGCCACTTCATAAATAGATTGTGGTACGAGCTCGGCAATATTGAGGTTGAACAATACACCGGGATCAGAATTGATCCTTCGAATGGGTTTATTCAATGCGGCATCCCGTTTCGCGTAGGTACTCAGCAACTGTGCATTTTTGGTTTCGTGCTTACCGCGTTGTTCAGACAGTTTCTGCCGCAGCGCGCCGACTTCCTTTTCCAGATTTGCAAGTTTCTCTTCCAGCTTTGCTTTTTGTTCCTTTTCTTCCGCGGACGGTTTCTTGGGGAAACGGCTAATTTCCAGCGTCAGGTCGCGGGCCTTTCTCTCTTTATCAACCAACTGGCCATTTAGTTTTTCAAGCTCCCGGATCAGTGAATCGATGTCCGACCTTAATTCAGCCAGGAGCTTTTCAAACTCCGCTGTAATCACACCCTGTGCTTTACGTTCGTTGTCCCAGTTCCTTATTCCTTCCATGGTCAGCAAATCTGCATACAGGAGTGATTTAGCAGGAAGAAACATGCATCTGTACTGCACCGCATAATCGGCCTTCTGGCTTACTTCGAAAGTCAGGGTCTGTTCCTTTTGTTTGGGGGTGTATTCTATCCGGAGGTCTTCTATATCAAATTCAAAATCTCCGTCTTTCGTTTTCTTCGTGTACTGGAAATCCTTGATATCAAAATCAATATTGGCGGCAGGAGTCACCATAATGCTATTTGCCGCAGGACTAAGCAGTTCATAAGCCAGGTCAAATTTCTCAGATGGTGCAGAGAGAAAATCATCGAAGTTATTGATGAGTTTTTTATAGTCCGTCCGGAATTCTGCCAGTACGAATACCACATACTCTGTACCTGCTTTTACATCATCCCCATCGGTATCTTTTATCTCGCTCTGATCAATTGTTCTGAATACATCTTCACCACATTCCTCTATTTCACAATCAATCCGTATGCTTGCATTGCCCTTGTCAATTACCTGCTCAGCCTCGGCGAGTGAGAATGTACTCTTTGCCCTGTTTTTTGCCACCATGATGTAGTATGACTTCACGGGATACCCATTTGCGATTACTGGCCATTCAGTTGACAAATCATATCCGTCCTCTTTCATATTGTTCGGCTGCGGGAATGGGCTTCGGTAGGTTTTAAATCTCACTTCGTATTTCAGTGTACCGTCACTATCGAAAGGCTTCGCGGTGAGATCGAGGTTCAGGTTGTTATTACTGCTGTGATAAGCCCCCTTTGCAGCGTAATACTGTTCATCACTGATTTCAGCAGTGGCTTCGTCCGCTTTTTCCTGATCAATCGCAGTTACCAGATCGTTGGAACGGGAATCCACCTCGGAAGAAATATCATTGAAATTCCCGGTAATAACTTTGTCCAATGCTGCCAGCATATCATCCGTAGATTTAGCATCAGCAGCAACTGTTGCGGAAGCCACTTCTGCCACGGCAGCAGATGCATTCATCGCCATTTCAGATGTACGTTCGGCGTGATAGGCCGTTTTGGTCATCAGTTGATTCGCATAGCGGCTTTGTATATTAATATCCTGTCCAAAATCCGCAGCGCTGGTAATACTATAAATACCAGCAGTGGTGCGGGCAAGCCGTAGAATGGCATTTGCGCTGGCCTGTACATTTGCTGCCGCAACGGCCATATTGTTCACGGCCAGTGCATTGGTGGCTTTAAATGAATCGGCATCGGTCTTTACCATGGCAGAAACATTCGTATCCACTCCCGTGGTATCAAAGATCTGCTTAATGGTATCATATTCCTCATTGGACCGTTTCAATTGGTATTCAGCCCTGGCCGCTGCTCCCTGGGCAAAATACAAGGTTACTTCAGACGTGATGGCAGCAGCCCGTAGGTTGCTCAAATCAAGTTCCTGTGTGCTGAGTGTGGTGAGCACAGTGGAACGAAGGTTGTCGTTATACGTATTCATACTCGTTGTTTTTTATGATTAATGAATTGTTTTTTTGTTGAAGTAATTGTTAAGTACTGTCGGGTTCTTTGTAACGATTAATTTTATTCATATACAGTTTTTTATTTGATTAAAAAGGCCATTCTGTTTTTAGAGGTTTCTCCATCCATGGATATTTGATGAAAGAGAAAGAAAAGGGGGATTTGGCCAGTAATACATCATATGCCCTTTTCTCTACCGACAGAAACCAATTCTCCTCCTTTTCACAGATAAGGCCATCGCGTACCAGCCAGTTTCCGCGGAACCCATCCACCGATGTATCACCGATCGCAGGCCAATAGTTCACCACTGCAGTGATAAGGCCATCTATCGTCTCTTTTGCCAATGCCGTGATTTCTATGCGGTCCTTTACGGGGCTATCGGGTGAAAGACCACAAAGTATCTTATTCAATACCAGATATTCTTCGGGTGCATTATCCTGTTCCGCTGAGAGGTACTGGAGATAATGCACAGCATCCTGCTGATATTCGGATGAAATAAACTGATTATCCACCACCAGACCCAACCTTTTGAAAAGCATGGGCAGATACATATTGATGATTACCAGGCCTGCATTTTTCACCGCTATTTTTTCAGTGCCGATTTCAAAACTTCCCCTACGACTTATTTTACTTTGCTTCCTTTTTAGCGAAGGGAAGTTTGTAGCAGTTTCCAGTCGCTCCTCCTCCCCGGCCGACAACTCTTGCATCAGTATTTTATTTGCTGCCAGCATAGCCGGTGGTAGCAACTGGCTGTTTTGTTGCATCGCTTCCACCCATAAAAGCGGGCGAACTGAATAAGCTGCACACAAATCGATGATCAGTTGTTTCCACAAACTGACCGGATCAATGCCACCTCTCGAATCAGTTTTAAACAACCGGATCATCAGTCGGTACAGCACAGCCTGCAACGCTGAAGCCGGAACACCTTTTATATTGACGACCCTGAATACTTCATACAAATGGGCCACCATGCGTAATGATGCAGCTTGTTGTGGCCATGCCTGTTGCAATGCATGGATATAATCACTAAAAGGAATGGCCGTTGTAAATTGCTGAATCGTCTTTTCGTTGTGGAACGACTTTCGCAGTGCCTGTAATACCGGAGCAGGTTGTTGTGTAATGAGCAGGGAAGCCCATTCCTGTATTGACATGTCCGTATCCTGTCTGAACCAATACGGCATTTCGCCTTTCAGGATCAATACATCTATCAGTTCGGAAAGTAATCCTTTTATGGAAAGCTCCTGGAACAGCAAGAGAGGCTCCTGCGGTTTCAGTACCGTCAACTTAGCTGCTACTGCGGGCATCAGTTGCTGTAATGCGAGTCGTACCGGCGATGTATCGGTATATTGAAAAGATTGCAGGGTGGACAATACGATGTCGGCAGGGGGTACTGTCTTTACCATCAGCGTCCGTACTATTTCCTGTACGATCCGTTGAAATGTACTGGCTGTTCGGATATTCCCCTGAATGATCGCCATGGCCAAAGCCCAACCTCGTTTTGCTGTCCGGACTTTTGCGTCCGGGAAAAGTTTATTGGTTACGTGCAGCATTAACTGCAATTCTTTGAGCAATGCTGATTGTCCCTGTGGCAATACCCCGGCTGTCCACCAAATAAATTCTTCCAGCTCCACGCCCGCTTTCAATTGTTTCAGCAATTCCTGCCTGCGCCCGTCCCTTATTATTGCTGCGGTCAGCACTTCTGTTTCTTCCGTTAATAATAACTGTAGAAAATCAGCATACGACACCTGCTTATACTTTACCGAGATGCTGGTATTGCTTCGGTATGCTTTGTATTTAAGCAGCCTCAATACAAATTCAGGTGTCAGTTTTTCTTGTGAATACGTAGCATCAGTTTCATTCGAATTTGCCTGCTTCACCTGGGTAGTCTGTCGCGGCAAGCCATCCGGCAATCCCGAGCATAAATAACTTACAGACCGGCCCATTTGTAATCGCAGATACCCGATATCTTTATCCGCAAGAGCGGTTTCAATGACTGACAGCCAGAAAACCTTGCTCAGCCGTAGCTCCCAGCCGGTACCAGCATATCCATTTTCATTCAGCAGCAGTTGGTATTTATCAAAAAGTTGCCGGGCAAATACTGAACTTCCCGGAACAAGTTTATCCAATATTATTTTCGTTTCAGGGATAGGCATACCAGTCAATTTCCGGAATACCTGTTGCTGCCGGCACATAGCTATCCGCTCTGCCAGGTGGCGACGATCGGTGTTATTTTTACCGGCGAACCTGGCCCATATGCGGATGCGTTGTTCCGGATTTTTGGTGGACCATTCCTGATCTATCAAAACCCTGAGCATTGCTTTTATTCCCCGGGATGCTGATAGTGTATTACCAGCTCTTACAAGTGCCGCTTCCATGCCTGTGGTAGCAAATACCTGTTGCTGCATCAGTACAACCCGGAGCAATTTCCTGATCAATGCGGAAGAACTAATTGCCGGTTTCGTTGCAATGATGCTGAATGCTTCTGCAGGTACAAAACGGCTTACCCATTCCTCCAGTTCAGGAGTGCCGGCAAAAACATTTTTCAATGTTGTCGTAACATTTCTGATCAAACGGGCATGTATATGCGAAGATTCTGCCAGCAGCACAGTCAATTGATGTGAATTGATTTTGTCCATCACATATTCAATCAGTTTTCTCTTTTTGGGGTGTTTCATTAACGCATCCAGCAATGAATCCGGATCCGCAGATAACAATTGACGTAATTTATTCTGCCATTCACCTGCCGTTGTTTCAGCAAACGTTGTATCATTCGTAACGATGTGTTGCAGAAGCTGTTCAATATCCCCGGTGAATGCCTTGTCTTTTCTTTTTCGAAGCTGTTCCAAAAACTGTACTTGCAATACATGAGTTATCTCAACTTGTTGGAGTGTTTGGGAACTGCTCGTTACAGGGGAAGTACAGAACATTTTATAGACTGCTTCCGCATCCAATCCTGCCTCTTTTGCCAGTTGGCCTGCACAATAGCGGGCAAATGTTTCAATATCCAGTGATGATCGCTGATAACGAAGCAGGAATTTAATACCCGCCAACCGCAGGATAACTTCCCCGCCGGAGGCAATAACTGATCCGGCCGTGCGGTGCATCCATTGAAGTATAAATAACCATTGGCTTCCCTTGCGTGGGTTTACCAAAGTAAACAGCACTTCCATAGATGCAGGCGAAAGTTGCGCTGCAATGTTCTCCCATTTTTTACTGCTGTACCCAAGCGGATAAATCATCTTCATGAACCGGTCTTTATCAATTCCGGCTAGCGCAATGAACAATTCATTGAATTCTTCCTGTCGCCCGCGGGTTTGCCTGTGTCCTTCCTCATTCAACAATATGCTGAATCGTTCCCAATAGTCAATTCGATCCTGCTGTACAGGGTCCGCCGTTCCTGTAGTTCCAATTTGCTGCGCCAGCAAAGCAAGTATCCGTCCGAGATCGGTCCGGAGCTGCATTTTTTTCCTTACTGCTTCCAATGCCCGGCTTGTGGTATTCAGTAATTTTTCATATTCCAGATTGTAGTGTGCGGCCAATTGTTTGAGACTACTTTTTACAAATGCCAGCTTATTAAAGACGGTATCTTTCTCCTGCAACAGATAATTCAATATCCAGTTCCACAAATTCTTTTTAAAACCATGCTGTGAGGCCGTCACCAGGTTTTCTTTATTTTGTAAAGCCGTCATTTCACCTGTAAAACTGATGATTTCGATATGATGAACCGGTTCCAGCCCTTTTACCAACTGATGCAGGACAGGCTCATCAGTTTGCCATGCCATTCGTTTTCTTACATCCGGGTTGCCTTTTCCAATTTCGCGAATCACTTGTACGGTGGCCTGCGTTTGTTGTTCCAGCAATTGGCTGAATAATTTATTATAAGTAAGCTGTTGGGTGCTATGATACGAAGGCATGTACCCGTTTTGCAGGAAGAAACCAAGTGTTTGAAGATCTGTAGAAGCCGCATTTACAATTTTAAATTTGGTATCATCGCCGGACATTTGTCTGTACAACATCGTACGAAGCGTTTCCTGCAGCGCCTCCCGGATAGTTGCGGATAATTCATTTTCCAAATCTGCATAATCAATTACTCCCAGATCGAGTTGAAGCTGATCAATATGCCAGAACTGATCAGCAGGGCAAAGCGTATCCAAAATGGATTGCAGTTCATCCGGCATTCTCCACCTGCTCCATCTGCTGAGACGGTCCTGCAGATCGCCGGATCTTCCTTTCTGGGTGAATGTTGTATCCCATCCCACACTAGAAATGATATGTGTATGGCGAAGGGTCATTCTTTTTTTCTTTGTGGTGATGGTACAATCACTGTTTCCAGTTGACTAAGCAAATCCCCGGCTGCTTTCCTGCAGGAGCCGGGCACTGTTCCGTTTATCGTGGCACGCATAAGGTTATACCAAACAGTGAATAGTTCCGCCAGCGGCCATAAAACCTCAGCAGACAGCGTATAGCAAAGTGCCGGTGAGGTTACGGGCAATTCGTTTTCTGTAAACAAACTGAATCTTGTACTGAATGAAGCAGTTTTAATTGGTGGTACAAAATCAGGCAGAAGAAAGAGCAGTGACTGTGTGGGTAACCCAAATGCCTGATTCATTAAATAGGGGATACCGAATGAATAACTGCTATGTTCTGCGTGCCACCAGGTAATCTCATTGGAAGTTTCTGCCGGCACTTCCTGCAATGGAAAAATTACACCCTGGTAAAACAGCTTTTTTTCTTTAATCTGTGATTCGATAAAACTGTTGTCCTGCACGTTCAACCAGTCAGCAATAGCAGATGCATCCTGCATAGCCAGTCCGGAAATAAAATACCAGGATCCCTGCTCACGGTCTGTTGCAAGTATCAAGTCAAACCCTCCATATAAAAGCAAGGGAACTTCGATCATTAACATGCCTTTTCGCTGGGAGATCATCCAATAAGCCAGGCAAACCTCCGGGTCGTCTGTATATAAAGCTGATGGAATAATCCCCGGGTTAACATCTTCCAGTTCACTGAATTTTTTGAAGAGAAAATTGCTGTAGTATATCCGGAGTCCCAGCAACATAAATAATTTAAGTTCGGCACCGGAATAGTTAACGATATCAGCCGGTTTTATCCGCTCTATTTCATCGATTCGTTCACTGAAAACGATAAAATCGATTGTTTCATCGTTGACCACAGGTAGGCATACTGCTTCGAGTTGCGATGCCAGAATAATAGTTGAAGGAAATTCCAGTAATGCAGACCCGATAAAATTGTATCCCTTCTGACGGTTATAGGCAAGCGAAGCCAGGTTTTGCAGATACAGGCTTTTGAAAATAACCTGATCTTTCAAAAGACTTCCTGTATATACTGGTCCTTCGATAATAGCATTGATCAGCAACGGGGATTCGCCATGCCTTGCCAGCAGATGGTCGAGGATCGCATTCCGTCGTTCGAAATTATTATCCTCCCTGCGCATTACTTCTGTAAGCCTACGCATGTATCCATTATAAGGGTCCTCTTTATAATCTTCCCAACTTTTGTGTACCGCCAACGCTTCATCTTCGGTTAGATACCGGTAATCATAGGCAGTATAGTTTTTGAGCAACGGACGAATTTCCGGTACATGATAAATGGATTGAAAAAAATAGGTCGGCGAAAAAGAACGATAGGGAACCGGATATGGGTGGTCATGCTTGATAAAGGAATCCCTGTGCTCCGTCATCATCTTCAGGTCGGTAGGATCCGCCGTGGTGGCATTCTTAAATGAGAACAACTGTGGTACATTGGCCAATTGAGCGAATTGATTGGCCAGCAACTGGTCTGCCAGTGAGAGATAGCCTTTTAATTGTTTTGCTCTCGCTTTATCCGACTCAGTAACATTACCTGCTGTACCTTCATACCCCACATGATAAATCGCCGGAAAAGTTTGCTGTATGGAATAATAATTATCAATATCCCGATAAACCCCTTTGGGGAAAACGTCCAATGCACCGGGTGTTTTTCCATACACCAGATTCACTGACTGCTCCGGACTGGAAGGCAATACCGGTGGTAAAATCAACTCCGGGTTGAAAGCCACAGGGGTTCCTGACACCGTAATCGTGAGATTAGTTGATGCACGGGAGTCAATGAGATCGATATATAAAATTTCATCTGGCAAACAGGTGATGACCTTGTCTGCAGGTGCTGGGGGGCTTGCGGGAGGGCTATCAATTTTAATATCGTTGTAAAAGGCTAATCCGCTAACTGTATCCACACCTGGTATGGATAATAACAGGGAAGGCAGGTTGATTACATTTACCGTATCCATTTTGGATCCTGTCCATCCGGGTAAAATGTAGCCATTGTTCAGCAGCGGCCCATCCAGTATTTGATTGATTGTAGAGTCGACATGCTGTATACTATCATATCCGGCCTGCACCACTCTGGGGAAAATATAATCATTGATCTTTGCCTGCATGGCTTTCAGCAGGCGATATTGCATGTTCTCCTGTCTGATACCAATTGTACCGGACAGGAAAAATGTTTTTATCCGAAGTGGTCTTGGAAACAGAAAAAGCTCTCCGGTATTTCTCGCTTTATTCAGATAATAAAAGGCCGCCCGACATATATCCGCTATGGCTTGTTCCTCATAACCTGATCGTACCAGCAGGAGTACCTTGTAGATGCAATGACTTCCATCTGGATTTTCTACAGGCGTTATCACCGCATTCTCCACACCTGTTACACCATCGATGAGGTATTTCCGGTAGTCTTCCCCTGTCACCGGCGATGTAGTGAATAATTGCTGGGGTTTATAAAACTGGTCATAAAACTGAAACGTTCCGTTACTTCGGGTAAGAATATCCTTAACAGGAAACTCATTGCAATAGCCGAGCTCCGTCAGTGCATAACAGACCTGTTCGAGTATGGTAACTCCGGGATCACCGGGGTTCAGGTTGGTCCACTCCGGCCCCATATGCTCCTGTATATAGGCAAACCCTTGTTCATTGAGCAGATTAAAGTTCTGGCTCAATGGCAATGGTGTATCCGTTATGTACAATTGATCACTCATGCGGCTGGTATAAAATGAATACTATGCGTCTGTACGGAAACAAATAATTGCTGCGGCTGATCAGTGATAATAGCATTGGTCCCCGCTTCGGCTTCAAAACCATCCGTTGAATCTGTGGTACTGGACAGGTTGGATTTTTTCATACTAACCTGTGTTACCTCTTTGACTCCCTTCACCCCATTCACACAGTTGGCAATATCTGCTTCTCTCAACGGGCTGAATATTTGTGTTTGTGGCTGACTGGTCTTTATCCAGGGTGACAGATAGATGCTGATCACCCGGTTGATCAAAGGGCGCATCCGGGCTTCCTCATATCCGCTTTGCAAAATGACATAAATGCTTACCAGAACATAAACGGGTTCAGGATTTCTGATATATAATAATCCATCCGGCTGGGATGCTGCCAGTGTACCCTGCACTTTATCAATCAGGTATTCTTTTATCGCATCCGCTTCGCAAATACTGATAAAAGGGGAGAATGCATCAGCTATTTCAAAATTGGCGGCATTTTTTACCACATAAACAGCCACACCCCCATCCGATTCACGAACTGACTTTACACAGTACACAAACGAGAATTGTTCTTTTACCAGTGTATAAAAATCACCCATGGTAAGGGCCCTGTTTCTTGTTTTAATACGGT
The DNA here is from genome assembly GCA_026391455.1 of Bacteroidota bacterium. GTDB lineage: Bacteria > Bacteroidota > Bacteroidia > Chitinophagales > Chitinophagaceae > JJ008. The sequence continues at coordinate 44,210 of JAPLEH010000055.1, forward strand.
TACTCACCCGCTGGTTCATGGCCATTTCACTTTCCTGAATACGGCCACCTGCTGAATCAAAGGGTTGTAACACTCCGGCGAGTTCCGGCACAATGGTAAATGCCTGTTCAATGGTGCCTGCTGTGATGAATGGCTTTTCCTGCATGGAAAGTAAAGGATCACCGTTTCGCTTTACAAGAAATGCATTAGTATTTAGGTATACCACTTGTGGAAAAATCCTCAGGTCATCATTTGTAGACATCGAAATCCAGTAATTGCCACCTGGCATCAGCGGACTTGCATTGGTGATATCCGCCGGAATATTAAATACGATGATACCCCTGCAATTGAGGTTGCGGGTACTATCGCTCAGCACCTGGAGTGGTTTCCATCCGGTGGTTGAAAGATAATTATAGGCCACCGTTTTACCGGGATCGATATCAGCAGTAGTAGCCGCAAATGCAAAAAACAAATTGAGCGGTTGATTGCTTACAAGCTGGGTGAATGAAACCAGCAGCGCTCCATTATATGGGAATACGGGGTAAAGCGGTATACCGCATGGATAGATAGCCGTTCCTTTTTCATTCAATACTGGGCCATCTACTGTAATAAACATTTCAGGATGCGATACTGCATTCCCTGGTGTGTTATCATATACTTTAAAAGCTGCAAAGGGACTATACAGGAAGCATTGTAACGGGTATTCCCCGGACTGTACACATAAATCCTGTGCTGCACTTGCCCGGTAACAAGTCGTAAACAAATTTGCGGCTGGTACAAATGGTGGGTTCGGCGGTGGTACAAATACGCCCTGATCAGTAGTTTGTTTGGAGAGAGTACAAGCATTTTGAAGGGCAATATTAGAGATTACAATGGGGTACATGGCAAATCCAAAGCCCTGTGAAGGGGCGCTGAGTGTCATCATCATGAAACCCGTCTGACTATTGTCCGTATATTCCAAAGGCACTTGCTGCAGGGTGGGATCGGGAATAAAGCCGGGCTTCGCTTCGGGAGGTAAATAGAATTCACTCTGATTGAAAAGCGTTTCGGAGTCGCATAGCACACGAAACAAATTTTGTCCATCGTATTTCACATCGGGAGGACAGCCTGAGGGGAGACAAGATTTTACTGACTTCCCTCCGGAAACCGATTCCATATTGGAAGGTGCATTCAGGGGCAGGGGCAACCAGTTGCCTTTTTGCAAAAAAGAAAAAGTAGTATGAAAAACACAGTTATTGAATGGCAGGCTATTCAATTCTTCTTCTTCCTCCTCTTCCTCCTTTTTTTTGAATCCGAAAACACCTTTTATCCAAGTCCACACGCGTGAAAAAATATTCCTTTTGCTGTTGGGAGCAGGGGTCTCCTTCTTCTTTTTTTCCTCCGCACAAGGAGGACAGCAGGATGGCATAGCATAGTCGTTATATAACTGATAATAAACCTGCAGATTATCCGGCAGATTATCCCAGTACATCCGGATCGTGAGCCCTGCAAAAGGCTTACTGAATATCTCATTGCTGCCAATAACCAGGCTGCTGTTTTGAACGGGTACATTACCAAAAGGAGTAAAGGGTGTTTTATTGCTGAGCAATCCATCATTGCTCAATAATTGCACATTCGTGAAATCCTTTACATCCACATCAAGATTTATCCATTGAATGAAAGGCGATACTCCTTGATTGACGATCTCGTTGAACAAAATTTTGAACATGGGCCAGTCGCTGTTCACGCCATCAGGATTTTCATCCATCTTTTCTATTGGCGGCATTCCCGGATCAAGTTTGATCGTAATACAAGCCTCTGTGTAAGAAGAATTCAGTATTGCAGGTATGATGAAATCAAAAAATTCCACCTTCAATATCTTATCTCCGGAAATAGGCAACCAGCCGGCTTGTGTGCTGAGGAAATACTGTGCGCCATTCAGGATAGCATGATCGTACACTGCGGAGAATTTGATACGGATACATATTTCCCGACTACCGCCGGTAAGGTACAGTATTGGGGAACCAAATGAAAAGCCCATACTTACTGCTTTACCGTTTCCACCAAATGTATCCCAGCTTTTCAGCAAACCGTTTTCGTCATATTGCAGGGAGTTTACATCATTTTTCTCGTATAAACAGAGCGGGCTGTTACTACCGGAAAAACCAAGTGTGCGTATACCGGTAAGTAAAGCAGGATTCAGTATTTCTTCATTCGTGTTGGCAAAGAGGATGGGGTTGGATGCTGTATCACTGCCGGCATCGAAGAGGGTTCCGGCAGGCAATTTGAATACTGCATCTGTACCAATTAATGTAGCACATAAATAAGCGGAATCGGGGGAAGCCGGTAAAGGGATCTGGTGTAAAATTTCTTTAAAATAAAAAGCGAGGTGTTTTGCCGTAATCGTATTCAGTTGTTCCTGCTGTATACTCAGCAAATTAACGAACGCCCTTAATAGCGTGGTATCGGGGTATTTACTTTTATGCCGGGCCGCTATTTCATATGCAGGTCCGGATTCTGTAATGATGGTGTGATAAAAACCAAATATTTCATCTCCTGCCACCCGCAACTTATTAAAGATCGGGACTGGCCAGGGCCTGACCAGTTGGAGATCGGTGTCCACAGGAATATCCAATGCTGTCCACCAGGGAGCGTATCCCTTGTGATGTTCCCACAAGGGGGCTTTAAAGAAAATAAACTCCCCCTCTTCTTTGATTTCTTTCGCCAGATCCTGCGGCAGCATATTGTAAAGTTGCCTCCTCAGGGCTCTTAGGGAACGTTCCAATGCACTGAATTCAGTTTTCACCTGCGAAATCACATATTCTTTTAAAGGATATTTTTCATCATTCAACTGCATATAATAGGTCCATTCGCCGATATCCGCAAGGGTTGACTCCAGTACATCCACGAGTCGGATCAACAAACTGATTACATCTGGTGTAAAAAGAGTTGCGTCCGTCATAGCCAACGCCCCCGATTCTGCAAAACCTGTCCATACCTTATCCGGCAGATTGAGTTTATTCCGGAGATTGATGCACTGGTTTATAAATAAATTGTAACGCCCGTTATAGTCCGTTTTGGAAATGCTGTTCAGCAGAAATACGGGATCTTTCATCAGAAAAGGCTTCCAGTTACCTTCCTGCTTATTTTCTATATTATAAAAATTGATACAGGCTGCAAAGGAGGATAGAAACCAAAGCCTGTCCTGCTCGGTTCGGGCATCCAGCATGGCAGCACCCGGCACCAGGGCATTTTGCTGTGAGAGGATAATATGTTGCTGACTCAGTTGAAACATTTTATTACTACAGGCTGGTACCTTCCTTTATAGAGAAGGGGAATACATAATTGTGTCTTGTATTGGTTTGATTATACTCATAAGCGATCAATACTTCCATCTGTCCGTTCAGCATATCTATATAATTGACTGCTACTTCAGTTACCGTAATCCGGGGTTCATTTTGACGAAGCGTATTAAAAACCGCATCGATGATCCTTCCCCGGAGTGTTTCATCCATTTTATTAAAAACGAACTGCCGCAGTCCTGATCCGTATGCCGGCGAAAGGGGCCGTTCCCCCTTTATCGTTTGCAACAACAGATCAATCGATTCATTGATATTTTTCTCATACGCGCTCGTGATCAATTGATAGTTACCCGAAGAAAAACTAACCGGAAAAGCCCAGCCTGTTCCCAGGAAATTATCATTTCGTTGTTTTTGCAGATTATCCACCGATCATTACATTAAATGCACCTAACAAAATTTGTCCCCCATGTGCAGTGGTGTCACCCAAACGTGCAGCGGGTTTCCCACCGATCTTTACAGTAGCCGATCCTTTCACGATGGAATCCGGCGGGCCTACACATACCAGCATATCACCCAGCGTAGCGGCGGGTAATCCTCCGATCAAAACGGTGGGTATACCCGGACCAACAATCGGCCCACCCACATGCGGAATGGGCGGAATGCCGGGTGTTACCATCGGGCATTGATGAAAATCGGTTAATCTTGCTGCTGGTGGCATAACTGTTTTATTTAATTAATCATTACCATCGCTGCTTTGAGGGTAAGTTGTGCACCGCCTGTTACTTTCGCAGTTGCGCTTCCCTCTGCAGTGAACTGAGCTTTTGCTGATTGTTTGATATTCACGCCGGCCAGTGTCACGTCACCGCCGGAAGCTTCGATACTCACACCTGTCTTGCCTTTTATACTCACATTCTGTCCGGCATCAATGGTGATATTTTTGGGGCTTTTGATCGTGATACCACTATCATCTAATACAATACTGTTGCCATTCTGATCTTTGATCGTAATAGATTTATCCTTATCACTGAATACTGCATTGTTTTTCCCGGGCGTTGTCATTGTCAGTATTTTATCTTTATCGTTGAACTGTATATTGATACCGGATTTAGTGACAATCGCTTTCAACGGGTTTTCTTCCTGAGGCTCCAGTTCTGAAAAAGGTTTATGTTTAGGGGCACTGTACATACTGCCGAGAATAACCGGGAAGCGCGGATCTTCATTGAGAAAACCCAGCACAACTTCATCTTCTTTTTCCGGCAAAAAGAAAGCGCCGCAATTCGAAGAGGAATAAAAATTTGCCAGTCGGGCCCATAGTCCTTCACCGGCATCCCCAAATAAGGGCACTTTCACCTGTACGCGGTATTGGCCATCCGGATCCTTTGCAATTTTTTTCACAATGGCATTGAACAAGCCCTGTACACCTGGCAATAGACCAGCGGCAGGCGGACTCAGTACATCCGGCTCCTGTATGAACCAGCCCTGCGACATACCCAGGTTTACATCTGTAAGCCAATTGCCCTCTGATATAGTATGTGTGACACCGGAAATAAAATAATCACCATTGAAACGGTCGCCCAATCCTTCGAGCGTAATGTATTTTGCCGGCAACGCCAGACTGTTTCCCTGAAACTTAGCCGTGCCGGTGATTTTCGCATACTCACTCTTAACCACCTGTGCGGCCGACCAGTCATTCAATTCTCCATTGATAACGGGCGCTGTGGTTTGCAGGGCATATTCTTTCAATCCGAGTACACCAGATAATTTTTTCACCGACAGATTTCCGGGGCCTTCTATGTCCGGAGCTTTCTGGCCGGTACTCAGCTTCTGGTCTTTGAAATTCCAGGCGCTGGCCTTTACGTTACCAAACTGGTAGATCGCATTGAGATCTGCATTGAACTCCAGCAACTGGTCGCCGTATTCAACCGTGAGAACAGGTGTAGCATTTGCATTGGGTTTCGCCACAGCAACGGTACCGTTCACAGTAGTAACAACGAAACCGTTTGACTCGGCTAATGATAAAATATAATCCCAGTCCGTAACATAATATTGTACTTGCGCCGGCCATTGGGTATTGGTGGCAGCAACATTTGCGGTGAGACCGCCATACTGGCCGATGATGGATGAAATAATTTCGCTGTCTTTCTTTTTTTCAAAGGTGCTGGTCTTTCGTCCAACGATCATTTTCACCGCCATATCCCTGCATTCCACTTCGAGGGTGGACCCGTTCTCTTCATCAATCTTAATAGACTGACCGGTGATAATACCCTTGAACACGAGGGCATTAACATTATCATATCCTGCCTCTACTGTTAATGTATTGCCAGGCACGAATGTGGGCGAAGAGCTGCTGGGGAATTTACCGGTGTTAGGTTGCCCGTCGAGCATAACGACTTTTGCACGTGCGATTCGGTTGACCTGCTGTTCGATCGTAACAGACATAATCCGGAAGCAGCAATCCAACGGTTTGCCGTCTGCTTTCACCACAAACGTGGCAAGACCTTTATCTGCTATTACCGATTTTGCCATCAGGAGGGTTGGATTAAGGGTGGAAAAATTAACCGGCTTACGGCATCGAGGTTTCGAAATTTATTCAACCCGTTATACCGCGCCACTTGTACAAAGTAGGATTTGTCGTTCCATACTTTCTGACAGAGGGAAGGCAATGAATCGCCTTCCGTAACGGTGACCATGTGACTGATATCCGGAGAAGAATCCTTATTGCACTCGCAGGCTGCCTTGGGTGAAATATATTGGGTAAAGCCCAGTGCTATTTTAGCGCGTAGCGGACTACCGGTGGGGTTGAAAAGAGTATACGTAATGTCATACGAAGCAAGCACACCTTTGAATAACAGGTTTTGCCCCCATTGTACCAGTACAAAATTCGGGCGGTGTATTTCTCCGTTATACTCGTAAATAATATGCGTGAGGTTCTTAACCTCTTCACTCATTTTCGTTCGGCTTTTATCCACCACACCGGTGCAGTCGATGAGTATTTCAAAATTCAACTTATCACTCGGTGTATTCTTATACCGTTGGGAGGTAGTGCTGGAATCCGGTGGTTGCGTTTCGTTGTATTCGATGCTCCGCTGCAGTTTGATGGTATCCGGATTGAGCATTACCGTATAGGGGTCACCGCTGATAGGATTCTGAAACCCTTCGTCTTTATACCCGGTGATGATCATCTTTATGAGCTCTGGTGTCGGCATACATTCACAGCTTATCGGTGATACTGTTTCTTTTTATTCTCTTCGGCGAGCATTCGCTTGCATTCAGCCAGTAATTGTCTTCGCAGGGCCGCAAGTGTTTGTGCAGAAATATGGTTGGCATCCGTTTTCTTTCCGGACACGATCTCTGTCTTTATAATGAGTTCTCTTATTTCTACCGGCATATGATCATATGAAAAGTCTGTTAATACTTTCGTCGGTGGATATTTCAAAAAATGTATAGGCCAGTTCCACCGATTCGATCACGATCTGGTTTTCCATCGCATGCAGTTCCGACACCGCATACTTTACCGGGTATGCGTTGTGAAAGGTCCATGAAATGGATGGTTCACCCTTTGCATTGAGCAGGCTGAGCATTACATCATGTGTTTGGATAGCCAGGCCAAAGCCCTGATCAATGCAAAGGGAACACCAGTTCACCAGTTGCGATCCCGGAGGAAGTATGGCCCTTTTTAATACAAGGTTCTGGCTGCTTGCCACACCCGGAAGTTTGTATTTGAAACGATTCTCACCGCCGCATACAATTTCTTCCAGTTGTAATTCCCTGGAGATACCTGATACATCCTGGAATGCTGCGTCCTGGCCCTGGAATGATAACCGGAAATAAAAACCAACCTGGTAATTACCTGAATTATCCATTTGCGATCACCAACGTCTCGTAGGCTATCTCGAGCGTATCCACGGCTACTTCATTCCCATCTGACTTAAGGTCGGTGGATGTTATTTTGGTTGGCCATGCGTTATTCAGTGTCCATTGCATGGTCACTTTTCCTGTTTCATCCAGCAGGCGTATAATCACGGTACGCCTTTTAATAGTATTCATGTTGATCTCTGCATGCCAGTTCCAGAATGAATTATCATTCACGAACACGCCCCGTTTCATCACCACATTGCTGTATTTTACCAGTCCCGGCATTTTCTCGGGTGAAAAAATGGGACTGTTGCTGTTGCGGTATTCGATGATCTGGTTTTCTACGTCCATACCAGAAACTTCCTGGAATGCGACACCTTTGAGCTCAGTGCCCAAATCCACATCAAACCTGAACTTGGGCATTGGCCACGTTGAGCCTTGTTTGCTTCCATCATCTGCCATAAAAAAATATTTATACGATTATTAAATTATGATTTGTTAAAGGAGGTTACCATCATCAACTGCTGGTAGGCATTTGCTGCTGGAAGGTGATCACGATAAATTCAGCAGGCCTTGTTACGGCCACCTTTACGGTTACGTTCATAAAACCGAGCAGGATATCTTCTGCTGTCATCGTAGTTCCTAAACCGCAATCCACGGAGTAAGCATCCGCCGGAGAAGCCCCCATAAGACCACCCAGTTTCCAGATGGAGTTGAGGAAGCTGCTGATCATGGATTTCACCGACTCCCAGGTGTTCTTGGTGTTTGGCTGAAATACATAAGCGTTTGCGGCCAGTTTACAGGATTGTTCCAGGAAGATGACCGTACGTCTTACGGAAAGGTATTTCCAATCGAGACTATTACCATCGAGGGTACGGGCACCCCAAACCAATATACCAAGGCCATTGAAGGAGCGGATGGCATTGATGGATTTTCCGGTTACGGCATCCACGTTCAGATACCCCTGCTGTGTCGCAGACAGGTTGATGGGAAGGTTTGACACATCGGTGAACCCAATGTTGGCAGGTGCCTGCCAGGGACCTATTGCATTATCTGTAGCGGTGATTACACCAGCCATGGCACCACTAGGCGGCATCATATTCGCATTGCTGATGGTACGTCTTACGATAAGGCTATAAGGTGTACTTGCATTTACCAATGCCGTATTATTTTGCTGCACGGTGAGCCCGCTGGCAGGATTCTGAATATTGGCAATAATCGCCGTTACAGAAGGATCGGCGGAAGCAGGTGGGTTGATAATGGGAGTAAGTTGCGTGATATCACCACCGAAGAAATTGGTATAATCGATATCCGTGTTCTGCACAACGGTAGAACGGACAAATGGATAATAGGCAGTGCCGTAGTTAAGTCCGGTATTGCCGGTATTCGCACGGAAGGTGTCGATATCTTTTGTCCACAGCAGCGGGTCGGGTGCGTTACCACCAATAATATCGAAGATAGAAACCGCAGTGCCCATGATACTGTTCTGCAACAGCATCGCTTTCATGAGTGAGGCATTATTATCCGATGTGAGCAAGGTGGCATCGGGACAGATATACATGGTAGGCTCCTGTTCATTGAGCAATAAACCGAGGCCAGCCTGCAAATCTGCTAATTGTACATTAGCATTGACCAAAGGGTCGCCCGGATTACCAGGCTTTCCGGAAGGGGCGCCATAACCACCTACTGAAACGATATAGGCATCTCCACCTCCGTTTTCGTAAAACATTTTTACGGCATTGTAGAGGTAGTACACGGTGTTGGGATCAGGCAATATGGAATAGAACGCTCCGTTTATCTGCACATAATCACCTTTTGCAGGAAGACCGGGTTGTTTAACCAGGTAATACTGCGGGTTGAATTGTTTGGCCGGAGGAGCCGGAGCAGGCGGATCAGGTAAACAATAAAAGGCCTGAAAATCGGAGAAGGAAGTAATCCTTTGCGGGACGTTGGTGTAGGATACTCCCTGGTAGTCAGCCCGTGGCGTATAACCGATGAATGCCGGAACTGCGGTAGCCACTGCTACCACACCATTGGGAAAGGCATTCACCTCATTTATATAAACGCCCGGAGTTTTAATTGTTGCTAAATTCATAACGGGATTGTTTTAAGTTATTGATTCATATAAAAACATATATGGGTGATGTGTATTGAGTCTGATTTCCGATTTGTGCAATACCATACGCTTCCGGTTCGGCACAAGGCAATCGTTTTACAATGACTTTATTCCGTCCTGATCCATTGGTGGAATTGCCAACCAGCGAAAAACGGTATGACGGCCTTTCCTCCAATGCCAGTAACTGATTGCCGGAGGAGAAACAAAGTGCCGGTAATCCGGATGGAATGGTAACAGGATTTGGCCCGTCGAAAACAATACCCTGGTCGTTATTAATGGTGGGGTTTGTCATTACGACATTACTGTCATTTACCACATAATACTGCCATTGGGTGGTGCGTGTACGGAAATGAAATTCATATTGAGGCGGCACTCCTTTTTGAAGACCGGAAATAATATCCTGGAAACGGATATTCAGTATGCCGGCAACAGTTGTTGTTTGATTGGTTGAAAGATGCGGTTGCAAAATCATTTTTTGCTCTCCGGAAATAACTACGTTGGCACTATCATATTGAATTTGTCCATTCCAGCCTGGTGGAAAATCAGTAATCGTATAAAAAAAATCAGAAATGGTATGTAGGGTAAATTCGAATTGATCGTACCCGGTAGTAGTGGTTATATAATGAAGGTAGTCCTGGGTAGCAGCGGAAGAACTCTGGTAAAACCCAAAACCATTTTTTGAATTGCGCAGTGGGAAGCCGAAGCGTTGTTGCAGGCTCCTGGTAATATTGCCCGGTTGAAACTGCAGGATGGCGCATAACCCGTTTTCGAAGTAGGTATGAAAACCTGCCAGGGTAAATAATAAAGTGGGCTGGTTGCGCGTCATGGTTGGGTTGTATTTATTGTGCCGGTAACAGCCGGGGTGAAACCGGTGACATCATTTCCTTTTATAGTGATCAATCGCATTCTGTAAATGACCGAAGGCAGGTACTTGGCGCCCATGGAGGTCCACAAGCTGTGCATCTGGTGATAGGTCAGTTTTTCGATATCAAACTCAATTTTTGAAAAGCCGGCAGGCATTTGCGGATAGGTCTTCACATCTAAAAAGGTATGCACCTGAAAGAACAAAATCGCGGCATTCAAAAATTTAAGTCCTTCTGCATAATCGTCGAAATTAGCACTGAACAGCAAATACAAGTTGAACCGTTCGCTCAGGCTGATATCCGAATAGTTTCCGTCCGGCAGTGTTTCGTTTCTGGTATAATAAGGCCGGTTGGTTTCATTATCAATATTGATGAGCGACAATACCAGTTTATTCTGATTCGAAGCTGGTACGCTACCGTCCTGCTCCACCACTCTATTGAGCACCACACCGCTTTCATCCAATGAGAACTGTCGCTTTAAGAACTGATCCAGCACAGCGGTAGCAAACTGAAGTGAATCATTGATCATACATACTTTTTTATAACTACGCTGCTGTACAGGATGATGAAGTAAAACTAACAGTATGTTTTTACAACTGGTGTTTTCGGTCATATACGAAACGTGTACAGGCGTGGCATACTGCAAAAGAAAAACGTAGACAAAGCGTAGACAAGGGAAGACCGCAAGTCCGAATGTCGGGAAAACGGGGAGGCGGAGAGATGTTAGATGTTGGATGTTGGATGTTGGTGGAGGGTGTCTTGTCCTGATATAAGTAGAAAGTTTTAAACTTGATTGCCATGCCATGCGGCAGGTAAACAGGCAGATTGGTTATAAATAGTTAGCAATAATTTTCGCTAACGCATCTGTTTACATCTGTAATACGATGAAGAGGGGCTTGGCAGTCAACCTCTATCCTACTGAGCGGAGGTAGGATCGCAGGTCGGTATCGCGGGGGAGGGCGAGTTTCTTTTTGAGGCGGTATTTGTGCGTGCGTACACTTTCGAGGCTGATGCCGAATATGTTTCGGATATCATCGTTGGACATATTCATTTTGAGATAGCAGCAATATTTGAGATCCACAGGTGTGAGAAAGGGATATTTTTTTGCCAGGGTGAGCAGAAAACCGGGATCTGTTTCTTCAAATAAGCGTTTGAAATCATCCCATAGCGCCTCATTATTTGCGGTTAGTTTTATCGCATTCACAATAGAAAGGAGTTCACCACGGGTGGGGTCATCCACACGGGGGAAAAGGCCAGTGATACGGTCTTTCACTTTATTCAATACTTCTTTTTTCTGATCCAGTTCCATTACATAGCGGCTGAGGTTGGGTGAAGCCACATGTGAAGCCACCGTGTTGTTCGTTGTTGAACTTAACTGTAAAATGGAATTGATTTGCGAATTGAGATAGCCGGCGTTTTTGATCTGGCTGACCGGGAAGGTGAAAATAACCTGCGGGTATCCTGATCGCGAAGGCTGAAGATCGCGCATACCGGATAGGCAAAGAAAGGGCAGTTGTTCGGAAACGGAACTCTGTGTTAAAGAATGAAGTGCGGCCTGATTATTCCGGAAACAAAGAATCACCAGATCGGGGTTGACAGGTCCGAGTAATTTGCATATCTCAGAAGATGCAGACACGGTATAGATATTATACTGGAAGCGGGTTACCTTCTTCATAGCAGGTAACAAGGCAGACAAGTGTTCTGCATTGTCACAGCCGACAAGGATTCGCTTCAGCAGGGGCATCTGTGGTTGGATAAGGTTGGTTCGTTAATACGGTGGTGAAACACAGGTACTCTTTCTGTCAAAAAATGCACCTGCAATTTATCCCTCATCAACAAGCTGTGAGCCGCTATCCTATTACATGACAAAGACAACGATACCCCTGCTTATTCCCGCAGTAAACTGCAGAAATAAATCATGGCTATTACAAAAAATTCACCGGTGGTGAGCCGGCTGGATGAATGAATGTTCAGAGGATGGCTTGTTGGCGGGTGTAAGCTTTATTCAGGGAGGCACTGTAAATATTACTCCGGCACCATGAAGGTGGTGGGGTGTTGGTGCCGTTTCTGCCGTGTGCATGCGTAATGAAGAATAAAGTTTAAGGAATAGCCGACGATCTATTACACGTATCATTTTTTTAGCCGGGAAGTTAAATTAAGGAAGAAAATGAAATAAAAAAGAAGAAAGATAAGCGAATAAGTGTTTACCCCTACTACGTATTTTAAAATCCTTTTTATGGACTTAGGAAAACATTTGGCCAAGGAGCAAGCTGCTACGCAGAATAAAACGAATGGAAAATTTATGTTTATGCATTACTGATTAATTGGCATGACTGTCAAACCGGAGATATCGTGGCATGGATCCGGCCTGCTGATTGCTGATGATTAAACAGATAGTAGCCAATATAAGTTGCAGTGTGGGTGAATACGTTACCCCAAAAACTTTCCAACGATGTTTTCTCCGGTGCTGGTATACTTCACCGGGATTGAGGATGATCGGAACATCAAACTTTTTTATGGTACCCTCAAACCAGGCAAGAGGGTTTGCCATCAGGGTCAGATAACTCCCCTTATGTTTGCTGGCGGTTTTCTTAAGCAGGGCAATACTGGTTTTATAAAACGGGTTTGATTCTTTGTTGAGAATATATTTATCTGTAACATCATCACTGTTGCCCAGATAAAAATGTCTGCTCTTTAATAGGTCCAGCATACTATGGGTATACTCTTCTACTGTTGTCCCTTTGGGGGGATTTCGGGCCATCAACGCACAGATTTCATGAAAAACATCGCGGGGCTTTAAAAAAAGAAGGCTCATATATACTATCAAATGATAATGCTCCATAGTGCTTGCCCCAAGATACTCTGCAGCAACAAGGTAACCATGTGAATATTCAGAAGAGACACTATCATCAAGTATCGCAATATATTCAATGTGGCGAATTCCTTTATGACTGATTTGCTTTTGTACCAGAAAGGCCTGGCTTTCGATAATTGTGCGGGAAGTGATCCCATGCGGCCCCCCGGCCTCATCGAGATCGGAAAGCAATTTCATCAATTCAGGCGAAATGGCGGGACATTCTTCAAAAACAGCCTCCAGCATCAGTGGCATGGTTTTTTTTTCAAAGACCGCCTTATCCGTAATGATCCGCCACACCGGCGTGATCGCCTTCAGAAATTGCGCCACATAATAATAAAGGTAACCCGTGGTACAAATCTGACAGCAATGAAAAAATTCGTGATAATAGGTTTCATCAATTTCAGCCTTTTCTACTTTTATATATTGCCCCTGTTCAAAGCGTGCCGAATCGATATTCAGCCGTATTACACCGGTGAACCATTCAAAATAACCCCATACATTTTCGGGCATCTTCAGCACTTTGTCAACATCAATTGGCATAGCTTTAATTTCATTGCATTGATTTTTTTAAGAATATAACCAGAAGGGTCTTAAAATGAATTACTGCTCTGCCCACATACCGGCTTTTGCTGTACGGGCTTCTTGCTGAAGCGCAAAGAAATAGTCCGCGTATTTTACATTGGGAGGGACTGTTTCTACCACTGCCATGCCCTGACGCACCAACTCAGCATTCACAAAAATAGTATCCGATACATAAACATAGGCCAACAAACGGCCATATTTATCCTTCTTCTGAATATCCGTTTCGATCCGTACTTTCTTTAAATAGATGAGAAGCGAAAGAAAATCTCTGGCCGCTTTGGCATAAGGGCCTTTTTTGCCGTGTGCATTATCTCTCAGTTCATCTGCGTTAATACCGATAGGACGTATTCTGAACAGTTTCCCTGTACTATCCGTCATATCAAATGTATCACCATCCACTATATGCACTACAGTATTTTTCTGTAAACTAATCGTGCTTGTACTTCGATTTTCACTGCGCTTACTGTCTATGACACAGCTTCCCAGCATTATAAACAAAATAATGCATAACAACGTATCGGAGATCAGTCCGGCTATCGTTTGTTTACTTCGCGTATTGTCCATATAAGTATAATAATCAGCAATGATACGGCGAAAACAGTTCCTGCGTATCCCGCGATTTCGTTCAGTTCCGCCACCTGCATTTTTCGTGCAATCATCTTAAGTATAATGGTTGTAATACCACTTAAGATCAGTAACAGGATCAATATCCGGGGAATTTGTGCACTCTTCTTCCGCTTAGCCATAGTTTACAATGTTTACTGCGTTACACTTCCGCTCAGCTCATAACTGATGGTAATATCATGAAAATTTTCTTTATTATAATAATACTTCATACTACCTTCAAGACGTGTGCAATTATTTAATAATATCAGCTTGCCGCTACAGTTGCCACCCTTTAACTCTATCTCTTTACCATTGAGATATGCTTTTCCGCTAACAGCCTGTGATACACTGCCATTAAAGTCATACACATTACCCTTTTTCTTAAGAAAGATCAGGTACTGTGTTTCCCCATATTGTTTTCCGTTTATATCACAACCTTCCGTCGGCGGCGGGGGATCTGAAATTATTATTGTAGTATCAGAAATTAGCAGACTGTCTACTTTAGACTGGAGAGAAACGAATGGCGGATAGCTGCTTATTTCATTGCTGATAATTTTTTTCAAGGCTATACTGTCGCAGTAACGGTTTGAAGTTGTTTTAACAGTATCTGTACCTCTGCTGATGAGCGGCTGCGTAATCTTTGATTTAGAAAAGAAATCAGGGATACTGGTCTTACCGGTAAGGTATACCAGGATCGCAATTACAGATGCAATTGCACTTATTGCTGTTGTGATTTTGGGTTCAGAAGCCATACTAAATTTTTGATATACTTAACTCCTGCGTACAGTTTTAAAAAAGAACGATAAGACCAGGACACTCAATAATTGCCAGATCATTACAAAGCTTACAGCATCCCACACACTCGAGGGACGCATAAGCATCCACATCAGCAAACCCAGCAGTGAAGAAGCGGCCCCAATCAGTGGGGGATAAAAAAGACTGCCTCCTTTATATTCGAGTCTGTATTCCCGCCAGTTTGATATACTGCCAAGGATGCAGTTTAATGTGTCTTTTACAACTCCCAGCCTATGTGTGAACAGGACAAAGATCAGCCAGCTCACAATGAAATTACCAAGGTCTTCCCTGTGCACAGGAACTGTTACCTTATATGCAAGTATCCCGGAAGTGATAAAAGAACTACAATAGAGTAAGAGGCTCAGCATAGCTCAGGTTATTTTTTATGGTTTATTTTATATCCCCGATTTTAGGAAAAATTTGAATCAAAAACCGTTGATTATTTTCTTCCATTGCAGCAGGCAATCTTCCCACACCTCCCCACCCATTGCCGGCGATATGCAAATCAATCAAATCTTTATATTTCGGCGATTCAAAATCGATATAATTTTCCTTCCAATAACTCCATAAAGTGAGTGCCCGCTTATAACTAAGCTCGTAATTATGATTCCTGTCGGTGTTATCTTTCGAAGCGTAACCTGAAATAACAATAATATAAGAGACGTTTTTTAATTTACTGTCTGATTCTTTGGCCTTTTTTAAACGGTCCACCACCGTCTTTAACTTGTTTCCGGCATCCACTATTTTTTGCCTTGTTTCCTCCGGATACAGCAAATGATCATCCTGATCGATATCATACTTATCTTTATTGAATTTAACATCGAAGGCCAGCTTAAACCGTTTATATGCTCCTTCATAGGCAAAAAGCAGGGTGTCCGTTTTTAGTGGCTTAAGATTCTCCTCCACCGCTTCAATGATAGATAGCTTTTCCTTTTGCAATTTGATAGTGGTATTCAGTTTCAGCACAGTGAGTACATAGAGTACCAGCATGACAAAGAAGAGGCTTGTCATGAGATCAGTGAAACTGGGCCAGAAGAAGCCATGAGAAGTATGCTTCATTTTTTGCCGGTTATTAAGTACTTTATGAAAAAAATAATCGCAACTGCTGCCAACATCAACATACCGATAACATGTGGCCTTGTTTCAGGATTCAACCAAACAACTTCAAGTGTATTAAACAAAAGAAAAAACTTCGCAGAAACAAATAGAAAGAAGTATATTTTTGTTCCGATACTCCACTCAAAAAAGCTATCAATCATCATTTTACAAAAAAGAATACAGAAAAAGAAAGCCATGAGAAACCAAAACATGTATGAAACAAGTAGTATCTGGCTGCTCGTTTTGGGCAGTACTTCTCGGAATACAATAGGAAATCTGAATTGTCTGTAATCCTGCGTATCATTTCGACTTACTTCAAGGAAATAATTGCAATCCGAGTTAAAATTATAAGTAATCATTTTTTTTGATTGCCAATCTGTATCGAAGGTCATCATAACTGGTTCGTCCACAAAAAGAAACTCATTTTCGCCATCAATGCGGACAAATGTCGTATTATTATCGGCCGGGTTACTCGTACGCAGAACCACATTATATGTACCTTTTTCACGAATTTGAATACTACAAAAGGTTGCGTTCAAAGTAGTATTAAACAAAGCAGGTTTATAAAAATAGGCATATGTCGTGCTGTCCGGAAATCTGTTGTCGATATCATTTGTAAATTTCAGGCTGTTTAAAATCATTTCATATCCAACCGGATCCTTCATATATTGTTCCGTAACCAGAGGATAATTATAAATGTTATTAAAATTATCATTAAACATTTTTTTTACCATGTAAGAAACACTTTCCTTAAATTTATTATCAGAATCCGTTCGGCCTTTTTTGTAGGGATATTGAATAAGGCAAAGCTGGTGAATTTTTGAAAGTATATTTTTTCTGAATTGCTTAACACTGTAATCGAATGAGGTGATTTTTTTTTCATGAATAAAATCACTTATAAAGACCACAATTGTATTATTCTTCTGATATCCATGATCGTTCAATACCGTGTTTATTTGATTCAAAACGAACACAAGATCAGTGGTATCCAATCTGCTTACTTGATATGAGCGCAAGCTATCCCGATCCTGATCTATTTCATCAATGATCTGATCATCATTTTTCGGATCAACATTTGTAAGATTACTTATTTGCCGCAGTGATTTCATTTTATCGTTGCCGAGGTAACAATTCAGCGAAAGATTCACCTCTATATGAGGATTATACTTCTTAAGTTCATATACACGTTTTACCAAACCCAGCAGAATAATATCATTCAACTTAGTGGCCTCAGTCTCGTTGATGCGCTTCGCTGCAACCCGACCTTTGTTTAAATAATCCAGAAACCCCTTACGTAGTACAGATGCCTGCGTTTCAAACTCGGTTGAGGTATCAACAGATGCTGTTTTATCATTTATGATTACAAAATTTATCTTCTCCGGGAAATTCAAACCATGGATATCATTCAGGTCCAAGCTTGTTACAATATCATTACTGCTACTTCTCAGTTTTATCTGATCGACAGGAAATCGTACGATATCTCTAGTATTAAGCCAATTATAATTCTGCTTTGTATTACTTTTATTTTTATCATACCCAGAAAATATATCTGAATGGATACCAAAAATGAAACAAATTATTATAGTCAAATCCACTAATCCTTTAAACAAAAAACCGATACTCTTTCGCCGTACAATATTGCCCAGTTTATCAAAAAATGTATTTCCTTGATCCGCTTTCCAGTTTAAACAGAAAGCTATTATTATTTGCAGAAATACAACAGCTACTACGAATAGAAAACATATGATGTAAGAAGTATACATTATTTTTTCTTTAACCAGTTTAGAAATCGCTTCCAGTTTCCAACTTTACCAACTTTTATCTCTTTCAATACTTCCACAACAGCGCTCATTTTTGCTTCAAGATTTTCTATACTTACTTCAATCCTTTTTACCTGACCCGGCATATTTTCCCTTATTACCTTTGCTTCATTTCTCAAATCCTCCAGCAAACCCAGCTTACCCAATCCCACCCTGTTCTCCTCCATTGCCTTACTCAACAGGTTCTGTTCTGTAACAGTAATATCTTTAATTGCCTGTAGTTTTTGCTCCACGTGTGCTTTCAGTTGAGTAAGACTGTCATCCAGCACCCTGTCCACGTCAATCACCGCATTTTGTATTAGCCCTCCCCTCGCTTTGATATCTGCAAAATGTGATTTCAGGAACTGCATCAGTTCGGTATGCAGGGAGAATTGCAGGTCCACATTCCGTGCTATTTCCTCAAAATTGCCGGTACGGGTGAGTATGCCCGTAAACGCTTCAGATAGTTTTTCTGAAGTGCCCAGCAAAACCGCCATTTTATCGAGGTAGTCATTAAACCGGTCCAGCTTATCTGTACTTTTCCGCAACTCAGACAACACCTTGATATTACCTCCAACAAACTGGTTGATATCGATCTCCAGTAATGTGGTGAGAATATTATCCTGTGCTTTCAACGAGTCAAAATTCTTATTCATCATAACCTCCAGTCTGCTCAGGCCCATATCAAACCGTTTTGTAAACTCCACCATGTTATTCAGTAACCGTTGCATTACCTCATTTACATTCTTACTCACCAGTGGCATTAAAGTCGACTGAATAAAATTGTACAGTATATTTTTATTACGCTCTACACGTTGCCTTGCACGGCTGAAAATATAGCTGGAATTGATTACGGTAAATGCGATTCCGGTAAAACTGGCAATCATGGCAATCTTCACACCGCCTAGCAATCCCCCGATACCAGCTCCTAGCGCATCGCTTGTGCCAGGCTCGTTCATTGTTTCGGATAGTGAACTCATATTCCAGAGACCGGCTACTATCCCGCACATTGTTCCCATCAGACCAAGATAGAGGGGTACCGAAACCGTATGGCTGATCTGCTCCTCCAGCACACCTGTATTGCGCTCCACGATATCCTTTACAAGATTGAAGTCTGGCGAGCCGGTACTGTTACGGGATAAATACTCATTAACAGAACCGATAAGCTCCTTGCGACCTTCGTTTAACTCTTCATCCATACCTTCGTAAGCTACCGTAACCTGCCCCGGTACCAGCATAAACTCTTCCGGTAAAAGTTTGCGGTATTTACGTACCCGTACTATGGTGATGAAAAAAGATATGCACTGCAATGCGATCACTACAGCCACCAATCCGTATTCGAGTGTTTCCAGATTATTCATATGCTATAATTGCCGGTTTTTCAATGATCCACTCCCCACCTTCCAGCACTGCAATGCCTGGTGTTATCGTCTTTACTCTTTTGGCATTCGACGCCTCCCCTTTTACTTCACACGCATGATGGAGGTACGCCTCCGGAAAGGTCAGGATTGAATCCACCACACGGGGGATCGGGATCAACTCGAATGAAGCTTTATGTGCGTTCTCTTTACTGATCATAAACTGATAAATGGAAAAAATCTGTATCACATGATTTCCTGCAGATTCACTGAATCTTCCGCTGATCTTACCAGGTGGTGGAAAATAAAGGATGCGCTCCTTCTCCTTCAGTATAATAGGCTCCTGCTTATTGTATGGAGCGGCAGGAGTTTTACTCTCCTGCCTTCCTTCCGGGCGCGTAGTTACAGAATTGCCTTCCAAGGCTATCAATTTCGCATATACTTTTTTAAACTTTTCAGCAGTATTGTTTTCATTTGCTTCGATTGTCAGTAATTTCTGGTCATACTGTTTTATTTTTTTCTCCTGATCCATTACTTTTGCCTGCAGAATTGCCAGGCTCTTCTCTATTTTAATAACTTGCCCATCTCCTGTTACACGTGAATCTTCAAATACACCAACCCGGTTATTTACACGGGTAACTGCAATCAAGAACAGCAACAGCAGTACCAGAAAGCACAGCAGTATCCAGTGGAGGTTGTTGAATATCCATTTTTTTATGCGTTCCTGATTTTCGCCGGGAGAGCCTGTTTGTGAGGATGCCGGAATATCGGCCACATAAAAAGATCGGGTCAGTTTAGTATATAATTGGTATTGAAAATTGCTAAACTTCTTTTCAGCATTGGACCTCATATAGGAAATATATTCATACAGTAATGGATACCGGTAAAAGCCAGGATTCCCCGGCAGACGCGCATACCAGGCGTTATATACCAGAAAATCGGGAAATCCGGATTCGGTGATGTTATCCGGATAATTGTTCTTCATGCTATCGATCTGTTCACAGAGTGCTATCATTTTCGTGTACCCCGCAGGTATTGCATATCTTATCCGCTTAAATACAGTGTCTGAACCATACAGGGTTGACGCAACTCTGAAACGGTTATCGAAGGCCTGCCGGTCAACAGTAAGGTTATCTACCAGGAAACGGCAAACTGCATAATTAAAGCGGTTGACAGTATTATCGATATATACATTACTGTTCCCGGCATACACATTCATCTGGCAGCAAATACAATAATATAATAATAATGTCCTTGGAGCAGTCACAACAAATTAGTTTGGTATTAGCCGAATCCGTTCAGCGGTCTTATAAAAGTTTGATTAAAGATTTTTCACTTAAACGCCAGAACTCTCCCTCTTTGGTAAGTACACCTTCCTTGAGCACCTTAATTTTAGATGCCTTACCGAAAGGCTCACTTTTGGAATCTATTTCACAAACAGGCAGGATATAATTCTCTGAAGATTCAATGGCCCTTTGCATGATCGATGCATCTTCCACCATCAGTTTAAAGAAAGCTTTATCCAGCTTTACCTGAATGATAAAGGCATCATAGGTACGCTTCTCCGGACTACCGGCCATTACTGGAAATCCCTGACTATTGGGAGGAGGGAAATAAAAAATATCGCCAGTGGGGGCAATGTCTTCATTTTTAGCAACACCAGGCGCTTTATAGCTTACGACCTCCTCTGCAATCGTCGCTATGTTTTCCTTCTGCCTCAGCTTATTTTCCAGTTCTTCAATTTTTTTATTTAGTGTAATTATCAGTTTCTCCTGTTCATTATTTACTTTTTCAAGATCATTGAGTTTGTCGATAAAGTACTGCCGGCTACGGTCATCATCATCTTTTTCTGTCCTCTCCTTTTTGTTACTTTTGCTATTATTTTCCATTACTTCTGATTTCGGTTCTCCTGCTTTGACAGTTGCTTTTTCAAGGTCATTGTTTTTCCTTTTCTCCTGCTTCTTCTTCTCCCTTTGCAAAAATATCTTTACGAGACTCACCGCCAAGAATATTACCAGCAACATACCCGCTACAAATCGCACTATTGAGAAACCACCGCTTTGTGCTATCAGATTATTCTTTTGTGCGAATAAGTTCAGATCTACCTTGATACGTTCCAGAAATTTGTTGCGGGGGATAGCTGCGGACTGATAATTTCTTTCGTCGTAAAATTTTTGCAAATGTGTACCTGGACTGTTCAATGCAAATATGGTTTCCGTAAGGTATCTGCCAATATCAGGATTAGTTACCAGGAGCGTATCATTGTTCTTTAAGTTGTTTATCTCCTGACTGAGCTCTTTATATTCAAACGGGCTATCTGGAATGGCATGAAGGATATCCTCGTATTGTATACTATCAGGTCTTATTTGCTGATAATATTTATAGACTGCAGTTGTATCTTTTCCCGATCCCAATACATACCCGATCACTTCATAATTATATAGATCAATCAGTGCTTTGTACCCTGCCTGATAACCGGAATCCTTTCTGGCTTTGCCGGCATCCAGCGTGGAGACAAATTCTGTGTTGCTGTTGCATGAAGGCGACAGCAACATCACGAATGCCGATATCAACAAAGAAGAAATCCGTATAAGCATATATCTGAATTAATTTATCTATGATAAAGTATTTTCACTAACGATATAATAAGCAGTTTTGTTAACAGCACCTGTCAATGGATAAAAGAAAAGTGTTTCATCGATCGGTGCATTATCTTTTCCGTGGAGTTCTTTCAGTTTTACCGTAAGACCAAGCCGGAGATCCTCTTTCAACGCTTCCTTTAATTTTGTCTGTACCCGTTCAAGTTTGGCCTGGTTAAGCCGGAAAATTCCTGCTATGCGGGTTTCGTGATCATCCAGTATGTCAAACAGCATATTGATACAGGATTCGGATTCCAGCAATACCATCTTCATATAATCGGGATCGCCTTCAATCTCCTTATAGGTAGGTGTTAGTTTCAGTTTTTTACTGTCACTTCCTTCAGTCACCTCTGGATTACCACCAAAATGCGTGAATTTGAGGGCATCCATGATCCGGCCCAGGTTCTCCACTTTCCCGCTTCTGCCTTTATTATATGCTTCCACTAATTCTTCCCTACGGAAAAATAGTCCTCCTTTGCAGGTAAGTTGCTTAGGCTGACTATCACGCATTACACGTATTGTGAAATCGTGTGACTGATCTGAATACACTGATTTAAATATGGCTTTGGCATAATCTTCTATACCATTAAACCCGGAAGATCCTTCCACGATAGAAAATATTTTTGCCCCATTGCCACTCAGGATAATTGTTTTGGGCGGAGGCAGTTTTCTGGCATCCATACACTTGGCCATATGATACAGTATCGCTCCGCAAAAAACAGCCAATACGATTTTCAGGTCTTTATCATTGCTCAGGTCGTCGAACAATGAAATCTTCTTATCCTTACTCCGCAGCGTAGGATTATCTGCCAGGGAGAATAAGAAAGAAATGATGTCTGCTGAAGAGTGTTCTTCCATTTCATTGAATATGGCCGGCAATGAGAAAACTCCTTCGCACATACTTCTGTACCCGCCTTTCCCATCGGGGCCGGCGAAGTATTTCCTTACAAATCCATTGACTGATGAACTGCCATTAAAACCATCTCCAAACACTGCGTGAGCGGCGAACCGGAATGATGTAAGAAATGCTGGTTGTTCATTATGAAAGACCATAATGTCTGTAGTTCCTCCACCTACATCGATGGTTGCTACTGGCCGGTCGCTGCTGCTGATAGCTTGTGTGTTGAAAGCGTAGTAATAGGGTGCCAGCGACTCACTCAGGCTGGTGTACCGCACCTTTTCCGGAAAGAAATCGGCAAGCACGCCTTCGCCGGGTTTGGCAATTATATCATTAAATGCATTCCGCCTTCCTTCATCCATACTGCTGGGGAAAAAGGTGATGATCTCCGCCAAAGCAGGATCACCGCCGTTCTGCAATATCTTATTACGGATCAGGAAAATAATATTCTCAAAAAAACGACGGATAAGTATCGCATTGCCTGGCTCCTCACTCCATTTGAGATTGCTGCGGATAGCTGTATTGCTGTGCAGGGGCTGCCGCTCGTAAATGAAAGGAATATTAAAATCAGAGAGACAATACGTATTGTTTCCTTCCGTAAAACGGAGCACTTTTGAAAAAGACAGAATTGTTCTCGTGGGAAAATGATAAGGATCATTTTTTGATATCGTAACCGGAAACAATTCATGCTCCACCCAGCTTTGCAGTTCGGGAATAAGCAGGTATGTTGATTCCGGATCAATCAGTGTGGCGTATTGAATATCCTCCTTATTGATCTCCAGCGGGTAGGTTGATTTACTATCTCCGTCCTTTTTCCATTCCACATGCGTATTGGTGGTACCAAAATCAATTGCAAAAGTGAAGGCTGATGTGCCTTTCTGTGCATCTTTGAGCAATGGGATCAGCATACCGTTGGCTAGCCCGTTTTGCACCTGTATATAGTCGAAATTGTCCCGTACGATATAAAACGCTGAACTGAGCACATCTCCTTCCTGCTTATTACTACGTCCCCTTCTGTTGGCCTCTATCCTGCTCTTACTGGTATTCTGATAGAAAGCTAGCTGGTACAGATTCCGCTGCCGGTAACCATCAGTATCCCGGTCGATGATCATGGCCCGATAATCCGGTTTAATACCGGGGGGATGCAAGAAGAAGGGAAACAACACTATGTTGAATAACCCTTCGGTCACAGCCCCTTTATTGAGCTTGGGAACGGCTTGTGCCATTTCATTCTCCGAAACAGGCGGATAATAGATACGTTCGAAAATTATATAGTCCGTATTCTTTTTTACCGGAATACGCAGCGTGACCGTTACACTCCCCATCACACGCTGTACCATCTCAATCATAGGTTTACCATCATACATTTTGCCTCTGATCAGATCGCTGGTATCAAAGAACTCAAAGAACAAAGGTTTCAATGGCAACAGATAACCTTTGTTGGGATCTCCTGCCTCGATCCGCAGGTTGCCATCGAAATAGGCTTTATTGGTAGTATAGATTGTACGAATGAGGTAAGGTTCCAGCAGGTCACTTACCGTGAGATAGGGGTACTGGATGACCTGACCAGGCAATTTCCGCTTCGCCAAAATCTCTTCCGGTTCTTCAAATGGCACTTCCACGTCTTTGTTCCAATTGTCTGTTGTATATCTGAACACCCGATTGAGGTTATTCTGCAGAACAAGTGGTTTATCCGCCGAATTGTACTTGTCAGTACTTATCACAAAATCACTTTCTCTTGCTGCATTGGCACTGGTTGCTTTATGCCGCTTACGCAATGGATATCCGAATATTTCTATTTCCTCACCTGCGTTGGCGGTTGTAAGGGTATCATATGTTACGCTATAATTCTCCGGTTTAAGCAGGTTAATCTCGCGGAAAAGTGACGGTGATACGGTCTCCAGCATTTTCAAGTTACGGCTCAGATAATTCTGTATGCATTTCATATCCATACCTATTGCCGGATATGCTTTCACCAGATGATGAATGTACTTCTGAAAATCGGGATCACGTTTATACAGCGGCAGATAGTTATTATCAAACACGGTATCGTTTCCAAAAGCGATATCAACCCCTTTGATTTCATTGGCGGTGGTGAAGAAAAGGGTTGCCGGGCTCGTACCGCCAATAACCTGATGGTTATATTCAACAAGGTACAAGCACTTCAACTTATCAAAATTATACGCTCGGGCATCTTGTTCGAGATACAATTTCATCGTCTCGCCTAAAAGCTGGTGCTTTCTATTGTTGCTGTTCAGGAGCGCTTTCAGGTGATTTGTTTTATCCCAGGTAAGGATATTGAGTTGGCCGTCAAGTTGGTCAATATTGAAGAGTATCTGCCCCAGATCCAGTGCATCGCTTACTATTTTATGGTAGATAGTATCTCCATCCAGTGGATTTTCTTTTTGCGAAAGGTTGGAAAAGGCTGTCTGTACGAGATCAATACGAGCAAAAGGGCTGGGTATGCTGGTAATCTGCTTTCGTGCATTTGCACCGGTAGGATCAGTGATACCATCTATCTCTGACCTGCCATAAGGCTGTGTAGCTTTCCAGTCTTCCAGTGTATTATCCCCATTATGAAACCTGAATACTTTTGCCATAGTTTATACGTTGAATTTTTTTTGGACTAGATTTTTTGTTGCGTAATAGAACATATCCATAAACTTTTGCTCTGCAGGGGGATCGCCTATTTCTTTCTCCGCCTGATTAAGCTGATCTATATATAATTCATAATTTTTCTTGGCTAGCGGATTAAAACTTTTTACCGGTTCATATTCATTGAGTACGTAATACACGTTTTTATCCCCGGCATCGAGCCGGAATGGCTTAAAACCTACTTTGTTACGGCCCAGTTCTATCAGCCAATCTGAAAATGCCTTATTATAAGCGTTGAGAAAATCGCTGTAAAATGGTTGTGTGACGAAGTTTTTATCTATCCGAACCTTTCCGTTATTGCTCCATGGATATTTATCGATACATTCTTCCAGCTTATCGCGCATAAACATAAACATCAATTTATACTGTGTCAGAGGTTTTAGTATCCGGTCTTTTGAAAGTGGCCCAAGTGTGGCAAAACTCAATTCGGGCGCTGCATCTTTTATACCGAACTCCTTGTACACAGGACTTTTTGCCATTCCCGATGCGTCGTTTTCCAGCATATCATCATGCAGGTTCATAAAATCAATTATGGACAATGCCGCAGCCACCTCCACGAAATGTGCATCATTTCGCTGATCCGCAGCACCTTCTTTGTTATCATAATCTTTGGTATCCTTATCGCCGATATAGTAAAGGGCATTGAGGCTGCGATTACCACTCACATTCCTTTCGTAATAATTAAGCGCAGCCTTAGTTTTGGAAATAAAAGTAGCTTTATCGATTTTGCTGTTTGGATCGGGTGTTACACCAAAATAGGGAAGTATGGTTATGGCGCCAACCTTTGCTTTACGAAGAAACGCGAAGTTGGGCATGTCTTCCGGAGCATTGCGGATATTTTTCAGTATCAACGGAAAACCAGCTGCACCAGTACCTCCAAAGATAGAGCTGATGATAAATATTCTGTCATTTTCCTCAAAATTGGAAGCAAAATGCCTGAATACAGAAGAGTCCTTCAGCTGATTGAGCACCACGCTGCCAATATTGGGATTACCTTTAAAGCCCACTTCCATATCAGCTTCAAGGTTTTCTTCCGAAAACAGCAAACCTGCAAGTGCTTTATTGGCCTTATCAAGATTATTGTAATCAATAAAATCCATAAACCGTTCGTTCTGTACTCCATCAAGTTCGAACCTGAAATCAGGCGAGGTAAGTTTCTCGCGTTGATTATTATCTACGAGCTCATTTAAGGTGGTGATCTTTGCCTTAAAAAAACCTGAGCGTGCCGAATGTGATCTGATCCTGATACGTTGGTAGTTTTTAAGAATGTCCACGGTCCGGTTCATATCACCATTAGCCCTGTCCGGATCAATTATAACCGGTATGATCTCTGTTGCTTTGATATCCACCCCCGCCCCAAGCAAAAATGTAAGCGATTTAACAACCCTTGAACCCGTACCTCCTATACCAAAAATGAAAAGTTTAGACATGGTTTTCTTTTTTTAAGATGTAAATGATGAATAATTGCCGACTCCGGTTCAGTTTGGGATCGGCGTTCCTTTGCAATTCCTGCTCCACCACCGGATGGTAAAGGATACTACCGTAAAAAAAAGACAGGCAATTATTCCATTGAACAGCGCAAACACCCAATACTCACTGCCATAACTGATATTCAATGAAGAAAATCTGCTTCGTGGAATTATTACACCCAGAATATAATTGATCACAAAACATACACCCATGATCACAAGCCAATGATACCAGCGACTGAAGGATGGCCTGTTGAGGATATAATAAAAGAAAACGGCCAGCAGCCCGGCAGAAAACAGTGCAATAAATCCCAGTTGGGAATACAAACCCTCCTGGTAAAGATCATCTGAGAAAGTGCCTGATCTGAAAAGCACTTCGTAAAGTTTTGAGAAGAAATTATTCATAGTCGTTATTTTTTCAGGTTGAGGGTGATGGCAAAAAATGCAGACTGCTTATCACTGACGCGGTTGTATGCATTCAGTATCCCTTCGGTTAGTTTTGCGAACCCGAATGTTTTTCCGGAATTAGCGCTGATATCAGAATCATCGATACAATTAGTGCTTTCGATCCATTCGGGTAGCTGCTTCCTGAGGGTGACAGAGAGATCACGTACAGAACTGTTTGACTTAAGAGTGATCGTGAAAACGTGGGTCGCAGTAGACCGTTCGATAGTGACCCAGTCCCGCTTAGCCACTTTTTCCCGTTCGGCCTTTTCGATCTTTTCTAAGATGTAGCCTTCAGTAAGCTGGTAGTTTCTTTTATCAAGCAGGTAACTTTCATCTGGAGACAATTTACTGAGGTCAACAGCAACTGCAAAACGAAATGCTCCTTTATCTGAACCGATATCCTCTATGCTGTGTACAAACTCTGATGAACTCCTGTCTGACGTGAAATGGCCTATCCGACCGGTTTCTTTTAAGAATGTATAGTACGGCACCGGATTGTCGCTGGTATAGGTCATTACAAAACTGTTGTTGTAAGACTCGAGCTGGGTTGGTTTGAGGTAATTATAAAAAGCCTCCGTTTCGCCGGCAGGCCCGATTATCCAGATATAATACGGTCTTTTCAGATCGGCCACATTGACTGGCCGGTTCTGGTAATCCCAGTATTTGCCATTGAACTCCGATGTCATCTTGAGACAGATCGTACTGATCGGTGTTGATTTAAGTCTGGAAAGAAAGGCATCCATGGTAAGGCTCTTCTGGATATCGAGCCGGCCTTCTGTATCGCCATCCTTTCCCAATGAGTATATACAGTCCGATACAAGTACGGACACCACGCCACTCCGGGTACTGTCGAGAATTGTCCTGTAAATCCTGTTGAGGTCACTGACCGTTCTGTCTTTTCCACCCACATTATATACAGGTGATCCGGGCTCCAGCTGCTGAGCAAAATTGGAAATATCAATACCGGTGCCTGGGTAAATCTTCGCATTAATGAAATTGATATGCAGGTTCTCCTGACCGGCATAATTTTTTACGAGTACCAACAGGGTCGTGATAGCCGCTTCAAAGCTGGTATTACCCTTTACATACCCATCCATACTGTAGGAATTTTCAAAATAAAACTTGAAATGTGTCCTTGCTGTTTTTTGTTTGTCCGTAAGGGGGGTAAACACCACCGGTGCTGCACTGTTTCTGCGGTGCCCGTTGGCATAGTCAATGATATATCGAGTCAGTTTTACATTATCCACCCTGCCATCTGCAGACGTCAACTCCGGAAAGTGCCTGCTATCGGCTCCTACAATACCGGCAATGGTATTCCATTCAGCCTCATCCACATCATTCTTTGTGCGGATGGCCTTATTTATTGCAGTATCCAGTTTATCGTATGCCGACGTGGCACAGGATTGAAAAATAATCAGTGCACACAGGAAGATGAATTGCCCCAATTGTTGTTTGTTCTTTTTCATAACAGGTGTTACAAATAAATTCTGATTTAACTTCAGGTTATTGATCAATAGTAAATCATTCCACTTTGTCATATTCCGATTATACCGGGTAAATGGCAGTAATTTTTTCAAACTCGTTCAGCAGGAGAACAAGGTGCAATCTGCGTGTCACCCGATCATCCGCTGCTTCACTGGCCGATGTATAATCTGCATACAACAATACTTTATAAGCTCCGGATTCAGTTTTGGCAATGGTACTGTAATCCCATTTTATATCGATATTATGATAATACAGTTTACCGTTGTAGGCATCTACCACCATTTTATGCAACTGATCATAGCCAACATTGTACAATTGATAATATCTCTCCACAGGAAAAGCATAATGACTCAGCAGTGTTGATACGTCTTCATTATTCTCCGCGTCATAAAAAGCGGTAATGGTATTGAGAATCTGCTCCCGCTCACCCGGGTCTAGTTTTTTCATTACTGCCTGTCTTTCATAGGCAGTATTATCTTCGGAAGTATGGCGAACAGGTGGGTTTTGCAATCTGGCCTCAAGATCGGCAGTCTTCTTTTTATTAAGGAAAACAAAGTATGTCGTAACACTAACTATAGAGATCAGTAAAATAATTATATGCCATTTTTTCAACCTGATAATAGCAGGATTTGCAACAGCGACTGTCTGAACTTTATGCCCACAACCAGCGCAAAATGCGGCGCCTTGCTGCAATTCGGTTCCGCAATTTGAACAATAACTGTGCATAGTGGTGGTTTATGCGGTGATTTCTGCCAGTTCATCCGGTAACCCGTATCAGTGTATTTCGGCTTGGGTACGCTGTCTGAATATGACAGGAACACGAAAAGAATTTACATTTCCGAAACTGATTCCTGAATCGTCAACTATCCATCACATATCCTTCCGAGAACCATTGCTGACCTTATACCCTCTGAAAACCGGCTATTTGACACAATTTCATCAATATATCATTTGGGCTAAACGACACATATACCAACCGGCTATTCTGCCGATATAAAATGCAGGTTCCAACTTCCCAAAAAACCGGGTTCCCCTTTTTGTGCAATACATCCAGTCCCTACCTTTACATATCAAAGGAAATAATGCTTTCCACCAAAACATGTAAAGAAGTAATGCGTGCGCTACGGGAACAATTTGAAGCAATTGCTCCGGGAGAGGAATCCATTGCTGTAGCTAGGGACATGTGGGAATCATGGCAACAATCCGGCGTCACCCCGCCTGACCTTGATACTATTGCGGCTGAATTTATGCGGCATGAAAACGGATTCTTTTATGAAATTGTCCGGCTGGCAGAAAAATCCGGGAGTAAAAAACTGAATATACATTTCTGTCAGTTTTCCCTGGACAGGTACAATGCATATGCATTCACTGCCAAAGACGGATACATTGTACTCATAGATGACGTTTTCTTTCAGATACTGTTTTTCTTGTGTAATATCATTGTTTTTGACGCGATGGGCCTGGTAACGGACGATGTTGAGAGAAAGGACCTGAAAGACTTTACCGACCGAATCATTCACACCAATTATATCAACCGTCAACGGATCGATTTCGGTGAAGAAAAATATCTGCACTCCCTGATGAAGAAAGAGTATGAATTGACGGAATTTGCGAATTATCTTTTTGGTGCCTTCAAGGCATTTATTATTGCCCATGAGATAGGTCACCACATATTGGAACATACCAGTGGCAAGGTTACCCGAATTTTCAGCGCACGAAACAATATGGTAGAAGCAGAAGTAGACCTGCGGGCCATGGAGATGGAGTATGAAGCCGATGCTTGGGGATACCAATTATTTCACCTGCTCAATCATACCACGGACAATACGGTATACTATGCCTATTGCAAATACAAACTGCTGTTTGCGCCCGCCTTGCTGTTCTGTATTTTTGACCGGCTGGACAGGATCCAGGAATTAAATGAACAGATTACGATCCCTTATACAGACCATCCCCATCCGTTATTGCGCTATGAAACAATCGTGAATCTGTCAGGAACGGACACTGCCGATGACCTTTATGGACGTCTTTACAAATCTGTTTGCTTTTATCTCTGATAACACCTCTTTGGAAAAGGTACTAACACATTATCTGATTTGCGGGACAATCGTAAGCAGCTCTGGTGAAAGTCTGATATGAAACTTTTTTGCAATTCCTGATACAACGAGACCTGTCAGTTTTCTGATGATCATATAAGACCGGCTGAAGGCTGAATAGGTGCCTGATAATTTTTTATTTTTCAGGAGCTCTTCAAAAGCAAACTTCAAACCATTGATCTCCTTCAATATAAAAGCAGACAGATCAATTGAACTCATCTCTATTGTTTCAGACAGAAAGCAGATAAAGCTGGTCATCTGCTCCCGGCGAAGCTGAAAGCTTTTTTTGTCAAGCTGTGTAAAAAGAAATTCCTGTTTCCCAATGTATTCCAGCAACTTGTTTAATACTGGCTTTTCTCCTCTGGAAAAATTTAGTGCCATTTTGACAACTTTAGATTTGCCATCGGACATAGAATTGAGCAGTATTCTATGGGTCTCTTTCAGGCCCATGAGATAAGATGTTTTATAATTGGTTCCCTGGAATGCATTGACCATTACAGAGTGGTTAATACATAGCCACAGTCCATTTTCGGCACTATCGATCTTTAGTGGCGGTTTCTCTACAAATCTAGGCTCTCCTTTCTTACTTCCATAGATCATATTTGCTGTTCCAAAACCTATTACTTTGCCATCCTCGAAAGCAGAGTTGAGTTCGGTACGTACATGACAATTTTCAAACATGCAAAAATTTCCCGACTCGGATTTGATCTGCTCCACTATTTCGGGTGAAAAGTGTTGTTTAATGGTAATCCCCGGAATACGAACAGTTTCTTCTGTGATTTGAGCATCCATCTCGAAATTGGGGCAATCATCAATATAAGCCTCCACATATCTCTTCAGTAATTCCGGAAGATAAAAATATAAATTCGCAGATACTCCTTTTTCTCCAAACGCATTTTGTAATGTGACGCGGCTGATATTCATTGCCTCGAAATAGTCGAATAATTTTTTGTTATTCAATATCTCTTTCTCCTGCATTCCTTTCTTTTGTGAGCTGCTGTTCAATTCCTTCCGGAGCGGACCCTCAATAAATTGCTTAAGATCAGCCACTATATACCCCGGACCATAAAGTCCGTGATTACCCGGACGATATTGGCATACATGCTGAACTTTCAGCTTCAATTCTTCTGGAATCCTGATTTTTTGTCTGCCTGCCATCTTTTTAAATTTTATATCGCTAATCGCTGTTTTTGGCTTTTCTTGGCTTTCAGAGGTTTCCTCTTGCTTTCCCTTGCTTTTCTGTTCCTGGTATACGCATATCGTGGCTTTTGAATCAAAAAACCAAGATATGTTACAAGCGGCTACTGAACATTACATCATACCTAGCTTGCACTCAATCACGGAACGATGCTGATCTGGTAATTCACCGGTTCATGTATACAAAATGAAAGATCAGCATGGCGCCCGTTCTGCGATACTCCAACACCCGCGATGATGTGATGTCACTGTGACAATCAGGGGATAGACTACCGGCCCGCCAGCCGGAGTGCCATTCCATCATCAGGGCAGCCCTCCCCAGGCTATTTACAAACACGGTGACATGCCGTGGCAACAAAACTTCCCGCGAAGGCTGGATGACCTGCTATTGGCATGCCACTTAAAAATTAAAAGTATGAAAAATGTAGTTTTTTCATTGTTGCTTATTGCAATAATTACAATTATGGTTTCCTGCAACAAGGAGCAGGTTTCCCGTAATTCAGCCACAAATATCCACAATACCTTAACTGGTAATGTGAATAACAACAGCAGCCATACCTACGGTGTACCAAAACTCCGGAACCAGAACAACCCCCTGGAATCAATCGACTGCTTTATGCGGCAAGGCGGGGGCGGCGATGATGACAAACCGATCATCATGCATATTGTAGAGGGTATCGGAAGAATACCCGTTCCCGGAGCCGAGCTAATCATGATCAGTAATACCGATACACTTCAGCAAACCACTGACAGTGAAGGCCATTGCTATTTTGAATTACTCCGCAAAGGGGATTGGGAACTGATTGTTTTGCAGGAAGGATTTTATCCGTATGCAACACAGGTTTCCATCACTGACACATTCCATGTTATCAACAGTATCCTTCAGCCAAGGTAATAAGGGGGAAAATACCCGGGGTTAAACTCCCGGGTATTTCTTATTTTGCCATAAATCAAACTCATGTCAAGACTGCCCGCTTATCTTCTGCTAATGGCAGTCAATGCAACCATTGGCTGTAATCCCTCCGGGGAAAAAACGACCAGAGAAGATAACAGCTACTTATCCTATATCACAATAGCAAAAAATGAAAAGGAAAAACTTCCAATAAGATACAAAGCGGCGGGTGATGCTTCCGCAATCGCCACAAAAGGCAGATATCTTAAACCGAAAATTGAATGTAAACGGCTTACAGGAATGTTATTATTGCGAATGGACAGTTTCAACCGCGCCTTACCGGAATGCCGGGAACTGGGTAACCTGGCTGTCCGGTCTGGCGATAAGGAAAGTGAAGGTATAGCATATAACAATATTGCCCTCATCAAGAGTGAACTCTCAGAATATGACAGTGCGATTTTCTTCTATCAGAAAGCGGGTGCCCTTTTCCTGGGCATACGCGACAGCATTCGCTATTTCCAATCGAAAATAAATGCCGGCATAGCATATAAAAACATCGGTGATTTTGAAAAAGCTTTCAGTAATAGCATTGAGGCAGCCCGTATTATGAAAAATATGCATGCAAATGATGAATTGGGATCCGCCTATACAACACTTGGAAATATCCTGAAAGATATCCAACGAACTCAAGATGCGTTATCTTATCACGAAGACGCATTGCGTATACGCCAGCAACTTGCTGACACCATCGGAATAGCCGGCTCGTATAATAATATCGGCAATGTATACAAAATGAATCTGCAATATGCAAAAGCACTTGAATATTTTTTCCGCTCGTTGGAATTAAAGAAGGTGCATGGCACATCCCGTTCAAGAGCCACTACACTCGACAATATTGCTGAAACAATGTTTGCGATGGAAGACTTTGACAAGGCATCACTGTATGCAAGCCAAGCACTTTCCTTACGTGATTCAGAAAAAGACAAAGATGGATGGATGACATCTTCCGGCCGGCTTGTATCGCTTTTTACAGTAAGGCATCAGTACGACAGTGCACTCCGTCTGTCCTTACAGATCGAAAAAATAGCCAACGCACCCATATACCTGAGACATCAACTCAACAATGCACTTCTACTACAGGAAATTTACAAACAGCTTAATAAACAGGAAGCAGCTTTGACCTATGCCAGGAAAGCACTGGAATTAAAAGACAGTCTTTTCTCCCGGGAAATGGCCAAAGAAATAACAAAGCTCAATATTCAATATAAAACGGACGATCAGCAACGGCAAATCGCAACAGCCGAAAAAGATAACCTGCTTAAATCTGAGCGGATACGCCGTCAGTTATATTTTATCCTGTTGCTTGGCGCATTACTACTGCTCCTACTTTATATCATACATTTACTCCGTACTTCAAATATACAACGGAAGAAAGCTAAAGAAAAAACTGAATTACTGATGTCTGAGCTGAACCACCGTGTAAAAAACAATATCCAACTGATTACAGGAATTCTCAGTTTGCAAAGCAATGAGACCTCATATCCCGCAGTCTCAGTAGCTTTAACCGCTGCCCGGAACCGCATACAATCGATTGGCATTCTTCATAAACTATTTTATCAGCAGGAATATGCAGGAAAAGTTGTTCTGGAAAAATTTATTGCCGATATCGCCCAGAATATTCATTATACCGCAAGCAAACATGCTGACAGTCGTTTCAGTATTAATCCCTCTGATGTAAAACTGGATACCGATCAGGCTGTACTAACAGGACTTATCCTAAATGAAGTACTTACTAATATCTACAAATATGCAAAGCCACCGGCAGGCCCGCTCAAAATCGTAATCGCAATACTGGAAAATAATAAACTGGTGGAACTGACACTGGCAGACAATGGGATAGAGTGGAATGCTGACCGTGAGGTAAAGGAACAACGCGGGTTTGGAATGCAACTTATCAATCTGCTGGCCTCCCAACTGAAAGCCACAATAACGTACAAACGTAAAGATATGGGGAATATTTGCTTTATTTGTTTTGCCAAAACCAACTCTGTATGAATCCCGGAAAAATCCTGATCGTGGAAGACGAGTTTATTATCAGCGGCGCTATTCAGTCCGCTCTCAACAAACAGGGCTATAGCTGCCTGGCTGTAAATACCGGCGAAGAAGCTATTTCCTCCCTGAACAATTTTAATCCGGATCTGATCCTGATGGATATAGGCCTGGCAGGAAAACTTGACGGCTTGTCAACAGCCGCCATAATTCGCCATACCCGTTCCCTGCCAATCGTATATATATCAGAACAAGACAATAGTAGTGTATTTGCAGTAGCTAAAGAAACCAACCCTACAAACTATATCACAAAACCCTTCAGCGATGGCGAACTGCTTCGGGCCGTAGAACTTGCCCTTACCAATATAGTAATGCGGGAAAATGAAGCCTCTCCAGCTCCCATGCGTGACAGGGTGGATGATGGCATATTTATTTTTTATAAAGATGAATATATCAAATTGTTGTTTGCCGACATTCTTTATCTGAAAGCTGAAAGAATGAATACATTTATCTATTGCACGCGTGAAAGAGAATACAAGATCGCACTCAGTTCAAACCATGTTGTCCTTCAGATGGCCTGGCCGGCATTAGTAAAAACTAACAAATCCACGTATGTGAATATTCACAAAGTGGAGAGTATCCGAAATGACGAACTAAGAATTCAGAACAGGATTATCACATTAAGCAAGATATACCGTGATGATTTTCTCAGCCGTATCAAAAAAATCCGACAGCAATAATTTTTTTACTTTCATCATTTAGAGTCCCCTCGTATCAGTTCACTGTCATTTTGATTTGCAGCGTTACAAGCATATAGCAAAACGAGGACCTATCCGTTTCGGATTTTTATATTCCAAATTTTATCACCCCCTCACCCAATTCAAATCCAAATCCGTATTCCCAACTCCTAATCGTCCGATATCTGTAAACTGCCAAACGGTCCATTGCGACCAACCCCTGGCCGGGATGGATTCATTGTAATCGATATGATAGCGGGATAACCAGAGCGGGTATTTGGCGCCGAGGTTGTGATTTGCGGGGAGTTTTTTGTCGAGATAACTCTTCCGGCTATTGATATAAGGCACCGGATCACCGGGCTTTTGTATACGAGCTAAGAACGTTTGTAACCACAAGAGATATTCATCCGGCTTGAGTGGTGAATCCCAGGTTTTGGTATCTTCCAGATCGAGTGAATGGGGCAGATTCGGTGTTGGTAATTGGGCGACTGTATTTAAAAAATCATCCGCTTCGGCGGTCGCATCCGACACGATTGTACCACCGGCCTTTGTATCGGGCCTTCCAAAATGATAATAGCCCACTTTTAATCCCAGGCTTTTGGCCTTTTCTGCAAAGACCTTCGCCATTGTATCATAGGTACCCACCCCTTCGGTCACTTTCATATAGACTTCGGTTACACCTGCCTGTACGATCGCATTCCAATCATTCACTACTTCCCAATGAGAAAGGTCTATACGGCGTATATAACTTTCCGGATCCGGCAGGTTAATTACCTCCTCAAAATTGGTGGCTCTGGGATCGGGTGGTGCCGCTTCTAAAAAAGAGAGTTTACGCTGCCTCCGGTAAGACCAGTAGCGAATGGTTCTTGCTGTCATGTTTTGTATTGGTTTGGTTGCTTGTAGTCCGTGCATCGCCCATCATCCCCACGCTCCGAAAGTAACGGACTTCCATTGTCTGAACCACCGTGAAAAAACGGTATTCCATTCACTACCATCCCTTCCACACTTTTCCGCCTGCCAGTACCTCCTGTTTCTTTTCATCAAAAGTCACCTTCATACCGGTATGCACCGCCGCATTAGTCATGATGGTGGCAATAGAATGGTAATAGCCTGCTTCTACCGGTGCATTGGGTTGTTTACGGTTGCGCATACATTCCAGAAAATTGCGCATATGGTTGCTCGTTAGTATATCCGCACCCGTATTAGCCGATGCCACAACCGGCGCGGCTTTTTCCACCAGGTTCATTTCTGGTAGCAGGTTAGGCTGCATGTTCATCGCCGATGCAAAGCGTTCTGTCAGCCCCCCTCTTGGCGATACGGTATTGGTGATCAGGTTGAGCTCGCCCCCATTGGAATAATAAATTTCTGCCGGCTGCTCATCCCCATTGTGCATACGGGAAGTGAACACCACCTGAAACGCATCACCGCCATCATTTGCCGGTCCATAATCGAACACAGCGGTGGTGGTATCCCAATTCTTTCGTCCATCCTTCCATTTATAAATTCCCCCGTTTGCCACCACACTTCGTGGGTGTTTCAGCCCGCTGAACCAATGCACCGTATCGATCTGGTGACTCATCCATTGTCCCGGCATTCCAGAAGAATAAGGCCAAAACAAACGGTACTCCAGATATTTGCGCGGATCCCAGGGTTCATAAGGACGATTCATTAAAAAGCGCTTCCAGTCGGTATCTTCCTCCTTACATTGTGCCACTAAAGCAGGCCTTCTCCACCGACCTGGTTGATTCACATTCCAGCTCAGTTCCACCATCGTGATAGCGCCAAATTTTCCGCTTTGAATAAATTCTGCTGCCGCGGTGTAATTACTCCCGCTTCTCCGCTGTGAGCCAATTTGAACGATCCGGTCACTGGCTTTCACCACTTTCAATGCTGCCCGGTTATCTTCCATCATTTCAGCAAAGGGCTTCTCCACATATACATCTTTTCCCGCTTTCACTGCTTCAATGGTATGTAACGCATGCTGAAAATCAGCCGTACTGATGATTACCCCATCGAGATCTTTGATGCGGTAGAGTTCATCATTATTTACACAGGCCTGTACATCATGTCCTAGTTTTTCTTTCAGATAAGCTGCTCCTTCTCCCCTGCGGACCTTCCAGATATCGCTTACTGCTACTATATCAACGTTTAATTCTTTATAATGATTGAGACAACAGGGCAATAAGGTTTGGCGGAAGCGGTCCGAAAAGCCAACTATGCCAATACGGATACGGTCATTGGCTCCGATAATATTACCATAGCTTTTTGCACTGATGCCGAGCGATGCTGCATACACTGCCGCAGAGGCTTTGGCTGATTGTTTGATAAAGCGCCGTCTTGATACTGACATATACACTTGTTTTAATAATTCTAAAAAACCACATTATCCTTGAGGGGTAATGTCATTAAGTTAAGCAGACCTTATTTTGCTAATTCAATTTCACTGTCCTTCAGTGTGTTGCTTTAATAGTGCCATCGTCCCGGCTTTTGCCACAATTTATTTTGGCTAAAGCCGGGTCGTTTATGCTGATTTATCCCCGACCTGAAGGTCGGGGCTTTATGACTTTGCCCGATGGGGTCATTCTCTATAATAACATTTTTCTATCAACCTTTTAAACCCTCCTCTTGGCTAAAGCTGGGTCATTTATTCTGCTTTATCCCCGACCTGAAGGTCGGGGCAATTAAAATCCCTTACCTCAATGACATTGCCCGATAGATCATATTCTATAATTAGATTTTCCCATCAACCTCTTGAACCTATTGTGGCTAAAGCCGGGTCATTCAGGGTGATTTATCCCCAACCTGAAGGTCGAGGCAATTAAAATCCCTTACCTCAATGACATTGCCCGATAGATCATATTCTATAATTAGATTTTCCCATTAACCTTTTGAACCTATTCAACCTTTTAAACCTTTTTAACCTCTTAACTACTTCCTTCCCGTAGCCGCCCACAAAATCCCCGCATACAAATGATTCAAAAATGCCGGATCGCTGTAAACTGCAGGCATATGCCCCAATGCGGTATAAAAAGACCGCCCTCCATCGTATGCATGATACCAGGCAATGGGATGAAAGACTCCCATGCCCTTGCTTTTTTTGGAGCCCCATTGCACAGCAGGGTCATACGATGATTCATCTACCGTTAATATATAATGCAGATCATTCGTTTTCTCCGGGCCAAAGTCGTACCATTCATCCGTCCACTGTTTATTACCGGCAAAGCCCTGCAATCCGGGAAACAATGTATCGGTAATATTCAACCGGGCTGTTTGTATAACAGGGTGAATAAAAAACATGCGACCCACCAGCTTTGTATACCATTCCCAATCATACTCCGTATCCGATGCGCTGTGTATTCCCACAAAGCCTTTACCAGACTGAATAAAACGTTCCATCACGCGCTGTTGTGTAGAATCGAAAATATCGCCTGTGGTGTTTAGAAAAACAATGGCTTTGAATTGCTCCAGATTCTTATCGGTAAAACTATTCGGATCTTCCATCAAAACCACATCGAAAAAGTTACGGGCACCCAATTGCTGAAGGGCCAATACACCCGTATGCACCGACTCATGATGCCATCCGCGGGTAGTGGTCACCAGCAATACCTTGAACTGCTTTGCCCGCGCCAATGCGCAAATACTGATACATTGTACCAGGGTCAGTATAAAAAACCATTTTATCCTTCGTATCATATTTGCGGGAATTTTATCAAGAGCAAAAAATCAGCTTTACCATTCTCTTATTTTGATATTCTTGAACCACACTTCATTTCCATGATCCTGTAATAATATATAACCGCTTGCCGCTTCTCCGAATGCCGGATACTTGGCATATTTACTGTATGCCACCAATGCCCGCCACATTTGAGTTCCCCGTATATATCGCACTGTCAGTTTATCATTCAGATAATGTTCCACCAGACTGTCCTTTACCACTATACGCGCATTATTAAAATCTCCCTTGCGGAAAAACTTATCTGCCGGAGCAGGTATCAGGTCATACAATGAGCCCACGGTACGGTTACCGGCAACTCCTAATTTGGCATCAGGGTGCAGTTGGTCGTCGAGTATTTGAAATTCACATCCGATGGCTGAACCGGTGCCCTTATTCAATTCCGGATCTACAAAATACTTGATACCACTATTGGCCCCTTCCGTTATTTTAAAATCAACAGACAGTTCAAAATTCGTATACAGCCGGGTAGTGATGATATCACCGCCATTGGTGGATTCACCTCCCGTGCTGCTTAATACTTTTAGGATTCCATTTTCAATCACCCAGCCTTTTTCAGGAAATCCCGTCAGCCTGGCTCCTCTCCAGCCTTCCGTAGATCTGCCATCCCATAAAAGCTTCCAACCTGCTTTTGCTTCCTCCCCAGAAATAGTATTATCGTTGCAATTGACCTCTTTGATAGTATGCGGCCCCTTTGTTATGTATTTGTTGAGGTCGTGCGTGAGTATCTTAATATTCTTCCACTGAATGGTTTTCCCTTCGTCTTCCGCTTTATCCACCTGGTGTACCTGAAGGGCAATAAAACCCGAAGCTGCTTCGGGCATATCATCCAATATGCTGGCACAGGCTATGCCGTTTAACCAGGTTCGTATAGTATGTCCGATCGCTTCGATGCGAATATGATTCCATTCGCCAGCACGGAATGCTTTTTTAGCCGTCGGATTCTTTTCCAGGTTATACAACCATCCCCGGCGCGCCTCATCATAGATGCCTCCGCTCCAGGAACGGGGTGATGGGTCTATTTCGAATTGATAACCATGCACACGGCCATTATTATATGATGCGATACTATGGCTTCTGAATTGGACGCCGGAATTCAAACCATTTTCTACTTTATAATCCAGTTCGAGAATGAAATCGCTGTATTCCTTTTCCGTGGCAAGAAATGTATTGGGTGTACCAATCTTGGATATACCAGTGATGATGCCATCCTTTAATTGATAGTCGGCCTCACCGTTCAATTTTTTCCAACCGGTCAATTCATTTCCATTGATCAGGTATTCCCATTTAGGCTGTGCATTTGCCCATACTGTACAAATTGATACTAGAAATAACAGGAATACTTTTTTCGAAAGCATATGGCAGTATTTAAATAGTAAATGGCTAATGAATACATTTGAAACATTAGCCTGTAAACAGAATAAGTGCTTACAAGTTACTGAATTTTGCTATTGAGTGAAATACGAAAAATCAGGTCCGGTTATTCAAGCCTGACAACGTTTTACTACTTTACGCCATCAACAATTACAGTATAGTTTCGGATTTCAACTTCCTGGAAAGGAAAGAATCGATTACCGAACGGACAAAATCATTCAATGTCATATTTTGCAAGCTGGCGTATCGGGCGGCCTTCCTGTGCAGTTCTGAAGGAATGCGCACGTTGAAGCTACCTTTATATGATTTTTCAGGATCTTTGCCTAACTGTTTGCAGGTCTCAAGATAATCCTCGACGGCCTCCCGAAATGCTTTTTTCAAAGCAGTTACAGATGTGCCTTCAAAAGTTACGAGATCATTGAGTCCTATAACTTTACCATGAAAAACCTCATCATCAGCACTAAATTGAATGGAGGCGTAGTAGCTTTTATATGTTAACACATCATTCATCGTTTAATTTCCCCCTTTCTTTTAAATGGATTAAAATATCTTTTAACTGGTAGCTTTTCAAAATATTTCCCGGGTGTGGCTTGTGCAGGCTCATAATATTATTCCCGTTATCTACGAATTTTCGTCTTGACCCGCCTGTCTTACCCGTTTTTACTTCTTTATAACCAAAATATGTTAAAATGCTCACCAGTTCATTCCATGTAAAATCCTTTGGATTCGATAAAAGTCTTTTTAATAGTTTGTCCGTTTTCCCCATGAAATAGATCGCTTGTTTATTAAGCTATTGTTCATTGGAAAATGTTTATAGTTTAGATTTGCAACTAAAATTTAGTTGCAAATTAGAAAAAATATAGGACTCGTCCAAATTGAATTCCGCATAAAGAATTTCCTTGTGTTAAGACATAAAAAAACTACCCCGGGGAACCTAAAATTTTACCACCTCCCAGAATGCTTTTTTGGGCTTGAGCTGCTTGTCAAACAGCAACGGGTAATCCTTCCTTCCGCGAACGGGAAAATCATCGAGCCATGAATGCCGGTCGGAAATATTCCAGAAGGTGACGGCCGAAATATTTTTGCGGTACTTCCGGAATAGTTCAAAACACATTTTGTAAGCAGCCCCCTGCATCGCCTCCTTTTCCGGAGTAAATGCCGTATCATAATCTGCTGCTTTGCGTTCCCTTGATTCGTGCTCTTTCGGATATACTGAAACATCTAGTTCTGTTATCTGCAACGGAAGTCCCAATGAAGCAAATTCGTGCAACGTACTCTCCAGTTGTGACCGGGATGGCTCATTCACCGCCCAATGAGCCTGTAATCCGATGCCATGTATGGGGATTCCTTGTGCCTGCAGAGCTTTTATCATACGGATGATCTTCTCCCTTTTGCCTGGATTGATCTCATTGTAGTCGTTGTAAAATAACAAGGCCTCCGGATCAGCGGCATGGGCATATTCGAATGCACGTGCTACAAATTCCTCTCCGCATATCGTATACCAGGGTGAAGGACGGAAATACTCTCCTGGCTTATCAGATATCACTTCATTTACTACATCCCAGGCATATATCTTTCCTTTGTACCGTGAGACGACGGCGGTAATATGTTCTTTCAATCGCAGAAGCAATACTTCTTTGGTGACTTGTTTTCCGGTAGCGTCTTTGAACATCCAGGAGGGAGTTTGATTATGCCAGCATAAGGTGTGGCCCCTGAGCTTCAAATTATTCCGCTGTGCAAATGCTACGATGGAATCAGCACCCGC
Source organism: Bacteroidota bacterium (assembly GCA_026391455.1). Lineage (GTDB taxonomy): Bacteria > Bacteroidota > Bacteroidia > Chitinophagales > Chitinophagaceae > JJ008. The sequence goes on from JAPLEH010000055.1 coordinate 86,835, forward strand.
CCAGTCATACCGTTTCTCATCCGGGTGGACAGGGCCCATTTTCATGGCATTTTCGGGTGTCATGCTGCCGAATTGATTTACGATCAGGACCGACTCGTCCGTTTTCAATGCCTGGGGTGAAACGGCGACACCTATAGTGAAATAGTCTTTATAATAGTCTTTCAGTCCAAACTCCCTGTTTACGGTTATACTACGTGGTGAACTGCATTGTATGAAGCATAAAAAAGTAAAGGGGACCCAATTAAGAATTGAATGTTTTTGCATTTTGAAAGTATTAGCTATAAAAATATCTATGACTTGACCCGCTTTCATACGAAGCCTGCTTATTTGATTTGAATCAGACGTTGCAATTATTTTGTGGCAACTATTTTTCTCCTATTATTTCTACTGTCTTTCATGGTTCAATTTATCTGGCTGCAATTGCAACTTCTCCTCAGCCCATTTAATTCCTGTTTCATTACGGCGTAGTGAACCACATAGGAGCAGCATAGGGACATAGCTAATACAACATAGCAGCCTATGTCTTACTCTATCTTTTCTACTGTCCCATGTGTTTCAAATTACGAAACAGTATAAAAAAGTTTCGCTCAAAAAGACTGTCCATTCTACTGCGTAGTGAACCATATTGAAGGATAGTGAGCATACATAGTTTGCAAAAGCATTTACTACTGTAAAAATTAATCACAACAAACTATCCAATACCAATACACCGATCAATCCGATAATGGATAGAATCGTTTCCATAACCGTCCAGGATAGAAAGGTTTGCTTTAAATTAAGTTTGAAAAATTCTTTAAACATCCAGAAACCGGAGTCATTGATATGTGAACCAAACACACTTCCGGTGCCTACTGCCAGCACCATCAGTTCGGGTGATACCAGTCCCTGCGCAACCAATGGCGTGACCACACCCGCAGCCGTAATCCCGGCCACTGTAGCAGAACCGATCGTAACCCGCAACAAAGCTGTTACCACCCAGCCAAATAAAAGTGGTGGCATCTGCCATTTACTGCTGAACGATGCAATATAGGCGGCTGTACCACTATCAGTCAGTACTTGTTTGAATACTCCTCCCGCTGTAATGATCAGCAGTATTACGGCAATACCACTGATCGCCTCATTCAGCCATTTCATCGTCAGCGATATGGAACGCCCTGCTCCGGGACCAAATACCGCCACGGCCGCTATTACAGATATCAGTAAAGCGATCATAGAATCGCCAATAAAAAGTAATGACCGTTTCAGCAATCCTGCTTCGATAAAATTGGAGGCCACCACCGCCAGCGTGATCAGCAATACCGGCAATAATGCAATGAAAAAACTGGGAAATGCCGCTGGTGTTTTTTTGTCGGGAGCTAATACCTGTTGCGGAACCGTAGTCTCCTCATTGCTGATCTTTACTTTTTTTAGCATTCTTCCCAATAGTGGTCCGGCGATGATGGCTGCCGGTATGGCAATGATCATCCCATACATTAATGTGATGCCCATATCTGCCTTGAATGCCTTCACGAGGAATACCGGTCCGGGATGAGGAGGCAAAAAACAATGCGTAGTGGATAAGGACGCCGCCATCGGAATCGCAATATATAACAACGGTAATCCGGCTTTCCGGCTTACGGAAAAAACGAGTGGTACCAGGATGATAAATCCGGCATTGTAATACAAGGGTATGCCGATCAGCAAACCGGTAAGCAATATGGCCCATTGCACCTGTCGTTGCCCGAATAATTGAATGAGTACTGTAGCGATCTTTTCCGCGGCACCACTTTCTTCGAGTATTTTTCCTAATACAGCACCGAGACAAATGATCAATGCCACACCACCCAGTGTGCTGCCAGCACCTGCTTCAATGGATTTCACCAATTGCTCCGGGCTCATGCCAAGGCATAAACCGGAAAAGATGGCCACAATAAGCAATGATAAAAAAGGGCTTACCTTTTTTACTGTCAGGAAAACCTGAATAGCAATGGCGATTAAAATAATGAGGAATGTCAAATTATGCGACAGTATTGGTTAATTGGCCAATGGGTTCCATTCGGATATGAATCTCATCTCCGCTTTGTAACGTAAAATCCGCTCCGGGTACGATACCGGTGCCCGTCATGATGAGGCAACCCTCCGGAAAGGAACAGGCCCGGTAAACATAGGCGACCAGTTCATCCAGCTTTCGTTTCATCTGTTGCAGTGTGGTTGTTCCCTCAAATATGCTGAGCCGGTTCCTTATCACCCACAATTCAATGACAGTCTCTGCGGCTATTGTTTCATTCGTCAGATAAATGCAGGGACCAATGGCGGCACAACCATCATAAGTTTTAGCCTGCGGCAGATACAGCGGGTTTTCTCCTTCGATACTCCGGCTGCTCATATCGTTGCCAATCGTATAACCGATAATTTTCCCTGAGCTGGCTACCACCAGTGTAAGCTCCGGCTCCGGCACATCCCAGGTGGAATCCTTGCGGATACGCACAAGATCACCATGGCCTACTACACGATGCGCATTAGCTTTAAAAAAAACTTCGGGTCGTTCCGCATCATATACTTTGGCATAAAAATCAGCACTGCCCGCATCTTTGCTTTCTTCCTGCCTGCCCTGCTTGCTGCGGAAATAAGTTACTCCGCATGCCCACAATTCCTGTTTGCTTCCAATGGGGGGCAATAGTTCATGTATCAATTCCGAACTTCCCGGTGTAAGTCCTTTTATTCGCAATTCCGTTTTTGTCAGCAGTTCATCATCATTGATAAATGTATCCCACTCCTCCCGAAGGAGGTAATAGTCATTGTTCTTTTCTGCTACAATGCCTGCTTTAGTATGATAGAGTCGCATCAATGGAATTGTATTATATTAAGTAACGGTTTTCATTATCTCTTTACTGGCCTCATTAAATAAGTTTGAGTGCATTTTCCAGAAAATAACACGCGCCGTTGCATTGATCAATGTGAGTCGCGGGTTACGACAGCACCGCTGCTACCCTGTAAAAAATCAAGATCAGCTCCCTGATCGGCTCCCATCACGTGGTCGATATACAGTTTTACATAACCACGGTTGGCTGCCGGAGCTGGTCTCACCCATTGCCCTCTTCGTTTTTCCAATTCTTCTTCACTTACATCCAGGTGTAATTTCCGCTGTGCCACATCCAGTTCGATCATATCCCCGTTTTGTACCAGTGCCAGGTTGCCACCTATAGCCGATTCGGGAGAAACATGCAATACGGCTGTACCATAGGCTGTGCCGCTCATCCGGCCATCACTGATACGCACCATATCCTTTATTCCTTTCTCCAGTATTTTTTTAGGCAATGCCATATTCCCTACTTCCGGCATACCCGGATATCCCACGGGTCCCACATATTTCAATACCATCACACAGGTTTCATCAATATCCAGTTCGGGATCATCTATACGTGCATGATAGTCTTCGATACTTTCAAAAACAACGGCCCGGCCGCGGTGCTTCATCAGGGAAGGTGTGGCCGCAGATGGTTTGATCACTGCACCATTACTGGCAAGATTTCCTTTTACCACCACACATCCTGCTTCGGAAATAAGGGGTGCTTCATACCGGGCGATCACATCTTCGTTGTAACAGGTGGTATCCCCCTTAATATTCTCATGATGGTTTTTCCCGGTAACCGTACTAACGGTGCTATGTATGCGCTCTTTGAGCTGATCGAGTACCACCGGCAATCCGCCGGCATAATAAAAATCCTCCATCAGGTATTTTCCCGAAGGCATCAGGTTTACCAGCAATGGTATCTTACTGCCAATGGTATCAAAATCCTCCAGCTTCAGTTCCACACCAATCCTTCCCGCAATGGCCATCAGGTGAATGATAAAATTGGAAGACCCTCCCACCGCTGCATTGATCATGATCGCATTTTCAAAAGCTTCGCGGGTCAATATTTTATCAATGCTAAGATCTTCCTTCACCATCTCCACAATTCGTCTTCCGCTGAGTTGTGCCATTACTTTCTTTCTGGAGTCAGCAGCGGGTATGGCCGCTGCCCCGCTCAGGGTTAATCCCAGTGCTTCCACCATACAGGCCATGGTACTGGCAGTACCCATCGTCATACAGTGGCCGATACTCCGGCTCATACAGCTCTCAGCAAATTCACATTCTTCCTGTGTCATCTTGCCTGTCTTCAAATCCTCATCAAATTTCCAGACATGTGTACCGGAGCCGATCGTTTGTCCTTTGTATCGCCCATTGAGCATTGGGCCGCCCGGTACTACAATGGTTGGCAAACCCACACTGGCCGCGCCCATTACAGTTGATGGGGTTGTTTTATCACAACCGGTGAGCAATACTACCCCATCGATCGGATTGCCCCGTATGGATTCTTCTGCATCCATACTGGCCAGGTTGCGAAATAACATGGCCGTGGGTTTCAATAAAGTTTCTCCCAGGCTCATTATGGGAAATTCAACCGGGAAACCGCCTGCTTCAAGCACTCCCCGTTTCACACTCTCTGCTATATCACGAAAATGAGCATTGCAGGGTGTCAGCTCACTGAATGTATTACAGATACCGATTACCGGCCTGCCATCAAAATAATCCGGGGGCATACCCTGGTTCTTCATCCAGCTCCGGTAAATGATCCCGTCCTTATCTTTTCGGCCAAACCATTCCTGGCTGCGCAATTTTTTCGCCATGGGTCAATTCATTTTATCTAAGCTAGAATTATTTTCTGAGTAATTTTTCCCTGCTGTGTGCAGAGGGAAAAGCGGGATATTACTACAGAACAGGAATCGCCTTTCGCCGGAACTTGAACCGGGCTGCATACTGCTGTTTCCGATACCAACAGTAAGAACCGGTATACCGGCCCGATAACTTTCGGGTTTATCCAAACCTGTTGCCGTATTCGTTGCAGGATAAACATCTGCAAAAGCCGGTGTAGAAAGTGAATCGATGGCCATTGGCTTCCTGTTTGCCTGTTGTGGTTTGTACTTCTTTTGCCATTCCTTTATATGATCAGCCACGTCTACCATTGGGGCAATCCAAAGCTCATTTTGTTTTTCTTTCAGGTACCGTAGAAATTTCCGGTGCTCGGCCACTTCCACATCAAGTCCGTTACCCCCTCCTACGCCATGGAATAAAACCACCAGCAATGAATTGTTCTTTACGGCTTCGTTTACCCATGCGATCATCTGGTCGGCTGTATGATGATTCACCACATAGCAATCGACATCCTGCAGGTCAACCTGCCCGATGGTGTGCATTTGTCCGCGTACGCCACGTAAAGCCGTAAAATCCTGCTTTATCAATGATACAAACGATGAATCCTTTACCCTTGTATCACCGCAGGTAAAAGCAAATGTTCGCTTTGTTTTTCCATCCATGGATTGCAATAACAAATTAGTAGCGCTGATTTCATCCAGCAAACGCGGTATCGTATAATTATTCAAATCATAATCCGGCTTTACCCATTCCCTTCCCGGGCCTCCGGTACAGGGATGGTATAATGTGTGATTTCCCAATTCATGCCCCTTAACGGCGAGTTGCTTCCACTCCTTCAATCTGGCCCGCATGGATGCTGAAAATCCCGTAACATAGAAAGTTGCCTTTAAGCCCAATGAATCCAATACCGGGGCTGCATTATCCAGGTGCTGATCTATAGCATCATCATAGGTGATGACCACCGCTGCTTTTTTCCCTTTCCAGGTATTTTTAGGTTGCCCATAAATGTCAATAACTAACATACATGCACAACCGAAAATGAAAATGGCCTTTTGCATTAACTAAATGTTTTATTATTGGTCCGTCCGGAATGGTGATGCCGGCAATCCCTCCTTATTATACAAATTCGGGTTTACGGGGTTGTCGGCCCAGGCATATCGAATATACACCGGATCGGGTACTGAGTCATTCCAAACTATTAATTTATTTCCCTCTATGCTGGCACGGGCCCATACAAATTGCTTATCCGCTCCCGCAATGGCGAGTTCCGCAGGCTCTCCTCCATCCCGGGTAACCAATCCGGAGCCGGTTTCCTTAAACAGTATCACCAGCCTGTTACTATCTCTGGTCACCGATTGAAAAAGCGGGCCGGATGCGACAATATTTTCTCCGTAAACCATTTTCCTGGCGGCAAGCGAAAGCCGCAGTCCCACCTCTTTTTTATTATCGGGATGGATATCATTCCACTCTCCCAGGTCAATCGCTACCGCCATGGCAGTATGAGGCACTTGCAATATTTGCAACTGAGCTTCCCGCAATTGTGCCCACTGGCTTTGTGCAGGTTGGTAATTATAATCCATAAAACCCGGCAACTGTACATATAAGAAAGGCAATTTCGGTTGATTGAACTGCTTGCGCCAATCAAGGATCAGTGCAGACATTATTTTAGCATATTCAGCAGCACGGCTTGTATTGGCCTCGCCCTGGTACCAGAGTATTCCTTTAATGGCATAGGGAATAACGGGTGCCACCATTGCATTGAATAAAGCAGCGGGTTGATTTTGTGCATTGATTGCTGCAACACCGGTGCCCGGCTTCAGTGGTTCTGAGACAGCGCCCACTTTATAGTACCAGGTCCCTTTCAGATCAACGGTATCATTGCCGGAAAAAATACAGTACGGCTTATCTGGTACAAAGCCACCTTTACCGGAATTGTTGGTGACCCTAACAACAAATACATTCTTCCCTGACTTTAATAATGATGCAGGCACATTGTATCTGCGTTGCGGATATTGATACGTGGTATTGCCCACCAGTTTGCCATTGATGTATAATTCATCAGCATCCACGATACGGCCCAGGAATACGCTTGCAGCTTTGCCGGCCATGCTCTCCGGAATATCAATTTCTCTTCTGTACCATACCACACCATCGAGGTCACGGATACCCTGGTCTTCCCAATAGCCGGGTACATGGATCGTACGCCATCCTTCTGGAATGTATGAGCTATCCAACCATTTTTTGGATCCGGTCATACCCAGGTCAGGACTGGTATACCGCCGCGGTGCTGCCGCAGCGGCCTTGTTTGTTTCGCGAACCCAGGCAGTATCTTTATTCTGCTGTAATGTTTTCAGAATGGTTTCAAATGCATTCAATCCTGCTTCACTCATCCATGCCTCTGCCGGCGTACCTCCCACACTGGCATTGATGATACCAATGGGAACATGGTATTTTTCATAAATATCTCTGGCAAAAAAATAGGCTACCGCTGAAAATTTTAGAACGTCGGTTGATGTGGCTGGTTTCCAGTTGCCGGCCGGCAGATCCGTTTGTGGCCCTTCTAAATTCGCTAAGGTGGGTATCCAAAACTGACGGATATGCGGATAATTGGCTGCAGCGATGTCGTTCGCATACGTAATATTGTGCAATTCCATTTGGTGAACCATGTTGGATTGACCGCTGCAAAACCAAACATCCCCAAACAATACCTCCCTGAGTGTGATCGCATTGGAAGCAGCCAGCTTTATTTCATACGGGCCACCTGCAGCAGTAGGAGGTAATTGTACCCGCCATTTGCCATCGGCACCGGCTTTGGTTTTGAATCTTTTGTTGTTGAATTGTATAGTTAGTTTTTCGTTGGCACCCGCCCAACCCCAGATTGTGGCCGGCACATCACGCTGCAATACCATGCTGTCGCGAACGAGCCGGGGCAACCTGATCTGCGCATATAGATGACTGTTATACAGCAGCATCACCCCTGCGAATAACCATTTTCCGATAGGTAGCATACTTATTATTAAATAGTATAATCGTTGGCGCCTCTCCCGTTCAGTACATATTCATTTTATCCCTCACCCGGATTTTCAATTTCTACCGTGAAAACCTGCTTTCTTTTATTGCATCCGTACAGACCCGGTAAGCACATTTGACGTAGTGTTATTCTTAACGCCCGGTTGTCCGCCACCCACACTGATGTTCAAATTACCTTCCGGCTGGTATAACAGGCCCGTATCTTCATCCACCAATGATAGTTGTTCGGGAGTTAATGTAAAACTGATTTGCCGGGCTTGCCCCGCTTTTAGATATATGCGCTGAAAACCTTTTAATGCACGCAATGGCGCTTTGCCTTTGTTGTACTGATGCGATACATACAATTGCACCACTTCTTCCCCATCCCGTTTGCCGGTGTTCTTTACCTGTACCGTTACCACTATCTTTTTATTTCGTGGAAGTGATGGTGGGATTTTTAAATTGGAGTATTGAAAACTGGTATAAGACAACCCATAACCAAAGGGATACAAGGCTTCGCCCCTGAAATAACGATAAGTTCTTCCATCCATTGAATAATCGCTGAAACCGGGAATATCATCATCAGACTTGTAAAACGTAACTGGCAAGCGACCGGCTGGATTGTAATCACCAAATAATACATCTGCAATGGCTGTACCGGCACTTTGTCCGCCATACCAGGCATTGATAATGGCCGGAGTGTTTTCACTTTCCCAGGGAGTGGCCAATGCACTTCCGGTCATCATCACAAATACAACCGGTTTTCCTGTTGCCTTCAATACTTTCAGAAACTCTGTCTGTACAGCAGGCAATAATATACTGGTACGATCACCGCCTTTAAATCCGGGCACTGCCACTGGCATTTCCTCTCCTTCCAGTTGCGGGGAAATGCCTCCGGCAAATATGACAGCATCAGCATCTTTCAATCGTTCTTGCAATGCTGCAAAGTCCGTTTTCTTATAATGTCCGGCTTTAAACTTTATTGAAGCATTGCCATCAGTCTGGTAACATTCCACTGTAACATTATAAACGGAATCTTTTATTACCGGCCATTCAAATTGCTTAGTGCCCCATCGGTTGCGTGTCCAGGCATCCACCATGGTTTTACCATTGATGACCACGCGGTAGCCATCATCCCCTTCTGCTTCAAAATTCATCGTCTCATCTTTCATTGCTGTAAAACTGGTACTGAAGCGGATCGAATAATGTACGGATGGTATACCATTGACCGGTGTTTGCCCTTCTGTCCAGAAATGATCAATGTCGGGTTCTATCTGTGTTAGTGCAGGCTGTCCTTCCAGTTTCTCATTGGTAAAATACTCTGCTTTCACACCTTGTTTGCCATCAATTGTATACCTGCTGCTGATGGGATCGTACACCATCAAGGTATCATTGGCAAAATTGATCGCTTTCTCATATACCACTTCGGTGCCTTTGCCCAGTTTCTCTTTTATGCCCTCCAACACCGTTACTACTCTCGAGGGAATGCCGTTATAATTACCCAGCACCGCAATGCGATTATCGGCATTGGGTCCAAGTACCACGATCTTTTTCAAGTTTTTCTTCAGTGGCAGTGCATTGTTCTCATTCCTTAGTAATACAATGGCCTGTTGTGCCATTTTCAACGCATGTGCCTGATGTGCCGGTGCCTCCAGCACTGTTGATTTTGTTTGTGCATATTTCACCATGGCCGGCGGGTCGAACATACCCAGCCGATAACGAATAGTAAACAACCGTTTCAATGAAATATCCAACTGTGCTTCTTTAATCAATCCCGTTTTTACTGCATCCAGTAAGGTACGGTATACCGAATTGCCACATTCCACATCCGTGCCATGCATCACTGCATCCACGGCCGAAGACACGGCATCCTTATGTGTTTTGTGATACCGGAAAAAATCATCCACTGCCCAGCAATCGCTGGTCACGTATCCGGTAAACTTCCATTGAGTCCGGAGGATATCATTCATCAATTTGTCGTTGGCACAACAGGGCTGTGTGTTGATTGCATTGTATGCACACATCACCCCGGCTACTTTGGCATTCACCACAAGTTCGCGGAAGGCGGGCAGGTAGGTATCCCAAAGGTCATAGGTGGATGGATTGAAATTATCGGAATGCCGTGTGGGTTCCGGCCCACTGTGTACGGCGAAATGCTTGGCACAGGCTGCCGCTTTTAAATACTTCGGATCTTCGCCCTGTAATCCTCTTACAAAAGATCGTGCAAGCATGGCCGTTAGAAAAGGATCTTCGCCATAGGTTTCCTGGCCACGACCCCAGCGGGGATCCCGGAAGATATTGATATTGGGTGTCCAGTAAGTAAGACCAAGGTAACGATCACCGGTTTTATTTTTTTCGATAGCGATATTATGTATAGCCCTTCCTTCTTCGGCAGAAAAATCGGCCATCCGGTGCAGTGAATTCGTATCCCAGGTAGCCGCCATACCAATGGCCTGCGGATAAGATGTAACATGAAACGGCGTGCGCGCCACACCATGCAGTACTTCATTCCACCATTCATAGGCAGGTATACCCAACCTTGAAATGGCCGGCGCAGCATTGAGCATTTGTGCCACTTTCTCTTCCAGCGTTAAACGGCTTACCACATCATTTACCCGTTGCTCCACAGACAATTTGGTGTTCCACATCGGAAACGATTTATAATCCTGTGCATCTGCAATTAGTGAAAACAACACAAATCCGATTACTAACTTTTTTTTCATACTAATCATTTTTGATCAAACCAACATGGTGTTCCCAGGGTATGGAATAAGTACCTTATGGGACAGAAAAAATTTCTTCAATATTAAGGACAGCAGGTCTCATAATTTTTCATTGAACCTATTTGCTATATACTGCATCACGGCTTATGCATTCAAACCAATCATACATAGCTGCATTTTCAGTCGGCTGTCCGTTCGATGTGGCATAGAGGGCATAGATGCTGCCTACGAAGCCACCCGCATCTTTGGTGCTCAGGAATTTTCCGTCCAACTCATCCATTACCAATTTCCAACGATGCTTCTTTTCTGCAAACCAGCAGGAATACGTACTGCCGGTTGCTTTTATTTTCAGGAACAAATCCTTCCCGTTGTCCTTTGTTAAGTTGATACGTTTTAATAAAACGGGTGCATCTCCGGCATGTTGCTTACCGGGCCCTTTCCATAATTCCAGCACCGGCTTATTCTCCCAAACTGATTTACACAGAAAATAAAAATGATTTTCGTTTTGGAAGATCAGCATGCCGGCTTTCTCTTTATCTGATTTGGGGGAAAAATGCATCGCCGTACTGGCTTCCCCATTGATATGTGATTGTCGAAATCCGAGGAATGCCGGAGAAGTCTTTTCCTGACAGGTCGCCGGCTGCAGGAATAGGGTGAGATAGCCCGGTACTAAATGTCCGTCGTACCACATAGAATTATAGCTGCGTAAATGACAAAACCGATTCACTGTTGGTATACCTCCGAAAAACTCGTCACGAAATTTATAGTTACCATTGAATCGTTCTTTTTGCTTATTGTTTGAAGCGCTGATCGGGTATTTATATTGCACGGTTTCTCCACCCAATGCAAATTGCGGCCAACCATCTTTCCACTCCACCGGAGCCATAAAGGTTTCTCTTCCTGTATTATAATAATCTCCTTCGTAAGGCCGGCAGCCGAGGAATACGGCCCACCATTTTCCATCGGGCCCTTCTACGAAATCCGCATGCCCCGTAGTGGTGACAGGGTCTTTTCGTGTAGGATCGAGATTCCGTTGTGTTAGTATTGGATTGTTCACATAAGGCGCATAGGGGCCTTCTGCCGATTTGCTGCGGAATACCACTTCTGAATGATTAAAACCGGTTCCACCTTCTGCACAGATCAGGTAATACCAGCCATCCTTTTTCAGCATATGCGGACCTTCTATCCATACCGGTTTTTTACTGATGTCCACCCCACCGTTGACAATGATCTTTTCCGTGCCAATAACTTTCAGTGCTGCCTTGTCGAACTCCATCATCCGAATGGTGCGATGGCCATCATACAGTGATTTATTATCGGGAGGGATACTGTTGTATACAATATAGGCTTTCCCATCCTCATTAAAGAACAGGGAGGGATCGATGCCATTTACCTGCGGCAATGGTACCGGATTACTCCAGGGGCCTTTTGGATTTTTGGCAGTAATCACAAAATTGCCCAGTTTATCGACCAGTGTACATACAATATAGAATGTTCCCTGATGATAGCTGATCGCGGGAGCGAATAATCCCCGGGATACGCCGGCCCCTTCAAGATTCAATTGTTCTGACCGGTCCATCGCATGCCCGATCAGTTCCCAGTTGAGTAAATCCTTACTATGAAAAATGGGTAAGCCCGGAAAATAAGCAAAGGATGAGTTCACGATATAATAATCATTTCCTGCACGGCATATGGAAGGATCCGGATAGAATCCGGAAAGTATGGGATTCGTAATCGATTGTGCATTCATCAAAAGGGATGAACAAGCCACTAAAGCTGTACACCACAACTTTTTCAATCCTTTCATGCTTTTTATTATTGTTGCGATAAACTTTTATCGATAGCATATTCCACGCCGCGCAATTCTGCCAGTCCCCGTAATCTGCCAATGGCAGAATACCCGGGATAGGTTTTCTTCTTCAGGTCGTCGAGCATCTGGTGTCCGTGATCGGGCCGCATGGGAATGGAAATCTTTCTACGCTGCTGAATATGCCATATCTCTTTGATGACTGCGTACATATCGGTATCACCGGCAAGATGATCGGCTTCATAAAAATTTCCTTCGTTATCTCTTTTCGTATTGCGCAGGTGGAGAAAATGGATATGGTCGCCGAAGCGCCGGATCATTTTTACCAGATCATTATCGGGTCTGGCTCCATAAGAGCCGGTACAAAAACACAATCCGTTTGCTGGTGATGGGGCTGCTTCAAGCAGTTCGGATGCATCTTCTTCCGTACTTACGATGCGGGGTAATCCCAGTACGGAATATGGCGGATCGTCGGGATGGATGGCCATTACCAATCCGACTTCTTCGGCTACCGGTACCACTTGCTGTAAAAAATAAAACAGGTGTTGTTTCAGTTTTTTTGCATCGATCCCTTCATAGGTTTTCAGGGCTGCGAGTATCTGTTCTTCGGTGAATTGTTCCTCGCTTCCGGGCAGTCCAAGCAATGCATTGCGGAACAGGGTCTCTTCCTCTTCATCCGTCATGCGGTCGAAACGGAATTTTGCTTTCCGAATTTCTTCCGGTGTATAATCATTTTCTGCCCCGGGCCTTTTGAGCATATAAAGATCAAAGGCAATAAAGGCGGCCCGTTCAAAATAAAGCGCCCTGCTGCCATCAGGCATCATGTACGATACATCGGTGCGCATCCAGTCCAGAATGGGCATAAAATTATAGGTGACCACTTTTAGCCCGCAGGCCGCTACATTGCGGAGACTGGTTTTATAGTTTTCAATATGAAGCAGATAATTTCCGCTTTGCTTTTTTATGTCTTCACTTACAGGCAAGCTTTCGATCACGGTCCAGGTCATGCCCGCATCCTCCACTTGCTGTTTTCTTGCGTTGATCTCCTCCACCGTCCAAATGGATCCTACTGGTATATGATGTAATGTAGTAACCACGCCTTCACATCCTGCCTGCCGGATATCGGATAAACTGACGGGATCATTGGGCCCAAACCATCGCATTGTCTGATGCATCATTGGGAGTAGGGTTTAAGTTTTAGGTTGTAAGTTTTAAGTTATAGGTTTTAAGTTATAGGTTTTAAGTTCTGAGTTGTAAGTTTATCTGCCTTTGGCAGGTTAGATAATTTTAGTTCGATGCATTTACTTGTATTCGACAAATCGACTAATTTCAAAATCAATTCATTTCAAAATCAACTAATCTCCAAATCAATTCATTCCAAATCATCACTCTGTCACTTTCAATTTCACACTACTTGTTTTATCTGATGCCGTACCAATCATGATCGTAAAATCGCCGGGTTCGATTACCCATTTCATATTGGTATCATAAAATGATAATAATTCCGGGTTGATCGTAAAGGTTACGGTTTGGGATGCTCCGGGTTCGAGCCATATTTTTTTGAAACCTTTCAGTTCCTTTACCGGGCGGGGCACTGATGCATATTCATCATGGATATACAGTTGCACCACTTCCGCCCCTTTGCGGCTGCCGGTATTTTTCACCGTTACACTCACTGTCACTTTACCATTTTTTTTCATAGTACTGGCTGATAATTGCGGTATACTGTATTCAAAACTTGTATAACTTAATCCAAGGCCAAATGCAAAAAGCGGGCTTACTTCAAAACCCAGATTATAGCCCCGGCGTGCAGATGGTTTATAATTATAATAAGCAGGAATATGCCCTGTACTCCGGGGAAAACTGATGGGCAATTTACCCGAAGGGTTTACATCGCCAAACAAAGCATCCACCATGGCATAGCCGCTCTCCTGTCCCAGGTACCAGCATTGCATGATCGCCGGTACTGACTGCACGAGATTACCTATACTGAGCGGCGGCCCGCTGTTGATCATTGCACAAACAGGTTTACCGGTGGCCACAACGGCCTGAATCAATTCCTGTTGCCCGTTGAGCAATTCCAGCGTAGGCAGGTCTCCCAGGTGATCGCTCGCCCATCCTTCCCGGCTCATGCTCTCATTGCCTCCTACAAATAATACCACTACATCTGCTTTTTTTGCCACTTCCACTGCTTCGGCAATTTTCGTTTGTACATTACCGTTATCCGCCAACCGGATCGTATCGGCAAACCAATTGTTCTTATCGGTGAGTTTTACCCCTTCCGCATATAAGACATTAAAGGTATTGCCGTACTTTTCCCGCAGGGCCTGCAACGGAGAAATACAAACGCGGGGTTTGCTGGAATATCCGCCCAGTAAACATTTATCTGCATTGGGTCCGATGAAGGCGATCGTTTTGATCTTCGATTTATCCAACGGCAATAGCGGAGTGCCAGTGGCCGAACCAGCCGGCAGCGGATCATTCTTTAATAATACCATTGCTTCTGTGGCAGCCTTGTATGCCACGGCCCTTTTATCTGCATTGCCGACTAAGCTTTCCGCTTTATCTGCATCCACATAGGGATCATCGAATAAACCTAGTCTGAATTTAGCCATCAGGATACGGGTTACTGCGCCATCCAGTTCTTTGATGGTGATCTTCCCCTGATCCAGAAATTTTTTCAGGTTCACGAATCCATCCGGATCGGGTGTTTCCATATCAATACCAGCTTTGAATGCAAGATATCCGGCTTCATCATAGGAAGGTGTTACTTTATGCAGGGTGCTTACATCCCGAACGGCAAAATAATCGGACACCACCACTCCTTTGAAGCCCCATTCCTTCCGAAGAATATCGGTCAACAGGTATTTATTGATATGTGCGGGCAATCCCCATATTTCATTATATGTGGCCATTACATTCATGGCTTTTGCTTCCTGCACGGCCGCTTTGAAAGGTACCAGGTATACTTCGCGAGCCGTGCGCTCGTCAATATTGCTGGGAGCCACATTAATACCCCCTTCACTTTGTCCGTGAATGCCAAAATGCTTTAAGGTGGTGGCCACATTATTCTTCCCGAGATATTCACTATTACCCTGATAGGCTTTTATCTGTGCCACCGCCAGTCTTGAAATCAGAAAGGGATCTTCGCCCATCGTTTCTTCGGTACGTCCCCAGCGGGGGTCGCGTACCACATCTACTACGGGAGCCAATACATGATGTCCGCCCCGGGCCCTTACTTCTTCCGCCACCCGTGAAAAAATTTCGGTCATCAGCCCTTCGTTCCAGGTACTGGCCAACCCGATCGGAATGGGGAAATTGGTGGCATCCTGGGTCTGCTGCCCATGAAGCGATTCTTCATGTGTCATAACGGGGATGCCTAACCGGGTTTTTTCAACAAAATAGCGTTGAATTTTATTATAGAGTTCTGCTGCCTGTTTGGGATGATAACCCGAGCTGTTGGGGCCCGCATTTTCATTGAGTCTACCCAGTTCCCCTAAACCATTCTTCAAGGCCGCTGTGGCTTTCGTTTCATCAAAATCACCGGCACTGTTGAGGATGCGCGATTTTTGAATCCAGAGGCATTGCGTCTGCATGATTTTCTCTTCGACTGTCATTCTTTTGATCAGATCAGCGGTTCTGGCCTCGGGCGACAGTACTCTGTTCTTATACGCAGGCACCTGTGCGGATGCGCAAATGCCCGATACCGCAGCGATCAGTATAAAACTCGTTTTTTTCATATTCTTTACTTCGCTATTCCCAATGGGGAGAAATAAATAAACACCGTCAGGATTACAGCCAGCACGATGAGTGATAATATCACATCCCATTTATTCCAGCTTGCCCGGCTGGCCGCTTTATCTTCTGCCACGGTAGTGGCAAAGGTTAGTCCGTTGATCTGTTCTTCTGACGGTTTTGGTGAATTCAAACTTACGATCACCATGATGGCGATTGAGAACAGGAACAGGTAGATACAGAAATACAGGAAATTGATCGTAGCAAACTGATGGAAAATACTTCCCACCGGTAATTCTTTCTGAAACAACTGCAGCGTTAGCTTAATAAGCCCCACAATGAAACCGGCGACCATAGCCGCATAGGCCCCTTTCGCATTGAGCCGTTTGAAGAACACGCCAAATATGAATACCGCAGCGATCGGTGGGGCCAGGTACGATTGCACACTTTGCAGGTAATCGTATAATCCATCCGAAATATTTCCCATCATCGGTATCCAGGCCATACCAAGCAGTACAATTACCGCTGTGGCGATGCGTCCCACTTTTACCAATTGCTTCTCACTTGCCTCCGGATGTTTCTTTTTATAAATATCGATCGTGTACAGGGTAGAGCATGCATTATATACAGAAGCCAGTGAGCTCATCAGGGCAGCCAGTAATCCTCCGGCAAGCAAACCGCGTAATCCGATGGGCATGATCTGTTTTACCATTTCCGGAAATGCCGCATTGGTATCCGTGAGTTGGAGTTTGCCCTGGGCATGCAATGCATAGGCAATAAGGCCCGGTATAAGGAAGATAAAGAAGGGCAATAATTTCAGGTAAGCAGCAAAGATGGTTCCTCTTCTGGCCTCTTTTTCATTTCTCGCAGCGAGGCATCGTTGTACGATGTGCTGATCGGTACACCAGTACCAGATACCCACAATGGGTGAAGCAATGAGAATTCCCAGCCAGGGGTATTCCGGATCATCCATGCCCCTGAACATATTCAGTTTTTCTGCGGGCACCGATTTCATTAATGCATCCCATCCGCCTACTTCTCTTAATCCGAAAAACAATAATACGGCAGACCCTGCCAATAATACAATGGCTTGTATCGCTTCGGTGTACATTACTGCGTGCAATCCCCCTAATACGGAATACACACCGGTTACCACCACCAATATGATGGCACCTGTCCAGAAATCAACGCCGAGAAATTGGTTGAACACCAGCGCACCGGCAAAAATGGTAACAGATGCTTTGGCTATCACATAACTGAACAATTGAATGATGCTCAATAATCTTCTTGCCTGCGGGTTAAATCTCCGCTCAAGAAATTCCGGCATGGTGTAGACCATGCTCCGCATATAAAAGGGTACGAATACCCATCCCAATATGAGTACGATGTAGGAATGTAATTCATAGTGGCCGAGTACAGTGCCGGACTTGGCTGCGGAACCTGCCAAACCCACAATATGTTCACTTCCCACATTGGATGCGAGAATAGATGCGCCGATCACAAACCAGCCAAGGTTTCTATTGGCCAGAAAATAATCCGACGTGGTCTCTTTGCTTTTGCGGATACTCCAGATGGATACTCCTGCGATAACAAGCAGATAAAGGATAACAAATATCCAGTCGATGGTGCCTAAAAAATTCATACAATTGGTTTTGTTTTTACAAACTTATGTGTATCCGTATTAAAACTGTAAATAGTTTGTTCCCTGTATTGTTCACCCGGCAATAAAAGGGTGGGTGGAAACGAAGGATGGTTGGGGCTGTCCGGAAAATGCTGGGCTTCGAGGCAAAGGCCTGCATACTTTCCAAACGAATTGTCTGTTCCGGAATCAGCCTGGCTGCCATTGAGAAAATGTCCGCTGTAAAAATGAATACCGGGTTGCGTGGTATAGACCTGCATCATACGGCCACTTTTTTCATGAATCAGGCCGGCTGCTTTTTCCACTGCTCCGTTATGTTTATCAAGCACCCAGCAATGATCTATCCCTTTTAATTCCTGCAAAACTTCACCCGCTTTCCGGTAATGGCGGAAATCCATTAACGAATGTTCCACCTGCTGTAAGGAACCCGTTGGAATAAATGACGGGTCCACTTCCAGGTAACTTGATCCGTTTATTTCTACCTGATGGTCCAGTATATCGCTGTTGTTCAATCCAGATAAATTAAAATAGCAATGACTGGTCAGATTTACCGGAGTGGGTTTATCCGTAACGGCAGCATACGAGATCACCAGCGAATGTTGCTCCACCCGGTACGTGACTGTGACCCGGAGATTGCCCGGAAATCCTTCCTCGCCGTCTTTACTGAGGTAGGAAAATTCCACCCCGTCCCCTTCGGGAAGGATATGGCCTTCCCAGCATACTTTATCAAATCCGTTACGGCCCCCATGGAGGCAATGACCGCCGTCATTTCCCGTTAACGTATATACGCTCCCGTTGATACGAAAGCGGGCACCGGCTATCCGGTTGGCATAACGGCCACATATTCCTCCTATATAGTAATTGCCTGCCTTTACATACGCATCCAGTGTTTCAAAGCCCAATACCACATCTGCGGGTGCTCCGTTTCGGTCGGGCACAATGATACTGGTTACGGTAGCTCCGTAATTGATCACGCTTACCTGAATACCGGCGATCTCTGTAATGGTATACTTATTTACCGTATGGCCATTCCATTCACCAAAAGGCTGTACCGTTACTTTTACACCCATCAGATATAACGGTTGATAAGATTCTCCAAATACTCTTGTTTGCCACTGCGCACTTCCGGAGTACCATTGGCGATGGCATAGCTTCTCAATGCTTCCAAAGACAGTTTACCTTCTTCAAATTCTTTTCCTTTTCCATTATCGTAACTCGCATAGCGTTCACTACGAATCTTTTTATATGCTGATAGCTGCAGTACCTGATCGGCTATGATCAATGAACGGGCAAATGCATCCATTCCGCCGATATGTGCATGAAAAAGGTCTTCCGGATCGGTGGAATTGCGGCGGATCTTTGCATCGAAATTGATACCTCCTCCCTTGAATCCACCGGCTTCAAGTATTACCAGCATGGCTTCCGTGAGTTCATTGATATTATTAGGAAACTGATCGGTATCCCATCCATTCTGATAATCACCCCGGTTGGCATCCATGCTACCGAGTAAACCCGCATCAGCGGCCACCTGCAGTTCATGCTGAAACGTATGGCCAGCGAGTGTGGCATGATTCACTTCTATATTCAGGCTAAAATCATTGAGCAGATCATATTGACGGAGGAATCCGATCACGGTTTCGCAATCATAGTCATATTGGTGTTTGCTCGGTTCACAGGGTTTGGGTTCGATGAAGAATTTCCCTTTGAAACCATTGGCCCTTGCATAATCTTTAGCAGCATGCAGAAATTTCGCGAGGTGATCTTTCTCCCGCTTCATGTTGGTATTAAGCAGGCTCATGTATCCTTCCCGTCCGCCCCAGAACACATAGTTCTCGCCGCCAAGTGCAATAGTGGCATCCAATGCGGCTTTTACCTGTGCGGCTGCATGGGTGAGTACAAGGAAATCCGGATTGGTGGCAGCACCGTTCATATATTTCCGTGCGGAAAATAAATTGGCCGTACCCCATAATAATTTAACCCCGCTGGCTTTTTGTTTTTCACTGAAATAAGCGGTGATCGCCGCCAGCCGTCTGTCATTTTCCTCAATATCATGGGTATACTCCACGGCATCTACGTCGTGAAAACAATAATAAGGTAATCCCAGTTTGGTGATGAATTCAAAAGCCGCATCGGCTTTATCCTTTGCCCGTTCCACCGGATCTGTTTTGGTATCCCAGGGGAATATATGGGTTGGTTCACCAAAGGGATCTGCGCCACTGCCACAGAAAGAATGCCAGTATGCACAGGCAAAGCGCAACCATTCTTTCATCGATTTTCCTGCTACGGTTTTATTCTCATCATACCAGCGGAAAGAGAGGGGATTGTCTGAACCCTGTCCTTCAAATTGTATTTTACCTATACCGCTGAAAAATTCTTTTTGTCCTGTTACGATTGACATATTTCACTTGTTTATTTGATTAGTTGTAAGATACTATCTTTCCATATCTCATAATATTCTTCGTACGGTTTTGCAGGCGCAGGTTCTACGATGCGGCCTGCTTTCCTGAGTGAAAAAGCTTCTGCTGCGGAGGAGAAAATCCCGGCACCAATACCTGCTCCGATGGCTGCACCGGTACTGCCATCTCCTTCGTGCAATTCTACCGGTATACCGGTAATGCTGGCAAATGTTTGCGTAAACAGATCGCTTAAAAACATATTCGCGCGACCGGCCCTTACTACTACCGGTTGAATATTATTTTCCCGCATAATATCCAGTCCGTACCGGAATGCATACACAATGCCTTCCTGTGCCGCCCTGAATAAATGAGCCGCAGTATGTGTGGTGTAATCGAGGTTTTTAATATGTGCGCCGGTGATTTTATTATTCAGGATGCGCTCGGCCCCATTACCAAACGGAATAAGCTGCACTCCATCACTTCCCGGTCGCACGGTTGCGGCTGCTTCATTCATTTGGGCATAAGTCAATGATCCGCCTGCTATTTCTTTAATCCAGCGATAGGTGGCGCCACATCCATTGATACAAAGTAAAACTCCGATACGGTTATCTGCTTCGGTATGATTCACATGTGCAAAACTGTTTACACGTGATTGCTGATCGTACACGAGTTCATCGGTTACTGCATACACCACTCCGGAAGTGCCGGCGGTAGCGGCCACTTCACCCGGGTTCAGCACATTTAATGACAAGGCATTATTGGGCTGATCACCGGCTTTATAACAGATGGGTATATCTGGCTTCAATGAAAGGCGGGATGCGACCGATTCTTTTAATAATCCGTGGGTAGTAAATACGGGTTTTATGGAAGGCACCAGGGTGGCATCGAAGCCATATTGATTCATGATAGCACTGGAGAGACTGCGGGTTTTAAAATCCCAGAAGATCCCTTCCGATAATGCCGGCGCAGTTGTGCTGATTTCGCCCGTCATTTTCATAGCGATAAAATCGCCGGGCAGCATGAATTTAGATACCCGGTAATAAACAGCCGGTTCGTTTTGTTTCACCCAGGCCAGTTTGCTGGCCGTGAAATTACCGGGTGAATTGAGCAAATGTGATAAACACTCTTTTTCGCCCATGGCGGCAAAGGCTTCATTGCCGGTTTGCACTGCCCGGCTGTCGCACCAGATAATGGAGTTGCGCAGCACATGTTGTTCTTTATCCACCAATACGAGGCCATGCATCTGATATGCAATACCAATAGCAGCGATAGCGGATGTATCATAGCTGGCGGAAGCATGACATTTCAGAATGGCCTGTTTGGTATCTTCCCACCATTGGTCGGGACTTTGTTCGGCCCAGCCGGGATGTGGTGACAGCACCGGCGATTCCGTTTCGGGGTATTGCGCGGAAGCAATGCATTGCTGTGTGGCTGCATCCACTACGGAAACTTTCACAGAGGATGTGCCGATATCTATGCCTAATAATAGCATGCTTATTGGTTGTTCTAACGTTAAAATCAGGAAGGATGAAAAAACTCCACCCTTCCTTTATTGATTGCTGTCTAACTGCTGAGACTCTTTTATTCAATACGTGCGGGGCTATTGTACAACTTTACGTGCTGTATACCCCACTCACCCACCGGAAAACGAATATGCCGTCCCTGGTGATCTTCATCGCCGTTCATTCTCCGACCTGATACCCTAACACCATGCTGATAACTAACCTCTGTCGCTTCTAATATATTGGTCACTTTATTACGGTCAATATTTTCAAATTCCACAACAATACCTGTACCTGCTATCAGGAATTCATCAGGAGCCGTTTGTATTACAATTCCGCCGGACGGAGACCATACGGAATCCTTTGCTTCAGATGCCCATGACATGGTATTGTAATGTACAACTCTCAATTTAAAATCTCCCATCATGGAAGCGTCTTCTTTTTCTTTTTTGGTAAGAAAAAAGCCATCCATATGCAGCCATTTATTCGCTGTGATAACCGGCGATAATTGTTTAAGTATATCATAGGCTCTGGTCAGGGAAACCGATGCCGGTTTATTGTTCTCAATGGAAAAAGGGGAAAAGCCGATGGCATGATAACGACCAATGACGAAGAAGGCTTTCGCAGCCGTACTGGCATCGAATTGTATTTCCGGAATAAACAGCGTATTGTTATTCCGTACATACCGATCGCACCAATAACGGGTATCAGGATTATAAAAATCCGGACTCAGCATATCAATGGCCGGCGCTGCAGCCTGCCAGATATCCATAAGATGCGGAAGTGGTCCTGCGCTGGGATATTGCCCGGGCAATTTTCCCGGCCTGGGTAATGCCGCGTTTACAAACATCGGTAAGTCGTATTCTTTTTTTCCGGCCAGGGCTACTTCCTGTGCAAAGGATGCATAATGCCATGCCTGAAAGATCTCCTCGGTATACACATCATCGCCAAAAACGGACGGCCAGTTCCCCTTGGTATTGAATTGCTGCTTTTCCCATTTCTGATAGAACTCCGGGATTAGATTCTGTTGATTTAGCTCCAGCAAATATTTCAGGGCGGCAGGGATCGGTGCCTTATACAACGAATCTGCTTTTTTAGAATATTCCCTTGCTAGGGGCAACATACCTATTTCATTTTCCACCTGTACCATGAGTACGGTTTTTTCCCGTTGATCGGTAAGCCGGATATGTTTCATCAATGCGGCAAAGGCTTTTTTATCCGCTTCCAGAGTGGCTTTACCGAATACAGAAAATAGTTCCTGGCTTCTGCCCGCTGTGTCTGCGGTACGCGTATATACCGCCGGATTTGTTTTCATCCACAACGGGGCATAGCAACTCATACTGTTTTTCCAGGTACCAAACCACAGGAAGACTAATTTGATATCATACTTCCTTGCAGTCAGTATCATGGTATCCACGAGTGAAAAGTCGAATCTGTTTTCCTCCGGTTGTATCAGTTCCCAATAGACCGGAACCAACAGTGTATTGAGGTTCATCTCCTTCAGCAATGACCAGTATGGCCGGAGATAATTGGCGTTGGAGGCTGAGGAATTGCCGAGTTCCCCGCCCAGTATGAGAAACGGTTTGCCATCTACCGAAAGCGATGTTCTTCCACCGGCCTTGCTGATCCTGATACCAGAAAGGTTGTTACCGACCTGGGCTTCCGTGACAGCGATTATCCAGTAAAAAATCAATACCAGTGCGAGTATTCTTTTCATTCGTATGTGCAGTATTTTATTTACCCTGTAATCCGTTCAGCACGCCGGTATACGCCTGTTTTTTTCTGTAGTTTGCATTATAGAGCAGCGGAAATTCCCTGCCACCATTATACAACCAACTGGTATTATCGGTTACTCCCCAGATCGTAATTCCAAACTGCTGGGCTTTGGGCACGTTTCGAAGATACGAGTTCATCACATAGTTATACATCTGAGCCTGATAGTTCTCTTCGAGTGGCGTGAGTACATAACCGTTCACCGCATTGGGATTGATCTTCACATCCAGTTCGGAAACATGAATTTTCAATCCGGTGGCAGCCAGTTTGGCAAACATGGCGTCAATACCGCTGTAGCTGGTATACCGGGTTATATGCATTTGTGTTCCTATCCCGTCGATCTTTGCACCACGGCCTTTGAGTTCATTCACCATTTTGATGAGTGAATCCAATTTTACCGGTCTTGATTCGAGGTTATAATCATTGATAAATAAAAGTGCAGCCGGATCAGCCGCCTCTGCATATTTAAACGCTTTAAAGGCATAATCCCTTCCAAGGTATTGCGACCATACGAGCCAGTCAGTAGCGCCTGCCGGAACCGGACTGTTGGCATTATTGCGAAGATTACCATTATCATCCAGTAATTCATTCACCACATCCCATGCTTTTACTTTTGTTTTGTAACGGTTTACGATCGTTGTAATAAAATTACCCAATGCTGTATCCAGTTTGGCTGCTATCTGCGGACCTGTAGGTGCTACAATCACTTCCTTTACACTCGCATCATCGATAAAATAGGAATTTAATGAAGCCCCCATGTCAAAAAGAATGCGTGTTTGGGGAGAGTTGGCCGTAAATGTCCAGGTAATGAGTGTAAAAGAGGCAGAAGGGATAGTTTGATCGCCCTGATACTGCGCACTACCTCCACCGCTGGTTTGGGTAGACAACCGGATAGAACCTGAACCGGATGCTGCTTTTACATAATAGGTGGCTACATATTGTCTACCCGGAATGGTGTTGAATAAATCGCTGGCCACCTGTACTTTCCATTGGTTGGCAGGTTCGCCCACATTAGCCACTACTTTCATGGCACGTGCGCCTGTTCTCACTTCTCCACTGGCGGTGGTAACGCCCACTGATGAACCATTCAGTGCATTAAAAGTTGACCAGTTATTCAAGCTGCCGGCACCTCCAAGTTCAAAACCGGCATTAACCAGTAATTCAGTTGCTGCCGGCACGGTAAGTCCTGAATAGTTTCGCAGGTAGGTGGCGTTTTGATTGGCATGCCAGCCTAATGTATGGCCAAAGATATCCATGGTGCCAACGGCGGCAACAAGGGCGTCAGTATTGGTAAAATCCATGTTACCATTATCGCGCACAATCGCACCATGTTTCATATGGTATCCGAATGTAACCCGGTCAAAGTCTCTTTTCACAATGGCCGAATAATTGGTGTTGGTAACCATGGTAGGGAAGTCTATTGCCACTCCTACTGTATTATCGGTCACATCCTTTAATGCAGCGGTTGTATCTGTATAATTATTGGTATCCAGCACTCCTACATCTTTATAGCGGGTGCAGGCATTGAGCAGACTCAGCACTGCCACAGCCGGCAGTATTGATAATATGATATTTTTTTTCATGTCTGTGTTTTTATTTTAACCAATTGTCACATGAACTTTCCAAACAAAAATCATCGGGGCAGCTTCGTCCCGAGTGGTATTATCTTTCACTTTTTACATGGAGTTTTCATGTTGCGTTAGGTCTGTTTTCATTAAACGATTTTCATTAATAACCCGGGTTCTGGTATTGTGATTTATTGGGGTCATTCATTGCGTCCAACTGACTCTGCGGAATCGGCCGGAGGTTATGAAAAGCCTGTACATTTGGTGCTGCCACTGCATTTCGCGATCTGTTTTTGAGGTATTCCACCAGCAGATTACGGGCAGCGAGGTCGGCCCAGCGAAGGCTTTCGCCGCATAATTCGCGGCTGCGTTCTGTCATTACAAAATCAAGTGTCATATCTGCTGCAGTATAGGGAGTTAATACGGGCACATCCGGTGTTCCGGTATTTTTATTGGTCATAACGGCTACCCGTTGTGCAAGGATCGCTGCACTAAGACCCGTACGATAAGCCGCGCGCTGACGAAGTGCAAGTATGAGTGGCAACGCATCTCCCGGACGGCCATCCATGATCGCTGCTTCTGCCGCTTCGAGGTATACTTCCGACAACTTTGCCACTACATATGGTCTGCCGGAGGCATCGTTGATGCCAGCTCTCCGGTTATCATCAAACTTTTTAATAGACGGGTATAACTGGAATGCCGGACGAAGGGGCAGGTAAAATTGTGTAGGATCGAGGATGCGGTATCTTTTTGTTCCCAATGCACGTAAAGAATCGGCATAGGGTTTATTGGGTGCCAGAAAATAAGCAGTATCGCCTGTGCTCACACCTGCAGACGCACAATTGTTGTTGGTCGCCAGCCATACGGTCCTGAAACTATTATCAAATCGGCTGTCATTCTTTTTATCCGCAAATGCAGAATCATACAACCAGGGATTGGGGCATAGCTGACGTAAGGGGCGCATGTATTGCAGAACCCGGTCACAGGGAAAAGCGCCACTGCCACTGGGCAGGGTAATGGTCACATTATTCTGATAATTGGCATTGAAAAGATTGCAGGACATATTGGCTTTTCCGGCAAATTCGGTACCCACTGAATTCACTTCATTATCAAATGGATTTCCGGGAATGCGCTCTACTGCATAAATGATCTCCGTATTATAATCATTCCCTTCTTTATGTATATCGCCATAATCCTGGAGGAGGCTTGTACCCAGCACACCCTGGTTATCGATGACGTATTTGGCAGCGGTCCATGCATTTCTGAAATCGGTGGTTTGTTTTACTGTGCTGTATGCCCGGTAGAGATACGCTTTGGCAAGCATGTGATAGGCCACCGCTTTAGACACATTGTATCCGCTTGATGCATAATAATGACCTGTTCCTCTCCGGGAGGGAAGATTTTGTGTAGCATAATTAAAATCTTCAATGATCATATCATAATTCTTTTTGAATAGATCCGGTGTCAGACGATTGAAACCCTGAAATGGGCTCTGATTAAATTTAAATTCTCCGCTTCCTAAATCGACCGGTACTGCACCAAATTGCTGTACCAGGAGGAAGTAATATAATCCGCGGAAGAAACGTGCTTCGGCTACGATAGTGGTTTTAATGGTGGCATCCATATCGACCGAAGGGGCAAATTCAATAATGCCGTTGGCCAGGTTGATATTATTAAAGCTCCTGTTCCAGGGAGTTAAAATATCACCATTGGTGGAATTGAGCCGGTACGTTCCTAATTCAAGATTGGTGGGATTATTCGTATAGCCCTGATCACCGAGTGTCCACTCATCCGTTCCGGAGTTCATAGAATTGATGGCGCCAATGGGGCCGTAGAGATAGCGCATACCTGAATAAAGCGCTACGGCTGCTGATTGCATACCAGTGGGTGTTTTCAGGTATTCAATGGTAAAAACAGTGAAGGGTTTTTCCTCCAGCCGTTTGGTACATCCGGGAGCCATCAGGCATCCGAATGCAATCATTATAAGAGCAAACCGGTACATATTATTTTTCATATCCTGAGTTTGTAAATGATTTTATATTGTTATGTTCAATCCTGCGATAACCGTACGGGTGGGCGGAGTATTGAGCCCGATAGTAAGTGCCCGGCCAGAAAGATTGCCGGGGCTTTGAATGCCCTGGTTTCCGGTGCCGGTTGCTTCAGGATCCACTCCGCCTGCTTTACGCATGTAGGGAGAGTAGATCACAAAGGGATTTTGCAATGCCACATAGACCCGCATGGTTTGTGCATGGATTTTATTAATAATCTTAGAACTGAATGAATACCCCAGATTGATACTGCGCATTTTGATGAAACTTGCATCATAGTATCCCAGAGTGGTCCAGTCGGTACCAGAAGGGCGCGAGCGGGCAAGGAAGCCAGCCACCGGAAAATCATTAGTGGGATTGGTGGGTGTCCAGTAGTTTACCTTAATGGTATTCCGTAGTCCATCCGAAACATTGGTATAGGCCGCATAGGGCTGATGTATCTGGCTGACGAGCAACCCGCCCAAACGTGCGTAAATCACGAAGGAAAGATCAAATCCTTTGTAGGTAAACCGGTTGGTGATACCACCTTGTATTTTGGCCTGACTGTTGCCAATAATTTTACGATCATTGTTTACATCAATTTTTCCATCACCATTCACATCTTCCAGTTTGATATCGCCGGGCTGATATCCATAGCTGGCTGCCTGTGCGGCTTCACTGATCTGCCAGATGCCGATCTTATTATAATCGTAGATCGCGCTGAGCGGCTCTCCAATGAATAACTGGCTGGCAATATTTTTGGAGAAGCCATCGGTCAGTTTAAGCAACTTATTGCGGTTTGCAAACAGGTTGAGATCAGTTGACCAGGTAAATCCGTTCCTGAGTTTAAGATTTACGGTACTCAGGCTGAATTCAAAGCCTTTGTTTTCCATTTCACCAATATTGGTGGTATAGCTTCCCACCACACCGGATGTGGGCGGTAGTGCAATGCCATACAATATTTTATTGGTATGCGAGGTGTACCATTCCACCGAACCGGTGATACGGCTTTTCAGGAAGGAAAAATCCAACCCTACGTTGGTGGTTGAGGTATATTCCCAGTCGAGATTGGGATTGGGAAGTGTTACGAGGTTGTATCCGGTAACGATAGTGGACGGACCAAAATTGTATCGGATAGTGCCCCCGGGTACGGATGGGCTGGAGTATCCGTTGTAATTGTATGGTGATACCAGCCCCAGTGACGTATAAGGATTAACAGACTGATTGGATGTTTGTCCAAATCCCACACGCAGTTTAAGGATGTCAATGAAATTCATTTTTTCCATGAATTTCTCCCGCATGATATTCCATCCAAAAGAAGCAGCGGGATACTCATGGTATTTGTTGCCCGGTGCCAGTCTGGAGGATCCATCCACGCGGTAAGTGAGTGTGGCGAGGAACCGGTCATCGAAACTATAATTGACCCTTGCCATATACGATTCCAGCGCATAGGTAACTTCAGAACCACTCACCACAGGTTTCACATTATTGGATGCATTGGCTTGTCCAAGGTTATAAAACTGGATAAAATCCTCATCAATAGAATCCTTGCTCACGAATGTATTGTGAGAATGGTCTTCCTGGAAACTATAGAGAGCAGTAACGGTGAATTTATGTTTTTTAATGGCTTTTTCATAGGTAAGAATGTTTTCGAGCGTATAACCATACCCTTCTGCATTATTCACGCTGGCAGTATTGCCCTGTTTGGGTCGGAAATAACTGGGTGAAAACGGTTTGTCTGATTTCTGAAAAACATTGTTTTCCTGCTGACGATAATCAAGCCCTGCATTGAGCCGGTATTTCAGACCGTTTATGATCTGCACCTCGGTATAGATACTATTAAATGTACGAAGGCGGCGCACCTTATCGATCCATTGGTTGTCGTTATTTTTCAGCAAAAGTGGATTGTATTGGTTCACGCGGTCGGTAGTGTTACCGGTAGGGGAAAGTACAATACCACCCAATGAATCATAGGCGGGCATCAGGGGGCTCAATGTGATCAGCGGAAACATGGGGTTGTTAAACTGGCTGCCATTGGTAAGACTGAGCGTATTCAATGTATTGAGTCCGATCTTTATTCGTTTGCCCACTTTTGCATCGATGGTGGCACGCAATGAATATCTTCCAAAATCCTGTCCGGGCAATACAGTGGTTTCTTTGTAATAGCCACCGCCCAGTGAATAGGAAGTACCGCCTGCGGTTCCACCTGATGCAGAAATGTTATGATCAGTAACATATCCGTTCTGGTACATCAGATCCTGCCAGTTGGTGGATTGTCCTCTTGATTTGGAAATAAGTTCTTCCGGCATATAGGGATTGGTATTCGTAATATCACGCAGTGCCATGTATTCCTGAGCATTGAATACATTGTATTCGTTACGCACTGAAGCGATGCCATAATAGCCGTTATAGGATAGACGGGTTTCGCCGGGTTTTCCTTTTTTGGTAGTAATCAGTATTACACCATTCGAACCACGGGAACCATACACAGCTGTAGCCGAAGCATCTTTGAGAATATCAATCGAAGCCACATCATCCGGGTTGATATCATTGAGATTGCCGCCTTCGAATGGAATTCCATCTAAAATGATCAACGGATCATTGGAACCATTGATCGTTCTTTCTCCGCGGATACGGATCACGGCTCCGGCACCGGGGCGGGTTCCCACCCGTTGTACTTCCAGACCGGCAGCTCTGCCTTGCAATGCCTGCTGCAGGTTGGCTACAGGTACTTCCCTCAATGCTTTTTCATTTACAGAAACCACCGAGCCGGTAACGTCGCGCCGGCGTTGTGTGCCATAGCCGACCACGACTGCACCATCGAGCGTTTTGTCAATAGCCAGCAGGCGAATATTGAGTTGGGTCTGGTTTCCCACTTTCAGTTCCTGTGTTACAAAATCCACAGCAGAAAAAATGATAGTACCATTGGCAGGTACTGAAATGGAGAAATCACCATTGTCGTTTGTAACAGTACCTTGAGAAGAACCCTTTACCAGTACAGAGGCCCTTTGTATGGGTTGGCCATCTTCTTTTAGCACACGACCTTTCACTGTAATGTTCTGCGCTATGATGGAGCCGGAGAAGAATAGTACCGGCAACAAGAATAGTAACCGCAGCAATCGTTTTTTGTTTGCAGTTTGTTTCATATGTCTGTTTTAGGAATTGACAGGAATGCGCCGAACTGCAGGTGTACAGAAAAAGTGTTGGGAAAAATCGGGGGAGTACCGCATAACGGATATGCATGCCCATTCTGATGGTGTGTACATTTTTTCATATAGCAGCTCGCAATTTTTGGTTGGCAAACAAGCCATATTGGATGCTTGCCAAAACGAATATAGGAGAATTTTGGAAAAATGCAACCGATTGCAATATTTTTTTAAAAAAATCATTGCTCCCCTGTTACGGCAACGACCTGGTGATGGCCTTAAAAAAAGCATGCTATATATAGGCGTCACTTTTTCCTGATTTCCCCCTCGTAAATGTATTTAGTACACAAATAATTTGTTCTGATTCTCAATCGCTTTCCCTATTTTTATAGTAGAGAAATGATTAATTTTAACTGCAACCGATTGCAAGATGAAGCCTAAAAAAGAAGTCACCATCTACGATATCGCCCAAAAACTGGAACTGTCGTCTGCTACGGTAAGTCGCGCCCTGCAGGATCATCCTGCGATCAATAAAAACACCCGCAAGAAGATCCAGGAAACCGCCCGTGAACTCGGCTACCGTCATAATACGTTTGCCAGCAGCCTGCGCAAACAAAAGACCAATACCATTGGCGTGATCGTACATGAACTCAACAGTAACTTCATCACCTCCGTACTCGCTGGTATTGAAAAAATTACCACCGAAGCCGGTTATGATCTGATCATTGCACACTCTTCGGAGAGCTTTACCAAAGAAACGGCCAATGCTTCCAACCTTTTTCATAAACGGGTGGACGGCCTCATCGCTTCACTTGCTTTCGATACCAAAAACCTCGAGCATTTCCAGCCCTTTATTGACAAAGGAATTCCCGTGATCTTCTTCGACCGGGTGGAAGAAGAGAGTGAAAACACCAAAGTGATCATTGATAATTACAAATGCGGTTATATCGCCACTTCCCATTTGATTGAGCAGGGTTGTAAACGGATCGTGCTGGTAACGGCCAACCTTAAACGAAATGTATATGCCCAGCGGCATAAAGGCTATGTAGATGCCCTTTATGATAATAATATTCCGTACGATAAACACAAAGTGCTGATCAAGGATCTCAGTGAACAATGCGGACGCGAAGCTGCGCTTGAAATATTAAAAATGAAACCCATGCCCGACGGGGCGTTTATCACCAATGATTTCTCTGCTGCCGTATGTATGCGTACCCTCAAGGAAAATGGCATCCGCATACCGGAAGACATTGCGGTGGTGGGTTTTAACAATGATGCGATCAGTAAGATCATTGAACCACAACTTACCACGATCAATTATCCCGGTATTGATATTGGTGAAATTGCAGCCCGTCATCTTATTGATAATCTTAAAGGGGTTTCCAGCACCAAACATACCAATACCATTGTGGTACGTTCTGACCTGATCATTCGCCAGTCTTCCATCAAAAAGAAAACTGGCCATTAATCTTTTGCTGATGAAAAAGATCCTTTTCTTCTTCCTAGCTATCTCCTGTTGTGGCTCATTGGCAGCGGAGAACGGATACGAATGCTGGCTGCGCTATACGACTGCCGATAAATCCGTGATCAAAAGTTACCGGCAGCGAATACAATCCATCACCCTTTTCGGCACCTCCTCCACCATAGATGCCGCTCGCTTCGAACTGTCGACCGCGTTGCTGGGTTTATTGGGAAAAACTATTCCGGGAAGTAATTCCATCCGGGATGGTTCGGTAATAGCCGGCACCACTTCTTCTTCAATATTACTTTCTAAAAATATTACCGTATCCGATCTCTCGCAGGCCGGTACAGAAGGTTTTGTGATACTGAGCAAAATCATTGATGGAAAAAACTGTACGCTGATCATTGCCAATAGTGATATTGGTGTATTATACGGTGTGTTTCATTTTCTCCGGCTATTGCAAACTGCACAACCCATACAATCCCTGCATATCATATCCGCACCCCGTATCAAATTGCGCCTGCTCAATCACTGGGACAACCTGAACCGCACCGTAGAAAGAGGCTATGCCGGTTCTTCGATATGGAACTGGCATACCTTGCCCGGGTATATCGACCAGCGGTATACGGATTATGCACGCCTCAATGCTTCCATTGGTATCAATGGCACCGTGCTTACCAATGTAAATGCAAATGCCACTGCATTGACCAGGCCTTATCTCGAAAAAGTAGCCGCATTGGCCAACACCTTCCGGCCTTATGGCATCAAAGTATACCTTACGGCCCGCTTCAGTGCTCCGATAGAAATTGGTGGCCTGAAAACCGCCGACCCACTCGACCCGGCTGTGCGCGACTGGTGGAAACAAAAAGCCGATGAAATTTATTCCCTTATTCCTGATTTTGGTGGCTTTCTGGTAAAAGCTAACAGTGAAGGACAACCGGGACCGCAAAACTATAACCGAACACATGCCGATGGTGCCAATATGATGGCCGCAGCCGTTGCTCCGCATAAAGGCATCATTATGTGGCGGGCCTTTGTATACAGCAGTGAAAATCCGGACGACCGTCATAAACAAGCCTATATCGATTTCACTCCGCTCGATGGAAAATTCGCGGATAATGTTCTGGTACAGGTAAAAAACGGCCCGATTGATTTTATGCCGCGCGAACCCTTTCATCCGTTATTTGGCGCTATGCCAAAAACACCCCTTATGATGGAGTTTCAGCTTACACAGGAATACACGGGTCAGGGTACACATTTGGTATACCTCGCACCGATGTTCAAAGAATGTCTGGAGAGCGATACCTATGCAAAAGGCGAAGGAAGCACCGTAGCCAAAGTGGTGGATGGAAGTCTTGATGATCACTCACTGAATGGCATGGCGGGTGTATCGAATATAGGGGCAGACATTAACTGGTGCGGGCATCCCTTTGCACAAGCCAATTGGTATGCACTGGGACGATTGAGCTGGGATCATCAATTGAGTGCGGATACCATTGCGGATGAATGGGTACGTCAGAGTTTCTCCAATCATATTCCCCTTGTGCGTGACCTGAAATTTATCATGCTTTCATCCAGAGAAATCATGGTACAATACATGAACCCGTTGGGGTTACATCATATTATGGGCACCGGTCACCATTATGGTCCCGCTCCCTGGGTGAATGATCTTTCGCGGCCGGAATGGAATCCTGTTTACTATCACCGGGCCGATTCCTTTGGTATTGGCTTTGACCGGACGAAATCGGGCAGCAATGCAATTGCACAATACAAACCCGAAGCAACCGAATTATGGCGTGATAGCAATGATTGTGACGAACGCTACCTGCTCTGGTTTCATCATGTATGCTGGAACCACCGCATGCGGAGCGGTCAGACCTTGTGGACAGCGCTGTGTATGTATTACAATATGGGCGTTGACAGAGTGTCCGTAATGAAAATAGTTTGGGAAAAGCAAAAGCCCTTTGTGGATGCAGTACGTTTCAAACAGGTGAGCATGCTGCTGGATATTCAATACGAGGAAGCCTGCTGGTGGCGGGATGCCTGTCTTCTGTATTTCCAGACATTTTCCAAACAACCCATAAAGGAACCATTTGTACAACCAACCCATACCCTAGACTATTATAAACAGTTACGTTTTCCGTATGCACCGGGAAACTAAGTTCATTCATTAATCTTCAACATACGATGATGCAGGATACAACAAAGAAAGTAGCGATAGTTACCGGCGGTGGTTCCGGTCTCGGGCTAGCAGTTGCCACCCGCTTTATTAAGGCGGGTATTCATACGATCATCGTGGGTCGTGATACAGAAAAATTGAACACAGCAAAAACCGCATTGGGCAATTTGTGTTACACCGCTGTTTGCGATCTGAGTGATCTTACCGCCATCCCTCCATTGGTGGATGATATCATTGCTACCCACGGGCAGATCGATATACTGGTGAATAATGCCGGCATCAATATGAAAAAAGAATTCACTGAAGTAACGGATGAAGAATTTCAGCGTATCATCCATACCAATCTGAATGCTGTTTTTACCATCTCGCGGGAAGTGGTGAAACATATGCTCCATGCAGGAAAGGGTTCGATCATTCATATCAGTTCCATGGCAGCACAATACGGATTACCCAAAGTGATCGCTTACAGTGCCAGTAAGACAGCCATTGATGGCATGACACGCGCGATGGCCGTAGAATTATCACCAAAAGGCATTCGGGTAAATGCGGTAGCACCCGGATTTATTTATACGGCGATGACAGACAAAGCACTCAACAGTGATCCGGAGCGCAAGGCAAAAGTATTTGGCAGAACACCCATGGGACATATGGGTCAGCCGGAAGATATTGGCGAAGCCGTGTACTTCCTTGCTTCTGATGCAGCAAAATATATCACCGGTGTGGTATTGCCGGTGGATGGGGGGAATTCGATTGGGTTTTAACACCGCTCTATTGTATTACCCTGAATATCCGTCTGCCACTGAGTACTGATGATGCAGTAATACCTTCTGCGATCAACATCAACCGGCCCCTGAGGTCATTGGTATAAAAACTAATAATAGCCTCCCCATTTTCATCCGTTTTTATCAGCGGGTTCCAATACAGGGTGGTGAATGTTTCCGGTACGGGCGGATTGTATTTTAGATAATCCGCCATATAAAATTCTTTATTGTAATAGCGCCCTTTGAGTTGAAATACCACACTATCCAAATCAGCTATTGTGTTGTTCTCAAAATTGACGCCATCTATACAACCAGTGTACCTGTATTTTTGTAAAACACCATATTGCCTGATAAGGTAATAATTTCCTTTAACGGGTGGCCTTCCGCCGAAATGATTGATACAATTAATAATATTGTACATACAGACATAATCATTGCATCGAGAAGGATCCTTTTTAAACCCTTTTACTATTCTGGCCGCATCATCATCCACACCGTTTCTCGACTTCACAATGGCCGGCGCCAGCAACTTATAGACTGTCCCCGCTGAAGCCGTTTCTTCCGGAACAAAATAAATTTTCCGCGAAAACGGATAGGTAACCAACGCCAGTTCATCCTGCAACACATCATTGTCATTTACCAATATGATCGAATACTTTTTTTGTCCTTTTTCGTTTACCGCCAACGTAATTTTCCAATCAGGTTCGGTTGCCAGTTTTTCCTTATCCAGTTCAAAATATCCTGACGAGTCGGTGAGTATGGTTGTAAGGCTTCCGGGGGTGACCAACGCAATTTCCACAGGTACCTTCAATTTTTCATCGTTATAAAAAACATATCCGCGTTGCATCAATGAATAAGTGGGTGTCGCTGCTGCTTTCAGGCTATCCAGTGTTTGCCATTTGTACCTCGTCCAGGCCTGTATCCTTAAATACTTCTCCATATTGCTCTTCTGATAGTAGCTGTAGTCGGGCTTTTGTGTTTGTGTGGCGGCTACCCGATAATGATTAAAAAATGAATAGGGCACAATATCCTGAAATCTGGCGCTGTCGATCCGGCTGTTCAACACACAGGCGAGTGAAATGGCTGCCGCAACCGGATTACCGGATCCGTCAGTGGCTTTAATCGTAACCTTTACCTTTGAACGCTGATGATAGGTGGAAGAATCCAGTTCAATTTGCAACACAGGCCGGTTAATGGGTTCTCTGAATACACTCCTTTCTGCGACCGGCTTCCCTTTTTCATCAAACAGGGTGATGGTGGCCAGCCCTTCTGGTAAGAGTGCCGCAGGCAGTATCATCCGATGCTCATTTCGCCGCAAGGTGAGTTTTTCGTAGTGAAAATGCTTTTTATAATCATGTACCATTACATACACGTTGGTATCGGGTGTTGTACTGCGTATCGAAAACCGCAAGCTATCCGTTATTAATCCTTCCTGCACAGCTATATTGTATCCATTTCGTAAGACTTGCGGAAAATCATTTTCGGCGATGCGCAAACTATCTGTAAACAATTGTACCGTATAGGGTTCCGTTATACCGGGAACCATTTCTACCGTACCACTTCCGGATCCATCGCTGTTCAGTATTGCCACTTCTTCATGTCCCTTCAACAGCTTCATACGAGCGGACAATGGTTTATAATTGATGTCCATTATTTCATAAGATAATCTGGCCGGCAATCCATCTACCAGGTCGCCGCCTTCCGGATACCATCGTATCCGCACAAAGTTTGTACTCGCAGCAAGTTCCTGCCGAAGATTCCATGCCATACCATTTTCCTGAATGGTTGAATGTAAGACCAGTTTTTTACCAGCAATCTTTTCAAGCGGAATCCCTTTTAGTATAACCTTATCGTTTAGCCGGATTCGTTCCTTACCACTCAGTATGGTTTTTCCATCTGCCGTAATCTGGATTTCAGACGAGACTGCTTGTATGGGAAGAGCGGCTTCGTTCTTTATTATAAAGTTGATGAAGAGGCTGTCATTCCGGTAGGTACTCCATTCGTCTTTATACTCCATGGTAAATTCGGTTATGGCGGGTCGTATGAAGATTTCCTGCTCAAACGGTACCGGATTTTTTTCCAACGGATAGGTGTTGGTATATGCCAACAGATGGTAAGTGCCGGGCGGAATGGTATAAGGCAGAAAAATGTATCCGGCACCACTTCCATCTCCCAGTATAAATTTTTCCTCCAATATTTTTTTCTTCTTTTCAACATCCTGCAGCATTACATATAAAGTGTGATGCCGGGAAGCAGGAAAAGAAGAGCGGAGTAAATATGCGGCGAACCAAACATTTTCGCCCACATCATACACGGTCTTATCAATGTGCAGATAGAGTGCTGAGCCCGTTTGCATATTGGCTATATGCTGCAGACTGTTCTCAATGTTGCGACCAGGGCCTTCCAGCAGCGAAAATGCTTCGTTCAGCAGCAGGTGTTCATCCTGCAAGGGGTCATAATCCCAAGGGAGGTCATAAGCCAATCTGTTGCCTGCCAAATAGCCCTCCCAGAATAATTGTGTACTATTCTCAATGATGCCATTGGCGCGCAAATTGATCGCTTCGCCACGTAACAGGTAAAGCAATGAAAACTTCTCCTGGCCCGATCCGGCCTGTATAAATTCATAATTGGCAGCATTTGATTCCGGTTCTTTCATTCGTGACCATTTCTTTAACAGGGTTAGGGGCAAATGTATTTGATCCGGTTCTTTATAGGCAAGCAACAGCGAATCTGTACCTGCATTAAAAACGGTAAGCTCTTCTTTTCTTCGCCTCATTCTTTCCTTTATGTTTACAGGAAGAGAGTCTTCAAAAAAATATCCGGGTTCATTCAATACTTTTTTATAGTACCCTGCTGTATCTTTTCCAAATCCGGAAAGATCCACTTTATTCGCTGTTTCCATTACTACTGATTCATTATCTTCTGCCAGTTTTTGTAGCAGCAACCGCTCTACCCTGTTCTTCTCCGTATTCGATTTTCCTTTGTATTGGTACAGCAAAAACCCATCCGGCTGCAGCGTACCCTGGTAAAGCGATCGGGCAAAATGCATGCGCGATCCCCGGTATGCCCGAAGCCGGTTGGCTGAAAAAATCCGGGCAGCTGCCGGATCCTCATTTTTAATAAACTCAAAGTATGCAGTCATTGCATACAACAGGTTTCCTTTGTCCAGCGAATATTCCAGCGAATCAAAATCGATATGGAGTTTATACCCCAGCATGGTATTCACTACTTCCAATGGTTTTCTTGCCCGCGCCTTCAGCAGCATTCGCTTTTTGTCGTATTGAAACCACACATCGCCGGGATTTTGCAATACACATTCTTTATCCATATCCTTACCAAACAGGATATCAGCAAATAATTTCCCCCATTTTTGCCAGGTATCTTTAGTGGCCGAACGGAGTACAACATTATCCAACGCTAACCCGTCAGGTTTCAATTCATAAACAGCTCCGCTTTTATTTTGCTCCAGCATTACGGTCAGCTTTGCATAGCCGGTATAACTGATGATTAATCGTGCGGGTAGTTTCACTCCGTGCAGCCGGAACATTCCGCTTGAATCAGTTTGTGTGGTGAGTTTGGTCTGGTCGATATAAATGGTGGCACCCGCGAGTGGTTCACGGGTAAGTGCATCAACAAGTTTTCCGGAAATGCTTTCCTGTGCAGGGGATAATTGTGAAATGAATGTGATGATTAACAGGCAGACAGTTTTCAGCAACAAATGCCGGGTATATCCTGAAAGAGTATTCATTGATTAGCGTTTATCCTGCAAACAGGTGTGCAGATTAAATATACCTTTAATAGTGCTTTTATTACACCCACTCATAATATTACAGAAATATTTTATACTATTTCTCTTTTCTGTGAAGAGATTGCAGAAATATCCGGTCAACATTGTAAATTACTAAGGTTGAAAAACAACTTCTTTATCCCCGATTCTAATGTACTAAACACCCATGTGGCGCTTTTTAGTTAAATTGTAACTGAACACATTCAACTGTAAAAATAAATTATGCAAAAAACAGCAATTGTTACCGGTGCCTATGGCAACCTTGGACAGGCCGTAGTAAAGAAGTTCATTCGGGAGGGATACAAAGTTGCCGGATCAATGATGCCAGGGGAAGCTATGCCACCCGATTTCCCGGAAGATGGATTTACAGGAAGTGCGGTGGATCTTACCAACGAAGATGATACAAAAAAATGGGTCGATGGAATAATCGCTTCACATGGTACGGTTGATGCAGCAGTATTCACCGTGGGTGGCTTTGCCATGGGAGTAATGGCAGATACCCGATTAAGTGATATACAACGCCAATATCAACTGAATTTTGAAACCTCTTATAATGCAGCCCGTCCGGTATTTGCGCAAATGATGCGTCAACAACAAGGCAGGATATTTTTTATCGGAGCGAGACCGGGATTGCAGGCCACATTCAGTAATGGCATGGTGGCTTATGGCCTTGCGAAATCACTGGTTTTCCGGCTGGCCGAATTGATGAACCTTGAGAGCAAAGGAATGGATGTGGTTACGGCTGTAGTTGTACCTAGTACGATAGACACACCTGCTAACCGGAAATCAATGCCGGATGCGGATTTTACTGCCTGGGTAAAAGCCACAGATATTGCCGATACAATTTTTTTTCATTGCCAACCCGAAGCCACAGCAATCCGGGAAACTGTGATTAAAATGTTTGGCAACCTTTGATACGGCTAAATTAAAGTTCCATTAAACTTGTATTCCACAGTAATTGATCCACTGAATACTCAGCCATTCTTTCGGTCAATGTAAAATAGTTCTCTTCTGCCTGCTACATAGCCGACTAAGTTTGTTATTCTATACTTGAACAATAGTTATGAACACTACTCCCCCTCTCAAAAAAGAAAGTACTGATTACAGCAGGGCCCACTAGTGAGGCTATCGACACGGTTCGATACATCAGTAATCGTTTCTGATAGCTATGAATGAACTACATGAATGCATTTTGGAGTATAAACAAAATACGGGTAAAAAGAAACCGATCAGTTATGATAGGGCCTGCAGGAAATAATATCTGATTTAAATATCGATATGCCACCTGTACGGCGTATTGAACCGGATTTTACATACAGAATGGTCCAATCATTAATTTGAACAGCCCGAGCCGATAAGGAAACCGGCTCAGCGACATAATTCTTCAACTCGCTATTCATGGGTCGGCCTTTTTCATCCAGCATCAGGAAATACTGGTGCTCCCCTTTTTCATTATACACATAGAATACCGGAGAAATCCCCCCTTCGATACAACGGATCGCACAATCCCGGTGGGGCTTTCCCAGTCCGGGCTTCATTACACCAAAATAACATTTGGGGTCTAGTATCTCACCGGTGAGTTGTACTTCGCCCAGATCAATTTGCACCGCAGGTACTTCTTCCGCTGCTTCTGTAACACTTACCATCGGATGATCATGCCTGTCTATCTGCAAAAGTGCTTTCCCATCGTGATAAATAAGTGTGCCTTTAAACACTACCTGCTTATGATCAAAACTGACACCATTATCCATCTCCAATTCCCGGATCACTCCGGAGGCTCCTGCTTTACCATAACCTACCAAAGGCAAAGTCATGTACACTGCATTACCCATTGCATCTTTACCATACATGACCCTGAGTGATGGCACCGGAAATGCCTGGTAGATGCCTTTCACTTCGGTAAGTTGCCCATATTCAAATGTACCGGTTGAAAATTTCTTTTGTAATAAAGCCAATGTGATTGCCATTGCTAATCCGATAATGGCCAACAGGAAGATCACTTTACGGGTATGCCTGGCAAATCCTGCCGGTGCCTGTGACTGCCATCCGATATAAAACTCTTTATTGTCCATAATTATCAGATTTAGCACCGGTTTGTGTTGTTCCTTCGGGGAATGGTTGGGGGTTCAGCCAGATTTCCTCATGAATGATCTTTATTGCATAGGTGCTCACTTTTTCTTTAAAGGGGGGTGGTGACTGCCCGTTGTGGGGAAGGTATTGGTATCCATGCCATGGACAGGTGATGCATCCATCCAGTATCCTGCCTTCACCGAGCGGACCTCCCTGATGTTTGCATACATTGTGTATGGCGTAAATCCTGTCTTCATGGCGGTATACGGCGATCCTTTCCTTTTCCACACAAAAGATCTTAGCCCTAGTATTTTCAATATCTGTAATCTTACATACCATTACAAATCCATCCTGTTTAGCTGTGAGCTTCGCCTCATCGGTCTTTCTTTCTTTTTGCGCAGCCAGCAAATGCAAAACGATCAGTGATATACTGCCGGTGAATACCAGTATCACCAGTAGCGGGTTTTGTTCATATTGTATCACACCGAGCATAACGTGCATTACCACCAAAGCATAGGCCATGTAAACGAACATATGGAGTGTTTTCCATAACCGTGGTGAAAGATTATGCAGCCAGAAATCGTGACTGGTAACTGCCATGATCATCAAAATGATCAGCGCAATAAAGCCAGGTGCCTGAAAAGGGAAAGCGGCCAATGAATCATAATTCGTATTGGACACAAAGACAGATAACAAAGGATGGATATTCCCCAATGCGTGAAACTGCAGTATACTGAACACACCATGAATGGCTGCCAGAAAAAACATAGTGACCCCCAGGTGCCGCCTGTTGTAAAGCAACGGCAGAAACTTAGATTGCAGCCTGCAGAGCGGACCAATTGCCAGGATGATATGAAGTAAAATAACAGCCAGTGTAGAGGCACTTCGTATGATCAGCGTTTCAAATGTTACCTGCGCATTGAATATCCATGTAAACCCTGCGAACAGGATCAAATAAGTGATACAAAATGCCGCGATAATCCCATCATATAATTTCTTTTGACGGTTCCATCCGACTGCCGAATAAGATACACTCATAACTAAAATTTAATACTGTCTGTTCTTTGCGCATGGATAAAGTCGTAGAGGATCAAACGGGTCCCTACCCACCCTGTGGAATCCGGTTGCAATGAGAAAATATACCTGCCCTGTGTTTCAATTCTTCCAATCAATTCAGCCGATTCAGGGGCAAATGTTTCTCCTTTTATTTTATAGATCACAGCAGATGGCGTTGTAAGAATTGTTTTATTGATCCATTCCAGTTGCCAGGCTGATCTGTCTGTATTGGTCCTGACCCTTGCCTGAAAATGCTCAGTACCTGCCGTGTAAGCGATCACCGGCAGCAGTACCTGTTCCCGCGGTTTAAGAATTTTTACAGGCTCATGATTAGGGATTACCAGCCACGCCGACAGGATGCCAATAGGGAGAAGCAGGGCCATCAGAGCCCAAATCTGCCGGTGTCTTATGCGCAAATTTTTTGTCATGTGTTAGGTGATGTCTGGTTATTCTTTTTTGTTTTCATACTATGCCACTTCATCCATAACAGGGGCCAGAACAACATGGTGCCCGGAATGATGATCAGTCGGAAACCCCAACCTGCTCCTTTTGCACTTTCATCCACCATAGCGGCCCCTTTTGCAATAAAGAATAAAGCAAATACAAAACCAGCACACAAGTAGGCCGCCAATATCAGATATATAATGGTGAGTACGATCATATTAGTTTTCTATTATCAGCACATTATTGAATCCATAATATCCATCCGGCTCACGGAGTGGATTTGCCACATCTTCCAGCCAGCTTTCATTGTCTATGTAAAATTTATAGGTATACCTCCCTGCCGGTAACATAGGCAATTCGATCTTCCACCATCCTTGCCCGAGGGGATCCATCAATAATACATCAGGCGTCCATTGATTAAAGCTTCCCGCCAAAGATACCTGTGAAGCACATTCATGTTGTAAAAAGAATTCAATGGTTTGCTGTTGCCGGTTGATACAGGGCGAACGATCCGGTTTAACGGCGCTGCTGCGTTTCAATATTTTCAATATGGCTTTGCGTGGCTGTATCACCCCATACCCTTGCCGGATAGCGGGAAGTGTTTCGATCCGTTTGGCTGTGCCGAAAAGGATCTCCCTGATCTGCGTAGGGGTGAGTACAGGATTCAACTCCAGCAATTGAGCGATCACAGCACATACAACGGGCGCTGCAAACGACGTACCATCCACATGCAT
Organism: Bacteroidota bacterium; assembly: GCA_026391455.1. GTDB lineage: Bacteria > Bacteroidota > Bacteroidia > Chitinophagales > Chitinophagaceae > JJ008. The sequence continues at coordinate 129,325 of JAPLEH010000055.1, forward strand.
ATAATGCGGGGATATATATTTACAGGTTTGTATCCGTTGTATAATGCTTTCACGTAATGAAGCCGGATCATCTATATTCTCAACATCACGAAGGAAAAGGTTGACATTGTTTTCATTAATGGCTCCGGAAAGTTGATCGTCTTTTACATTGAGTAATTGGTATAAAATTTTCGCCTCTTTGCTTTCTTTTGTTCCGGGAAGTATAGGTGCTGCGATCCAGATAGCATGTGCCAGTATTTCGGGCTTTAACACACCATCTGCAGTAAGCCCGTAGGGCGAATGATAGGCCGTTTCGTTCTCTTCAAGACGGTTACCATCATCAATTCCCCCAACAGTGATTACCTGCGGAGAATTAGCAGGTGGTTTAATAGTGCCATGTTCATCATTTCCCGCTGCTGTCACAACAGTAATGCCTTGTTCAACCAATTCTTCAGCCAGGCGATCAATCTCACTTCGTTTATATGAAACGGGTTCGTCATCACCAAGACTCATATTCACAATACGGATATCATATCGTTCATGGTTTTTCATCGCCCATTCAAGCGCTTTAACAATATTTGCTGTAGTGATCTTTCCGTTGTCATTTTGCACTTTCAGTAATACCAATGATGCATCGGGCGCAATTCCCTTATATAACCCGTTGCTGAGATAACCATCACCGGCACATACTACGGAGGTCATGGTACCATGCCAGCTCTCCGGATGAGGTTGGGTGAACCAATCGGCCTTCCGTTTTGGTTCAGTAATATCCAAGATCTTTTTTATCCGGTTCTTATATGCAGTAAGATCCGGATGGAGATAAAACCCGCTGTCTATAAAACAGATGGTGACGCCCTTGCCGGTAAATCGGGTATCTGCATCGAGCCGGAGCCCGACCGGGAGTATCATAAAATCATCTGCTGAGCGAATAGGAAAATAAGGGCCGACTTCGGGAAGCATTCGTTGCCCGATCACGATCTCTGTGTGATAATAATCCACACATCTCCCGCAGGCACCATCAAATACTGACCAGCCGGGATTGTGTGCTTTGATGCGCTCGATCACCTGACGTTCGTTTCCCAGGTGATACCGGTACAGCAGTTTATCCACTTTATCATGGCAAAGGGGACATTGTATGGTGTGCGATTCATTCATCAATTACAAATAAACCCCAAAAGCGAGACTATTTTTGTCGGCAAGCCGACGTGAAAGCCAAAATCAAAATGGCAAAAAAAAGCAGGTCTGTGAAGACCTGCCTGGAAACTTTTATGGGCCAATATTACAGGTGCGAGAGCACTTCAGCTACAGACACTCTTTTGGTGTAATTTTTATCAAAATGACGGAATATGATTTTTCCCTCCTTATTGATAATATAGAGGGCAGGCACAGGCAGGTTCGCCCCATTGGCCGCCCCGTTTGCACGGATAAAGTCAATACCATATCCTTTGTATTTCTCTATCGTCTTTTCATCCACGGCAAAAGCCACATCATAACTCTTCATAATATTCATGCCTTCATCATGCAGTATTGGGTAAGTGGCTTTTGTTTTTTCCACCGTCTTACTGATATTCTCTGCTGTTTCCGGTGAAATAGCAATGATCGTAGCCCCTTTTGCAGATACGAGGCTCATGGAATCTTCCAGTTTTTTCAATTGCTGATTGCAATAAGGGCACCATTGTCCGCGATAAAATACCACGACTGCAGGCCCTTTTTCCAAAACCTCCTTCAGGTTGATCTTGTTTCCGTTTTGATCCATGGCCGTAAAATCAGGGGCCATATCATTTACCTGTAATCCCTGTTGGGCGTTTACGGATAGTATGAAAGTGAGTACGAATGCAGTAAGAATGAAGAGTCTCATATTATTGTTTATTTATAGTTACTGTTTCAGGAAATAACAGATCAAAAGTATCACCTGCATATTTGCTGAATTGTCCTGATCCTGACGAAATGAAAAAATGATGAAAAAATGATCAAAAACTGAACTGGTAACTGATACCGGCCACCAGTTTACGGGTAAGGCCATCTGGCCGCTGATCGCGTACTACAAAGGGAGTACCCAGTGATAACTCAAGACCAGAGCCATTCTTAAAATGGTAATCTGCATAAATAGTCCCGTTCAGCGTGAGCCCGGTGGAATTATAAATGGGCTTGCGGTTTTTGAACATATCCTGGTAAGTGTCGTTGGCCAGGTGATAAATACCCAGCAAACCCGGGCGCAAAGAAAACCGCTGACCGGTTTTGATGGTATAAGCGATCCTTCCCACCAGATCACCTTTGCGTGAGAATTGATTGGTGGGCCAGTATTTCAACGTTAATGGCTCAGCGGGATAATCACCGGGTAAAAAGCCATTTCCATTTCGTGACTTCAGTGGTTGTTGCCATGCAAGGGTGGCCCCGATATTTTTCCTGTTGTAATTGATAGCCAGCACAAGGTCTACCGTACCGAGGCTCGTTTGATAAGGCATGGGCAATTGAATACCCCTTTTTTGTATATCCGCATTATCGAAAGGAAGTTTGACTCCTGCAACAAAGGATTTTTTCCATTTTCCTTTTGTATCAAACACGTGATTTACAGAAAGAAACAGATCGCCAAATCCACTGGTACTGGCCAGTTCACCATTGATCGCATTGTAACTTAATTTTCCGGTGACCGATGTTTTCGGTGTAAATATCCGGGTATACTCCAGGTAACCGGTATAATTATCGGTGGACCGTTCACCGATACCGTATGCAAACCCAATCGAAACATTGTTTTTACTACTCTTTTTTTCTTCCTCATCCGCTCCATTATTCTTTATGGAATGTAGTGTACATACGCCGGCATCACTGCAGCCTTGCGCAGTAGCTTTTGAAATTACGCACACACAGAACACCATTGTTAAGATTACTTTATGCATATTTATTATTTATAGGTGATATATCATAAGATCGCTCTATTGTTCTTCCCGTATCAACAGGGCATGTCCATCCGGATCTCTTACGATGAAGGAGATCATTCGTTTTTGTCCCTGCCATTCTTCGATCAATCCCTTTGATACAATCGTATAACCATCCTGTTTCAGTTTTTGATAGAGAGCATTAGCATCGTTCACCCTCAATATGGTTTGCCAATGCCATATATCATCCGTCCGCGAGTCGGATGGATACAATTTACCCGGACCCGGTACGATATATTGTAAAAACTCAATTCTAGGACCGGCAGCTGCCCTGTACCCCGTGATATGCAGGGAGGCGCCCTCCACATTGTTCAGGTGTTCCTGCTCGTTGCCTTTGTTCCAACTATCGCCCTTTCGGTCTAGACCAAGCAATGTGGAATAAAACTGATGGCTTTTTTCAGTATTGCTTACACCAATCGCCGTATGGTCTATACCGAGAAAGATCTTTCCTTTTGGATGCTGCCATTTATCCTGCCCTTTACCCACGGGGAAAAAGATCAGTTCCAGGTTGTGCCGATCGGGGTCTTGAAAATAAAAGGCCTTTATACCGGCCGCTGCCGGAATGGTAGGGGGAAGAGTTTGTGGTTCGGTTGATACAAAAGTCACGCCCTTCGCTTTTACCTGCTCAAATGCTTTGTCCATATCACTCACCACAATTGCAATATGCTGAAAGAACAGATCGTTGCTTTTTGCGTCTTCCGGAATGCTACGTCCTCCGGTAGTGAGATAATCGGTCAGTTCAATAAATTCATCTCCCAGTTGCAGTCGTGCCACCCGTATGTGAATACCGAATAGTCCCTGCAATTTTTCTGCCTTATCTCCTTTTATATACCATTCATCCACTTTTGTGAATCCAAGTACGTCTGTATAAAATTGCAGTGAGCGATCCATTTCTTTTACCGTAATGTTTACCGCATCTGTTTTCAGTACCTGTGCATGTGCTGGAGGAATGATGAACAGCAAGGGTAATAATATGATTGAAACGTATTGATATATTTTTTTCATAACATAAACTCTAATGGTTCCGAAATTTTATTTTTGTGGCGAATGTGCCTTATCCGCTAAGCCTTTCACTTTTTTTTGTTTTATTATCCGTTGATGAAATACCCACCCGGCCAGCAACATGCCGGTAAAGGGTGCGATCAGGTAGATCCAGAAAGAAGTCCATATACCTGATGCTACAGCACTGGCAAAAGAACGGGCCGGGTTCATACTAAATCCGGATACAGGTCCTGCCAGGATCACCCAACTGCAAACCAACAGTGCTGAACATATGCGGGTATATTTTTTCCAGCTTATATGATTACCCATGAACAATACCATGCTCATGGTAATGAAGGCAATGAGCAACTCTGTTACAAAAGCCCAGCCAGTACCGGCTTTACCGGGAATGGTAACCACGGAAGAAACCGGTGCCGTTATTAGGATATCTCCCATGATCCATTGCATGCATAATACGGCGACAGTACCACCTGCCAATTGAAACAACATATAAAACATCGCATCATACCTGCACATTTTATTCAAGGATAAAAAGGTCAGGGTAACTGCAGGATTGATCTGTGACCCGCTGGGTGCAGTGAATGGAGAATAAAAAAGGCAAATAGCGGTAACGCCCATTGCCAATCCCATGCTAATATGCCGGCACATCATAGAGGGAAAGAACGAATACCATGCGCTTCCGGGCGAAAATAGCATGGCGCCAAAAAAACAAGCAGATACCAAAAAAAGTCCGAGCCCCAGCGCTTCCTGCAGGTAATGCAGATAATTCTTTTTCCAGGAAGTGATCAGTTGCTTCATCCCGGCACCTGCATATACGCGTATGGGCATTACTCTCATGCTGCAAAAAGAATGAATGGGTTTCAGCATTCCTGTCACACAAATGACATCCTGCTTTGGTTTGGGGTTTTATTAACAACAATTGGGATACATTTGGCCGTGTTCTGTTTCTGTAATGTCTCCGGCATTTTCAGGAAGCCATGGTCTGGTCTTTATTGCTGACCATTTTTTCGTTTGACAATACCGTTCGTATAAAATGCTCACCCACCCGCAATGCATTGGCCGCAATGGTTAACGCGGGGTTAAAGGCTCCGCAACTGGGAAAGAAACTGGCATCCACTACATATACATTATCCAGGTCATGGGTTTTACAATTCGAATCCAGTACAGACGCTGCAGGATCGTCACCAAATCGCATCGTACCATTCTGATGGCTCATACCGCTGATATCGAGATCATATCCCCCCCATTTTACATCACGGTAATCGGGGTCTGTTTCTCCCAGTCGTTCAAATATTTTCTTCAGTTGCTGTTTCAATTTTTCATAAGCCGTATAGTTCGTCTGCTTATAGTTTACCCGGATGGAACCATCTTCCTTCAGGGTAACCCGGTTTTCTTCATCGGGAAGATCTTCGGCAGTTAACCAGAAATCGATGCTCATCCTTTTCAGTTCTTCATAGGATTTATCCGGAAATAAAGTTTTGCCCATCCAGTTAATGGTGTCCGGATCGTTTCGGCCCATCAATTGTATTTCACCCAATGGGTATTCGCTATCGGGTGCTCCGTGATAGAAGTCAGCAAGACCTAAGCTTTTTTGGAATATGCTGTCGTTATTCTTTTTCGTAAATGCTACCAGGCAACCATTATGGTGCAACATCAGGTTGCGGCCCACGAGGCCGGAAGAGTTAGCCAACCCCTTCAGATGTTTGGAATTGGTGCTTCGCAAGAAAAGTGCTGCTGTGTTCACTGCACCACAGGCAATAAAGAAATGATCAGCACTGAACAGCATACGTTCACCCCTGATCGTTACCACTACCTGTTCCACCCGATCGCCGTCTTCATTGGTCAATAATTTTTCCACGTACGCATTAGTGAGCAGTATGCAGTTTTTATTACGTAAAGCCGGACGAAGACAGCTAACCTGTGCGTCAGCTTTGCTGTCCGTGGGATCTGGGAATCCGTCAAAGTTTTCGAGTATCACGGGAGCTTCAGTGGATGAGAAATCCTGTGGAAGTTTAACGCCCATTGGCAGTGGGAATGGTTTTAATCCGATCGCTTTCAGTTGTTGTTCCAGTTCAAGTATCAGTGGTTCATAGCTGAGTGGCGGATGCGGATAAGGTGCATTGGCCCAGGGTTCTGAGGGGTCAATACCCCTTTCCCCATGCACCTGGTATAATTGTTCTGCTTCTTCATAATACGGTTCGTAATCTTCATATTGGAGGGGCCATTCGGGCGATACACCTCCGTAATGCTTCACGGCCTTAAAATCTGTTTCGCGAAAACGAAACAATGCGGCACCGTACATTTTACTATTCCCACCCACCGCATAATGGATATAGGGTTTGAAGGGTTGATCATTCCCGTCATACCACATTTCAGATGGCCGGTATCTGCCCTTAGTCACCACTTCGTGTGGGTCCCAGTTTGCCTTTTCTTTGGGAATAAAATCCCCTCTTTCCAGTATCAGTATTTTCTTACCCGTTTCTGCCAGCTTCCACGCAATGGTACTGCCACCACTTCCGGTACCAACAATGATAATATCATAATGATTGAGCATAGTATAATTTTATTACACAAAGAAAAGCTGTAAGTGATGCTGCCATTGTCGGACAATTGACGGTTTGCTTTCATTCATGTTGAAATAATAAATGCCAAACGTCGCCGGAAAGACAATTCAGAATAACGAACTATCAGAATTTTGAAATAAAAAAATGCGTACACTATTATTCCTTTTATTATCCCTGATTCAACTCACCCGTTCGTATGGGCAGTCGCCTGCACAAGATGATATACTTGCACGCTTTGAGCAGTTCCGTAATAAAATGCTGAACAAACCACTTCCTCATTTTGAACTAAAAGGCCTGGATAGTACGGTTTGGGAGAGTGCGCAACAAACAGGAAAAATAATCGTGATCAACTGCTGGTTTACAACCTGTAAGCCCTGCATCCAGGAAATGCCGGAATTGAATGATCTGGTGGAAGCCAATAAGAACAAGTATGTTCTTTTTTTAGCCCCTGCACCCGAAGATGGCGCCCTCATTAGAAAATTTCTAACGAAATATACATTTCATTACATCATCCTTACCTCCGCGCTTGACTATTTTAACAACGCAGGGATTGAAAATTTTCCCACCCACCTGGTGGTAGACAAAACTGGTATCGTAAGAGAAGTCTTTATAGGATTTGCCATCAACATCAGGGAGAAATTACAGGTTGTCATTGATGAATGGCTGGACAAGTAATAAAACGTCCTGAATTGCACTTGGCCTGTAATTAAACAGCCTCCATCTTTCTTCGCTTTGCCGGTGTTGCTGTTAATGCATAGTCTTTCATCACACGTAATATTTCTGCCACTCCCCAGGCCTGTGCCACACAACCACGGGGATGGTGGGGTGCATCGCCATCGAATATTTCGGACACAGTACCTACACAGGCCTCTTCCAGGTGGTAACGAATGTTCTTTATTATTTTATTGGCCTTTAGTTTTCCTTTTTCTCCATAGACTTTCATGATGGCATCCACATAAGGGCCAAGCAACCAGCTCCACACGGTGCCTTCATGATAAGCAGCATCCCGGTGCCACTGGTCGCCCCCGTACTGCGGTACATAATGTGTGTCGCTCACCGGTAAGGTACGCAATCCGGCAGGTGTATATAATGTATCTGTAATTAGTTTCACTACGGCTGCAGCTTTTTTACCTTCCAGCAAAGAGAACGGCAAACTGATTGCCAGCAATTGATTGGGGCGTATCTCATCCACCGGAACATTTTTTTCATCTATCACATCATAGAGGCATTTAGCCGTTTCATTCCAGAATAATTCAGCAAAGCCTGCTTTCACATTCGCTGCCTTTCGTTCCATTTCTGCAGCTTGCTTTTTTTGTTTATTCAATTGCAGAAAATGTACACAGATCATCAGCGCATTATACCAGAGTGCCTGAATCTCCACCGGCTTACCCATTCTCGGTGTAACCACCCAGTTTCCGATACGGGCATCCATCCAGGTAAGTTGCTGACCTTTTTCACCAGCATACAATAATCCATCCGTATCTGCATGAATATGGTACCGGGTTCCTTTCAGGTGCCATTCAATGATATCCAGTAATACCGGCAACATTTCTTTCAATACAAATTCCTTATCCCCGGTAGCCAGCAGGTATTTATATACTGCGATAAAATACCATAGCGTGCCGTCCACATTATTATATTCCGGCGGCTCACCATTATCCTGAAAACGGTTAGGCAACATGCCTTCACTCACACTCGCGGCAAAAGCCTTAATGATCTTTTTTGCGTCGGCAAATCGGCCCGTGCTTAAAGTAAGACCGGGCAAACTGATCATCGTATCTCTTCCCCAATCGGTAAACCAATGATAACCGGCGATCACCGTAGCACGATCCCCGTTGTTCTGTTGATCCGTATTGCGGCGAACGATGAACTGATCTGCTGCCAAAACCAATTGCCGGACCATATCATCTGCTGGCTGATCAGTCAATAGTCTTTCCCTCCTTCTCTTTTCCTCCTGAAGTAGTATACTGGCATTCTTAGCTTTCGGATCAGTTGTTGAAATAATGATACCTGCTGTTTCACCCTTCTGTAAAGTAATGGTGAACACCCCATGATTAAACAGATCTTCTGAATATTCGAGGCCACGGTATTGCTCTGCCGGGTATTGAAACTGATGAAACCACCTGGGCGAATGCCGGTACTCTGCCCATGGCATACTGATATATACATCCTGTATACCATCTGGCTTATTATGAAATATGCCGTTCGAAAATTCCGCATCCCAGTGCATTTGCGGACCAGCCTGCTGCAAGTTGTGATAGCCACGGCCTGCCATCAGTGGCATTAATTCCAACCTGAAAGGCCGGTCTGCCTCCAATACTTCATACCAAACCACAACCGTATTTTCTCCATGGATCATACCGATCGTCTTACGCAATTGTATATCATCCGCTTCGTATATCCATTCGGGGAATATATTTTTCTGAAACGACTTCAGGTAATGATGTCCCGCAGGATGAATGGTATTACCTGGATATAAGTTAACCCCCAATTCATGTCGCTCCGTATCTGTAACGATCGTTTCATCCAACTTCGACAATAGTACCATCCGAGTGGCAGGAGGTATCGTTGCAGCGGTCAACAGGCCGTGATACCGACGGGTATGCGCACCAATAATCGTGGAACCGGACCAACCACCCAGTCCGTTTGTCTCCAGCCATTCATATTGCGTGGCGTCTGCAAAGTTTTGCAATACAGCCCTGCTTTTTTGTATCATAACTTAAATGTGTTTGTAATTAATCATTTACTATGATCAGGATTTTTTATGGACACGATTGATCAGCTCGGCCACCACGCCTGTCCATCCCGTTTGATGGGAAGCTCCCACCCCACGACCTGTTTCGCCATGAAAATATTCATAGAAAAGGATAAGGTCTTTAAAATGCGGATCATTCTTGTATACATCATACCTGTCATTGACCGGGCGATGCCCATCAGCGCCGGTTTCAAAAATGCTGATGAGGCGTTGTGCAATTTGCAGGGACACATCTTCCAGGCAGATTTTGTTTCCGGAACCGGTTGGAAAATCCACCTTACAATTATCGTGATAATACATCCCGTATTGCTGAAGGGCCAATATGAGCAGATAATTCATCGGCATCCAGACCGGACCTCTCCAATTACTATTGCCACCAAACAAAGCAGATGTTCCTTCTCCGGGTTGGTAGTCCAGTCCGAATTCTTCCCCGTCAATAGTAACAGCATAACCCTGCTCATGCAATTTTGAAATAGACCGGATACCTCCCTTACTCAGAAACTCATTTTCATCCAGCAGGGCCTGTAATAATTTCTCAAGCCTTTTACGGGGCACGAGTGATAATAAGATATCCGTATGCTCTTCCCCGTCATGTGTATTTTGCAGATCCTCTATCACGAGGTATTGTTCATTCTTTGCACGATATTGCTGAAACCAGCGAAGACGTTTATAAAAATCAGGAACGCAGGTCAACATCTCCTTTTTTAAAACAAATACCGCGAACATGGCTGATAACCCCACCAATGAACGAACCTTTACCGGAATATATCTTCCATCGGGCATGGCCAGCACATCATAAAAAAATCCTTCTTCATCATCCCAGCTTCCCGTCCAGTTTTCGCCGATACGGTTCAGTGATTCTGCGATATAAATAAAATGTTCAAAAAATTTGGTGGCCACATCTTCATAGGCAGGATTGAACTGAGCGATCTCTAAGGCCATTTCGAGCATATTCAGGCAATACAAAGCCATCCAGCTTGTACCATCGGCCTGTTCGAGTACACCACCTCCGGGCACCATATTGCTTCTGTCGAACACCCCAATATTATCCAGCCCGAGAAATCCTCCTTCAAAAACATTATTGCCTTTGCTGTCTTTACGGTTTACCCACCAGGTAAAATTGATGAGGAGTTTTTGAAATACTCTTTCGAGAAATTGCACATCTCCTTTTCCTGTTTTTGCTTTATCGGTTTTGTAAACCTGCAAACAACTCCAGGCATGTACGGGAGGATTTACATCTCCGAAAGCCCATTCGTAAGCAGGCAGTTGCCCGTTTGGATGCATATACCATTCGCGGAGGAATAAAATAAGCTGGCTTTTGGCGAAATCCGGATCTGCGATACTCAGGGGCACACAATGAAATGCAAGGTCCCAGGCTGCATACCAGGGGTATTCCCATTTATCCGGCATTGATATGATGTCCTCATTATTCAGCGAATGCCACTGATGATTCCTGCTGGACTTTCTTTCTTCGGGCGGAGCGGGTTGACCGGGGTCTCCTTTCAACCAGCGGGGAATATCAATATTGTAAAATTGTTTGCTCCATAGCATACCAGAAATGGCCTGACGCTGAATACTCAATGCTTCTTTATCGGTAGTGGCAGCAATATCCAGGTAAAATTCATCGGCCTCTTTTATGCGCTGATCAAAACTCGCCTCGAAGGTATTGTCGAATGGATTTGAATGGGTGTGTTTACTGAGGCGCAATTTTACCGTTACGCTTCCCAATGGCGAAACGGTGTATTCGTACATCGGGGCTAGTTTGGTCCCTTCCTTTTTTGTTTCCAGCCAGGCATAATCATTTGCCAGTACGGCGGTATGAAAAGCATCTTTTACATAGGGGGTGGCATTGGGTTGGCCGAATAGCCTTTCCGTATTTGTTTCATTCTCTGTCATCAGGGTGCGGGACGGTGTTTCGAAATAAAAATGATAATCTCCTTCCCAATAATGATCGGCCTTTGCATGACCGTATCCCTTCGGTTCATTTTTTAAACAGATCATTGGTTTTTGATTCATGAGGCCGAAACTCCACTGATTGCGAAGCCATAGGGTTGGCAGTAAAGCCAGATATGCCGGATTCGTACCCCGGTTGTGGATGGTAATACGGATCAGCAGGTCTTCCGGCCCCTCCTTGGCATATTCAGTGATGATATCAAAATATTTATTGTCGTTGAACAAACCCGTGTCCAGTAATTCATATTCCTTTTCGAAACGGCTGCGGTTGCGGTTGGTATCAAGCAGATCCGCATACGGAAAGGCAGCCTGCGGGTATTTGTACAGGTGTTTCATATAGGAATGGGAAGGCGTATTATCGAGATAATAATATAATTCCTTCACATCTTCGCCATGATTGCCTTCATTGCCTGTTAGCCCAAAAAGCCGCTCCTTTTCGCCCCAGCGATATACTCTTGACCGTGCGTGATCATGCGGGAAATAATCCCATGCAGTGCCTTCCTTACTGTAATCCTCCCGTACGGTACCCCATTGCCGTTCGCTCAGATAAGGGCCCCATTTTTTCCATACAGCCTGTTTTGCACGTTGTTGTTCGATCGTCATACATGATTTGTTTGCAATTCCGTATAAATGATTTTATCTGCTTCGTGTATACTTACCCGTTATCTTCAAAACCGGGATAGAGGGTCATTCCGCCATCTACAAAAAGGGTGGTACCATTCACATAGTCGCTGTCATCACTTGCCAGCCAAACGGCTGCTTTTCCAATATCATCCACTTGTCCCACTCTTTTTTGTGGTATCAGTTTTAATAATTCCTGCAGGTGTGCCTGTGTGTCCCATGCATCGTGATTGATCGGAGTGGCAATAGCCCCGGGAGCAATACTGTTGATGCGGATTTTCTTCGGGGCAAATTCCTGGGCGATGGTTTTCATCATCAGCATCACTCCTCCTTTACTGGCCGCATAGTTGGCATGTCCGGCCCAGGGAATCACTTCATGCACACTGCTCATGCAAATGATCTTACCGATACTTTTGGATTTGCCGGTATCACCTCTCCGTAAAAACTCCTTTACGGCTTCGCGGGCACAGAGAAACTGACCGGTAAGATTCACACCCAGTACAAAATTCCACTGTTCGAGCGTCATTTCGGTAAAAGGAGCGTCTTTTTGTAAACCTGCATTGTTGACCAGTATATCCACTGTTCCAAACTGACCAATGACAGTTTCAAACATTTCCAGCACTTCCTCTTCCCGGCTTACATCACATTTGTGTGATATGGCCATCCCACCGTTTTGTATGATATCGTTCACCACAGCGTCTGCCATGGCTTTTCCACCCGGCACCGGGTAATTTACAATGACTGTCGCTCCGGCTTTGGCCAGTTCCCTGGCGCAACCCGCTCCGATCCCGCTGCTGGCACCGGTTACAATTGCAATTTGTCCTTTTAATTTTTGTTCCATTGTTTTTATTTAATAAAGTGTATATACCGGCGAATAAGCACTGGCTTTCTGACGGGAGAGACCGATATGCTGTCGTATCAGGGATATCTCAAAATCGTAGAGAATATTGGTATAATTTCGGAATGCCTCTTCTGTACTGTCAAAGGGATTGGGATGCCGGTTATAGGTGGTATTGTCTTCTGCCATGCAATAAAAATGGTCAGCTGATTGCAACTGCCCCCAGGTATCTATCATTGCCTGGCTGCCACACCCCATGACCATCGTCTCCATCGCATATATTTTTTTTAGTGTATTATGCTGCATGCAATTATTACCCGGGCCATTCCTCAGCATATTGTCTTCATCCCAGGAGATCATATCCGGTACATCATACTCATCCCGTGGATATAAATCCTGTATTACACCGGCCCCGGTGGTAAACCGGAAACATTCATCTTTCAGCACTTCATCGGGCAATTGATCCAGAAAATCGAGTATGCCAGTACCGGCTTGCTTATGCATGCCAAAAGTTGCATAATCCAGGCAAAGACATGTGATGTCTGTATTTTCCAGTGAAGCATGTATCCAGGAAGAGAATTTATTCGCCGTAAGCGGGTATTCCTGCCAATCTGTATCGCTGAAACGAAACGCGATATCATCTGATAACGAACGATTGCGCAGCAAAAGACTGATAGTTTCATTCCCCGGCGGGGCATAAAGCTGGTTGGCTGTTCTTCCTTTTAACACATGGCCAGACCCCTCACATAATATCCCTTTATATCCCATTCCGCCTACCACGCGGGCCAGATCATTATTATATATCAGTGACGTATTCCTGAAAACGGAGGGCCGGATGCTGAAAATATCAAATACCATCGTGCTATGATTTTCCACCTGACGGCGAAACTCATGACCGGCATGTAAAAAACTGAGTGAATGATAATAGGTCTCCGCAAGTATATCAACCCTTCCCGTGTCCACCAATCGCTCGAATGAACGGATCACATCCGGACGGAAGCGAAGCAGCATTTCCAGCATGATGCCGCTGATTGAAAAACTGACCGCAAACCGTTCTTTATTCGCCATAAGATGCCGGTATAATATTTCATTTGCCGGGAGATAGCATTCATCTGCAGCTGTATCGACCGCTGCGCGATTAGCATCTATATCCTCATAGGAATGTACAACGTCAATATCCTCTGATTGATATTTTTTCAACCGGAAGGGCAAATGAACATTGAAAAAGAGGCAAACAGATTTCATGATACAAACGAGGTTTGTTTTGATAACCTTTCCTTGTCTATCGGAACAGAGTATGCAAGCAAATAATTTAATTACTTTTGCGAATCTAAACGGCACAGCATTTATCCAATGTCGCGTTGATTACATATTATCCATTTTCGCGGTTAATTCCATGCTACAGGATTATGCAGTTCGATGCATTTGCGGTTGTAATGAAGTAACCCGGAGCTTCTTAGTTCATTCAGCAACATATTCACACTCTGGCGGGAAGTAGAAATAAATCCGGCGATATCGCTGTGTGTGAGATAATTATTGAGGATGATTTTATCCCCCATTTGATTACCGTCTGTGCGGGCCCAGTTTTTGATGAACCGGATAAGCCTGTCTTTTGTATCATGAAATACGAGGTCGGCATGGCGGCTTTCCAAACGTTGCAATTTTTGATTCACCTTTTTAGCATAGCTCAATGCCAGTAAGGGGTTTTCTTCCAATATCCGCTTAAAATCCGTTACATGAAATGAACATATGATTGTATTGGCCGTAAGCGCTTCAGCAGACTCATATTTATTAAGCTGCCCTTCGAGGCCCAGGTCGCCAAACATATCGGGTTCTGTAAGGATATCTTTGATCAGGTCATTTTCTGCTTCACTGTTATCTGTGATCTTTACTTTCCCTTTTAACAGGAAATGCACACGGGTGTAACCGCCCTCTCCATAACTGATCTGTTCACCGCGATAAACGGTTCTTAACCGGGCCACTGATGCTGCTTCTGTAAGTTTCTGCTCAGACAGTAATGCCAGCATCGGATGATTTTTAAGGTAGAAGTACTTCATTTCCTCTGACATAATTGTAGGTTTTAAAGGTTTAGCTGAAATAGGTTAGTTTGAATTGTTGTGTATGGCATTTTCTATTTTCCCGATCATTTCATTCCGGGATACCAGGCCCCGGATATGATCCACGATCTTTCCATTGTTGAAGAATAAGATGGTCGGCAGTTCGATGACTCCGAATTGCTTTTCCGCACCTGCCTCCTTCTCCACATCCACCGTATAAAAATTAACTACCCCGCTGTACGTACCAGAGAGTTCTTCGTATACGGGCGCAATAATCTGGCAGGCTCCGCTCCAATCCAGGCGAAATTGTACCAGTGATAAATTTCCGGCTGCTGCTATCTCCTTTTCCAATTCTTCCTTCGTAAGGGGTTTGCTCATAAAGTTCTTTTTTGTTTTGCCGTATCATATAGCCAACCGGCGTGCCAGATTTTTTCGCCTGTTATAAAAATCCGCTGAAACGATTTGTGGTAAAGGGTTTCAAAAATTTACACCCGGTCTGTTTTTGAAAAAAATGGAGCCAGCTTTTCCCAATATATTGGGAATATCCTGAAATGTTGGGAGCGGTTTTCCCAATCATGCTACAGGCTGGAAATCTACCTGTTAAAAAACAGTGAATCGCTCTTTCTTGTCGTTTGGCTGACAGCTAAAAAAAAATCCCGCTTCTACATTTGGACATCAAAATCAAAAAAAATGAAAGCGAATTTTCTTTTAGCAGGATTTCTATTACTGACAACTTTATCGGTGACAGCGCAGGACCTTACCACCGTTCGAAAAAATCATTTTAACACGAACAGTGATTATGTGGGCATAAAAGGATACGACCCTGTAGCCTATTTTACTGCCAATACTGCCATCAAAGGCAATAAAGAACTGGCGGTCTATCACCAGGGCATTACCTATTATTTTTCATCGGTGGCTAATAAAGAAAGCTTTAAGAAAAACCCATCCATGTACGAACCGGCTTATGGCGGATGGTGTGCCTATGCCATGGGGGCCAAGGGAGATAAAGTGAGCATTGATCCCGAGACGTTCAAAATAGTGAATGGAAAATTGTATTTATTCTATAATAAAAATTTCAACAATACGCTGAAAAGCTGGAATAAGGACGAGAACCAGCTCAAATTGAATGCAGACAACAATTGGAAATCTATTTTCAAATAAACCTCTTTCATCAGAACATGATTACGCATCCCTTCACACTAATCAAACCCACATCATGACTATCAACTGGCAAAGCAAAGGTATCTGGATTTTAAAACTTCTCGCCGCATTCATTATGCTGCAAACGCTTTGGTTCAAATTCACCGGCGCAGAAGAATCGGTTTATATTTTCTCTTCCCTTGGCATGGAACCCTGGGGCAGGATCGGCACAGGCGTTTTTGAACTGATCGCATCCGCACTGATCCTTTTTCCCCGCACCACGGTGATCGGCGCAGGGTTGGGAGCCGGGCTTATGAGTGGTGCATTATTCTTCCATCTTACTAAACTGGGCATTTCCATAAAAGGAGACGGTGGGCAGTTATTTGTGTATGCTCTGTTGGTACTTCTTTCCTGCCTGCTCCTGCTGATAATAAAAAGAAAGGAAGTAGTGGCATTCATTAACCAGCTTTTTTAAACGATATGAAAAAACTTATTAACCTCTCATTGATAGTGACGACCCTGATGATTGGTTGCAGTAAACAAAATGGCACCAGCACCGTACCGGGTACCGGAATGGTGGATACCACAAAGGCGATACTACGCTTCAGCGCCCCTTTTTACAATGGCCCTTATGGTACTGTGAGCGGAGAGGCAAAAATATTTGATGATGCCGGACGTCTGCAATTAAAACTGGCCGGCGTCAATATTTCCAACGGCCCTGACCTGCATGTATACATATCCCGGGAGTTATTGCCTGCCAATTATATTGACCTGGGCCGTTTACAATCCACCAGCGGAAACCAGGTATATGCGATACCCGGCAATCCTGATTTTTCACAATACCGGTTTGTGCTGGTGCATTGCCAGCGATTCAATCATCTTTTTGGCAGTGCTGAACTGCGTTAAATCAAAATCATAATTGTATGTTACTCAAAACACCCATTGAAGAAGTTTTTATTCAGCTGACAGATGCGCTGGATAAACTGACGGATGAACAATACACTCAGCCGAGTAAGATCCTGTTCAATGCCACCATGGGGCAACACGTTCGCCATATCATTGAGCTTTTTCTCTGCCTGCAAAACGGCTATGAGGAAGGAACCGTCAATTATGAAAAACGAAAAAGAGATTACCGCATCGAAACAGACCGTGACTTTGCCCGCTTTCTGCTCCGCAGCATTTTCCGAAAGATGGGGCGACCCAATAAACTTATAAATCTGGAAGCAGAAGACTATATTGAAAACATCGAGACCGTAACCATACCCAGTAATTATTACCGGGAGATCGCCTACAATCTGGAGCACACCATTCACCACATGGCCCTCATACGGGTAGGGATAAACGAAGTTTCTTCATTGAAACTACCTGAGAATTTCGGTGTCGCATTCTCCACTATTAACTACCGTCTTCAATGTGCACAGTAACATTTCTTCCAGTTCGGGATACAGTATTGATCACGTCCAGCCGGGATGAAAAACGGATAAGGCCCGCAGCCAGTGTGCCTTCCTTTTATCATTACAACGGTTGCAGGCTGGCCGGTCCCAGGGATGCATTTGCGGGAGGCACCTGGATCGCGCTTAAAGAAAACGGTGATGCTGCAGTGCTGCTCAATGGTGCCTTTATTAAACATATCCCGCATCCGCCCTACCGCGTGAGCCGTGGACTTATTTTTCTCGACCTCCTGAGCCACAAACATCCATCGGCCCATTTTGATTCGATCAGCCTGGCAGGCATTGAACCCTTTACAATGATCCTGTTTGAAAAAGGATGCCTGTACCAGTTTCGCTGGAATGGGGAAGAAAAGTTTGCCAAACAATTTCCCGCTTCCCGGCCGCATATTTGGTCATCTGCTACTTTATACGACGGACCTGCCATTAAGAAAAGAGAAACATGGTTTGCGCAGTTCTTAAATAATACCACGCTCCCTACACAACAGGATGTCTTGCATTTTCACCAAACCGGTGGCGAAGGTGATCCGCAAAATGATCTGCAGATGTCTCGAAGTGATATTTATTCCACCGTAAGCATTACAGGTATTCATCTTACCAAAGACAGAGGCAGTATCAAATACCTTGACATGTCTCAGCAACAAACGTCAGAACTGAAATTCGAATTAGCAATACCTGCAACAGTAGTATGATCAAAAAAATATTATACCAGCCTTTTTTCATTCGCTTGTTCAATTGGGAATACTGGCCCTTTCATGTGGTGTATCTTCCCATTTATTTTTACTGGTGCTGGCTATGTATTCGTTCAAGATCTTTTTTCTTCTTCAACACCGCTAATCCCGGTATCACGAACGGAGGATTCCTGATGGAATCAAAAATGGCTATCTATAACCTCCTGCCGGAAGGAACTTACCCATCCACCGTTTTTTTCAAAGCAGGAAGTTCGACGATCGAGATCATTAATACGATAAACAGCAACAAGCTGCAATTCCCTCTGGTTGGAAAACCGGATATTGGTATGCAGGGGCTGGCTGTTCAAAAACTTGATAATATGCCGGCATTACTGAACTATGCCCGTTCATCGTCTGTAGATTTTCTCGTACAGGAGTTTGTTCCATTTGAAAAAGAGGCCGGTATTTTTTATTATCGCATGCCAGGAGTAAAAAAGGGCAGGATATCCGGTATCGTAAGCAAAGAATTCCTGTCGATAACCGGCGATGGGGTTTCGACGATCCTCACATTACTCAAAAAAGATAAAAGATATATCCTGCAGTTATCAGTATTGAAAAAGATGTATGGTGAAAAATTGCATACCGTTCTCCCAACGGGTGAAGAAATGGTACTGGTTCCCTATGGCAATCATGTACGCGGTGCCAAATTTGTAGATGTAAGCCATCTGGCTGATGAATCTTTAGTGTCGGTCATTGACAAGCTTTGCAACCGGATCGATGGATTTTATTTTGGGCGGATGGATATCCGGTACCGTAGTTGGGAAGATCTGCGGGAAGGGAAGCATTTTTCAATCATTGAACTCAACGGTGCGGGCAGTGAACCAACCCATATGTATGACCCGCGGCACACCGTTTTCTTTGCCTGGAAAGAGATCATACGACATATCAATATTCTCTTTACCATCAGTCGGATCAATCACCGGCTATTGAAAAAACCTTACATGAGTACTGCAGAGGGATTGCAGATGCTACGGGAAAATAAGCAGTATGTGAAAAGGATCAATGGCAGTGAATCCCGGGCGGCTTGATAAAGTGTGAGAAAAGTGTACTGCCCATTTTACTGGTTATTTTCAAGTTCATTCCCGTTTGATGCCCATTTTTTTCATTCTTGCCTCGAGTGTGGTGGCATTCAATCCCAATAATTTTGCAGCACCTTTTTCACCACTCACTTTCCAGTTGGTCTTCTTCAATGCTTCCAGGATATGATTTTTTTCCACGTCCTCCAGCCGGAGCGTGGTGGTACTCACTGGATTTTCAACTTCGGTTTTCTGTACAGGCAGCCATTCGCCCGGTTCCAGTGTATTACCCCTGGTCAGGATCATCGCTCTCTCGATGATATTTTCCAGTTCCCGGATATTGCCCGGCCAGTCGTATGCCATCAATGCTTCCATTACCTGTGTGGATACATCACTGATCTTTTTACCGATCTTGCCTTCGTGCTTCTGGCAAAAATGTTTTACGAGCAATGGTATATCTTCTTTACGGTTGCGCAGTGGCGGACAGAGTATAGGGAATACATTGAGCCGGTAATACAGATCTTCACGGAATTCTTTTTTCTCAATAGCCTGTTGCAGATTTCGGTTCGTGGCTGCGATCACACGTACATTCACTTTCATGGTCTTTGGATTGCCCAACCTTTCAAATTCACCTTCCTGCAGTACACGTAATAATTTAGCCTGTAGCTCTACGGGCAATTCACCGATCTCATCGAGGAAGATCGTACCACCATCTGCCAGTTCAAACCGGCCGATCTTTCTTTCCATCGCTCCGGTAAAAGCACCTTTCTCATGCCCGAACAATTCGCTTTCGATGAGGTTAGCTGGCAGGGTGGCACAATTTACTTTCACCAATGGGCGCTTACTCCGGTTGCTGATATTATGTACTGCTCTTGCGATCAATTCTTTTCCTGTACCTGATTCTCCTAATACCAAAACGGTTGCGTCGGTGGAAGCGACCTGTTCGATCTGCTGCAATACCCGCTGAAAATCGCGGCTCCGGCTGATGATCTCTTCGAAATTATAATTGAGTTTTATTTCGTCCTGCAGGTATTGATTTTGAGCCTCGAGCCGGGCCTGCTCCTGTTCCATCAGCACTTTCTCCGAAATGTCGATGAACATCGTACGGGTAAACTGACCGCCTTTATCCGGGTTGGACCACCATTGGATCCAGATTGGTTTGCCATTGTCCTTTCGGCGCAATTCCAGCACCACCCCACTGGTATCGGTGCCTCTTCCCACTGATTCAAATGCTTCCGTCATCCGGCGCTGTGCATCGGGTGTATCGGGTGTCAGGCTTTTGCCATACAGATTGGGTACCTCTTCCTGTTTAAGTCCCAGAATACGAATAGCCGCCCGGTTAGCTTTGATAAATTTAGTATCAAGCCCTTCATGCACATAGGCGATTGGTGCTTCTTCGAAAAGATCGCGAAAGCGTTCTTCACTTTCATTCAGCAATATTTTCAGTTGTGCATTGGCAATCTTTAGTTTTTCTTCTGCTTTCATCCGTTCGATCTCCGCTGCGGCACGGGCAGCGAATATTTTCAGTACAGCTGTCTCGTCTTTTTCGGCCCCTACAGGTGACGTATGCGTAGCCGCAATATGGCCAAGTATTTCACCGGTTGCCGGGCTGATAATGGGAGCTCCTACATATGCCTCAATCCCTGTGGCACCGGCAAATTTTTTATACAGCCCTTCAGGCAAAAAGAAAGTTTCTCCCCCCATCATCATCTGACAACCCGAATCGCTCACATTGTATTCAAAATTGTCAAGCAGTTTTTCCCCCTCCGCAAATACCACTGTACGCAGACGGGTCTTAGTTTCATTGGCACATTCAGCAATGAAGCAATACCGCATTCCCAGACTGGATGTGATGCATTTAGCTACTTCCACCAAATAATCATAACCAATCAATCCGGATGTTACCTCCGATACTAACTGCAATAAATGGGAATCTGAGATTGGGTTTTTGATCTTTGCCATTATCCAACTATTATTTATGATCGTCGGGATGCCTATTAAAGTTATATAATCTGCTAAGATCCATCTATGATTTGTACATTTTTGTCTTCAGCCTGACATAAAGACCCGCGATGGACTGGATACCTGCCTATAAACCAGATTATTTAACATTTCCAGGTACCGCCGATTTTATTCCCGCCGCAAAATCCCGTTTTTCATTACTTTCATTCCATGAATGAGCGCGTGCCACTGGCAGAAAGAGTGAGGCCTACCAGCCTGCAAGACCTGATCGGGCAGGAACACCTGGTGGGAAATGGAGGCATTTTACGTACCGCTATTGAAAAAGGCAAAGTACCCTCCATGATCTTCTGGGGACCGCCGGGTACCGGCAAGACCACCCTTGCCAATATCATTGCGCATACGGTGCAGGCACCTTTCTTTCAATTAAGTGCCATCAGTGCCGGTGTAAAGGAGGTTCGCGAAGTAATCGAGCAGGCAAAAACACAGGCCGGCCCCATTCTGTTCATTGATGAGATACACCGTTTCAATAAAAGCCAGCAGGATGCCTTGCTCGGGGCAGTGGAAAAAGGCGTGATCACCCTCGTTGGTGCCACTACAGAAAATCCTTCCTTTGAAGTGAACAGTGCCTTGCTGAGCCGGTGTCAGGTATATGTATTGAAACCCCTATCCGAAACTGATCTGGTGCGTCTGCTTCAGTCGGCCATTGAAAAAGACAGTTACCTGCAGCGCAAAAAAATAACCCTCAAAGAAACGGCCGCCTTATTGAATATTTCCGGAGGAGATGGTAGAAAACTATTGAACCTGCTGGAGATCGTATGCGATGCGGCCGGCGAGGAAGTGAATATTACAGACAAACTGGTAATGGATGTGGCGCAAAAACGGATCGCGTTGTATGACAAATCCGGCGAACAACATTATGATATCATTTCTGCGTTTATCAAATCCATACGGGGAAGTGATCCCAACGGGGCATTATACTGGCTGGCCCGTATGATCGAAGGAGGTGAAGATGTAAAATTCATTGCACGACGAATGGTGATACTCGCCAGTGAAGATATTGGTAATGCAAACCCCACTGCCCTCGTAATGGCAAATGCTGCATTTGATGCAGTGAATAAGATCGGATACCCCGAAGCCAGTATCATTCTTTCGCAGTGCGTTACCTACCTGGCGGCCTCACCCAAAAGCAATGCTGCGGTAGTGGCCATTGGGGAAGCGATGGCCGCTGTAAAAAAATGGGGGGATCTGCCGGTACCGCTGCATATCCACAATGCGCCCACGAAGCTGATGAAAAACATGGGGTATGGAAAAAACTATGAATACTCGCACAGTTATGAAAATAATTTTTCGTCTCAGGAATACCTCCCGGAGCAACTTTCCGGCACCCGTTTTTATGATCCGGGGAAGAACGCCAGGGAGGAAGAATTGCGAAAATTTCTGAAGCAATTATGGAAAGACAAATATAATTACTGATACAGGGCCATACACCCAACGTATTGAAACAACCATCAACATGAGAAAATTAGTTATCCTCATTTTATGCTGCTCCGGCAGTTTTTGCGTGTCTGCTCAAACCACTATTCAACGGGATCCACAGATCGAAAAAATGGTAAACAGCGTTTCCAAAGATTCGCTTGAATCCTACATACGAAAAATGGTAAGCTATGGCACGCGTAACACCCTCAGTACGCAAACCGATCCCAAACGGGGCATTGGCGCTGCACGTGTTTGGGTACTTTCAAAATTCAATGAATTTGCGCAGCAATCGGGTGGCCGGTTAACCGCGATGATCGATACCACCACCCTGCAAAAAGATGGCAGGCGGGTAGACACTACATTGTTATTGGGCAATGTGGTGGCCACCCTCAAAGGCACCGATACGGCTGACAAACGCATCTTCATGATCAGCGGACACCTGGACAATATGCGTACGAATGTAATGGACCGAACCGGTGATGCCCCGGGAGCCAACGATGATGCCAGTGGTGTGGCAGCCGTATTGGAGAGCGCGCGGATTATGTGCCGGTCTTCCTTTCCGGCAACTGTGGTATTTGTTGCCTTCAGCGGAGAAGAACAGGGGTTGCTGGGTGCCAACTACATGAGTGAAAAGGCCCGTCGCCAAAATTGGAATATTGAAGCATTGTTGAATAACGATATCATGGGCAGCAATAACAGTAATGAAACAAACCTGATCAACAATACAAAGATCCGCGTATTCAGTGAGGCGTTCTCCATACAGGATACCGGCAGGGCTGCACAGAATATCCGTAATCTGGGACTCGAGAATGATGGGAAGGCAAGGCAACTGGCCCGTTATATTAAAGAAGTAGGTGAGCGGTATGTAGACAATCTGGAAATAGTAATGGTTTATCGCAATGACCGTTTCTTAAGGGGCGGCGACCACACCCCGTTTGTGAACAGAGGCTATGCAGCAGTTCGTATCACTGAAATGAATGAAAACTATTATCACCAGCACCAGGACGTACGCATGGAAAATGGTATACAATATGGCGATCTGCCGGAATTCATGGATTTTGAATACCTGCGGAAAAACACGGCGATGAATCTTTGCAACCTGGCCAACCTGGCTAAAGCCCCTTCCATGCCCCAGGAAGTAAAAGTGGAAACAAAGCGGCTGACCAATTTCACCAATCTTACCTGGAAAGCACCCGCTACCGGTACAGTAAAAGGATATTATATTCTGATGCGTGAAACCACCAGTGCCGTATGGCAGAAAAAAATATTTACCACCGATACCAAAGCGGACCTTCCATATTCGAAAGATAATTTTTTCTTTGCCGTACAATCGGTGGGTGCTGATGGTAATGAAAGCCTGCCCGTGATTCCGGTACCTGCTGGCCGCTGATGCAAACGATGAATCGACCCAAATATGACAGATATGCAATGGACATTGAAACGATTTGATGAATTAACGCCGGAAGAACTATACACATTGTTGCGTTTGCGAACCGAAGTATTTGTGGTGGAGCAACAATGTATCTTCCAGGATATGGATGATAAAGATCAGCCCTGCTATCACCTCATGGGCTGGGAAGAGAACCGGCTCGTGGCCTACACCCGGCTGGTACCACCCGGTATTATATATACTGAACCTTCTATCGGACGGGTAGTTTCTTCACCTTTGGTAAGAGGGCGTGGTATCGGACGAATACTGATGGAAAAAAGTATAGCACAAACCAACCTATTATTTGGCCCTTTACCGATCCGTATCGGAGCACAGGTATACCTGCAGGCCTTTTATACCGGTCTGGGTTTTTCACCTGTGAGTGAACCCTATTTAGAAGATGGCATACCGCATATTGAAATGGTGCGCGATATAGAGAAAGTTTAATTCCCGCCCTTTTTCCGTTTATTTTACTTCTGATCATTGAAGCATATTTTCAGAAAAAAACTGCTGAGTGTGTAAAAATGAGAAAAAGTTCATTGGTTAAAATCAACGTTCACAAATCGGACCTTTTGTTGCAACAAAGTTTTTTATTGAAAAACTAAGTATTTGCAACTAACTCATATTCAAACCATCTCATCGTACTTTTTGGTAAACTTACCTCGTAATATTCCCCAAAAACACGATTTATTCAAAAATAATAGTGTATAAACATTGCAGGTATTTTATTCTGTACCTACTTTCGGGTTGAAATCCAATAGTAGAAAACCAGAAATCTAATACCAATGAGAACTAGTATTAACCGTGTACGTCCGTACGTACTTACGTGCCTGCTTGCACTACTTTCTTTCAGCAGCAGGTCTCAATCCATCAGCACCGCAAATGGAAAATTTGAAGTAGGACTTGGCCTCGGCCCCATGTTCTTTTTAGGCGACCTTGGTGGAAGCGCCGGCGTCGGAAAAACATTTATCAAGGATCTTGATTTTCCGCTCACCAAATTAAATAAAGGCCTTTACCTGAATTATTATCCCGTAGAATGGGCCGGTCTTCGTATTGCCGGAAACCTGGGTTACGTGGAAGGTGATGATGCCCAGGCGCCGGATAAAGGTGGTGCTGAAACCGATCGTAAATATCGCGGACTTAATTTCCGTTCCAAGATCAGCGAAGTGTATGCTTCACTCGAAGTATATCCGACTTATTTTCTGGAGAAATATGATGGACTGAAAGGTAAACTGCGCCCCTATCTTACTGCGGGTGTGGGTATCTTCCATTTCAACCCGGAAGCGAAAGATATAGACGGCTCCTGGGTAAAAACGGCTCCCTTACGTCTCGAAGGACAGGGCTTTCCGCAATATCCGGATAGCAAGCCGTATAAACTGACACAGATGAACGTACTCATGGGTGGTGGTATCAAATATTATATCAAAGAAAGCATGTATATCGGTTTTGAGATCCTCCACCGGAAATTGTTTACCGATTATGTTGATGATGTGAGTCATAATTATTATGTAGACCCTATCACGTTTGACGCCAACCTGCCTGCGGCAGATGCTATCAAGGCCCGCCGGTTATATTACAGGGGTACCTATACGTTCCCCACTACACGCCCTTACCAGGAATTTGCAGAAAGAGGTGACCCTAAAGAAAATGATGCATACTTCTCCAGCATAATTCGCCTTGGTTGGAGGCTAAATAATAATGCGGAGACGAAACACCTTAAATGCCCTGTCTTTTATTAAAACCACTATAAAACTACAATCCGAACCACATGAAAACATTAATCACCTTTTCGAAAAGCACAGCAGCAGCCGTGTTGCTATGTTGTCTCCTGCTGAACACCGCACAGGGAACCAACCGGATTTTCTTCGGAGATGAAGAACCGAAAGAAAAAAAATCCGCCAAAAAAGAAAAAGACAATGCCACTTATTTCGCGGCGAGAAATAATGAAGCGGTAAAAATTTACCCCGACATCATAAAGCGGGAAATGCATGTGGTGGCAAAAGAAAACGACGGCAAGGAGATCAGCTTCTTTGTATTTGATGTGCAGGGCACTCTGGTACAGCAGTACAAAATGAAAGCAAAAGATCATTACCGTATCTCCGGGCTGAAGAAGGGAATATATATCTACCGTGTATTCAGCGGAGATGAAGAAACTGCTACCGGAAAATTCGAAATCCGGTAATAAACGCTGTTCTGTAAGCCGCAGAGAGCTTAATAGAATCTGATACCCTGGTTGAAGAAACCTGATCCGTTCTCTATTGGTACTCTCATTAGTATACAATTTTATTAATTACTCTCTGCGCTGCTTACAGAGCATTTTAAATTGAGCTCTTTTAATTGTCATAACTAAGAACCCGTGGAAGCAGGGATAACAAAAAATCCGGTATCCGGGAAAAAACCACAGTTACTGTGCCCGTAAAGATTTACCCGTTATACCCTGCTTTTACCACCGGGTTTTCTGAATCACCACTCCCCTACCTATCTACCTGTTACTAAACGGTTTAAAAAAAAATCTCCCCCCTTTCCGCCGTTTTAAAAAACTGTCTTATATTAGCTAGAAATAACCATTAAGGAGACCTGAACCTTCCAAAACCGGGGGCGTATACCGAAAAGCCACACGAGTAGGTAAAACCAAAATCAACCAACTTATTATGGAAAATTTGAATTTTCACAAACAGAAACTTTATGCATTGATCGCTGCGGGCGTTGCATTGGTATCAATGATTTTACCATGGGCAACAGTTTCATTTGGCGGGTATGGCGGTGGTTCCGTTAACGGTTTCCATGGAGAAGGATTTATCACTTTACTGGGTATTGGAGCTGTGGCAGCCGCTTCTTTCATGGGCGATAAAGCCAAGGCCTATGAAGGAAACACAAAGAATATCGCTTTAGGCGGATTTGGTGGTATCATCGCTGGTGCCCTCATCGCTTTTATCAACGTAAGCAGTAAGGGGCAGGGGGTAATTAAACCCGGCTTTGGTATCTATATTGCTATCTTAGTTGGTGTGGCCGGTCTGTTGTTCTTACTCGGTATTATTAAAGTTCCGGACAATAAGCCAAAAGCCTGATCAGACTTAACCCGAACATATTATTAAAAAGAGGCTGCCTTTGGCAGCCTCTTTTTCTTGCGAATACTATCATATCCATTTACGTGAATTACTTTATTTTTTACAGCTCCATTTTCAAATACCGCGCCGTATGACTTTCTTTATTTTTAATCAGTTCTTCCGGTGTTCCTTCAAATAATACCCTTCCTCCACCATCACCACCTTCGGGGCCGATATCAATGATATGGTCGGCCACTTTAATTACGTCCATATTGTGTTCGATCACCAAAACGGTATTACCCCGGTCGACCAGTTTGTTCAGCACATCCAGCAAATGCTGAATGTCTTCGAAATGCAAACCAGTCGTGGGTTCATCGAGAATATAAAAGGTCTTACCCGTATCGCGCTTGGATAATTCGGTAGACAATTTTACCCGCTGGGCCTCACCGCCGCTCAACGTGACCGCCGATTGTCCCAGGGTAATATATCCCAACCCCACTTCTTCCAGCACTTTTATCTTACGATAGATATAAGGCACATGCTGAAAAAATTCCACGGCCTCTTCCACTGTCATCTCCAATACATCTGCAATGGATTTTCCTTTATACCGAATTTCCAGTGTTTCCCGGTTATACCGTTTGCCATTGCATTTTTCGCAATGCACATATACATCGGGCAGAAAATTCATTTCGATCACCCGCATTCCCCCACCTTCGCATACATCGCATCGGCCATTCTTCACATTAAAAGAAAAGCGGCCTGCATTGTATCCCCTTATCTTGGCTTCCGGAATGGAAGCAAACAGCGTGCGTATCTCTGTAAAGAACCCGCAATACGTGGCCGGGTTGCTGCGGGGCGTACGGCCAATAGGCGACTGATCAATCTCGATCACTTTATCAATATGCTCCAAACCTTTTACCGATTTATACTCAAGAGGCACCAGTTTGGAACCAAATGCATGCTTTGACAATACCGGGTACAGGGTCTCATTTATAAGGGTGGATTTGCCACTTCCGCTTACTCCGGTCACACAAATGAATTTTCCCAATGGAAATTTCACATCCACATTCCGGAGGTTATTACCTTTCGCTCCTTTTATTTCCAACATTTTCCCATTTCCTTTTCTTCTTTCTGCAGGCACTGCGATTCGATGGTGCCCGTTGAGATAACCGGATGTAAGGGTATCTAATTTCAGCAGTTCCGCTGGTGTACCTTGTGCCACCACTTTACCTCCATGAAAGCCTGCACGTGGTCCGATATCGATCAGGTAATCGGCAGCCAGCATGATGTCCTTATCATGCTCCACTACCAGCACACTGTTACCAATATCCCGCAGATTGCGCAGGGCATCGATCAGCCGATGGTTATCCCGCTGGTGCAAGCCAATCGAAGGTTCATCGAGAATATAAGTAATGCCCTGTAATTGCGATCCGATCTGAGTAGCCAGCCGGATACGTTGCGATTCTCCGCCACTCAAACTTTTAGAGGGTCTGTAGAGTGTGAGATAGGTAAGCCCCACATCCAGCAAAAATTGTAAGCGTTCCCGTATTTCCTTCAACACATCTTTCGCGATGGTCTTCTGTTTATTCTCCAGCAACAATTCAATGCCATCGAACCAGGCAGCGAGATTGTCGAGGTTCATATTGCTCAGGTCTGCAATATTTCTGCCGTTTACCTTAAACCACAAACTTTCCTTTTTCAATCTTGCGCCATTACATCCGTCACAGGGCTTTATGATCATATAATCCTCTGTCCATTCGCGAATGGCTTCGCTGTAGGGGTTGGCAAACCATCGTTGCAGCATATTGATCACTCCTTCAAACGGTGCCGGCGGGTCAAACTTCATCGATTCAAAATCCAGGTCTTCCTGTTGCCCTTCCTCATTCCCGTATAAAATAATATTGAGCTGCTTTTGTGAAAGCTTATTCACCGGTGTATTGAGCGGTATCTTATTCTTCTTCGCTGCTTCCTGTGCCTGCCGGTATACCCAGGCATCTCTTTCCTCTCCCAAAGGAGCGATCCCACCCTCACTGATACTGAGCGTGGGGTCAGCGATCACCGCCTCCATATTAATATGATGCTTGGTGCCTAGTCCCTTACAAACCGGACAAGCGCCATAGGGTGAATTGAATGAAAATGCATTGGGTGAAGGTTCTTCATAGCTGATGCCGGTATCCTCACACATCAGTTGCTTGGAATATAAAGCCACTGCTGTGTTCTTTTCTTCCATGCCTTCCAATACCGGCGCTTTGGTACGTGAAGGGGTCTTCCCTTTTGTTTTAAGTGTACCTGCGGTGGCGGTATCCTGAGGTGCCACAAACATCAGGTCCTTACCCAGTTTCAGGGTCTGCTGCACGCTCTGGCTCAAGCGGGATTTCATGTCCTGCGTTACTTCCAGCCGATCCACCACCAATTCAATATCATGAATCACATATCGGTCCACCTGCATTTTGGGTACGATGTCTTTAATTTCACCATCCACGCGTACTTTCAGAAATCCTTTCTTGCGCATGTCTTCAAACAGTTCGCGGTAATGGCCCTTGCGGCCTCTTACCAACGGGGCCAGCAGGGCAATGCGCTGCCCCTTATAGCGTTTAAAGATATTTTCCACGATCTCTTCTTCACTCCATTTCACCATGCGCTTTCCGGTATTATAGGAATAGGCTTCGCCGATACGCGCAAAAAGCAATCGCAGGAAATCGTACACTTCGGTTACGGTACCTACGGTAGAACGCGGATTTTTATTGGTGGTCTTTTGTTCAATGGAAATAACCGGTGAAAGGCCGGTGATCTTGTCTACATCAGGGCGTTCCATATCCCCTATGAACTGACGTGCATAAGCTCCAAAGGTTTCCATATACCGCCGTTGTCCTTCAGCATATATGGTATCAAAAGCCAGGGAAGATTTTCCGCTTCCGCTGATACCTGTGATCACCACGAGCTGATTGCGCGGTATGGATATATCTAAATTCTTTAAATTATGAACACGTGCGCCGTGTACTTCAATCATTTCATGGTCTGGTACAGGAAATGCCGGTTCGGTACTGTTTTTCTTTGCCATAGAGAGGTGCGAAGATACTACTTGTGTCATCATCCGGCACAGGCCGTCTGAAAGCCTTACCCAGCAAGGATGACACAGGAATGACGCTCTTTCCTGAAGTAATT
This sequence comes from Bacteroidota bacterium, assembly GCA_026391455.1. Classification (GTDB taxonomy): domain Bacteria; phylum Bacteroidota; class Bacteroidia; order Chitinophagales; family Chitinophagaceae; genus JJ008. Next base: position 159,444 of record JAPLEH010000055.1, read on the forward strand.
TTTGAAGTTATCCACAAAATTTTACTCTGGCATAATATTTTGAAGTGTAGTACGAGTACCAATTCAATCATTTAAATATTTACGTATGAAAAAAACCATTGGAATAGTGGCTGGCATGTTATTGTCTATACTTCAGCTCTCCGTGTGCGCTCAGGAAACAACACCTGCCAATGATTCCACCAAATGGGATCCGAAGAAAAACCCAACTGTGGATTCGATCATTTCACCTTATCAGGGAAAAATGCTTCCGCAACGGGCACCACTCACCACAGCCGATATATTTCCGGTGATCGGCCAGTATGAATCCACAGCAAATGCCGATGCACCAAAGGTCAGCATCATGCTCGATGAAGAAAACAAAGGGCTGGTATGGATAGAAGGTTTACCACAAGGGAAAATAAAAGCCATGCTCCGCAAATCGCCGGCAACCTATAAGATCCCGGCACAAAAGACAGCAGAAGGGAAAGAGGTGGCAGAGGGAACCCTTATCTATGATAAAGAAACCCGCACATTGAGTATTTGCATTGGCAAATCCTTCGATGCCACCAACCCGGCCGCCGTATTTGCAACACCGGCAGAAGAGCCAGCAGTACCTGTTGCGGTAAAGAAAACAAAAGTGAAAAAACCAGTACAGTTCAAACCCTGGATCTATGTGGGTACAAAGCAACTCGCCGAAACAGCATCGAATTAAAGATATAATAGGGACGGTTCATTACAGTAACAAAGGGGATGCGGTAGCGCATTCCCTTTTTGTTTATGCAGGGCTAAATAAAGTGAATCCAACCGGCAAGAAAGTGTTGAATAAAGCATGATTTTTTTCTTCATTTCATACGACAAAGATAATTACCGCATTCTGTGTACATTAGCAGATCATAAATACTGCCATGTTCAATTTATTCAAAAAGAAAGAGCCTGAAATCAAAATCGTTGACAAAGTATGTATGGAGCCCGCTGGGAAACTGGAATTGCTATACAAAGCCTGGCAAGCCGACCAATCATTGGTGATTCTTTTTTGGTTTGATGATAGTCTTCAAACGGCCACTGATTTTTTTGCGCAAAAAACGGCAGCACCAGTCAATCTGATACTGGCCCGCGAATTCTCACCCTTGCAACGTGCGGGCAAACCCATTGTTTTCGGTGAACATTATCCCTTGCGTAAACCCGAAACCGATCTGATCAAAAACATGGGATTAACTTCCATTGAAGTGTACTCCAGTTTAAAAGATCTGCTCTTCCGGATGTTTGATGGCGAAAGGATTATCAACGTTATGTCTTCATTAGGTATGAAGGAAGATGAGGTGATCCAACACAGCATGATCTCTTCTTCTATTCGCAAAGCACAGGATAAACTGGAAAAAGAAATTACGGTGGAACATACAGCCCGCTCGACCGAAGCCTGGTTCAAAATGAATATAAATCAATAAAATGCTTTGCCAGCAAGGACTTCAGGGCATATACCAACAACTGTTTGCCTGAAAAATAAAAAAGTGTTTGGAAATCCGGCCAACCCGTTTGTATATTTGCAGCAGTTCTTTATTATTCATCCGCAGGAATTAACGTTCTTACGGATTCGCTTATCAAGAAAGGCGGAGGGTTATGGCCCGATGATGCCTTGACAACCTCTTCCCGTGCAAACGGGAAAAAGGTGCCAATTCCATCCTGACAACAAGGTCAGGGCAGATAAGTCAGATCATCGCTTCGGAATACATTTTTCCCAATAAAAAAAGCTCATCTGATTTACCTGCTGCGGCAGGAAGACCGGTGAGCTTTTTTAGTTTCTACCCCTCCCACTTTCCGGATAAGCACTGTATCAACAATTTTATTAACCGGCACACTTTTGTGCCAGCAAAAAAGAAAACATGTTTAACAATCAACACCTTTCGTCCGGTACACGGTACCACAGCCTTGAACTATTTGCCCGAATATGGCCCGATTGTCACCTGCTTGTAATGCGATGGCTACACAAACAGTCATTTGAATTCGCTTTCATTAACAAATAATTGATAAAATACCGGAAAATAAATTTGGAAGGATATACAAAAGTCCACTACTTTTATAGAGTAATTATGCACAAGCACAACATATATACCCTCATCAACGACCGCATTGCTGCGATCGGTATGTGCTGTTGCTGTTGTATGCCCCAGGCATACTAATACTCTACCTCCAAAGGGCCATGCCCTCATTTATTGCCTGCCATTTTATTTCACCGGATTCATTAACCTAAAAATCATTTTATTATGAGTACGCAACTTCGTTTCGAAACATTACAACTTCACGCCGGCCAGCAGATCGACCCCACCACCAAGTCAAGGGCGGTTCCGATTTATCAAACCACTTCTTATGGATTTAATAATGTGGCCCATGCGGCCAACTTGTTTGGGCTGAAAGAATTTGGTAATATCTACACCCGTATCATGAATCCGACGACGGATGTGTTTGAACAACGCATCGCCGCACTGGAAGGTGGCGTGGCTGCGCTGGCCACCGGTTCCGGACAAGCTGCACAATTCCTCGCCCTGAATAATATTCTGCAGGCAGGCGACAACTTTATCACCACCTCCTATCTCTATGGCGGTACATACAATCAATTCAAAGTAGCCTTCAAAAGACTGGGTATAGAAGTGCGCTTCGCGGATGGCGATGATGCAGAAAGTTTTGTAAAACATATCGACAAAAACACGAAAGCCATTTACCTTGAGACCATTGGTAATCCCCGCCTCAATATTCCTGACTTTGAAAAATTTGCAGCGCTTGCCAAAGAGTATGATCTGCCCCTGGTGGTGGACAATACCTTCGGGGCCGGTGGTTATTTATTCCGGCCGCTCGAACACGGTGCAAATGTAGTAGTAGAATCGGCTACCAAATGGATCGGCGGCCATGGCACCACCATTGGCGGAGTGATCATTGATGGTGGCAATTACAATTGGGGCAATGGTAAATTCCCGCAATTCACCGAACCCTCCGAAGGTTATCACGGACTTAAATTCTGGGATATATTTGGTGAAGGCAATCCGCTGGGCTTACCCAATATTGCATTTGCCATTCGTGCCCGCGTGGAAGGTCTTCGTGATTTCGGCGCTTCGCAAAGTCCGTTCAATTCGTTCCTGCTCATACAGGGATTGGAAACACTGAGCCTCCGGGTACAACGCCATGTGGACAATGCGCTCGCACTTGCACAATGGCTGGAACAGCATCCTGCTGTGGAATTCGTGGATTATCCGGGATTAAAAAGCAGTCCGTACAATACACTGGCGAAAAAATATTTATCCAACGGGTTTGGCGGTGTGTTGAATTTTGGCATTCGTGGCACCAAAGAAAATGCCAGCAAATTCATTGATGCATTAAAACTGGTAAGTCATCTGGCCAATGTGGGCGATGCCAAAACACTTGCGATACACCCTGCCTCCACCACCCATGAGCAACTGAGCGAGACCGAACAAATCGCTGCAGGGGTGAAGCCCAACCAGGTGCGCATCAGTGTGGGCATTGAACATATTGACGATATCAAAGCTGATTTTGAACAGGCATTCGAACAAGTACTTGCCAAAGAACTCGTACACTGATATGACAACCATTTTTCATTATCCGCAATCATTCACGCTGGAGTCAGGTGAGGTCCTTCCGGGATTTCACCTGGCCTATACCACGCATGGCAAACTGAATGCGGCCCGTAATAATGTAGTCTGGATCTTTCATGCACTTACAGCCAACAGCAATCCGGTGGAATGGTGGCCCGGACTGGTGGGCAGCGGCAAATTCTTTGACCCGGAAAAATATTTTATTATCTGTGTCAACAAACCCGGCAGCCCTTATGGAAGTATATCACCGGTTAGTAAAGATCCGCTTACCAACGAGCCCTATTACAGCCGCTTCCCGGTCTTTACTATACGTGATATGGTAAGAACCTACCAGCAGTTGAAAGATCATCTCGGGATCCGATCCATAGTAGTGGGTCTGGGTGGCAGTACCGGGGGCATGCAATTGCTGGAATGGGCCATTGATGAGCCGGACTTGTTTGAGTATATAGTTCCCATTGCCACCAATGCAGTATTATCTCCATGGGGTATTGCGTTCAATGCTTCACAACGCATGGCCATTGAAGCCGATGATTCCTGGAAAGAACCACATCCGGATGCAGGACAGAAAGGGCTGGCCGCTGCCCGATCCATCGCATTGCTTTCTTACAGGCATTATAACGGTTACGATATTACCCAACGCAGGGATAAGGCATTTGTTCCCCTGCATGAAACCGCGCAATATGCTGCGGATAATTACCAGCGATACCAGGGTATCAAACTGGCGAACCGTTTCCATGTGATGAGCTATTACCGGCTTACACAGAGTATGGATAGTCATGATGTGGGGCGTGGCAGAAAAGATGTGCCAACCGCCCTGCAATCCATCCGTGCGCGTACTCTGGTGATCGGTATCACTTCTGATGTATTGTATCCGATACAGGAACAGGAATACCTGCAACAGCATATTCCGGGAGCAGAACTATTCCGGATCAGCAGCGATTACGGGCATGATGGTTTTTTATTGGAATATGAAAAAATCGAAGCGGCCCTTACCGTATTTATAGATAGAAAAAGATCTTCACATTTAAAAATTGTAAACAAATAACATGGAAGCACATAAACAGTTAACGATCGGCCTGTTTGGATTTGGTGTAGTGGGCGAAGGCCTTTATAAAGTATTGCAGCAAACCCCTTCCCTGAAGGCACGTGTAAAAAAAGTTTGTATTAAGAATATAGAAAAGAAAAGAAATGCACCGGTTTCCCTGTTCACCACCGACCGCGATGAACTGCTGAATGATCCGGATATCAATGTGATCGTGGAAGTGATCGATGATGCCCATGCGGCTTTTGAGATCGTGAGCACTGCATTCCGCAATGGCAAGCAAGTGGTGAGTTCAAGTAAAAAAATGATCGCGGAGCATTTCCCTGCATTGCTGCAATTGCAAAAAGAAACCGGGCGGTCCTTCCTGTATGAATCGTCTGCCTGCGCCTCGATACCTGTTATCCGCAATCTGGAAGAGTATTATGACAACGACCTGCTCCATTCACTCCGCGCAATCGTAAATGGGTCTACCAATTTTATCCTTACCAAAATGTTTGAAGAAGGCCTGGATTTCAAACAGGCTTTGCTACTGGCGCAACAGGCCGGCTTTGCGGAAAGCAACCCCGTACTGGATGTGGACGGTTTTGATGCAGTGAACAAATGGGCTATACTGCTCGTACACGCCTATGGCATTGTAGAAACCCCGGAAAATATTTTATTCAATGGCATACGGCAGATACATGCCGGTGATGCTTCCGTAGCAAAAGCCCGCAACCAGCAGATTAAACTGGTAGCCCAGGCCAGTAAATTAAAGAATGGCACGGTAGCTGCCTTTGTATTACCACAGTTCGTACAGCATACTGATCACCTTGCTTTTGTAAAAAATGAATACAACGGCGTGGTGATCGAAACCGGTTTTGCCGATAAACAATTCTTCTATGGAAAGGGGGCGGGCAGTTTCCCTACTGCATCGGCCGTATTGAGTGATATTTCGGCCCTGCGTTATGAATACAAATACGAGTATAAAAAATTATACCATCATCAACCCAACACACTTGGTAACGACATTTATTTACGCGTATATGTAAGCTTTGACAATCTGGCTTCGGTACCCCGAGACCGCTTTGAATGGATCGAGGAATGGCATGCTCAGGAAGAGAGAAAATACCTGGTGGGTGTGATCGCTTTTGATGAATTGAAAAACAACAACTGGTGGAAAGAAAATAACACCTCGCTCATTCTTACTCCCGACCCGATCATAGAGGATATCGAAACCCGGAAGCTAAAGAAGAGGAGTCTGGAACTGGCCGGAATCGTGTGAATACAAATGAGCTAATGTGCTAATTCGATAATTCGATAATGAGATAATTATCGCATTATCGAATTAGTAAATTATGCAATTGTGAAAATATGTAATTTGCCGCATGCCCGAACTCTCTGTCGTAATCACGGTATTGAATGAGGAAGAAAACATGCAGCCACTGGTACAGCAATTAAAAAAAGCGCTGGAAGGTATGGATTATGAAGTGTTGTTTGTGAATGACGGCTCCACGGATGGCACACCGGACGAAATAAGGAAACACACCAATGACCGTATCCGTTTGCTGGAACTGGATAAAAACTATGGCCAGAGTGCAGCCATGCGGGCAGGTATTGAACACAGTTCCGGTGCCTATATCGCATTTCTGGATGGCGACCTGCAAAATGATCCGGCAGATATACCCCGTCTCTTACAACAACTAAAAACGGAGCAGGCCGGCATGATCGCAGGCAACCGAAAAAATCGCAAAGACGGACTATGGCTTCGCAAAATACCCAGCGGGATAGCCAATGGGCTCATTCGTATGCTGACCGGGGTACAACTGAAGGATTATGGATGTACCCTACGGGTATTTCAACGGCCCTACGCAGAAGGACTCAGGCTGTACGGCAAACTACATCGTTTTATCCCTGTACTCACGGCCCTACAAGGCGCCTCCATTATTCAAACAGATGTGCAGCATCACCCGAGGATTCATGGAAAAAGTAAATATGGATTGGGGCGGACGTTTACGGTATTGAAAGACCTGCTTTTGATAACAGCTCTCCAACGTTTTAAGAAAAGACCCATTAGCGGGATTTCTCCCTTCGGATTGATCTGCCTCGTATCGGGTTTAATCGCTTTACTTATACATCAATGGAATACTAAACCGGGTGCATCTACCGGAAATGACATACTGTACATCGCAGCTCTTACATTGCTAATAGCTGGTGTTTTGATGTGCCTGTTACGTTTTTACCTGCGGCTTGCGGTAATCCGGCATGATGTGCAGGCGGCCAAACGCCCGTATGGATTGAAGTAGCCCCTTTTTAAAAACAAAACAGCGGAAAGAATTCCGCTGTTTGATAACCATTAAACATTTGACAAGAATATTTTCCTGCCTTTCAGTAAAAGCAATATAAGTACAAAATTTTAAACTTGAAAACCTTTTTCATCAATGGTCGCCTCCAATTGGGCAACGGTCAAATTAATACATAAATCATTGTTGCAGCAGGCAGCCTAGCTCCGTCCCTTTTCGATATATCACCGAATACATTTATATTACTGCTGATATGAAAGTGGGTTTCATTACACGCTCCACCCTGCAGACGGTACCCGGGGGTGATACGATACAGATCGTACAAACGGTGCGGCATCTTCGTATGCTGGGCGTGGAAGCCGACATACTTTCAGCCGATGCTGCCATCCCCTACGCACAATATGACCTGCTGCATCTTTTTAATATCACCCGTCCGGCAGACCTGCTGATTCATGCACAGCGCTGTAATATACCCTATGTGATCAGTCCCATACTCATCGATTATAGTGAATATGACCGGCATTACCGTAAAGGGTTTAGCGGATGGCTACTTCGGACCGGCTCTCCTTCATTCAATGAGTATATTAAAACTACCGCCCGCTGGCTGCTGGGCCATGATAAACTGGTAAGCCGTACCTATCTCTGGAAGGGACAACGAAGAAGTATGCAGGCCATACTCCAGGGTGCGAGCGCTGTATTGCCCAATTCGGTGGCCGAACAAAAAGCCATTCAGGCAACATTCAGCACTCCTGCCATATTTACAACGGTACCCAATGGAATCGACACCTCGTTATTCTCCAATAACTCACCGGTTGACCGCGACAAAAACTCCGTGATCTGTGTCGCCAGGATCGAAGGCATTAAAAATCAACTTCACCTGATCCGGGCTTTGAATGACACATCATTTCAATTGAAGCTGATCGGAGCTGCTGCTCCCGGGCAGCGAAAGTATTATGAACAATGCCGTAAAGAAGCTGCGTCCAATGTTACGTTTATGGAACATATTCCACAGGAAGCGTTACTGGAGTATTACCGTAGCGCTGCCGTACATGTATTACCAAGCTGGTTTGAGACCTGCGGCCTTTCTTCATTGGAAGCTGGTGCCATGGGATGTACCATCGTGGTTACTGCAAAAGGATATACGCGAGATTATTTTGGTAATAATGCCTTTTATGCGGACCCGGCAAGCCCTGCTTCTATACATGATGCGATAGCGCAGGCGGCGCTGGCACCTTCGAATAGTGAATTGGCCAAAAAAATAAGCAGTGATTTCACATGGCAACGGGCTGCATCCGTTACCTTCAACGTTTATCAAAAAATTATTTCCGGTTGAAAGAACTTAGTATCGGCATAATGGGTACCCGGGGCATTCCTAATCACTATGGAGGATTTGAGCAGTTTGCCCAATATCTTTCTGCAGGATTGGTACAAAAAGGACATCAGGTATCCGTGTATTGTTCACATACGCATCCTTACCAGCAAAATGAATGGAAGGGTGTACAACTGATCCATTGCAAAGATCCGGAACACCGTTGGGGAACGGTGGGGCAATTTTTTTACGACAAAAATTGTATCCGCGACAGTCGCAGTAGAAATTTTGATGTACTGCTGCATTTAGGTTACACCAGTGATTCAATCTGGCATCGCCGCTGGCCCCGACATACCATACATATTATGAATATGGACGGGCTCGAATGGAAACGAAGTAAATACAACCGGCTTACCCGTATTTTTTTGAAAAAAGCGGAGCGGCTTGCGGCCCGTCACGCCGATATACTGGTGGCAGATTCGCTGGGCATACAAAGCTATCTCCAATCTATTTATCAGAAAGAGGCCGCCTATATTCCCTATGGGGCCGCTGTATATTCACAGGCCGGTAACAGTATTTTGGAAACATACAATTTGAACAGCCAGGGCTACAACCTGTTGATCGCGCGGATGGAGCCGGAAAATAATATTGAAATGATCATACAAGGGCATCTGCAATCCGGTACCACATTGCCCCTGGTAATAACAGGGAATACCGGCACTAAACATGGTCGATATCTCGTATCAAAGTACATCGACCAGCGGTTAATTTTCACTGGAAGTATTTTTGATGAGCATACACTCAATGATCTCCGTTATCATTCTCTTTTATACCTGCATGGGCATTCAGCCGGTGGCACCAACCCTTCCCTGCTGGAAGCAATGGCCTGTGGCGCCCGTATCGCAGCGCACGATAATGAATTCAACCGGTCGGTGATGAGGCAGGATGCCGATTATTTTCACGATGCAGCATCTGTTGCCGGTATTATCGGAACAGTTTTACCTGATGCGATGCTGGCTTCGAGAAAAGCGAATAACCTGGATAGAATTTCCACGATCTACTCCCATGCTCAGATCCTGAACCAGTATGAAGGTCTGATGCTGGAAGCCGTTGCAAATAAAATAAGAAAATAAACGATAAAGCATTCATCAACCGGCAATCAATCGACCGGAATCTCTAAAGCTGGAGAAGCAACCAGTTTATTTTTTGGTATCACCGTAAATTCAGGGAATACCGGTGCAAAGGCCATGATCCATATCACATATTCTGCGATGTTGGTAATATAGCTGCCGCTGAACTGGTACAGGAACATGAACAGAAATAAGAGAAGGCGGTAATAATTTCTCCAAACTCCTGTTATCAAAAACAAGAAAACCTGTACACCAATCCGAAGGATGAATCCCAGCCACCCGAATAATACCAATGTTTCCGCAGCCGCATTGGGTATGGCCACCGGCGTGGTAAAATAATAGAGGTAATAAGCCCTGATTATATCTGCCCCCGTGAGATTCAACTGACCGGGCCCAATGCCCCAATAAGGATTATTGTCCTGCAGCATTTTTTGCGCCAGCTCAAACGCCTCTGCGGTACGCCCCATGGCAGACGTATCTTTTCCTGCCAGTACGTTCTGAAGCCGGAGCAATAAGGCGTTATCCGGTATCAATACCCACAACAAAACCCCTGTGAAAACGATGAGTACCGTGGTGGTAATAGCACCGTTCACGACCCTTCTCTTCGTATGCAAAGTCTGAAAATGGATAAAAAAAGTAAGCAATCCCGCGAGTATCAGGCATACAATGACTCCCATGGAAAAAGACAGGATGACCGGCACAAATAACATAGCCAGCAACCAGTAGGTGGAAATCGTGTTCCTGCCCAAAATATATTGCATCAGGTAATATAAAAACAGTGGCGCGAAGAGCAGCGCATAATAAGATGCTTCATAGGTGAACATTTTCAGTCGCCTGAAATCCTCCACATTTGCGGTGAGCGTTTGTTGTATCCAAAAGAGGGTATCGGCCGGTGTAAAGTAAAAAATCAGGGCCACCCCGCACAATGCCATATTTATTTTCAACAATAAACGGAATATCTTTTCCTTTTCTGTGTCGATCAATAACCATGTGTAAAATGCCTGACCGAAAATATACACAGCGGTGAGGTTGGCCATGGTAACCAGGTATTCTTTCAGGTTCACACCAATGAATAATACGTGGGCAATGATAAAGGGCAGCAACAGGGTCAGAAAAGGAAGCAGTATCTCTTTTTTTCGTTTAAGTACCACCCAAACGTAAAATACAGGGGCCAGTACGGCCATCCAGGTAAGCCCGAATGGAAGTCCTGCAATATTCAGGAAAAAATAAACAATCGCAATGCTGATATAGATGGTGCGTTTCATTGGTTGTTGTACCTAATCGTTATAACAGGCGGTCGGGCTGCCGGGATACATCCATTTTTTTATAAAGTGCTGCCACCATCAGCCAGGTACTGATCAGAATCGCCAGTTCCGTAATGCCTACTGCGATGAGGGTGCCCTTCATGCCCCAATAATGCACCAACACCAGGTTGGCAAGAATATTCAGCAACATGGCCGCGATATAAATTCCGGCATAGGTTTTTCGCTGATCGAAAGCCAGCAAGGATACCGTGGGAGGAATACTGCAACTGATCAATGGGATGAACAGGGCCAATGTACGCAATGCAAACACCGAGGAAGGTATATCGGCCTTCGCAAAAAAGCGGATCAGTTGTGGTGCGAAAATAAAAACCAGCGCTGAACCGGTGAGGATAAGCAGAAAAAAAGGTACGAATGCACGGCGCAGGAATGTCTTCAGTTGCTCCAGTGAATGGGTTGCCAGGCGACAGGCTTGCGGATATATCGATTGTGAGAATACAGTAAGGCCCTGCTTCATGGTGAAGAAAATTCTTTCTGCTACTCCATAATAACCTGCCACCAGATCGTTGGTGAAGAGACGAAGAATAAACAGGTTGCCATATTGTGTAACATTCATAGAGAGGGCGGTGAGTGTAATGGTCCAGCCTGCCTTTAACTCGGTCAGTATTGCATGCCAACCGGGAAAAAATAGCTGGAGTCGCTTCGAACGGATAATCGCCGCCATACTGATCATTCCGGCCACCAGGTTGCCAAGTCCAAAAAAGAAAAGAAACAGCCCGCTGTCTGCCGGCCCTTTAATAAACACAAATACAAGAACTACAAAAATGATCCTGGCTGCCAGGGTACCCATTGCCAGCCATTGCATTTTTTCTAATCCCTGCAGGAACCAAACCGGTTGTGAAGCATACCCCGGTACAAATACAAATGCCAGTACATATAATAAAAAATGTTCTCGAATAATCGGAAAGAGGAATGCCAACAAGAGCAGCATGGCAAAAGCAGCGACACAGAGCAGCAACTTGGTAATATACACCAGGGAAAACAACCGGCTGAGAACGGCCGTATCATCCCGGTGCAGTGACACTTCGCGTGTAGCTGTTTGATTGAAACCATAATCGGTAAACGTAGCCATATAGAACATCAGTACCTGTGCCACCGCTATTATGCCATAATTCTCCAAACCAATGCGGGCAATAACAGGGGGAACGACCACCAACTGGAGCAGGGCATTGATGACCTGTACCATTCCGAGTGAAAAAAAATTGGTAAGTATTTTTGGATGTCCGGCCATTGAAAAGATTGAAACGAAGATAAGCCAGCATACTCCCCTTTCCTATCGGTACATAATTTTTTTTCGATGAAACTTCGAGCAACCCGACATACCTGATTTGCGATATATACATGCTGCCCGCAGCAGCACCTGTACTTTGACTTTACAGGTAAAATGTTTATTTTCATCAAAACACGGCTATGCAACCAGGTCCGTCTGTACAGAACGAAAGATCCGAAGATATTGACCTCCTTCATCTCGTGGAAAGGGCGCTGCTCTTTTTCCGCCGCTTCAAATGGGTATTTGTGGGCGCTCTTCTCGCCGGACTGGTTGCGGGTTTTGCCTTTTACAAGAAAATACCCAATACCTACCGCTCGCGAATGGTGTTGCATTCCTTTTTACTCACCAATCCGGAGCAGATACAACTGGTCAACAACTGGGCACAATTGCTGAGTCAGAAAGAATACCGCACACTCGCACAGCTTTTTCATTGTGATGAAAAACTGCTGTATGGTGTAAAAAAAATAAAGGCCCGTGAGATTCAGCAGGTATTTACACCCAATAACCCCAACGGTTTTACTGTTGATGTATGGGTGACCGATAATCAATTGCTCGACAGTCTGCAGGCTGGCATAATCTATGGCTTTGAAAACAACGGGTACATTCGTGAGAGGCTGGACGTAAAACGAAATGCATTGCGATTACTAATCAGTGAGACTACGGCAGAGATCCTGAAACTGGATTCCACCAAAATGGCACTGGAAAATATCATCCGGGGAAATGGTCACAGTTCTTCCTCTCTAATCATAGACGGTAGCAGCCTGAGCCGGCAACTGATCGAACTGCAGGAAAAATTGCAAAACTATAAAGAGAATTACCGGTTCACCAATGGCGTACAGGTATTACAACCATTCATACCCTTTAGTGAACCAGACGGCCCCCGCCTCCTCTCCTGGCTGATCATCGGCGTATTGGGCTTTACCTGTATGGCCTGGGCCATTACGGTGGTGTATAATATCAACCGGAAACTGAAACAAAGACAGCAAGGCCGCTGAGTTTTTTCAGGCCCTTCACTGCATGAAATCAACCGTTGAAAAAAAGGATTTGCTGAGCACGGCCTTATTCATCATTTATCTCCTGTTTTTTGCGGGGCTGATCTTTTCCTGGCGTGCAGTGAGCAGTATCAGCACCGGGTTAATGCTGATAGTGGGTTTTGTTGATCTCCGTGAAAAGGGCGGTTCTTTAAGACCAAAGCCGGTCATACTGTATTTCTATATCGCCTGTATAGTGTTATTTTCCATACAGGCTGTATTGTATATGCTTACCGATCATACACTGCGTGGAGCACAGGAACTTCAACTGAAAGCCGGATTGCTGGCAGTACCGCCTGCCCTTTTTTTTAGCAGCGACTTTGTGCAGCGAAAAAAAGATGACTTACAAAAATCATTTCTGCTTTTACTTTTAATGGCTTTGCTCATTTGTATCAGCTTAGCCATCGCACAATATCTCCGGCATCAAGATTCCGGGTATTTCTTTTATCACACACTGGTAAAGCCGATACACCAGCATGCTGTATATTTTTCGCTGCTCGTGTATTTCGCCATCCTTCCCCTGCTGGAAAACCTTTTGTATAGACGTTTCTTTTTCCCCCGAAACGCATCACTTTGTCTGCTCGTATTTTTTATCGGATCTCTGATATTGCTTTCTTCCAAATTGGTGATAGCCATTACCGTAATCACGCTGGTGAGCTACCTCATTCGTCAATACCTGTCGCGGCGATTCACGAAAAAATTGCTGGCGGTTTGTTTATTACTGACTGTAATGGGCTTATCTGTTTTAATGTTGACACGCAACCCCGTGAGTAACCGCTTTACGGATCTCTTCCGGGGAGATATTCAGGTGACCCGGCAGGCGGAATTCCATACACATGATTATTTTAATGGATTGCAGTTTCGTTTGCTTCAATGGCAACTGGTGCCGGCGATACTCAATGAGCAACATGCCTGGATACCCGGTACCGGCGCCGGACATTCACAAGATCTGCTGAACCAGAAATACCGGGAGAAACATATGTACACGGGCGATACCGGTGAAACAGATAAAGGATATGCCTTGTACAATACGCATAACCAATGGCTGGAATCCCTGCTCAAAAATGGCGTGTTCGGACTTGCAGGCTTCTTCCTTTTATCACTTTCCCTGGTGATGCTGGCCTTTACATTCCGCAGACCGCTGCCGGTCACCCGGCAGGTTGTATGTATTCTGCTATTGTATTGCTTTACCGAAGCCATTCTGGAAACACAATACGGGCTTATTATATATATTTTTTTCCCTTTGTTCTTTTTCTTCACAGAAACAGACAACTTTGTAGCTGAACCTTCCGATTAGTAAAAGGAACAACACATATGCATCCGTTATCAGCCGTCATAATCACTTTTAATGAGGAAGCTAATATTTCCCGCTGTATCGCTTCGGTGAAAAAGGTGGCCGATGAGATCATTGTACTCGATTCATATTCCAACGATGATACGGTAGCAATTGCCAGGGCAGCAGGTGCTATCGTGTACCAGGAAAAATTCAGAGGCTATATCGGGCAAAAGAATTACGCCATGCAACTGGCCACCCATAACTATATACTGAGCCTGGATGCCGATGAAACCTTAGACGAAGCACTGATCGCGGCTGTACTGGATGCTAAACAAACCTTTTCTCACCGGGCGTATATCATGCACCGGTGTACGAATTATTGTGGTCGTTTCATCCGGCATGGCTTATGGTATCCCGATCCTAAGATCCGTTTGTTTGACAGACGCGTAGCCCAATGGGCTGGATTAAATCCCCATGATAAAATACAGGTAAAGAAAGGATTGGAAGTAAAAAAACTCAAAGGTGATATCCTTCATTATTCCTTTAAAACGCCCGACGACCTGGTATGGCAGTTGAACCGGTTAAGCTCCATAGCCGCTGCTTCCTTATACGCCAATGGAAAAAGAAGTAATTGGTTCAAAATACTGGTGCGCCCTACCTGGGCATTTATCAACGGGTATATATTCCGGCTTGGTTTGCTCGATGGTGCAGACGGATTTACGATTGCCGTGAATACAGCTCACCAGGTTTTTTTGAAATATATAAAATTGTATCGCCTGCAACATGCTTCTGTAAAACGAAATACCTCAAGCCTGCAACGAACCGTATTGCCTGAACAAAAATCAGCAGCCGGTGACCGATAAGCCCGCAAGTATTATTTTTCTTACGCCCGGCTTTCCCAAGGATGAATCCGACAGCACCTGCCTGCCATTGCAACAAGCTTTGGTAAAAGAACTGAGCCGTAATAATCCGGCGATAAGGATTACTGTCGTATCCATACAATATCCGTTTGAAGAAAAAACATATACATGGAATGGCATTACCGTTATGGCTGCCGGCGGCAGGAATAAAAGTGGCATCTCACGCCGTAATACCTGGCGAAGAACGAAAAACTTGTTAGCGTCAATACATGCCCACCATACCATTTTGGGCATCATCAGTTGCTGGTGCGATGAAGCCGCGCTGCTGGGAAAAGAATTTGCAGACAACCACGGGCTTGCACACTGGTGCTGGATCTGCGGGCAGGATGCAAGAGCAGAAAACAGGATGGTAAAAAAAATAAACCCACGACCAACAGAGCTGGTCGCCCTCTCTGATTTCATCAACGAAGAATTTGCCCGCAACCACGGTATTATACCTGCCTATACGATCTACCCGGGTGTGGACACCTCATTATTTTCAACCGACCCCGGTACCAGAGTGATCGACCTGCTAGCAGCAGGCTCATTGATACCGCTCAAACAATGGCTGCTTTTTATAGAAATCGTGGCCGCGCTGGTTCCCCGCTTTCCGGCATTGCGTGCAGCCATATGCGGAGATGGCTCTGAACGAAAGCAACTGGAAAAAGCGATCAGCAAAGCGGGTATCAGCAATTCGGTTATACTTACGGGTGAGATCCCGCATGATGAATTGATTCAACTGATGCAACGTAGCAAAATACTGGCACACACTTCTTCCTATGAAGGCTTTGGTATGGTACAGGCAGAAGCTTTGTTTGCCGGTGCGCAGGTGGTGAGTTTTGTAAAGCCGGTAAAGCAGAATATTCCTGGCTGGCATATTACGTCCTCTGTTGATGAAATGAAAAATAAAATTGAGGAACTACTCTCCCTTCCTTTCACATCTCCCCCGCCCCCGTCGCTTTTTACAATCGAACAAACGGCAAACGCTTTTATGCAACTTATTCAAACCCATGCAGCATCGCATTGATCTTTGCGGCAATGGCAGTAAATGAAAAATGTTCCTGAAAACGTTTCATTACTTTTTCTTTTTCGGCCTTTCGGTTGAGCAGGTCTGACTTTACCAGCGCATTAAGCAGCGAATTTGGGTCACCCGGTTTGAATAAAATACCCACTTCCCCACTACCGGTAAGCACACAAAACGGATCAATATCAGTTACCAAAGGAATCACTCCGCAGGACATGGCTTCACATACAGATATACCGCCTCCTTCGAAATGAGAAGCAGAGATAAAAAAATCAGCAGCCCGGTACCAATTTTCAAGAGCAGCATGCGGTTGTTTCCCGACAAACCGGATCTTGCCTGCGGCAGTTGGGTTTTCACTCACCATTTGTTCCAGCACAGGTAAAAGCTCCGGTTCATGAAAGATCATGCATAACAAGGCATCGTGTCCTTTTGCCAGGTATTGAATAAATGCTGTCACTGCGGTAACCGGGTCTTTATTCGCATCCAGCCTGCCGACCCACAGATAGATCGGCTTATCCGGCAATTGCAATGCCTGCCGCGCCAGCGCCTGATCACCGTGCTGAAATACGGATGACCCATGAAAAATTTCACTGATCTTTTTTGGCTCTCGGATAATGCCTTTGTCCACCCATTCTTGCCCGAAGGCAGCAGACGTGAACAGATAGGCATCTACATACCGGTCGGCCCATTGTTGCAATCGTTTCCGATATCCTGTTGAAGGTTTTTCTGCCTGATTGATTATTACGATCCTTGTATTACGACCGGCCATCATCCGCAACTGGATCAACTGAAACGGAAAAATAAACCCGTTGATAAAGACCACATCAGGAGAAAGCTTTTTGATCAGCCGGTGTATTTGAAATGGAAAGCGTTTTGTTTGCTGCAGTTGCCGGATAAAATAATAACGGACACCCTTATGCAAAATTTCCCCTTCATAGTTTATTCGTTCTATACTGATCACTTCGTGGCAGGGCACGAGGCTCTCCAGTATACCAGTATACCCTTCGATCCGTTGCAGCCATTGCACCGGATCAGCGAAAGAAGGAACACCTGCATAACTCGTAAATAATAATTTCATTTCCCGTTTTTAAAATATATCAATATCAGCAAAAGAAAATTTGATCTGCTCCGGCGGCAGACCAGCTCCAAAATCCTGAAATAAAACCGGGTACGATTCAACGGGCTGGATATGCTGCGCCCATATCCGATACAGCCCGGTGCCCGGTGAAAGATGTAATTGAATTTCACTGATACCCAACCGGCGGGCGACACGGGTTAACTTTTTCATTACTGCTTCGAAATTCTGTTCCGTTACCCCTTCCATATCGCCGATCATCAGGTAATACCGGTCCGATATCCATATTTTGGCCCCTGCCAACCCAATCACCAGGGAGGCATTATACGTTTTCCAGGTAAGAAAAGCTTCATCGCGCCATAAGCCTGCAAAGCCCTCCTCTAATGCTGAAGAAACCAATCCGTTGCCGGGCAAGCGGAATTTTTTCAATACCCTGTTACGGTGCCATTGATATAAAAATGACAACGCTTTTATTTTACGTAACCCCTTTATCAGCCAAAAAGATTTTACCGGCACCCGAAACAATGACATGTGTTCAGTCTTTTTCCAATTCAGTTTATTCACCGTACCATAATAGGATTGCTGATTAGGAAATCCAAATAACAACAATATATTATTCGCTTTGGCCAATTCAAACAAACAACGGGATAATCCTACAAACATGCCTTTATAGCGGTGGTTCGGATCCGTCATGATATCTATATTCTGCGCCGCGATCACTTTCTCTCCCTTATAACTTATAAAACAGGGTTGCAATCCATTGAAGGCTACCGGTTGCCCTTCTTGATTATAAGCGAGAAAACCCATAAAAGAAAAACCGGTATAGGAGGTATCGTACTTTTTTTCAAAATAAGCCGCGCTGCTGTTTTTGCCATGTACTGCCTTATAGAGGCGTGCCAGATCCCCACAAGTACTGCGTGTCAGTCTTTCCAACCTGTATTCACCGGGAATATGTTCAGTAATGGCCCCTGATGGTTGCATAGAGTTGATTCAGCGGGTTAATAAAGGGGTTAATGGTAAAACGGTCGCGCAATCCCGGAAAAGCTTCATCATCACAGTGCAAGAACCGGTCTGCATAAAGTTGTGAAAATCCTGCTTCGGTGGCAGCATGCAGTATTTCTATATTGTAAGACCCATAAGGAAAAGCCATTGCCTGCACGGGTTTCCCGGTGATCCGCTCAATGTATGTTTTAGCCTTAGCTGCATCTTCCTTTACTTGACTGGCTGTCATACCCGCCAGGTCATCATGATGAAGACTATGGCAACCAACCGTAGCCCATTTACTTTGTGCGAGGGCGGTCAATTGTGATTCATTCATTTGCAACCAGTACTCCTGTTCGGATTGACGGCAATATCGTTTCAATTGGG
This sequence comes from Bacteroidota bacterium, assembly GCA_026391455.1. Classification (GTDB taxonomy): domain Bacteria; phylum Bacteroidota; class Bacteroidia; order Chitinophagales; family Chitinophagaceae; genus JJ008. Next base: position 178,050 of record JAPLEH010000055.1, read on the forward strand.
TGATCATTTCCTTTTTAGCAGCAAAGGGAGAACGCCGCAATATATCTGAAAGGCATTCACCACCCGCTGTACGATAGCGGCCATCGCCCCCTTTTGCATAGCTGATATCATTTATACGAATCGTGGCAGGCCCGTAGCGGTATGCCGCAGCGAGCACATCATTCCATAACACATCATAACCTACAGCACGCGCACCCGTAACAAAAAAGATCGCGGGTACTTCGTATTTTTCCAATAATGGTAATACGGTCGTATAATTATTGGCGAAGCCATCATCAAAACTCAGGCAAAGATTGAATCGCTCTGTACTGAAACGACCATTGAAATAATCATCGGGGTTCAGCAGGTGACAGTATTTTTTATAAAGCCGCAATTGCTTTTCAAACACCCGCTCGGTAATGAAAAGGGTATTAAAACGCTGCGGATCCCTGTTACATACCCCATGGTATACCAGCATCCGATGTCCGCGTGCGGCACGAAAACCTGAGGCAGCACTTCCGGTAATGCCTGCCCAATCATTGCCAAGCCCTTTCAGCCTTGAACGTACCCGTTGAATGGTATGGTAATAGCCGGACATTTTCAGGAAATGATAAATGGTTGATACAAGTTGGGATAACGGGAACGTATATGCGAAAATAATTCGTGGATTCCTTTTTTTACATAATATAAATTTCCATACATCTGTATCGGTTCATACTTTTCTTTTTCAACCGGTACTGTATGGCTGAGCATGATCTCTCCTTTTCTGATCACCATCGACAATTCTTCTCCATATTTTCCGAAAAGGGATGTGCCTTCTTTTTTTATGACCAGGTCGGCACGCATACCAGCTTCGATCACTCCTCTGTCATGCAATTGCCAAAGCCGGGCTGCATTGCCGGTCAGCATCTGTAATAATTCCGACTCTGTTGTTTTAGCATTCCGGAGTGCGCTATTAAAATGTGCGGCTGCCTCCCAGGCAGCAGTTAGGGTGGAATCCGTTCCAAATACGATGGTGGTATGTTGATGCAGCGAAGGAATATCGGCGGTGGTACCCAGTAAAAAATAATTAGAAGCCGGGCACCAGACCAGGCCTGCAAAAGAGGTGGCCTGTTCCGCATTCATAGCCACACCATGTACTGCCACGATGGGCCGCTTCCAGTGATTTTTCCGTATCACTTTTTTAATTTCCTGCCGGGCTGCCTCGTCAGTCCCCTCCCCGATATGCATCACGAAGGGTTGCCGCCTGCGAAAAGGCCAGTTGAGTTTGGCGATCCAGTTTTTTTCAAAGGCCGGTGAATGCAGGCAATAACATTCCTGCCATACATCTGCCAATTCATTACCCGCATTGAGCTGTACACCATGATTAACCACCGTTGTGAAACCGCCGAGTATATTTTTATATAAACCCCATTTGATCCGCAACGGTTCCGGTATTTTTTTTACCGCATCAATCTCTGTTGCAAAAGACTGGTGAATATCACGGCCCCAGACCGTGTAGTTTTTATAAAGGCCATTGCCCATTGCCGGATAACAATTGAAATCGAGATGTTCATGTGAATTGATGAAACCGGGTAAGGCCAGATAACCCTCCAGGTGTATATGAGGCCCCGGGATTGTATGACTTAGTGGTTCATTTGTATCGGTGATGGACCGGATAACCCCATCCGTAATATGGATATTTTTTCTGACGGGACTATCATGTAAACGAATATCAAGCAGGACCATCTTTCTTCTTTAAATGAATGCCGTAAATAATGGGCACATTACGAAAGGATTCAAACAGGTGCAGGGCATTTTGCTTTTCATAATATGTTTTTACCGTGTCATCGATAATACGTTGCATGAAACGGATTTCTTCCCAGCCCAGTTGCCCCGCTATACGACGGAGGGTTTCAATGGGATGAATAAAATTTTTTACGGCTACGGTCTTGCCTTTATGGCTGAAGGTGCGCTTACCTCCTTTTGAAAGGGCCATGGGGTGATAATCGGTAATGATGATATCCCCTCCTGCACGGAGCACACGGTTCCATTCTATTAATGCGCTTTCCATATCTTCTATGTGGGCTACAGCCAGTGTAGAGACAATGATATCACAGGAATGGTCGCTAAGACCCGGCAATTTTTCATCCTTGATCAGGCTGGTAGGGGCTCCGGGAAATTTGGCATTCAGCCGTTGCAACATACCCTCAGAAACATCGAAGCCGGTAAGCTGTTGGGGCTGACGTTTTAATATACCCGGCCAATGGCGACCGGTACCGCAGCCAATATCCGCCACCCTTTTCCCTTCGGCGGATATCCGGCTAAAGAGGTTAGTGAATACCTGTTCATCGAGATCCAGCATCAGATTGCCGGGCTGATCATCATACCCCGCAGCCCACAGATCATAGGCGGCGCCGGGTTCCCGTTCCCGGTCGGGGAACAGCCAATATTTCAATTTGCTGGAAACAGACATTTAATAAAAAAATTAACCCGTTAAAATTACTACTTTCATATCCGTTTGCGGCAACCTCTGAATATTATCTTTCGTTTGGGGAAACATGAATAAGGTCCTTTTATTTAATCCAAAAAGTGCAGATGCCAAACACCGGGTACCCAATGCCCTGCTCAACATCGCCGCTTCTGTGGAGGGTAAATATGATTGGACAATTGTGGATGGCAATTGTGAAAAAGATCCCCTTGCAACGATTTCCGCATACCTGCAAACGGGCGAGTACCGGTACCTGGGCATCACCGTAATGCCCGGCCCGCAAACCAAACAAGCCATTCCTTTCTCCAAAGAACTGAAATCCCGGTACCCAAATACGATCATCATCTGGGGTGGCTATTTCCCCACCAGCCATTATAAAACGGTGCTGGCATCCGGCTATGTGGATTATGTGATCAATGGCCCCGGCGATCATGCTTTTCCTGCGTTGATCGACGCTTTGGAAAATAATACTCCCTATGAGCTGATTAAAAACCTGATCTATCGCTCCGGCGACAATGTGGTAAAAACATTGAAGCAGGACCTGATCGAACAGGATACCCTGCCACCCTTACCCTATGACAAGCTGCATACTATTTATCCCATTGATAAATATTACCTGGGCAAAACCTATCTCGGTACCCGCACACTGGCCTATCATTCCAGCATCGGCTGCCCGTTCACCTGTTCATTCTGTGCAGTCGTGCCCACGTATGAAGCCAGGTGGAAGGCAAAGTCAGCACAGCATGTATACCGGGATATCAAATACATAAAAGATAAATGGGGCGCGAACGCGATTGAATTTCACGATAACAATTTTTTTGTATCTGAAAAAAGAGCTGTTGAATTCGCGCAATTGATCAAACCGGAGAAAATGAACTGGTGGGGTATGGCGCGCATTGATACCATGGATAAATTCAGCGATGCATCCCTTGAACAGATTCGGGAAGGTGGTTGCCGTATTATTTTCTTCGGCGCGGAAAGCGGCAATGATGCAGTATTAAAACTATTGGATAAAGGAGGCACCCAAACCGGCGCACAGATATTACGGTTTGCTGAGCGATTGAAAAAATTCGATATTATACCGGAGTATTCGTTTGTACTGGGCACACCCGCCCCTACACCTGAAGAGGTAATGGAGAAGATCGATTTCGATATTCAGTTCATTAAAAAAGTAAAAACCATCAATCCAAGAACCGAGATCGTATTGTATACCTATAGCCCGGTACCTACCGAAGGTTCGGAATTATTCAATACCGTTAAGGAAACAGGATTTCAGTTTCCGCAAACACTGGAGGACTGGATGAGCCCGCAATGGGAACGGTTTGACCTGCGGAAAAACCCGCTCACACCCTGGCTAACGCCGGAGATGATCAGCAAAATCCGCAATTTTGAAACTGTACTCAATGGATATTATCCTACGGTATCGGATATCCGGCTGAGTATGGTAAAACGAAACCTGATTCGAATGGTTTCAGGAATCCGGTACAAAACCAATTTTTACCGCTTTCCTTATGAAATAAAATTATTACACCGGCTCTGGAAATACCGGCAACCGGAAATTCAGGGTTTTTGATATACGCCAATTGCTGCTATGCCTGTATTTAACACGGAACCATTGTCACACACCACTTGCTCTTTCGAAGAGCAATATCTTGCGCTGCGTGCAAAGGAAAACTGGTTATCTACAGATGATGAAGTAAAAGCATTGCCTGTAGTGTCTGCCAACCACCCGCATTATAAAGAATGGAAAATAAGAGCCCGTTCAGCAAACCGGTTAATGCAGTATCTCCGGCAGAAAAAAAGACCGCTTCGTATCCTGGAAACGGGTTGTGGTAACGGATGGTTATCCAACCAACTGGCCCTGATTCCGGAGAACACCGTTACCGGTGCAGACATTAATACAACTGAATTGCAACAGGCCAAACGTGTATTTGGCGATCGGCATAATCTCGTGTTTACCGAGGGAGATATCCGGCAGGGTTTGTTTAAAAAATCGAGATACGATATCGTTGTATTTGCGGCCAGCATACAATATTTTTCCTGGTTCGGTGAGATCATTCATGCAGCACTGGAATTAACAGTGGACAGAGGTGAAGTGCATATCATGGATAGTCCTTTCTATGCGGCATCCGAACGTAAAAGAGCGGCTCAAAGATCGGCATCCTATTTTACCAAACAGGGCTTCCCGGAAATGAACCAATATTATTTTCATCAGGTGGCAGAAGACCTGGAACAATTTAACTATCGTAAATTGTATGATCCCCATGTATGGCATCGAAAGCTCATCCCTGCATGGGTAAACGGCACTAAAAACCCTTTTCCCTGGATCTGTATCCGAAATCAATAAAGCGCAACATGCAATCACTGCTTCAAACCTATAAACGATACCGTACGTTGCGCACACACAGGATCAGCACTTTGCCTTTAGTGATACTGATGCCCCACAGCGCCTGCAATTGCCGTTGTGTAATGTGTGATATCTGGAAAGACAATAAGAACCTGAAACAACTGACGGAAGCAGATATCAGCAGCCTGCTTATTTCATTGAAAAAACTGGGCACCCAAAAAGTGCTGATGTCGGGCGGGGAAGCCTTGCTGAATCCGAATTTTTTCCGGTTCTGTGAATTGCTGCAGAAAGAAAATATCGGAATCAGTTTATTATCGACGGGTATTACCCTTAAACAACACGCACGGCAACTCACAAAGCATGTTCAGGATATCATTGTATCGCTGGATGGCGATGAGTCCGTTCACAATACGATCCGCAATATTCCGGATGCTTTTCAGAAATTACAAGCTGGTGTGCAGGCAATCAAGGCAATTGACCCTTCATTCCGCATTACCACCCGTACCGTAATACACCGCCTCAATTACCGGGCATGGCCCGCTATTATTGCCACAGCAAAAGAAATGGGTGCAGATCAGGTGAGTTTTTTACCCGCTGATATCAGCAGTCATGCCTTCAATCGTGAAGTATTGTGGAGTGATCAACGTCAGCAGGAAGTATTGCCCTCACCGGAAGAACTGGAGGAATTACACCTGATCACCGAGCAGATCATTGCACAACATCAGCGTGATTTTGAAAACGGATTTATCGCCGAACAACCGGATAAACTCCGGAAAATTCACCAATACTATTCGGCGCTCTATGGACAAAACCCATTCCCATATAAAAAGTGTAATGCCCCCTGGGTATCGGCGGTGGTGGAGGCAGACGGCACGGTACGACCCTGTTTCTTTCATGCGGCACAGGGGAATATTCATACCACTGACCTCGAAGGCATATTAAATAAGGAGGAAAGCATCCGTTTTCGCAAAGAACTCGATATGGATAACAATGAGACCTGTGTAAAATGCGTATGCTACCTGAACCTTGGCCCGGGCACCCGGATACAATAAATAAAAACTTTCATGCATAAGATACTCTTTTCCCATTCTTACTTCATGCGCTTCGACCCCAAGCAGTGGGCCACCGGCCAGCCTTATGCACCGCTGGGTACTTTGCAGGCAGCGGCATTGATGCGGAGTAAAGGATATGCGGTTTCCCTTTATGATACCATGTTCTCCTTCGGACCGGAAGAGATCATCCTTCCCCTGCAGGAAATAAAGCCGGATTTTTTTGTGCTTTACGATGATGGCTTTAATTATCTCACCAAAATGTGCCTCACCAATATGCGGGAAGCGGCTTTTGAGATGATGAAATTTGCCCGGCAGGCTGGTTGTACAATCATTGTATCCAGTTCGGATGCCACGGATCATTTTGAACAATACCTGCAGGAAGGTGCGCATTTTGTAATTCTGGGCGAAGCGGAACAAACTTTGGTTCAATTGGTACAAACAATTATACAGAACCAGGAGGCCGATACTGCACAGCAGGATTATATGCATATTCCGGGATTGGCCTATGCGCAAGAGGGTGCCGTGATCAAAACTTTGCGACGGGACGTGATGAAAGATCTGGATGAACTTCCGCTGCCGGCCTGGGATATCATTGACATGGAGCCTTATCGCAAAACTTGGCTCCGCACCAAAGGTTATTTCTCCATGAATATGGCCACCACCAGGGGTTGTCCGTTCAAGTGCAACTGGTGCGCAAAACCCATCTATGGCAACCGGTACAATACACGTTCCCCGCAGCATGTAGTAGCAGAATTGAAAATGCTCAAAGAAAAATTCAGCTTCGATCATATCTGGTTTTGTGACGATATATTCGGATTGAAACCCGGATGGGTGCATGAATTTGCCAACCTGGTGGAAAAAGAAAAAATATCTTTCCGGTTTAAGATTCAGGCAAGGGCCGACCTCTTATTACAACAGGATTATATCAGCGACCTGGCCCGGGCGGGATGTGAAAATATCTGGATGGGAGCAGAAAGCGGATCGCAAAAAATACTGGACGCGATGGACAAAGGCACCAAAGTGGAACAAATTACAGAAGCTACGCTTTTGCTCAAGAAAAATAATATCCATCCTTCGTTCTTTATTCAGTTTGGTTATCCCGGCGAAACCCGTCAGGATATATGGAAGACGATACAAATGATCAATACCTTATTGCCCTACGAGATCGGCATCTCTGTATCCTATCCGTTGCCGGGCACGGCCTTTTATGAAAAAGTAAAAGCACAATTGCAATACAAGGCCAACTGGACCGATTCCGATGAACTGGCATTGATGTTCCATAATACCTACGCACCGTCTTTCTATAAACAGTTGCACCGCTATGTACACAAGACCTACCGTAAACACATGGCCCTTGATGTGGTAAAAAAACTGTTGCGCCGGCCTTCCACCTTCCGGATCAGCTCCATCAAAAAAACCGTATCATTGTTTTATTATACTTTCAGTGCATGGGCCGCCAAACAAAAACTTCAGAAACTGGAAAATCAGCTGCGATGAACAGCGCTGCGGAACAGGCGGCTGCCGGTGCATTCAGCAAACAGGCTGTAGTATTTGATGATATTTATCAATCAGATACTATCATTCAATATAAACGAAGCAGGGTAAGGCAGCATATGAAGCAATTTCTGATACCCGGTTCACATATTTTGGAACTGAACGCGGGCACCGGAGATGATGCCATATATTTTGCAGGGAAAGGCCATACCATACATGCCACCGATATAGCAGAAGGTATGCAGGAAAAACTGAAAGCAAAAATCCATGCCCATGCATTGGAACAGCGTATCAGCACTGAGTTATGCTCCTTCACCCGATTAGATCAACTGCAGCAACGGGGCCCCTATGATCATATCTTTTCCAATTTTGCCGGTTTGAATTGCACGGATCAATTGGAGCAAGTGTTACAGTCCATGCATTCATTGGTAAAACCCGGGGGATTTGTAACGCTGGTTATCTTGCCGGCCTTCTGCACCTGGGAAATTCTGTTATTATTCAGGGGGAAATTCCGTACCGCCTTCCGTCGCTTTGCAGGCCGCAAGGGAGCGCGTGCGCATATTGAAGGGAATTATTTCCGATGCTGGTATTATCAGCCGTCTTTTGTAAAAAAAATACTATGTCCTCATTTTACATTTTGTAAACTGGAAGGCTTGTGTACCATCGTACCACCTTCCTATATGGAGGGCTTTGCTGAAAAGCATCCAAAACTGTATCCGTGGCTGGTAAAAAAAGAAAACCGGATGAAAGACAAATGGCCCTGGCGAAGTACAGGGGATTATTATATTATTACGATGCAGAAGAACGCCCAGCAATAGTAATTATAACAAAAAAAGTATTACTTTTTTGGCATACATTCTCTCTCACTATTATTATGGTCATTCAACAAAGAAAATGGCCCGCTTACCAAGGGCCATTTTCTTTATAGTAAAAATCAAAACACCGTTACACAATCAATGCTGAATAATGATCTGTCTGGTTTTTACGACTGTGCCATTATCGGCAGAGACAAAATATGTCCCTCCTGACAAAGCACTCACATCAAGGGTCAGATTATTTTGTCCTTTATTAACAGTGTAAACAACTGTCTTAAGTACTGTGCCGGTTGTACTTGTAATCCGGAAATTCAACTGTGTCTTATTATCTGCCGCATAGTGTACTCTGATAGTATTTCCAGCAGGGTTAGGCGAAACTGAAAAATCCTCTGCTGTGGAAGCAGGCACTTCTTTAATCTTCACATCGGTCTCATCAGGAATAACTAAAGATGTATTCAATGATGGTTCAGCGCTGCGTGCATTCCCGGAATTATAATTGATCAGTCGCCATTGCTGTGAGCCTGAGTTAGTTGCATCCCATATATCCAGTTGTGAATAGCTGCTGGTAGCATTATTATATACATGCATATACCTGCCTGTGGCAATATTTTTAAAATAAAAAATGCCATTACCTGCCGGTATAGCAGCCCATCGTTGGCTATTGCTGTTTACGCTGTCTGCCAGGTATAAAAAAGAGCCATTAGTTCCGGCGGCAGATGCAGTAACATACCGGTAATAGCGAAGTGACTTGATCGTGTACACATTGTTTCCGAGGTGGTTGAACACCCACCGCTGATTATCAGATGCCTGTGAGTAGTTGATAGCAAGGTTAGAATTGTTTGCGACAGATGCGCAGCGATCAGACTCCATAAAAAGGTTTGAGGCGATCCCCAAAACAGAATAAGTCCCATTAGCGATACATTGCGGCGGTACAGGCAAATCCGCAATTCTGTTGAATACCCACCGCTGATTGGCGCCATTATTAGTGGGGTGCAGGATTAACCGGGTGTTAAGTGCGGTGCTTGCATTATGCACTACTGCATCCAGGGTGGCCTTACGGTTCCTGATGTAAAAACTTGAATTATCCGCTGCAACTATTTTCCACTGTTCATCAGTATCTCCGGTAGCATTTGCCACCACAACCCATTTTTCTGCATTTGTGTTGATTATTGCATTTAAATTCCGTTTTGCGGTAACATTCGTCATTGTGTAATAATTATCTCCCACATGCCTCAATTCCCATTGTGTGTTTGTGTTACTCTCCAGTTTGTAAATAGCAACCTGGCTATTATTTTCTGTCCACCCGTTATAGAGTGTCAGGAAATAATTACTTTGCACTCCTTTTATTGTATATATCCCTTCCTGCAATATGGGATTAGCTGCCCCCCCTTGCGCAATTGATTTGGCAACAAACAAGACAGTAAAAATTCCGATAAAAATCCTTTTCATCATTTTAGTTAATTTTAAAAGTATTGGTTATATAATACGTACGCGCATACGAATTTTACTTACAGTTGCGGAGCCAGAGATCTAACCTGCCAGTACAATAATAACAGCACACCACCTTTCTGCTTACAAACATTTAAACGATTGAATTATGCTGAGTGTGCAGCAGTAAAAGCCTACCTGACTCCTCAATCGGGAATAAGCTCAAAAAATCACAAATACAATAAGTTGGATGTAAACTGAGAATGTAATAAGCTATAAATGCATCATACTCGTCACCCCTGCTCAAGCGTAAATCATCAGCCGTTTTCAAAGACTGTATTTACTCTCCTGAAAAGCTATTGTTCTTTAATAAAAGATGAGATCACGTAACAAAAGGCTATCACACACACAACAATTCATCTTAAATAATTCTGAAAAAATTGCTTACCAAAATCAATGATATCACGCCGCCGCTTATTTTTTTTGCTCATGCGATAAAGATAGTTCGGATAACTAATTAAAATTATTATTGAACCAATATAAATGCGCCTGAATTCACAAACAATAAAATCAGTTAATGAAACTTGATAAATCCACTACCAATTGCCTGTTTCTTTTTGGATGACAATAAATAAATTGCTGTTATAGCTGTTAGAATAAACAAGTAGTCTGCAATTGCATTTGCAAACGCTATTAAGATTGCAGAAAATACGCAATATAAAAGTACGAACCCAGTCAATTACTTAGACCTATATAAAAAACTTGTTGGCCGCATTATCACTGTTATGAAATGAATCTGTTGGAGTGTTTAATTATCAGATTGGGCTTTTCCGCAGGGCTGCTTTATTAATCAGGTCTATTCACTAAAAGTATCTGCTCATAACATCTGAACTTTTTGTTCGTAACATGCCAGAACTTTCCCTTGAAAATCACCGGCATTTGATTTGGCAAAATGTAAACCGGTCACAAGACCCATAGGCAACCCTTTTTTATTATGTTGCTTGCGGGCTTCTTTTTTCTTCCATCGCCGGTCGGTTATTTTCCAAAGAAAATGATTGAGTTTGTTCCCGGCCTTGCCGCCCAATATCCATTCCAGTGTACGTTTCAGCAAAGCGGAGCCTTTATCCGGATGAGTCTGTGGCCTCCAGTTGCATTTTGGCAACCAATCATTGGCCCATTGGTTGGCCATGAAGAATGCCTGCATGGATTTTTCTCCACTTACCGGCAGCAGCGTTTTTATTTCAATGGCGGTAAAAATATTTCTGTCAGGAAGAGAAAGTGCCTGCTCATCAACATAATAATTCATGCAATAATAATGCTGATGGCCTGTAAGGAACGTGAGTTTTTTAAACAAATGCATGAGTGTGCGGGCTGTCCATAAGCGGTTGCTTCGTGTAATAATGAAAAAATCAATATCGGCATTTACGTCTGCCACGTTTTTAGAAAGAGAACCCGAAATACCAACTGCGCTTACAAAAGGGAAGCGGTATAAGAAACGACCAATACGAATAGCCTTCTGGAGTAGCTGTTTTGCCCGCTCATTGCCCTGCCTTCGCTGATAGACCAGCAGCGGATTATCCTGAAGGGAATAGCAATCCAACAGGCGGAATATCTTCCCTTCCCGGGTTAGGGTTTGAAGGGTGTCGGCCAATACCGGTTCGGCGATATCCATCCCGGCAAATTGTTTTATTTCAGCGGAGGTAAGCGGATAACGAAATATGTCGAAATAGGCCAGCACATGAAGAACAGCCGTCATGGCGGCCGGGTGGCCGGTAGCTGTACCGGGGGTTATTTTATCAGGTAATATGATACTAAATTTAGTCATACGGGCAACCAGTCATTTCTGATATGCGATTGAAAATTATATCAACGAATCTGAACTTCATGAATATCGTTCAAAAACACACCGCCATCCAATCGCTGCCAGTAAAATGGCAGGCACAACAATCAAACGGCATCGTGCGCAGTTTCGTTGCCAGCCGCAAAGAATTTTTAGTGGCCAAACGTAGTTTCGATATTGTTTTCTCCTTATTGATCATAATCCTGATCTTGAGCTGGCTGACCCCGCTGGTGGCGCTGCTCATCCGGCTCAATTCAAAGGGGCCTGTATTTTTCCGGCAGCGCCGTATTGGCCGCAATGGCGTACCATTCCATTGCTATAAATTCCGTACCATGGTAGTCAATGCGGAAGCAGATGAAGTGCCGGCAGAGGAGGAGGATGAACGCATCACCCGCATCGGGTCATTTTTGCGCCGCACCAATCTGGATGAACTTCCTCAATTTTTTAATGTACTGAAGGGGGACATGAGTATTATCGGCCCCCGCCCGCATATGGTGGCTGATTGTATCCGTTTTTCATTTGTAGTGTCTTCTTATTCATTCCGGCACCTGGTACGCCCCGGTATTACCGGCTGGGCACAGGCGAATGGCTTTCATGGCCCTACTTCAGACTATGAGAGTATTATCATCCGCTATTACTGGGATGCGATGTATGTACGCAAAGCCGGAATCGGATTGGACATCAAAATATTCTGGGTTACCTGTAAAAATATGGTGGCGAATATCTTCCGTGCTTTCCTACGAAAAAAAAGTGAAAAGTGAATTGTAATACAGCTTCCATGAAGAATGGAAAGCGACCACTATTTCTTCCCGGTCTTTTGTTTAAAACGGACATTGAAGCTCACGATATTATCTTTCTTACTGATTGATAATTCTGCACCTGTTTTTATCGCGGCCAGATAGACCATCCGCAATCCAAAGCCCATGCCGTTTGAACCTGCCTCCCAATTTTCCTTTTTCCGGATAAGGGAACTGATCATTATTAATTTTTCCCGGTCTTTTTCCTGAAATGTATTGCTTACCACCATTTCGACACCCTGTTCTTCTGTTGGAAATACATCCACAGTAATATTTTGTTCGGGCAACGAATTTTTTATGGCATTATCCAGCAGGTTGCGGATCATCAGGGCCACCATTGTTTTATCAGCGTCTGCCATGCAATCATTCCTGTATTCAAACAGTATCCGGATATTCTTTTGTGTGCAAAAAGCCTGGTATATCGGAATATGCTCATTCATTAATAGAGCAATATCCAATGTTTCTTTTTTTACGATCAGCTTTTCCTGTTGAAGTATGTTCCAGTTCAACAGGTTATCAAGGAGAAGGTCCAGTTTCATTCCGGTAGAATCGATCTGTTGGGCCAGTTTATTCACCCGTTCATAATCCCCTTTTCGCAGCAAATAACTGATCACTTCGGCCAGGCCCTGGTATGCTTTCAGCGGGCTGCGCAGATCATGCGAAATAATGGTAAATAGTTCTTTCCTGCTCTTATCCACTTCTTCCAATGCAGCATTACGTGCATGGCTGATCCGCCAGGAAAGGATGAGCCACAGCAGCAATCCGGCGACAAGAAACCAGAGCACCATTGCACTTTTTGTTTTATACCAGTATTCAGCTGCCTCAATATTCAGTATCAATGGCGGTACTTCGGGATGATTAACGACCCTTACCCGGAGTTGGTATTTTCCGGGGAAGAGATTCTGCAATACGATTTTATTATTATCATACATCAGTTGCATGGTGGTATCTCGTAAACCCAGTAACTGGTATTCAAGACCGGCACCGAAAATAGTATTGAAAGCAAAATCGACTGAAATCTCACACCGCTTGAAGCCGGCTGGAAGAATAATATGTTCGGTGATTTTTTCTACTGACTGATCGTCTATCGTGAGGTGAAGATGACCACTCCACTCATAGATGACAGGTAGATAGAGTCGCCCACACACACACCGCTGGAGGAATATCCACTGTTAAACTCTTCTTTCTTTCCTTTCTGTCCGATATTGGCCGGTACATAAGCCAGCTGTTTTGAGCCCCCGCGCACAAAGGCCTGCAGATTTTCTTTGGAAAGAAAAAATAAACCGGTGTTGGTGGGCAGCCAGCAATCACCGTCGTTATCACGCAACATATAATGACAGGAGAGCAGATCCCTGTTACCATTTAATGGAAAATACCGGATTTTACCTTCCCGGGGATCAATATAACAAAGTTGCCCACGGAGGGAAAGAAATAATACGCCATATTCCGCATCATAACGGAGATCTTTTACATAGCCTTGCGTACTTTCTGTGGGCCGTTTCAAAATACCGCGGGCTGTATAATCGGATAATTTTATTTCATAGATATCATTCCCGATTGATGCATACAGTATCCCGGGCGGACCTTTTGCCAGCACTTTAACCAGACCTAACCCATCTGCTTTCGGAGATATCCGGAGGTGAATCGTGTCGATGGCCATTTTATCCGGCAGGTACTCATACAAGTCTGCCCCGGTGTAAAAAATCCGTCCGTTCATTTCCACCACACTTTGCACGATGCCATTTCCGGGACCAGACCAGCTTTTTTTTACCCGGAGATTTTTATCGAATAATAAAATCTCCACTGCAGAAGGATAAAGGAAATCTCCTGATTTTAACTGATAAGGGGGGGCATGCCAGTCAATCGGCGGGCCTTCATCTTTTGTCCGCCTGCTAAAAAAATCATAACTTATATATATTCTGTTTTTCGTATGCAGCAAAGCATATACTGTATTGCTGTGTGCCCCTGGGTTGGGGTCACCCTGGTAATAATAAAAATTACGCGTATATAGTACAAATCCGCCGCTGATATCAGAAGTTATTATCCGTTGATTCACTTCATCGATGAATATACAACTGAGGGGAGGCTGATCAGGAGAAATGGTGAAGTAAGGGGTTCGTATAAGTTTATTTTTTTCTACACTGAGTTTGTAAATCGTTTTGCCAAAAAATGTAAAGGTAGCATCCGGTGTATAATAATTCTGATAGGAGAAATTATCAAAGTTATTAAAACTGAATGTACCGGGCAGTTCATCCTCTCCTATCTGCTTTTCCTTATCGTATAAAAAATACCGGGCGCCGGATATATAAAAGAGGTATTTGCCCACCATCAGAGCATAGTTGTTTACAGCCTTTGGCAATTGCACTTTCGCTATCTTACCTTTTTCATAGTACAGAAAATGATCATTGCGTATCAGGTAAAACGCATGTCCGTCAACACTGTAATTTAACGGATACCGGGTTCCATCAGAATTATTCATGGCTTGCCGGAACTCCTCTGCCAGTGCGGGATCATTATTTTTGATGATTTCTGACCAGCTTTCTTCGGGCGATGTAAAATTTCCAACATAGTTTAAGCGGGGTATAATCATCTTTGTCGTATCCATCAGTCGGATATTGCTATTATCATCCACCACATAGTATCTGCCTGTACTGATCTCATCCAGATACAGGTGACCCTTACGGTCGGCGCGGCATAAACCAAAATGGGTAGGGCTGGCAGTGTCGCCCGGCACAAGATTCATTACTTTGAAATTGTTGTTGCCGTTCCAGCGGAGTAACCGGCCTGAGCTGGAAAGTATCCAGTAAAATCCGTTTTTATCTTTTTCAATTTGCCTTACCTGATTCTCCGGAACAAACGTATTGATCATGAATTTTTTTGATGAATACCAGGCTTGTCCATAGCTTACTGTATTGCCAAGTAAAACACTTAACATCAGCAAAAATCCCGTATGGCGCAGTAAACACATCTCAGTTATTGATCTTACTTTTTATTATAGGCTTTCATTAATTCAGGTGAACATAAAAATTGACTTTCTCTTTATCTACATGTAAACCGAGCTTACCTCCGGATTTCTGTGCAGCCAGTTGTACCATTTTCAATCCGATGCCCATCCCTTTCGAACCCGGCTCCCAGGATGCAGGACTCTCGAGCAATTCGGATACATACTGTAGTTTTTGTGCGGATGCCGCTTTGATTGCATTTGACACCTGCAGGCGGAAACCCTGATTTTCTTTCGTCAGAGAAACACTGATCGCCGTTTCATCCGGAGCATTTTTGAATGCATTATCCAGCAGGTTGCGTATCATAAGTGCCACCATATCTTTATGAGCCGGGACCACACAAGGCCCTGCTGCAGAAAACTCAATGCTTGTATTTTTCGACAAAGCGATCTCCCGGTAAATGGATACATTTTCTTCTATTACATCGGCAATATCCACGAGTTCTTTTTTGGCCACGATTTTATCCTGTTGCAGGAGATTCCAATTGAGCAGATTGCTCATCAGCAGGTCGAGTTTGATACCAGTTGAATCAATTTGTTCGGCCACTTTCCCAATACTGTCAAACCGCTTATTCTTCAGCAGATAGCTGATCATTTCGGCAAGCCCCTGATAGGCTTTCAGCGGACTGCGCAGATCATGAGAGATGATCGTAAACAATTCTTTACGGCTTTTATCCACTTCCCGCAAGCTGGCATTTCGGATGCGCTGTATTCGCCATGCAAAAAGAATGTACAGCAGCGTTGCAGCGAAAATAAAGTAAGCGATAAATGCTGCCGTGGTTTTATTCCAGTATTGTTTCGCCACGATCGTTAATACCAACGGTTCGATCTCCGGATGGTTCACCACATTCACACGGAGTTCATAGGTTCCCGGGAATAAACTCTGGAGAAGGATCATATTATTGTCAGGCATTAATTGCACGCTGGTATCCTTAGAACTTATCAATCTGTATTCAAGTCCTGCACCTGTAATGTTGCTGAAAGCAATATCTGTATAAAATTCACACCGTTTGAATCCGGGTGGCAATATGATTTTATTACTATCAACGGGCACGGTTACTCCATCAAGAATAAGCTGATTGAGTTGTATGCCCGATATCCTTCCCTCCTGCAATAACCGTTTGGCTTCTTTTGCCGAGAAGGTTACGATACCATGCATGGATGACAGGTACAAGGAATCGCCGATGCATAATCCACTGTTCGTAAAACCCCCATTGAACTCTTCTTTTTCGCCTCCAATACCCACATTGGCTGGCTGGTAAGCAATGAGCGCGGAAGCACCGGTCATAAATGCGCGCAGTTGTTCTTTCGACATAAAATAAAGGCCGGTGTTGGTAGGTAACCAGCAATCTCCATCCTGATCGCGCAAAATGTAATGGCAGGATAACATATCCAAATTACCACTTGCCGGAAATTGTACCAGTGTCTCTTTGGCCGGGTCAAGGTAGTGCAATATCCCTTTTATTGAAAGAAAAATAACCCGGTACTCTTTATCGTAAAACATACCGCGTACGGCCCCGATGGTTTTCTCTTTCAACCGTGGTGAAATAATTCGTGCGCTGTTTTTAGTGAGGTCAATCTCATAAATATGATAGCCGATCGCCGCGTAAATCAGGCCGGAAGGTCCTTCGGCAAGATAATTCATAGCCCCCTTGTCTTCCGGCTCAACGGGAAGGGGAACATTGGTGAGCTCATTTGTTTTACTATTAAATCTGATCAGTTCACCGGCAGATATATACACATCGTCGTTGCGAAGTAATGCGCTCCGGATTGCCCAACTCAGATCAAAGGGCCATCGCCGGATGATATGGCGTTTATCATTGAACAGAAAGAAACCGAGTGAGCCCGGATAAAAGAAATTACCTGTTTTTAACCGGATGATCGGTGCATGCCAATTGTAATAACCGGTAGCCTGCTGCGACACTTTCTCCAGGAAGTCTTGTGTTTTAAGAAGGGTGCCGTTTACTTCCGCCAGCGAATACACCGTATTGTATTGGGGTGTAGGGCCACTTGTTCTAAAATAGTAAAAGTTATGCTGGTAAACTGTAAATCCGCCACTCATATCGCATATAAAAAGCCTGCCATTTGGTTCGTCAACATAAAATGAACCCACTTTTGGATTATTCGCAGGCAGTAGAAAAAAAGGGGCAACAATTAATTTTCCGTTTTCAAAACTGACTTTATAGATTTTATTGTCACTTTCAAAAAAAGCGGCACTACCAGGATAAAAACTCTGTAGCACAAACGAATATCTATTCATTGGGAGAGGTATGTTCCTGTTTGGAAAAGAACCCACTCTTTTTTCTTTGTGAAACAAATAAACAGAGTCTTTCGTATAAATACCGAAATATTTCCCAAGAATGAACGCGCCTTGCCTTCCTGTCAGATTTTGCTTTATCTTTTTAATAATGCCGTTCTGATAGAAAAAAAAAGAATGGTCAACCTCGTTTACAAAATAAGCTGCACTGTCCTTTACGGTAAAACTTAAGTATTCAGAAGGTAAAAACCTGTTCTTAACCAGGTTTTTGAATTCATCGTAAACAGGATGAGCATTATTTTTACGTATCATCTCCCAACTTTCATTCACTACGGTAAGATTTCCGTAATAGCTCCAGCAGTAGTTGGTGCCAGCATTCTGCATATTGAGATACCGGGGAATGCTCTTATTATCAACATAAAAAAATTGCTGGCCGTTGTCAGTCTGCAGGTACAGATTGCCGGTGCCATCCTTTTTGATCATATTGAATTGCTCGATCTTTTTCCCTTCCGGGGTCGTTGTTTCAAAAAACCGAAACGATTTACTGCCATTCCAGCGAATCAGCACTCCCCCACCTGTAATTATCCAGTAGAATCCGTTCTTATCTCTTTCAATCTGCTTCACATGATTCTCGGGCAGCAGGTTGTTGATCTCATACTTTTTCCAGGAGTATCCTTCCTGTGCGGCACAAGCTGATATGATCAGAAAAAACAGGAGCCAGTAACAAATGCTATACTTAAGTAGTTTATTCAACTTACTCTTTTGCTTAAAGTGAATTGTTGGATATCATCAAAGTACGGTAAAAATACCATACCAAAACACTTTTTACCAAGTAATTACCCTTCAGAAATATATAATAGAAAGCTAAATTTTAATATCGTGAAAATGAGGAGATAGCAATCCATTTTGCTGCTTTTAGCATCACATGATCAGGGTATGCCCGAATTGCAGCAACCTGCCCGAAAACAGGGTGGACTCCAGTTTTATTCACATGTTCAGCTACAAGAAATGGTACATTATTTTACTGATCAATATCCAAACTACTCGTTTTGTCAATGGGAAATGCCACATCACGTGTACCCTAATTAGTGTTTACATATACTCGTATAGCTAATCAAAAAGGCAGACGGTATTCCCCACCTGTGCAGGTTGCGGCATTTCCGGCATGATTGTTTGGAGAAATGGCAGGGAGCTATACTTATTTGCCACTCGATAATGTAGTAGTATACTGCTAGGTTATATGGTTAAATAATTCCGCATTGGGATTTGCAAAATGAATTTATTAATTCCAGAAGGACTCTTACTCGTTAATTGTAAAGGTCTTACAAAAGACGCACCTGCTTTCAACAATTAGCATTATCCATCTGGTGCTTACTTTTCAAGTCCCCCGATTCTATATATTGTTGACCGGCTTTATAATCAGGGTGCCGATTGCAGTAAGTTTGTACATTGCATGCGTTCCGCTAACTAAGTAATACTGTATCTTCGGCATCAGGTATTGGATTAATTTAACTTAATCAGTATTTTTACCTGACTGTAACCAGTAATTCTACAATTCACCTGCAAAAAGTAAAAGTATGTCCAAAGCCATCAGCCTTATATACGTAGATGATTCTGAAATTGACACCATTAAGTTCGAAACGGTCATCAGTAATTTTAAGGAGGTGGAAGTGCTTGGCACTTTTATCAATGCCGACGAAGCCTTCGAGTTCTGCTGTATCAATAAGCCGGACCTTGCCCTGATCGACATCGTTATTCCCGGAGGGAACAACGGAATATGGCTGGCCCAGAAACTGAAAGAGATCAATGTTCCTTTTGGATTTATCAGCTCCTACGACAATTATGCCTATGAAGCTTTTAAGATCAACGCCCTGCATTACCTTCCCCGTCCGGTTACTGCGTTGGCTATACGTGAGCTGCTGGATCGGTACAATGCCTATATGGATGACAATGATACTGATACTTCGCCCTTATCTCCCGATACGCTGGGGCCTGGTGGGTATCCTAAAAGGATCTATGTAAATACCCAAAAACAGATTCTGATTATCCAGCTCGATGATGTTACTTATGTTGAAGCAGAAGGTTCGTATACCAACTTTCATATGGCGGATGGCAAAGTGATCGTTAGCGGTAAAAATCTAAAAAAGTATTCAGACCAGATCGAGATGAATCCTGACTTCATAAGGATACACCGCAGCTATATCATCAATCAAAGTCACTTGGAGTCCATCAATAAGCGTAAAATGGAGATGACGTTTATGTTCAAGAATAAAATAGAGATCAGACTCGCCACATTCAGACGGGGTGAGTGGATGAATAAATTTATCTGACAGGATTCTATACCTTTTTCATCTTTTTATACAGAAAATGGCGGACAAAGCGTTTGCTAAAAAAGTATTACTATTCCTTAGAGCTCTTTTTTTACTTACATCATCTTATTCTCTTTACCACAGAAAAGCGTTGAACCAGTAATTTATCCCTTTGACTCCGGCATTCAAGAACGGAATTATTGGTAAAAAAAAGAGCGGACACTTTTGATGCCCGCCCGTTGCAGCTATTCGCTGTTTTTTGCTCAAGGTCTTATTGCGTTATTACAATCTTTTTATTCTCCGCATTGCCTGCCGCATCCTGCAGTGCAAGATGATACATTCCTGCAGACAGTCTTGCCGTGCTCAGCACATTCGTACCGTTTTTTAGTTGTTGTGTGTTTACCAAACGGCCCTGCGCATCAAATAATTTACCGCTGATGCTGCCTGTAAATCCATGCAGGTTCACATTCACATCACTCCCCTTGCCCGCCGGGTTTGGGTATACCATCGCTCCGTAGCCGCTGCCTCCGCAATTAGCCGTCAGCAACACCACATTGCTGTACGTGAACTTCCCATCATTATCCACCATCTTCAGCCGGTAGTATTTTCTTCCATCCAGGGTACCTGTGCTAAACTTGTACGCATGTGCTGCTGTTCCGCCCGCTGCCTGTACCGTACCCGCTTTCGTGTACGTAACACCATCGATGCTCTGCTCCACTTCAAAATGACTGAAGTTCACTTCCTCCGCTGTCAGCCAGTCCAGCTTGCCCACACAATTGTCCTGTGTGCCAGAAAAGGATTTCAGTTTTACCGGAAGACTGATATCCGCTACGGTTCTTACATAGGGGCTGCCAGATTCAAATTGTCCCGCAGCACTTACATTAAGTATACTGTAAAAGAGAGATCCTCCGGTTGATGGATCGGGCGAAACTTGTCCTATTGGACCGAAAGGGCCAGGATTGAACGCAGGGCTTCCGCTCATCTGTAAATAGGTATAGCGCTGAAAAGATGAACCTCCGTTTATGTTATCGAGGCTCACCAAATACACCTGGGCCAACCCCGGTGAACCAGTAAATGTTATCGTCGCTGCGAGTATCTCCGTCCCGTTTTCAAGCATCACCGCGCTGCTGCTGATCCCCCCAGGGCCGGTTGGGTCACTCAGAAATGTGTAGAATGTAAAGTTTCCATAAGGAACACCGGCTTCCGTACCACCCGTACCTGCCAGACTGTTATTCCAGGGTATGCTATTTATATTGCGGGTAGTGATCGTGGCCGTCGGAGTTATGGTTTGCGTGGGTATCGCAACTGTAATACTCAGGTTATCAAAATAGGCCCTGTTGTTATCATAATCCGGCTTAAAATAAATATCTACCGAATTAGGCGCGGTGCCGGGCTTGATAGTCGCCCGGACTTTATTCTGTGCCACTACTGATACAGACAGCATCGTAATGAAACTTATCAAGGAAATAATTTTTTTCATATCTGTGATTTTAACTGATTTATAAATGTTGACTTAATACTAAGGACAGGTTACCACCCAGTACCGTGTTCAATAAAACGTTGGTGTCATTATTCGGACCAGAACTTCGAACAACTCCGTTCAGATTCAGATCAGCATTGTTATATACATTCGCCAGCACAATGGTAGCGTTACCACCAAGTGCCCCATTTACTATGGGAGTCTGATCATTGCCCGGGCCTGAATACCGCACAGTGGTATTGCTGTTGGCATTGCCACCCCACATCGCATATATTCCGCCGCCAAGATCCTTCATCGCCGCATTGCCGTTGTTTAATCCTCCATTACTCAATATCACACCGTTCTGATAAGCTGCAACCTGAGCTGTCGTAAAGTCATAAGGCTGATTGCTCGTCTTCAGGTACTGCGCTGCCGCTGTACGTATACCCATGTGGTTGCGGTGACGTATCGCGATATAATAAGCACCTTCGCCTACGGTCGGGAAACTCAATGCTGACACACCATCCAGATCAACGATATTTCCATTGCTCAGCAGGAAGGCTGCACGTGTCGCAATCACTGTTGACGGTGACGATGCATCCCGCAGTTCCACCAATACCCAGTCTGTCAGGTTCGCCGGCAGCGCAGCTGCTGATCCTACCGATTCTGTGCCCGCATAGTTCCATGGTGCGCCGCTGTATGGCTGGCTTAGCGGAACCAGCGGCAGGCTGGTTAGAGGACTGATGGTAGTACGAAGGATGGTCGTCATGGATGAGCCGCTCATGGCTCCCTGTAAGAATACTTTTGTATTCACCGTAAGCCCAAGTACAGGACTACTGATCACATAACTGTTGGTCGAGCACGAAGGATCCGCTGCCGTTACTGTGATATTCACGCCAACCGGGATACCCGTGATCGTACCAACCGTGCTGCCGTTTGTGCCACCGGTTACGATTCCCCCTGAAGAGTTTACTACTGTACTGCTACGTTTGCTGAAACTTACTGAATACGTAGCTCCGTTGCTTACCGGTCTGGTGAAGCTGACAGCTGTTGTATTACATACTGTACTGCAATCCGAAGGACTATTCACCTGGAGCACCGTGGTACAACCTCCCACTGCTGCGGTAGCTGTAATCACCACATTGGTACCAACCGGAATATTATCAATTGAATTGCCATTTATTATACCCGCTGAAGTACTTACTGAACTTCCCGGATCCGCTGAGAACGCTACACTGTAGAATCCTCCGCCACTGCATACACCATTACCCGCTGAAAGCGCTGGTGGTGTGCAGGTATTGGATACAGGGCAGCTAACAGGGCTGGTTACCACCGCTACTGATGTTGCACAGTTGTTAGTCGATGTTGCAGTCAGCGTCACATTCGTTCCCACAGGGATACCCGTTACACTATTTCCACTCACTGTACCTGCACTCGCTGTAACGATACCGTTAGAATTAAAGGTTACTGAATAAGTACCCGCGCCGCTGCATACCGCATTCGATGCAGTCAGGATCGGTGCAACTGTAGAAGGTGCACTGATTGTAATGGTTTGAGCACTGCAAAGTCCTTCGGTCACCGTTGCAGTGATCGCTGTACCCGTGGCCACACCACTGATCGTACCGCTCGTGCTGCCGGAGCCGCCGCCTGTTACCGTACCCGTGGATGCTGTAACAACTGAGCCGCTGGTCTTCACAAAGTTTACACTGTATGTTGCGCCTGCGCAAGCACCTGCTGAGAAGCTGGCTGCCGGTGTTGCACATGCTGTGCTGCAATCAACAGGGCTGTTCACGGTCACCACACTGCTGCAACCACCAAGTGTTGCTGTAATCGTAACATTTGTACCTACCGGTGCAGTTACCGTATTACCGCTTACTGTAGCAGAAACCGGACTTACTGCAATTGTTGCTCCCGCTGTAGCGGAGAATGCCACACTATACGTGCCACCGCCGTTGCAAACGCCCTGGCCTGCTGTTAACGCAGGTGGTGTGCAGCCATTAGTAGATGGACAACTGGTGGGGCTTGGTACCACTGCTGTGGTAGTGCCACAACCATTGGTCGATTTTGCGGTAAGCGTCACATTCGT
>JAPLEH010000035.1 GCA_026391455.1 Bacteroidota bacterium
CCCTGTGAACATCAATGGAATTGGCCTCTACCGGGCAGTATATACCGACCTGAATGGTTGCGTATCTGCAGCGGCAACAATTGCCATCGGAGCACAGCCGTCTAACAATCTGTGGGTATATCCGAACCCGAACACCGGAACCTTCAACGTACGGTTCTTCAACCAGACCGGTGAACAGGTAACGCTGAAAGTATTCAACGGACTGGGCCAGGTGGTTTATACACAAAGCCTGCCGCTGGGTGTGGCTTACAGCAACATCACCGTTAATCTGGGTAATGTACCTGCAGGAGTATACATCGTGAAGATCATGAACGGAACCGGCGCAGAACTGGCCGCCAAACGGATCATTGTGAATCACCCGTAACAGAAGTACTGTAAAGAATCAATACGAACGACCCACCGGAAGAGATTTCCGGTGGGTCTTTTTTTATCGAAGGTTCAGCAGACTCTCCAAAAAATAAGGGATAACACATATTTTCAAGCAGTTATGGAGAATTTGGACATAAAAAATTCAACGTTTCGTCTAAATATGATAGGCAAATGTTATTTTTAGAGCCGGTTACACTACAGAAAAAATCAAACTAATAACTCATGAGAAAACTTCTACTCCTTTTTGTAGCAGCCTTTTCCCTTTTATTTACCAACGCTCAGCTTAGTCAGAGTGATATAGCTGCTGCAAAGCAGGCGGTAAGTAAAAACAGTGCTGCGATTGGTCTCACGGCCGATGATCTAAACAATATTATTGTATCCTCTACGTATGTTACCAAAGAGGGTATCCGTATGGTTTACCTGTACCAGAGTTATAAAAATATTCCGGTATATAACCAGATGCACGTACTGGCATTTAAAAATGACAAAGTGGTATCTGTCGCTGGCGGACGTATCCCCATGATCGGCCAGAAAGTGAATAACCCTAACGGCGTACCATCCATCAGCAGTAAAGAGGCTGTTTTGGCCGCATTCGCGGAAAGCAAAATCGACTCAAAGTTTATTCTGGGTAATTTGGATAATCCGGGTACGAACGCCTGGGGTAAAACGGATTACGGCCGTCTGGGTGTATCCAGTCTCAACATTACAGCGGAGCTGATGTGGGTTCCCCTGGAAGATGGAAAACAATTGAAATTGGCCTGGCAAATTTTTGTGGCGCCACTTCATACTGCCGATATGTGGCAGATCAGAGTAGATGCAGCGGATCACTCTATCATAGGAAAAGACAATCTTACTGTATACGATCATTGGGGACATGATGACCATAAAAAATCGGAGTCTGTAAAAACAAATAAGTTCCTCTTTGATGAGAATTATGTAACAGCACCCAAAAACGAAATTCAACAGTTTAAAGTAAACCGTACACCGGTAGTGAATTCAGCCACCTACCGGGTAGTAAAGTATCCGGCGGAAAGTCCACAGCATCCTGGTGGAGCTCCATCTCTACATACCGATCCGTGGACCATGGCCGGCGGTAATGCAACTACTTTGAAATGGCATAATGACGGCGCTGTTGAGCATGACAGTACACGTGGAAACAACGTGTATGCAGCAGAAGACAGGAACAGTACTAACGCTGTTATCGATAAAGCAGCGGTATCACAAACACCGCAGCCCAATCTTACATTCGACTATGTACCTGATTTTACACAAAGCCCTTTGTTAACCACACCTCCCAACCAGCAGTTCAATATCACCAACCTGTTTTACATGAATAATATCATGCATGACATGGTGTATATATATGGTTTCGATGAAGTGTCCGGAAACTTTCAGCGGGATAATATGGGCCGGGGAGGATTAGGAAACGATCATGTATTCGCCGATGCACAAGATGGCGGTGGTACAAACAATGCCAACTTTGGTACACCGGTTGATGGGCAAAACCCCCGGATGCAGATGTATATCTGGACTGCGCCCAACCCTGACAGAGACGGCGATGTGGACAATGGTATCATCGCACACGAATTCGGTCACGGTATCAGCAACAGACTTACCGGTGGACCGGGCAACAGTTCCTGTGTGGGTAATGCAGAACATGGCGGTGAAGGTTGGAGTGATTATTATGCACTCATGCTGACCACCAATTGGGCTACAGCCACTCCTGCAGACGGAGCACTTGCTCGACCAATTGGTACATACGCATTGGGTCAACCAATTACCGGTGCTGGTATCCGCAGTTTCCCCTATTCTACCAATATAGCAATCAACCCACTCGTATATTCAACCACTCTTCCCGCCCAGGTACACAATCGCGGTGAATACTGGTGTGAGGCTCTTTGGGAAATGACCTGGGAAATGATTCAGCAGACTGGAATCAACCCCAACCTCTTCAATGCATCAGGTGTGGGCGGTAACTCGGCTGCAATAAAACTGGTAACAGAAGGTATGAAACTCCAACCTTGTGGTCCCGGATTTATCGACGCACGCAATGCAATTTTAAAAGCAGACACTCTGTTCTTTGGCGCACAATACAGTTGTTCTATTTGGAAAGCCTTTGCCAAAAGAGGTATGGGGCGCAACGCATCACAGGGGTCTGCCGCCAGCGTAACAGACCAGGTGCCTAGTTTTGTAGTGGATAATGGAATTTTCTCTATTACACAATCAGCTCCTGCTGTACCGGAAGGATCAAACGTAACCTATACCAATAAAATAACAGCCGGCAACTGCAGCCCTATTACCAATTTCTTCATTACCGATACATTACCTACCAACGTTACCTATGTAAGCGGTGGTACGTATAATGCCGGAAACCGAACTATTACTTTCGGTCCGATTAACTTAACATCCGGACAGTCGCAGAATTATCCGTTTACTGTTACTGTAAATGCAGGTACCTATTTTGCGCCACTCACCCCGCTGAATGAAACTGTACCTGGCCCCGGTTTACCTGCAGGTTGGTCAATCAATCCGCCCACGGGCAATACCTGGACGGTATCTTCAGTTGCCAGTAATTCCGCACCAAGTGCTTTATTTGCCCCCAATGCGGCAGTTGTATCAGATATGAATGTAGCGTCCGTAGCATATACACTTAACCCTGCAACCGTATCTAATTATTCCAAGCTCAGTTTCTGGCATCGATTCAATACCGAAGACGGATGGGACGGTGGTGTGGTGGAGATCAGCACCAACGGTGGTGCCACCTGGGCCGATCTGGGTTCGAGAATCATCAGTGGTAAATACAACGGTTCGCTCGGTACCGGAAGTAATAACCCCATCGGTGGAAGGTCTGCATTCACCGGCCTTATCAACAGTTTCATGAAAACAGAGATCAACCTTTCATCTTTTGCGGGCCAAAACGTAAACATTCGTTTCCGTTTTGCTTCCGACGATAATACTGCTCCTACAGGTGGCGGATGGTTTGTAGACGATATCGTAATATACAGTGAACCCGCTGTGCTGATCAAGTCCAACTTGTTTACACCAGCCAGTTTACTAGTAGGCGTTACCGATACCATTACCCGTATCACTGTTGGTTGTATAGCAGCAGGTATCACTTCACATCCGGCCAGCCTCAGCAGTTGCTCCGGTTCCAACGCTTCCTTCACTGTTGTAGCATCAGGCACGCCTGTATCTTACCAGTGGCAGGTAAATACCGGAAGTGGCTTTGTTAATATTCCTGCTGGCGCTCCTTATAGTGGCATCAATACTGCCACACTTACTATCACTGGTGTTACCATTGGTTTGAATAACTATCAGTACCGCTGTGTAATTTCTAATGGCTGTACCGCTGCTTCTAACTCCAATCCGGCTACACTAACAGTGGGTGCAACTGCCGCAGTGAACAGCAATCCCACCAGTGTTACCATTTGTGAAGGTGCCAACACCAGCTTCAGCATTACAGCAACCGGTGCAACATCTTATCAGTGGCAGGTGAATACAGGCAGCGGATTTGTTGATATTCCTGCCGGAGCACCTTATGGCGGTACTACTACTACCACACTTACCATTACCGGAGCAACCGCTGCCCTCACCGGCAATCAGTACCGCTGTGTGTTGGGAAGCTGC
The DNA here is from genome assembly GCA_026391455.1 of Bacteroidota bacterium. Lineage (GTDB taxonomy): Bacteria > Bacteroidota > Bacteroidia > Chitinophagales > Chitinophagaceae > JJ008. Next base: position 3,997 of record JAPLEH010000035.1, read on the forward strand.
GGATCACCTTTAAACAGTACGGCGGCCACACTTACCATTTCTGTTCCTGTAAGCATTACAGCTCAGCCTGCAGGCGCAGCATTATGTAACGGAGATGGCTATACATTCAATGTAAATACCACCGGTACAGTAGCCAGCTATCAATGGCAGTTCAGTACTGATGGCGGCGCCACCTATACCAATATAGCCGGTGCTACCACATCCAGCTATGCCCTTACGGCAGCAACAGGACAGAACAATTACCGCTTCCGTTGTGTGGTAACCGGTAGCTGCGGACCTGTAAATTCAACCGCGGCAACCATTACTGTGAATCCTAAACCGGAATTCAGCCTCAGCACTAATCCTTATGTAGTATGTGTTTCTGACCCGGCATTCACCTTGTCTGCATCTGCAGCGGGTGGTACATGGTCTGGTACAGGCGTACAGGCCGGTCAGTTCATTCCCGCAGTGGCAGGAGCTGGTCCGCGCTCACTTACGTATACACTCACACAGGCAGGATGTACTACTGCTAAAACAGTGGCCATCCAGGTGAATGATTGTAAAGACAGACACCTGTTGCTCAACCAATTCACCGCTGTCGATGTGTTCCCGAATCCCAATAACGGCCGCTTCAATATCCGGTTGAATACGGATCTGTACAGCACATTGGGCTTGAAAGTATTTGCTTCCGATGGTAAACTGGTGAAAGACCTTTCTTTCAGCGGACTTGCTTATGGAAGTGTGGTACCAGTGGATCTTTCAAAAATGCCTTCCGGTACTTACCAACTGTACATGTATAATGATCAGAATGGATTTATCAGTAAAGGCGTAAGCATTATCGTTTACAGAAATTAACAGGGCAGTTTCAACTGCTGCACATAGAAAATCCCGTGGCTCCTGCTACGGGATTTTTTTTGTTAGTTTGATCATGGCGCTGCTGCCTTCCGTGCTGGACAGGTAGGCATCATATTTTACGCCATTCACCATAGCCACCATGTAGGAAGTATTTGGAGGGATGGCGCCCAGATTTTCGGCCACCATCGTCAGTTCATTTTGTGAAAGGAGGTCTGCAACGGAAAGTTTAACCGTGTAGGCATTACCCGTGAGCCGGATATGACTGAATAATAATTTATCGTTGAGAAAAACAGATATAGAGTCACCATCAATCTCCGCATTATCATAAAAACGCAGTTCTATGGAATCGCCGGTAACCGGTATTTCTTTTACAAAAACTTTCTGCCGGACCTGAAACTTTTCTACGATATCGGGCGGCTTTACCGGAGGTGGGGCTTGTACAAGCGGAGGTGATGGGGGTACCGGGGCTGGCTTTTTTTCCGGAGGGGTCACTGCCTTCACCGCAGGTTTTTCTTCTGCCACTGGTACCGGAGGAGTGGTGATGGCTACAGGTTCACGGGTTGGTGCAGGGCGCGGCATTGGTTTTTCCTCATTTGCAACCGGAGGGGTGACAGGAGCTATTTTTACTGGAGCCAGCGAAAGGGCCGCTACACTATCGATAATATCCGGATCATTGGCACCGGCTAAAAAGTTATCAATCACAAAATCCCATTCATCCCCGAATTGCGGGTCATTGGTTTTGTCAAGATGCACATCTCCCTTTATCCCATCCTGATCTTCTTTCCGGTACACTTTCCCGTCCAGCATCATGCGTCCGCCACCGGGGCAATTAAAATCAGCCCGGGACAGGAGGGCAATCTTTCCAGGGGTGGTAAGACTGAAACGGCCGGATTTTTCTTCCAGCAGGCGGTCATCCCACCATACGGCCTCATTCGTGTTTTGATCAAAATAGCCTTTTATGGTGTACCGGCGGTAGTTGCTGGCCGATTCGTAATAATACGAGGTGCCGGTAAGGCTGTCGCCCCGCTGAATGATCTTTACCTCCACTTTTTGCCGGTTTATTTTGCCTTTCCAGGTGCCGGTAATCATTTGCGAAAAAACAGGAGTACAAGGTAATACAACCAGGGAGAGGGGCAATAAGATACAAGAAAAGCCGGCTTTTTTCATCAGGGGAAAAGTTATTTGAATACAAACGCATTTTTGCAGCTAATATTTTCCCGCCAAATCTTGCCACAGTTGAAAAAATTCATAACTTTCCCGCTGATACGTGTGTAAATCCGCACGTACTATTCCGAACTAACCAAATTTTGCTTATGAAGAAAATATACCTATTGCTGTTTTCATTGTTATTGATTACAGGAAAGGCTGTCTGGAGCCAGTGTACCAACACTACAGCCTTCGGAACAGCCACTATTAATGCATCTGGTACCGCAGTTACCATTTCCACTTGCTCTTTTGCCGGTGAATACTCCACCATCAACGGGGCGGTGAACGGACAAACGCTGCGTTTTACGAGCAGTGTGGCAACAGATTTTATTACCATTCACTCCGGTACTTCCAACGGACCGGTTGTTGCTTCTGGTGTTACACCTTTAGTTTTTGCCAACACATTTACGGGTACTTTATTCGCACATTGGAATACCAGTGCTGCCTGCGGAAGCCAGGGTACCTGCCGCACTACAACCGTACAATGTACCAGTTGTGTGCCGCCTCCTCCGCCTGTGAATGACCTTTGCACCGGAGCTTTACCGATTGCCTGCGGCCAAACCATTGCCGGCAGCACGGCTACAGGTGCTACAATTGATGCGGGTGCAGGAACATGTGTTACTGCATTGAACACAGCTCCCGGCGTTTGGTACACTTTTGCCGGAGATGGGTCCAGTACTACTTTAAGCCTTTGCGGATCTGGTTATGATACCAAGATCGGAGTATTTAGTGGGTCTTGTGCAGGTCTTACCTGTGTAACGGGAAATGATGACTTTGCAGGGTGCGGTGTCGGCTCACAGGTAACTTTTACAGCTAATCTGGGTACTACTTATTATGTACTGGTTACAGGTTTTGGTACCAACTCCGGTGCATTTACCCTCAACCGCAGTTGTGTATTCCCCTGTACTGGAGTGCCCTCTCCCGGTTCAATCAGTGGCCCAGCCGGAACGATTTGCGCTGGTACCAACGTAACGCTTACACTCGGCGGTTTCACTACCGGCGTTACCGGTATTTCCTTCCAGTGGAAATCATCACCGACTGCCGGTGGTCCTTATACGAACATTGCCGGTGCTACCAACAGTACTTTTACAGGCCCTGCCGGTCCTAACCGCTTCTATGTTTGTACGGTGACCTGCGCCAACGGTGGTGGTAATGCCACTACTGCTGAATTTGCATTAAATGTAAACAGACCCCAGCATACAAATGTACTTGCCAACCCCAACACGGGTTGTGCACCATTCACAACCAATATCACCGGTACTGTTTCCGGTGGTGTAACAACTGGCGGTTCAGGTGTGCTGGCCAGTTCCGGAACTATTAACCTCGCTATTCCAGATAATACCCCGGCTGGTATAAACACTACACTTACCGTTCCGGCTACCAATTTTCCTGCGGCAGCCGATCTGAAAGTAAGAGTAAACCTTAGCCATTCCTGGTCCGGTGATCTTCGATTTACATTGACCAGCCCTTGTGGTACCACCTTCCTGTTCGACAGGCTGGGTGTACCTGCATCCGGGGTAGGTAATTCAGATAACTTCGGTACCAACAATACCACCACACCGCCCGCAGCTACCTATACTTTTGACCTTGCTGGCGCTACTGTACTTCCGGAAACGACTGGTGGAGCTGGTTTCATAGCTGCCGGTACGTACAGACCATCCGATGTAAACGGTGCTGCACATAACTGGGCCGGTGTTACCTTTCCCTGCGCTGGTGGCGGTACCTGGACACTGAACATGTCTGATAATGCAGCCTTGGATGTGGGATCGCTGGTAGATTGGGCTATTATCGGACCCACTACCGGTAACTATATCCACTCCTTGAGCGGACCCGGTACGATCGTTCAAAACCCTGCTTCAGGACCCAATAATTCAAACGGAAGCTTTACGGTGTCTAACCTGCCTGCAGGTACACATAACTTTACGTTCACTTCTACCGACGTAACAGGCTGCTCTGTTTCTTCACCAGTGTCTGTAACAGTTAACCCAACTCCCGTTGTAAATGTATCACCCACTGCACCGGTTATTTGTGCCGGCAGTATTCAGCAACTTACATACAGCGTAACACCGCCAATTACACAAACATTTGCTTCCGGTGCTATCAATCTCGCGATCCCGGATAACAATGCAACGGGTGTTACTACTGCTGCTATTGCGATTCCTGCAGGCGTTAACCTTGCAGCCGCTAACAATCTCCGTGTTCGTATCAATGCCAGACACAGTTGGGTAGGAGACCTCGTTTTCAGATTAACCAGCCCTTGTGGTACCACCTTCCTGTTCGACAGACCCGGTGTTCCGCCTTCTACAGTAGGTAACTCTGATAATCTGGGTACCGCAACCGGTACCACTCCTCCTCCAGGCGTATATACCTTCGATCTGGCAGCAGCTACGATCTTACCGGAAACCACAGGAGGTACAGGTTTCATTGCTCCGGGTGCATACAGACCATCCAATACGGCAGGTACTGCACATAACTGGGCAGGTCTTACTTTCCCCTGCGCTGCAACGGGCAACTGGACCCTCACCATTTCTGATAATGCCGCCGGTGACGTAGGAGCCCTGGTTGATTGGGCAATCCTTTCTGATGTTTCTAATCCGGTGGTGATAACTCCCATTACAGATGTGTATACAGATGCTGCAGCTACAGTGCCTTATGTTGCCGGCACCCCTGTTACCACCGTATGGGTGAAACCTCCCACCACTACTACTTATACAGCTACTGCAACCGTTGCCGGATGTACTAGTGCTCCTTTGAATGTAACAGTAACGGTTAACCAACTCCCTGCTATCACAGCTCAGCCTGCTGCGCTCGCTGCGCCGATATGCCCTGGCTTTAATGTTACTTACACTGTAGGTGCTACAGGTGCAGGACTTACCTATCAGTGGCAGTTGAGTACCGATGGCGGAACTACATATAATAATATCATTAATAATCCGCCTTATAGTGGCGCTACCACAAATGCACTGACCATTACAAACGTTACAACGGCAATGACCAACTACCGTTATCGCGTAATTGTGTCTGGTACCTGTGCGCCATCTGTTACATCTAACCCTGTAATATTAGTAGTGTCCACACCGCCCACAATCACCACGCCTCCTGCAAACGTTACGATATGCGCAGGTGCCAATGCCAGCTTCTCTGTTGTGGCAGCCGGTATCCCCGCTCCCAATATCTATCAATGGCAGGTGAGCATCGATGGTGGTGCAACCTGGACCAACCTCACAACAGGAGGCTCGTTCACACCCACATTTACCATCACTGGTGCTACCACTGCACTGAACAACAACAGATACCGTTGCATCGTAACCAACAGTTGCGGTCAGACCGTTACTTCTGCAAGTGCTACACTGGTAGTGAATGCAGTACCCATCGTAGCGGTTACCTCACTCATTGGTACACGTATCTGTATCAGCGATACCCTCGTTCCTCTCAGTGGCACACCTGTTGGTGGAAGCTGGAGCGGTACCGGTGTTTCCGGATTCAATTTTGTTCCGGGTGTAACAGCCGTAGGCACTTACACACTCACCTACACCTTTACCAATGCAGCCGGTTGTACTTCAACAGCTACTACCGTTGCTAAAGTGGAAGATTGCGCAGAAAGAATCAGACTGCTCAGCGAAAATGGTGTACTGTTGTATCCCAACCCCAACTCCGGACAGTTCTTCATAAAGATGAACAGTACGTTGTATAATTACTTGGGAGTACGCGTGTATAACATGGCCGGTCAGGTAGTGAATGGTACGATCACCAATGATGCCGTGGCTTCACCCACATACAGCGGTCTCGTTTATGGCAGAGTAATACCGATGGATCTTACAAATCTGCCTTCTGGTACTTATATGGTGAAAGTGTTCTACGACGATGGAATCAGAACATCTGAAAAAGGATTCCTCGTAGTGATCAACAAATAACAAGACAATTGCATTTCATACAAAGCATCCGCCAACCGGCGGATGCTTTTTTTATGTGCTTATCTTCGTGTATGTCTATGCGATCATTGCTAACTCAAACACTTCAAAAGCACAGGGCCTTATTTCATCCGGTAATGCCATTCGATCCGGACAATGACATATGCATTCAACTGGATTTTACAGCAGCAAATAAAGAGTTGACGGATAAAGTATTGAACGATATAGCCCTTTTTTCCACATATATCGATCGGGAAATTGAAAAGGCCGGAGCCCGTTATGGCATTGGCGGGTATAATGAGCACCGGACCGTATACAAAACCAGCCGGGTATTTGATGGAATAAATAAAGAAGATGAACCCCGGCGACTCCATATCGGAACTGATATCTGGGGCAAAGCCGGTACGCCTCTAATGGCACCACTGGATGGAACCATTCATAGTTTTGCCAACAACGATAGGAAAGGAGATTATGGCGGCACGATCATACTGCAACATGCGCTGGATGGGTTAACTTTTTACAGCCTCTATGGACATCTATCCCATTCATCACTCGAAGGCAAACATGAAAATGCGCATATACCTAAGGGTGAGATTTTCGCATGGCTGGGGCCACCCGATGAGAACGGATACTGGCCGCCTCACCTGCATTTACAACTGATACAGGATATTGCTGATTGGAAAGGGGATTATCCCGGCGTATGCAAATATTCGGAACGGGAACAATACCTGGCCAATTGCCCGGACCCGGAATGGATATTACAAATGCAGCACCATCCTACTTAATAAGTAAAATGATGCTGCTCTAATAAATGGTCATGCATGAGGGATGACCCGCCCTTATTTTTTCAACAACTTAAAGGCATGTCCCCATTGGTTTTTGGTAAAACCCGGAAGACACCAGAGAATACATAAAGGCTCGATGGCCCTCGCTGCTTCTGCTTTGCCCATATCTTCTGTTTCCCATCCAAATGATGTGAGTATATCCGTAACCGTATGTTTGGCATCATCATCATTTCCAGCAATGAACATGGTGGGTGGCCCGCCTGCAAAAGAAGGTTTATACATTTGTGCATTGCCCACGCAACTGAATGCTTTTACCAATTTTGCTTCAGGTAAAAGCACCTGCAATTTTTCCAGCAATGATTCATTCGGGCCGGTAAAAAATTGCAGCACACCATTCACGGGCGGAGCTGTTGCAATGGGGTTGGTGGCATCGATCACCACTTTGCCTTTGAAGTTTTCAATACCCGCCAGCCGGATCGCTTCTTCCGTTACCGATCCCGCAGTGGCCAATACGAGGAGATCATTTTGTTGCGCTGTTTCTGCAAACGTGCCAATGGCAATCCCGGGGTTGGCCGCTTTAAATTGAACTACTTCTTCCTTCGCTATATTCCGTGTACCCAGTTGTACTGTGTGCCCCTCTTCAAAAAATGCTTTGGCCAGCGTCTGGCCTACAATACCTGAACCGATTATTCCTGTTTTCATATGAAAATCATTAGTTTATTAATTATTGATGATTATATACGGCTGCAAACTCTTTGGCGAAATCTTCCAGTTTTATTTTACCATAAACAGCAGGACGTTGTTTCCAGTAATCTTCCTGTACTTTACCGTTGCGGATAGAAGCCCCCATAGAAGTATATCCTTCCGCAATTACAGCAGAAAGACCTGCCCCTTTCAAACCTTCCAATGATTGTTCATCGGAGAAGGGTACCCAGGGCAGTTCCGGTTTCCCAACTGCTTTACCCAAAACAGCCGCTACTTCGGAAGGATGGCGCTCATCACTTGCGATATATCGAACAGTATGACCGGAAAATGAAAGTGAATTTAACTCTTCAAAAGCAGCATCCGCAATGTCAGCAGGATGTACCAGCACCATTTTCTCATCCGAATTACCATAATTGCTGCCCATGATATTCATGCCTTTGATCAGGGGTATCATCGCAAAGAAATTGGTATAGAAAAAGGAGGGGCGTAAAAATTTTACTGCAGTTTCGGATACGGTACCCAGTTTTTCTTCCAGGTATCCCAACCCGTCGATAGGGCCGGCGCCTTTGCGCATATGCGCACCGATACTGCTCAGTTCAACCACATGTTTGATACCATGTTTTTGAACAGCCGCCACATAGTTGTCAGCTACTTGTTGCTGATAGCCCAGCCAGTCAGCCACTTCCCATTTTGGAGGGATCATCAGGTAAACGGCATCGGCCCCTTCAAATGCAGAAAGAATAAATGCGGCATCTTCCACAGAACCAATGGCTGCTTTTGCACCCAGTGCTTCTACACCCGCCCGGTTGGATTCTTTACTGGTAATAACGGTTACATCATGTCCGGCCTCAATCAGTTTCTCAGTCAGCGGTTTGCTGATATTGCCCAGCGAACCTGTAATTACATACTTCATGTTTTTTGTTTTAATGTTTATTATTGTATATACAAGTGTTGAATAAAAAAAATTAAGCTTCCAGTTTGTCTGCCATTTTTCCCATGTTTTGCACCAGCCGGGCACTTTCCTCCTTGCCTAAAATGGACGCATAACTGGTATAGAATTCATGCAGGCAGTCCTTCAATTTGGGTTGTATCTCTTTTCCTTTCGGCGAAGGATATACATTGGTTGTTTTGCCTTCTGTAGTACGCACCACCAGCTTCTTTTCTTCCAGTTTTTCAATGAGCCTTGTAATAGTACTGGGTTGTAATTGCAAATGATCAGCCAGTACAGAAGGTTGTACACCCGGTTCCTGCAGCACCATCATCAGTAAATAGGCATGGCTGGGCGAAAGATCCACCGCGCTCAGGCTTTGCTGGGCCAGTTTCTCTATTTTACGGGCCAGGGCATTGGCCGTAAAATACATGCACTGACAATATTTACTTTCGGAAGTCTTCATGCGAATTCAAAGATAAAGACTTTATAATTGTATATACAAATAAAATGCAAAATATTTTTTAAAACCGTCCCGGATGCAAATCTTAATTTTACAGCATGGCGAATCCTAATCTGAGTACGGGAAAAGAGAATTTATCAGCGGCGGAAGTATTGTTTGAAAATACAATACGCCCCTCGCAGATCGCGGATTTTGCCGGCCAGGATCAGATCATCGAGAACCTGCGCATCTTTATCAAGGCGGCTAAAATGCGGGGAGAAGCGCTGGATCACGTTCTTTTTCATGGCCCACCCGGATTGGGCAAAACAACGTTATCCCGTATTGTGGCCAATGAACTGGGAGTGAGCATTAAAGAGACCTCAGGCCCGGTGATTGAAAAGCCCGGTGATCTTGCGGGGCTCCTTACCAGTCTGGAACCCAATGATGTTTTATTTATCGACGAAATTCACCGGCTGAGTACCGTAGTGGAAGAATACCTCTACGCTGCCATGGAGGATTACCGGATTGATATCATGATCGACAGCGGCCCCAATGCCCGCAGTATTCAAATCAATCTCAATCCCTTTACACTGATCGGCGCCACCACCCGAAGTGGTTTACTTACGGCTCCTTTGCTTTCCCGTTTCGCCATCAAATCAAGACTTGAATATTATAAAGCCGATGTACTGAACAAGATTATCGCAAGGGCTGCCGGTATTCTACAGGTATCCATTACCAATGAAGCCGTAGAAGAGATCGGTCGCCGCAGCAGGGGTACACCACGTATCGCCAATGGATTATTACGTCGCGTTCGCGATTTTGCACAAGTACTCAATGATGGGGCTATCGATTTTGGAATCACCCAACACGCACTCAATGCATTGAAAGTGGATGAACATGGGCTCGATGATATGGATAACCGCATCCTGTCTACCATTATTGATAAATTCAAAGGAGGGCCGGTAGGTATTACCACTATTGCGACAGCCGTAGGCGAAGAAGCCGGTACACTCGAAGAAGTATATGAGCCGTTTCTAATACAGGAAGGATTCATTCAGCGCACGCCCCGCGGCCGCGAAGCCACAGCCAAAGCCTATAGCCACCTGGGCAAAGTACCCGGATCAGGCCCCGGCACCTTATTTTCCTGAACTTATAATTTCTGAAAGAGCTCCTGCGCTTTCTTATAGGTATCAGCATTAGCCGGGATGGACTGCAACAGTTTCTTGCAAGCAGGTATATCTTTCTTTTTCAGATATACCAGGGCTTTATACCAGATGGCCTGATTGACAAATACGGGATGATTCGCCGCCAGATAATCAAATGTATTCAGTGCTTCCGGATACCTTTCCGTTTCCAGTTCACATATACCCGCGGCCAATATTAATTCTCCGTCACTCCGGTCTTTATCGGTGTATTGCAACAAACCGGGCAGCGCGTTGATATACTCTTTCTGATTATAAAACACAATAGCTTCCTGCAATAAACGTGAACTGTCGCCTGCACCACGTTGCTGTGAAATCGGCTGATGAACAGCATACCGGGCGTATAATTTTTTATCCGTATCACCCTGCCTGAACACCAACCAATATCCAACCATACATACGATCAATATAGCAGCGGCAGCGGCAGGCCAGATATACCTCTTCCGCGACTTGATGGAGATCACCTCAGCCGATGTACCGGAAGAGGTAAAATATTGACTGTTCAGCTCCGTCAGTGTTTGCCGAAGTTGTGTTTCACCCTCCTTACCTATATGCTGCTGTTTCATTTCGGACTCAATATTTTGATATAACAGAAGCTGCTCCCTTAATGCCGGGTCAGCGGCCAACTGCGCTTCAAACTGTTGCAGTTCTTCTCCCGCCAGTTCACCATTGAGGTATGATTCTATTTTTTCAAACATATCGTTTTGCAAGGGTTACCATTTTAAAGCGTTAAACTGCGGCGCATTTTTTACCAGGTTGATCAGTTTGGCCATGCACTCACTTTTTTTCTTTCGCACATATCCATAGGTCACATTCAGCAGGCTGGCTACTTCATCCATAGCTTTACCGCTCCAACTCAATTGCAATAGTTTCCGGCAACCTTCGCCCAGTTCCTCCAGTTTTTGCTCCAGCAGATTCTTTCGTTCTTCCTGCTGAAGTACCAAAGCGGCCTGCTGTATACTGTCTTCGCCAATACTATATCCGGCATCTTCAGTAAATGTTACGTTACGGGTTTTCCGCTTATTCAGCTCATTGATCCATTTGTTTTTACAAACCAGGTACAGAAAGGATTCAAAAGGGCAGGTGAGAATAAAATCCTGTTTTACTGCCTTTTGGTAAATAGCTGCCAGGCTCTCCTGAAAAATATCGGCCGCATCGGTCTCATCCCCATTGTTTTGCAGGATCATCCAACGAATCTTTCCGGAATATTTTTTATAAATATCCTCAATCAATTGACGGTCATTGGTTAACAAAGCAGTTATATATCGTTGGTCTGGATGCATGTGGCCTGTTTTATAAATATAGAAAAATAATGGTAACAAAAAAGGTGATAGCCGGATATAGGTGTAAAACCTATTCTAAATCAAAACAAACCATTATGAAAAAGACACACTTATTTAAAAAGGCATTCTTTGCATTATTAGCTGCCTGCCTGCTTAGCATCCCCGGCAAAACACAGGAAATGTATAAACGGGACATGAGCGCTGCTGTAAAACGCGAATTTACCGTTACGCTGCCATTCAGTGCCAAACCACAAAAGATCAATGCGGAAGTTATCGACAACCTGCTGATCTATGAAGGCGATATTATTCTTGGTTCGCTGGTGAGCTTCGAAGGGGAAGATGCCGTGGCAAGAGACGGAGCATCCTATCGCTGGCCCAACTCCACCATTCCTTATGTAATATCTGCCGGACACCCGCAACGGGCCGAAATTTTATGGGCAATTAACCATGTACAAAGCACCACCAATCTTTGCTTGGTACCCCGGACCAATCAGACCGACTATATACAGTTTGTGAGCGGAAGCGGATGTGCCTCCTATGTGGGCAAACAGGGCGGAAGACAGGATATTACCATCGGCGGATGCAGCCAGGGAAGCGTAGCTCATGAAATATTACATGCGGCAGGTCTTTGGCATGAACAGAGCCGCGAAGACAGAGACAATTATATCATTATCCGCTGGGCTAATATCCAGGCAGGCAGGGAGCATAATTTTGATAAACATGTATCAGATGGAATTGATATCGGTGTGTATGATTATGGTTCGATCATGCATTATGGTAAAACCGCTTTTTCTAAGAATGGCAATAATACCATTGATATAAAAACACCCCCGGGTACGGCGGCCACTGTTATCGGTCAGCGCAATGGGCTCAGCACCAAAGACAGGCAGGCGATCAATTATCTCTATCGTCCGGGACCTTGCAAAGAGGATTGTATCAAAATACATCCCGGCAATATCACCATCCGGCAAAGTGGGGCATTATGGTTGGTGATAGATGGAAACAGTTCATTGTTCTCCGCACCAAACAGAGCGGAAGCAGAAAAGATCGCCCGCATCATCCGGTTTTATCAACTCACACAAAGTTGTTATGTGGGAAGGCCCAATCCCTCATTCAAGTATATGTTACGCGGTGCAGTATCTCCCTCCGGAGCCATGCCGGGAGAAGATTGTATCAGTTTCAATCCCGCCACGCTTTCCATACGGCAGGAAGGAAGCCAGTACTTACTTACAGACGGAGCGAGCCGCATGTTTATGTTCCCCAATCGGGCAGAAGCAGAACAGGCTGTGGCCATGATACGCAAATACGGGTTTACCAAAACCTGTTATGTGGGCCGCCCCAACGCATCTCTGCAGTATATGAGGCGTTAACGAATCATCATTCATCACAGCATCCCGTATTAGTTGCGGGATGCTGTTTAAAACTTATCATATGCGTTCCTCTGTTTATTTCATCATCCTGATTTCACTATTTAGCAGTTTTTCCTGCGGGCATACATCCCGCACCAATACCGCAAACATGAAGTTGAAAATATACCCTTACAAAGTGCCCTGCACCGGTGAAGATGTACGCCTTTGTATGCGGGTAGAAAAAGAAGGGCAGTCGCCAGAATATTTTTACGATACCATTGAGGGCTTTACCTATCAGTGGGGTTATTGGTACACCCTGGAAGCGGAACCGGTACAACAAATGAAACCGGCAGCAGATGCCTCATCGGTAAGCTACCGGTTGACAAAGATGGTACAGAAAAAATGGTCCACCGATAGCTTCAGTCTGCCATTGCGGATGAATGATCAGGCATTGGTGAAAAAAAAAGAGGGCAGTTGCAGTTTTTTTAACGATATTATGATTCAATCCGGCAGTGCAGCCTGTGCAAAATTGCTGCGTGCGGATACGGCGTGGTTCCGGGTGGATAAAAATTCCGGAACACTGGTGGTCCTTTCTGTAAAGTAATCCGATACACTTCCCCTTTTCAATCCTTTTACTGCCCGATGGCGTAAAGGGAAACCTGGTTAACTGATTAGAGCAATTGAGATCAATTCAAGTAGTCAATTGTTTTAGGATAACCCGGATATAAAAATTATTTACCGTATAAAAATTTAGTTATGAAAAAACAATTCATACTCGTTTTGATTTCACTTTTTTGTTTCACCGAATATGTCAATAGCCAATGTCCTGGCTACAATGGTAACAAGGATAAATATTGTATTAAAGATATCATCGTTTCTTACTCGGCAGACGGATTTTGGATCTCCGGCTATAGTGTCAATCTCAATTACAGTACCGATGCGGATGCGATGGATGGTAAGCCAGGCCTTGCCATTTTCATCCAGACGGGGGATGGTAATTTTATCTCGAAAGTGATTCGTCCTGATGACGATACGCCGATAAAGATTCCCTACCAATATGCTACTACCAATGTATATCAGGCCGTAGCAGAAGTAACCAAGATCTATGATGGCGGCGGACCCCGGAGAAGTGCCCCACAGATGCTAAGTGCAAAATCCTCCACCCCCGGCGCTCCCATCACCGATAATTCCTCATTCCTTCTGGCCTTTCCCGGCGAGATCGTGGAAGATGACCTTGTTACTTTAGTGGTCAATTATAAATCCATACCGCTAACTAGCCACTTAATACTGATGTTCGACAAAACCGTATTCGACCCGGACAATTTTATGCCCGGCCCTGATATGCGTATGTCCTATCTTGGATCAGAAGGGAACTATGGCAAACTGGAAATCAAAAATACCGGAACTGTGCCTAATCTTTTTATCAGGGTGAGACCCGGAAAAGGGCTTGCATTGAATCAACAGACCACCATTTATTTATTTAAGGATAGTAGTTTGTATCATAAGAAAGAAGCACCACTTGCCAATATATCACTTGCCGTACTTACTTCACACGATCCGAACAATATTACAGTCGAGTTTTGCAAAGCCTGTATTTCCCGCCGCTGCACGTATCCGAGCAGAAGTTCCGTACGCAATAGTCAAATTGCAGCCCCCTTTCGGGTGAATTTTGAGAATACAGGTCAAGGGGATGAAACGAATGTGAATGTAAAATTTTTCTTCAGCCTGAGTACCCTGCAAAATACAGGCACTCTTCATAACCCGGTTTACGCGGGCAGAACCTATGCTCCAACCGGCGATAGGCAAATGTCTCCCGCTACAAGAACATTAGTGCCGGAACCGGAGGCGGGTACCACCACCTTTTCTTTTGAAGGTGAGTTAAAAGGCACCAATTCAATACCGTATGGTCATCCCTCCACGCGGGGTGCAATAGGATTCAATACACAAACCATCAAGCGATTAAGAGACCTGCAACCTGAAGACACCATCACGGCATGGGGAGAGATCAACTTTGTAAAAGCGATTGAAACCATTCGCACGAATGTGATTAAATTTACAGTGAAGGAATATAAAGATTATTACAATAAACACTGTATATGCCAGTACAAATGCTTTTTGAAAAGATGGATTTGCAGACTTTTCAGAAAGATCAGGTAAGGCAACGGATAAACTTGTTTGCCATTATCCGATTTCCGGTTTTGCTACTGGTAAGTACAATCCTGTTGTTTTCTTGCAAACAAAAAAATACAGTACAGCCAACAGGCAAAAGTAATGAAGACACGCTCATCATTGCTGCTGCCCATTGGCTGTCTTTGTATGATAGTCTGGCGGAGCATGATATTTTCAATGATCGGTTATTAGACAGTATTATTCAACTGGAACCGAACTTGCAATCCGATACTGGTAAAATACTGCTGAGGGATGCTTATTATAACCGGGGGTATGATTATGATGAGGCCCGAAATTACCTTGCTGCCCGCAATGATTTTGAAAAAGTAGTATTACTGGCGCACACAATCGGGTATGACCGGCTTCGCCAGGAAACAATGACCTATAATCGGCTTGCCAGTATTTATAACAGACTGGGCGATTTCAGCCTGAGCTTGAATTTGAGGAACCAACACATGGCCCTTGCTGAAAAACTACAGGAAGCTCAGCTGCTGGATGCCGCTTATGTAAACCTGGGAATTTTTTTTGCTGAGAAAGGAGAGTATGATTCCGCAATCAGTATTTTTAAGAAAGGTATACAGATAGCTAAAAGCTCGGACTATGGGAAAGGCAAACTCCATGCTACACTTGCTGCTGTCTTTGCAGACATTCGCAAACTGGATTCAGCTTCCATATATGTAAAAATCTCCGAACAGTTGCTGGATTCGTTTAGAACAATGGATGATATTCTGCAGTGGCGGTACACTAATCAGCTTACAAAAGCAAAAATAGCCGATGGCAAAAACGAAATTCCAGCCCGTAACCATTTTTTACAAAAGGCCATTGCATTGGCAACAGAATATTCCCGCACCTTCCGGGTCAGAGAAATAGGTAAATTACTCCTTACCTTTTGTCGCCCGGAGTATATTGCTTTATCCGATGAACGCAATATCAATAAAGCCCTGTTTACCGTTTGCAGCATCGATACAACAGACCGCTTCTCGTTGCCAAAGAAAGCAGATCTATACGCAGAGAACACTATCATGGAAGCCCTGGATGCCAAAGCAGAATGGTTGACCCGTTATTATCCGACTGATCAGCAAAACAAATATTGGCAAACAGCAGTGAATTGCTATGAACTGGCCTTTGAAGTGGAGCGAAAACTGCTGCTCAGCTTTTCTTATGATGACTCACGCATACGCATGCTCAGGGAAAGCCGGAGAAGAAGTGAAAAAGCGATCGGACTTTGTTATCAATTATACACCGCTACCAATGATAAAAACTGGATCAATAAAGCATTTCGTTTTGCTGAAAGAAATAAAGCTGTCGTATTGCTGGAGTCGATCCGCAGGAATATGGCCGCCTCCCGCCTGGTTCAAAACGATACCAATATTAAGAAGGAACAAGGTCTTCGCTTTGAAATGGCATTCGTAAAGAAAAACTATAACGAAGCTATCACAGCCGGTGATAAAAAGCTCGTGCAGCAATGGGACTCGACTTTAAAAGTCACCGAACAAAAATGGCAATTCATACTCACGGAATTGTCGCATACCAACGAACGCTACAAGCAGTCATTGGAAACGGAAGACAGCATCGATATATCTTTTGCCCACAGGCTGACGCATGCCCGCGACACTGCGTTGCTGGAATATTTTGTAGGAGACGCGGTATCTTATGCATTCGCAATTTTGCCCGGAGATGAATACCGCTTTACCAGGATCGGCAATAACAATTTGGCTTCAGTAGATTCTTTTCTTTATTATTTCAACGATAAAAAAGCCATCCTCAATGATCCGAAAGGATACCAGCAAATTGCTTACAAGGTGTACGAAACCTGGCTTAAACCCAGCCTGCAAAATTTCTCCGGCACCAAACTGCTGATTATCACCGACGATAAATTATCCGTACTCCCATTTGATGCACTGATCACCCAAATCACTTCCGGCAACAATTTGCAAACATGGAATTACCTCCTTAAAAAATATGAAACCAGCTATGGGTATTCTGTCACCGCCATGCTCCGGCAACAACAATTGATATACAACAGCAATAATATTGCGGTATTTGCACCTGTCTTTGCTTCGTCGCCCCGGGGATTAGCTCCTTTACCTTATACAAAAGATGAAGTGGCGGGTATCAACCGTTCGCACACCACCGTCTATCAACAGGAAAAGGCCAGCGTGGCGGCCTTCAGAAAATCGTTTGCTAATGCAGGTATAGTCCATATCGCTTCCCACGCAAGGGCAGACAGCAGCGGTGCCGTTGCACAAATTGAATTTGCAGACAGCGCATTGTACCTCGATGAACTCTATGCCCTTCGTACCAATGCCAGCCTGGTGGTATTAAGTGCCTGCCAGACAGGTATCGGTAAAATAGAAGAGAGCGAAGGGCCCATGAGCCTGGCCAGAGGATTTTATTATGCCGGGGCAGGAAATATCATTACCAGCCTCTGGAATATGAATGATCAATCGGCGGCCACGTTGTTCAGCAATTTTTATAAACATACCGCAGAAGCCGGGTACTCCGCTGACTTGCACCAGGCCAAACTGAACTATTTACAACCGGGACTTTCAGCGGATAAATATTCGCCGTATTACTGGGCTGGATTTGTATTCATTGGCCCCGATCATACCAAAATTACCATCACACATACCAACAGATCGATTTGGTTATGGGGGGCAATAGGAGCTGGCGCATTGTTGTTGCTGCTGCTGATAAGGGCCAAAAAAAGGGCCAAACAAATTGTTTAGCCCTGTAGTTAATTTTTAGGATCAGTGTATTACTGTACCACCAGGCGGAAGCCATTACCGTGGATATTCACGATCTCGATCTTCTCGTCGTCTTTCAGGTATTTGCGCAGCTTGGCAATATACACATCCATACTGCGTCCGTTGAAATAGGTATCACTGCCCCATATTTTTTTCAACGCCTGTTCGCGGGGAAGCAGATCATTAAGGTGCTCCGCCAGCATTTTCAGCAACTCATTTTCTTTGGGAGAAAGTGTTTGCGTAATGCCCTTATGGGTAAGCTGACGCAATTTGGGATTGAAGTGATAAGAGGAGAGATCAAATTCTTTGTTCTCACTTTCTTTATTCTGCTCTTCATTCCGTTTCAGGATCGCTTTTATTTTCAGCAGCAACACTTCGCTGTCGAATGGTTTGGTGATATAATCATCCGCACCCAGCTTATAACCCTGAATCACATCTTCCTTCATGGTTTTAGCACTCAGGAAAAACAGGGGAATGTCGGGATCCACATCCCGGATCTCTTCAGCCAGCGTAAATCCGTCCATATTCGGCATCATTACATCCAGCAGGCAGAGATCGAATTTTTCACGCTGAAAAGCAGCCAGACCCAGCCGGCCATCTCTTTCCAGGGTTACATCGTAATCATTCAGTTCGAGATAATTTTTCAGCACACTTCCGAGGTTCGGATCATCTTCACAAAGCAAAATTTTAGGTTTCTTGGTGTCCATTTCTGTTTGTTTTAATTCTTGTTCTGTCGTTTTCAGCCCTGTTCCATCGCCCGGTTAGTTACACCGGGAATTTCTAGTGGAGGTCTGATGACAAATAAAGTTAAAGCATTTCGGGAGTACAAGCATCGGGAAGCAATATTTTGTTAAAACATTATCGTTCCATACTGTTTGCACGCTACTTTTGCTTTCACTTTTCCCGTTTTCTGCGGGATATAGTAATACAATAAAAAACTGTGCCATGCATATCACACCCGACAATCGCCTCAAAAAACTGATCGTGATCGGCGACCGGTTGCTCATCAAACCCACCCGGCCGGACGAGCGTACAGCCAGCGGTTTGTACCTGCCACCCGGGGTGCAGGAAAAAGAGAAAGTACAGCAGGGATATGTGATCAAAACCGGACCCGGCTATGCCATTCCAATACCCGTAGAAAATGAAAGCTGGAAAGGCGAAGAAGAACAGGTGAAATATGTGCCCCTCCAGGCGAAGGAAGGTGATCTGGCCATTTTCCTCGTGAGCGGAGCCACCGAAGTGATGTACGAGAACGAAAAGTATTTTATCGTGCCGCAGGGCGCCGTATTGATGCTGGAAAGGGAAGAAGAACTCTAGCTGTTTACCAATGAAAATAACGGTTCAGCAGTGGGGAATTGTTATACACCTTATCTGAAAAGGATTGTACATTTGATTTACTGACCCCGGTTCAGTTTTAGTCTATGATCAAAAAGAATACACTGCTGTTTGGATTTATCCTTTTGCTGAATGCTGCACCCGCACAAACAGGATTGAATGAGATGATCAATGCTGAAAAAAGTTTTGCAGCCTTTTCGATCGCACACAGCACGAAAGAAGCCTTTCTCCAGTATACAGACAGTACCAGTATCATGTTCGATAATGGCAAAGCGGTAAAAGCCCATGATTACTGGAAAGTACGGGAAAAAAATACGTCCGTTCTGGAATGGAGGCCGAATCGGGCAGAGGTTTCTCTCACGGGAGACTTTGGCTATACCACCGGTCCGTGGACCTTTCGCCCATCCGCAACGGACAGCATTTTGGCAAGAGGATATTTTGCCACCGTCTGGTATCGTACCACAGATGGTGAGTGGAAATTTCTGGTAGATCTGGGCGTGGATAACTTACCTGCTGATGCCGATACAATCTTTACAAAACTGAACCCGCCAAAACAATCCGATAGCCGGACGGCCATCGCCCATATTTTTCCCATGATTGCAGCAGAGAATGAGTATGTACGTACCTGGACGAAAAATAAAAAAAAAGGCAGGGAACAATTTTTATCATCAGAAAGTATTTTATTGCGGAACAAGCATCAGCCCGCTGTAACCGAAGCTGACCAAAAGAAATTGGTGAATGACACGCCATCAGCAATTCAATATAAAATGGAGGGCTGGAATGTATCAGCAGGCACCGATTTGGGCTATGTGTATGGATCAGCCACTGTGAACGGCAAAACAGAAAGCTTTTTCCGGATATGGCGTTGCGAAAAAACCGGCTGGAAGATCGCCCTGGAAATAGTGAGGTACTAACCCCAGTAGTTCATTCCCAAACAAACCCAAACCTAAAACTAAAAACCTGCCTGCAGGCAAGCTTACTACTTAAAACTTACTACTTAAAACTTACAACCTACAACTTAAAACTTACCACTTATAACTTACAACCAATGTCAGACACTACAAAATTCACCGACACCATCAAAGCCGGCTATACTTTCAAAGGAGAGTGCTTCAAAATCGGAGGCGCAATGCTCGATGGAGCCGTAATACCCGGCGCAGATGTACTGATACCACTAAAGACCATGAACAGGCACGGGCTGATAGCAGGGGCAACAGGAACCGGAAAAACCAAAACCCTGCAAATGCTGGCCGAAGGATTGAGCAATGCCAGTGTGCCGGTATTAATGATGGATATAAAAGGAGACCTGAGCGGAATTGCAGCCGCTGGTACGGTAAACGGGAATATCACCGACCGCTGCCAGAAAATAGGGGTGGAATTCAAACCACAGGCCTGTCCGGTAGAACTGCTCACACTCAGCAATCAGAAAGGATCGCGCTTAAGGGCTACCGTTAGTGAGTTTGGCCCCGTATTGCTTTCGAAAATACTTGGCCTCAACGATACACAGGGCGGATTTGTAGCCATGATCTTTAAATACTGTGATGACAAAAAATTGCCGCTGCTCGACCTGAAAGATTTTATCAAAGTATTGCAGTTTGTAAGTGATGAAGGAAAAAAGGAAATGGAAAAAGAGTATGGAAAAATATCCACTTCCTCCACGGGTACTATTTTACGTAAAGTGATCGAACTGCAGCAACAGGGTGCAGATGTATTCTTTGGTGAAAAAAGTTTTGAAGTGGACGATCTCATGCGCATCAGTGAAGATGGGAGGGGCGTGGTATCCATCGTACGGGTGACTGACCTGCAGGATCGACCCAAACTCTTTTCCACGTTTATGTTGCAATTATTGGCTGAATTATATGCTACCAGCCCCGAAGAAGGGGATATGGATAAACCCAAACTGATATTGTTTATTGACGAGGCTCATCTCATATTTCAGGAAGCGAGCGATGCCCTGTTGCAGCAAATTGAAACCATCATCAAACTGATCCGGTCCAAAGGCGTGGGTATTTATTTCTGTACACAAAATCCGATGGACATACCGGCACCGGTACTGGCCCAATTGGGATTGAAAGTGCAGCATGCTCTCCGTGCATTTACTGCTGCCGACCGTAAAGTGATTAAACAAACATCGGAGAACTATCCCGAAACGGAATTTTATAAAACCGAAGACCTCATCACACAATTGGGAACAGGCGAAGCCCTGGTTACAATACTCAATGAAAAAGGGATCCCCACTCCATTGGTGCATTGTATGATCCGCCCGCCCCAAAGCAGGATGGATATACTGACCGAAACGGAAATAGATGCGCTGGTAGCACAATCCAAAATAGCACCCAAGTACAACCAGGTGATAGACAGCCAGAGTGCCTATGAAATACTGACCGGCAAACTGCAGGAAGCGGAAGAGCGGGATGCAAAGGAAAAACAACAGGATGAAGAACAGAAAGCAGAGGAGAAAGAAGAAAAGAAGACACCGGCGAAAAAAGAGAAAGGCTTTTTCGATAACCCCACTGTAAAAAGCATGACCCGCACCGCCGGTAATACCATTGTACGCACCTTACTGGGCGTACTGGGATTGGGTGGCAGAAGCAGAAGGAAGAGTTTGTTTTGATATTTGTGGTGAATTATTTCCTGCTCCTGTCTGGGTAAGTGTGGAGCAGCCGAAGTTGGGCAAATTGGAAAATAAATCCCTCTCGATTATTTCCTGCCCATGTCTGGCTGTGCATTGGTATGTGTGGAGCAGCCGACGTTGGGCAATTACGAAGGGCAAAACCCCTCAAAGATATTTCCTGCTCCTGTCTGGCTATATGTGAAGCAGCCGACATTGGGCAGAAACGAAGCATTAATCTCATTTTGATATTGACTTACCTGCCCGTGTCAGGTTGAGCGTTACTATGCGCATAGCAGCCGACACCCGATAGCTGTCAGATGGGCGCTAACGAAGCCGATAACTTCTACTTTGTAATTAGTTCCTGCCCATGTCTGGCTTTGGACAGATATGTGTGGAGCAGCCGACGTTGGGCAGATACGAAGAATTAATTCCCTTTTGATAATGTCTTACCTGCCCGTGTCAGGTTGAACGTTACTATGCGCATAGCAGCCGACACCCGATAGCTGTCAGATGGGCGCTTACGAAGCCGATAACACCATCTATGTAATTATTTTTTATTCGGAACGAGCAAATCCCGCACATCCACATTCAGCACATCCGCGATCTGGTAAAGTTTTTCCAGGGATGGTTGTGCATCATTGGTACACCATCGGGAAACGGTGGCAGCAGTAGTTTTTAATTTAATGGCCAGCACTTTATTAGTGGTTTCTTTTTCCGCCAATATTACTTTCAACCGGTTATAATTTTTTTTAGCCATCAGGCGAATTTATCAACTTTTCAATTTGCTATTTATCCCTCCGGGTGATCTGAAAAGGCAGACTCAAAAAAGTTTACAAACTCTATATTAAAATGTTTTAAAAACATATAAAAGTATAAATTTAAATCAATTAATAATTTTACCCATGAAAAGCAAAAAGAGGAGAAAAAATAAACAAATCCGAAAATTACAGGCAAAATCAAGCGCCTGGGCTTTTCGTGAATACATGAAATTGCATTCTGCTAAATTACCCGATTCAATACTAAGCCAGATAGAACAACACAGAATGCAAAAGATAAAAAAGGTGAAGTATGAGCCGGATAGGATTGTGGTGTTGTTGGGGTGAGGGGTGTAGTGATTGTAAGTAGTCTAATTGGCTTCCGAAAAAAGACATAGCTACCTTTTACTTATTATTTACCCCACTCCAGCATCCCGCTGCTGTTCATCTTTATTTTACCTTCCTCCTGTAAGAAGGCCAGTACTTTCATGAATTTTTCCGTGGGGATATGATTCAGTTTGGCACACAATTCTTTTATCGATAAAGGTGCTGCCGTTAGCGTACTTGAAATTTGCTGTTGTATGGCAGTAAATTCTTCCTGACTGAGAACACTGCGTTTTTGCCGGAGGCAATTATCACATATGCCACAGGCTTTCATAGCGGCATCTCCGAAATACTGACCGATCACCCGGCTGCGACAACGTGTTTCATCTTTTACGAAGTCCTGCATTTGCTGTACACGCAGTAAGTATTGCTTTCGGCGCGATTGGTAACCCGTCATATCGATCTGCAATTCTTCGGCAGGAATACGGGCACGGATAAAATACACTTGCGGACTGTCTTTTTGGGGATCGTAGGCTATGATGCCCTGTGTGTGTAGAAAAGTCAATTGTTTTTTTATGGTATCGGCATCGGTCTTCAATAAACCGGCCAGCATTTTTTCTGAAATAAATACCGGCATATCATAAATCCCTTCATAGGAGCGGAGCAGCATTTTAATACAGGGTTCCAGTGCCGGTTGCGCTTCTTCAAAAGAATAGAGGGACTTTTTATCAGTGGTGAACACCACCCGTGATGGTACAAATACCTGCTCATTAAAAGATATCCATCCATCCTGCTCCAGCGCTTTCAGGGCGTAGGTGGTAGTATGTCCGGCCAGTTTGAATTTGACCAGAAAATCGCTGATATCAAAATCAAAATACTGACCCTGACCCGATCCCGCAGGTACCTGCAGATAATTGGCCACGGCCTGATATACACTGCGGATATCACTCAACGAAGGAAAACGCATGGCGGCCATCTCTTCGGGATCCACCAGATCTGTATCGTTGTATAACAGTACTGCATAAGCGCTTTTCCCATCACGGCCCGCACGACCGGCCTCCTGATAATAATTTTCCAGGCAGTCGGGTATATCGGCATGAATAACAGTACGCACACCCGGTTTGTCAATACCCATGCCAAATGCATTGGTACACACGATCACCCGGGTGCGGTCGGCGATCCAGGCTTCCTGCTTTTTATTCCGGTCTTCCTGTGAAAGGCCGGCATGGTAATAATCGGCGGCAATGCCCTGCAATTGCAGCAGGTCGCTGATCTCTTTGGTACGCTTCCGGCTTTTGCAATACACAATGGATGTGCCGGGTACTTTTTTCAATATCTCCAGCGTTTTATGAATTCGGCTGTCCACCCGGAACACACTGTATGAAAGATTGGGCCGTTCAAAGGATTGCCGGAATACCTGCCAGTCTTTTTTCGGTTGTGCATGACTGTTAGTTCCCGGCAGTTGCGACAGCTTATCACAAATGTCTTCCTGCACTTCCGGGGTGGCAGATGCGGTAAGGGCCAGTACCGGTACGCCCGGCAATTCTTCCCGCAGTGCGGCGATCCGTAAATACGGCGGACGAAAATCATAGCCCCATTGCGAGATGCAATGCGCCTCATCCACCGCTATAAGCTGCACATTCATTCCCGGCAGGTATTCTTTGAACAGAGGCGTTTCCAGCCGCTCCGGCGATACATATAAAAACCGGCAGTTGCTTTGTGTAACCACTTCAAAAGTTTGTTTCACCTGCTTCCAGCTCATGCCGGAGTAAATGGCATAAGCGGTGATGTTTTTTCTGCGCAAATTTTCCACCTGATCTTTCATCAGGGCAATCAGGGGGGATATGACCAGGCATAAACCATCCAACTGCATGGCCGGCACCTGGTAGCAAAGCGATTTGCCGCCACCGGTAGGCATCAGTGCCAGGGTGTCTTTGCCGGCAAGCACCGACTGAATGATATCCTCCTGCATGGGCCGGAAGGCATCATATCCCCAGTATTGTTTTAATATAGTATAGATATCAATCATGGAACGTTCTGCTGCAAAAATAACAGCAAAAAACTTCTGTTTGGTAAACCGAAAGAGAACCGATTGTCTTTTCAGAATACAATTCTCAAGCTGACAAATTTTTTTATTTTTAATCTAAATTACCAATCGCAGCAATGCCAGCAAGAAATACGATCAATCTGATAGTAGGGGAGCTACAAAAACTAAATGAAACGGAGCAAAAGGAATTATTAGCTCAGTTAAGAGCCAAGCGGCTTTTCCGTAAAAAAATTAAGCCAATTGCTAATCCACAAAAAGGGATAAAACTGCTTTCAATCACTCAAATTGATAAAATAAAGCATATCACACGGAAAAAGAGATGATAGTAAAATGGTTTTAAAGTATGTTGAGACAAACATATCCTTTCCCTAATTTAATCTGAAAGCCTTGTTAAGTAAATTAAAAGTTTATTCAATCATAATATGTTATCATTTCTGCAATAGGGGTTTTAGATGGCCTCGGAAAAATGACGTTAAGAAAATTTTGAAGTAAGCCGTAAAAAGCCGGCGTTGTTTGAGCCAATAGTATTGCCAAAATAAACGAAACTGGCGGCGAGTTCGCCGGGTTTAGGCTTATTTCAAAATTTTTAGTCATTTTTCCGAAGCCTTGACCTTTTTTGTTACTTTTTTGTGTTAAGACAAAAAAGTAAAAACCCATTTTG
The DNA here is from genome assembly GCA_026391455.1 of Bacteroidota bacterium. Lineage (GTDB taxonomy): Bacteria > Bacteroidota > Bacteroidia > Chitinophagales > Chitinophagaceae > JJ008. Next base: position 29,294 of record JAPLEH010000035.1, read on the forward strand.
GTTTGGTTTCCATACAAATCTTAGTTCTATTACAAAACGAGAATTTGAACAGATATTTTCATGAATCGGCTCATAGCTTCTGCTTTCTATAAATCACCAACTCCACCCGCCTGTTCATCGCTCTTCCTTCCGGTGTTTTATTAGTGGCAATGGGCCGCGATTTACCAAAAGGCTTTACCCGGATTTGTTCCGGCAGGGCAATGCTGTTCATCACCAGCCATTGCTTTACCGCTTCACACCGTTCTGCACTCAATGTGATATTTCGCTTGTCGGTACCAATTGAATCAGTATGGCCTTCCACATAGATACTGTCGGCCGGTTGTGGAATAGCGGCTTTAAAGAACACATTGGTTAGCACGTTTAAGGCAGATGGTTTCAGCGTGGCTTTATTGAAATCAAATAATACATCGCCGAGTAGCAAGGTATCGGGCTTTGGCGGAGGAGGGGGAATGATGATGCGGGTAATAGCCCCGCTGTCATTATCCGGGAAACTAATAGCTAACTCTCCCTTTCCATAAAGGGAATAATCCATTTCTTTATGCCGGTAATCGTACTGGTATATCTTTTCTTTGCGCATCGCATAGTCCGCACAAGGCCCTTCAAGCGGATCGTCTGGTACCAATTGAAAATTATCCAATACCAGCGACACAGTCTGCACACCAATCAGTTTCTTTTTGGCACCCACCGTATCTTCCCGGATATACGTGCCAAAGGTGAGATAGCGCTCTTTGCCGGTAGCCACAAAGCGGTATTCGAAACGAAAGAAATTACTGTTGGGTACCGCCGTTATGTTGGGAATACTGTCCGGGTACAATGAATTAGAAAAAGGTCTGCGTGGCACATAAAATCGTTCGCCCATACAAATGCCCGCCTGCAGCAACAGTTTGTTATTCAGTCTGGCACTGATCAGCCCGCTGAAGGTATAGGTCTTATTGGCTTGCAGCTGGCAGGGAAGTATCGTACCCATTACCGGGGTGAATGCCGTATAGCCATTCCAGGAATAAAAAAGCCCGAAGGAATTATTACCCACCAACTGAATATTCACATCATTGCTCAGCATTTGAGCCTTTACATCTTTCAAATAAAACCAACCCTCCACACCACATTCCGCATTATACTCCACACAGGTATTGATGTCTTCAAAGCCGCCATTGAGCAGGAAGTTTTGCTGCGCGCGCAATGAGGTGCCATGCAGTAATAAAATAAAAAGCAGGGAGCAAAACGTGAATCGTAAAAAGTATACCGGGCATTTCATGAAGAAGGGTGAAATTAAGGCAATTCTGCCATCGGACAGTTCTCCGGATTGTTAAACCCTGTTTTGCAATTGATCGGAAAATCGGGTTAACGAAAAATAAACATCACACTACTTTTTTCACGAAGAGCCGCACGGAATTAATACCCAATACCACATCGCTGAATCCCATAACCAGGGCACCAAAAGAAGGAGTGAGTAAACCAAACGCCGCCACAGGTATGGCCACAATATTATAAGCAAAGGCCCAGAACAGATTTTGTTTGATCGTAAGATAGGTATGACGGCCCAGCCCCAGTGCAGTGGGTAGATTCTTTAATCCATGATTCATCAGCACCACCTGGGCTGTTTGCATAGCGATCTGTGAAGCATCATTCATGGATATACCGATCGTTGCTTTGGCCAGTGCCGGCGCATCATTGATACCATCGCCCACCATGGCAGTAGGTACGATCGCATTTAGTGAAGTGATCTGCTCCAGTTTTTGTTCCGGGGTTTGTTCGGCAATCACAGTATCTATACCCAGTTCTGCTGCGAGGGCATTACATTTTTCCGCACGGTCACCACTCAGCAAAATGGTCTTTATATTCCGGCTGTGCAGATAATCGATCACGCGTTTGGCTTCGGGACGAATTTCGTCAGCCACATCCACCCAACCCAGCAGCGCACCATTTTTTATTATATATACATTATGGGAATGGTCCGTCGTCAGTTGCTCTGCCATACGATAAGAACCGGCCTGCCAGGTATTTCCATCTTTATCAGTGGCGATCATGCCCAGGCCTTTTACTTCTTCGATCTTTGCCCATTTTATTTCGGTGACGGATTTGAAGGAACCTGCGATAGCTTTTGCGATCGGGTGGTTGGAATATTTCTCCAGACTGAATACGGCATTTTTGAATGCAGTTTCATCTATGGTGCTATGAAAATGTTTCACCATAAAATTGCCGGTGGTCAGCGTACCTGTTTTATCAAACACCACTTGTTTGATGTCTTTAAACGTTTCCAGGCTCGTTGCATTGCGGAATAAGATACCGGTTTTCGCTGCGCGTCCTAATCCTACCGCAATAGCTGCAGGAGTGGCCAAACCCATCGCACAGGGGCAGGCAATCACCAATACGGCGATACTGCGCATCAGTGCGGGTGTAAAATCGTTTAATACGATCCAATTGATCGCGAAGGTGAGTCCCGCAATGATCAGTACTACAGGTATAAAGATGCCACTGATCTTATCGGCCAGCAATTGTACTGGTGGCTTTTCCCCTTGTGCTTGTTTTACCAGGTTCAGAATGCCGGAAAGCACCGTGTCATTACCTGCTGCCGTTACCTGCGCCTTTACCGTACCATCCACGATCAGGCTTCCGCCGATCAGTGTATCTTTTTTTATTTTATGCACGGGAAGGCTTTCACCGGTAATGATGGCTTCGTTCACCTGCACATCTCCCCACAATATCTTGCAATCAGCCGGCACCTGTTCTCCGCTTTTAATCAGTACGAGGTCACCGGTACGTAATTGGGTGTTTTCTATTGGAAAGATCTGTTCTTTATGTTCATCATCAAAGGCGATCATATTGGCCATTACTTTTTGCGAACGGGCCAGTGCATGCAGTTGACGCTGCGTGGAAGCTACCGATGCATCTTCCAGGAAATTGCCAAAGAAAACAAGCGTGATAATAGTGGCCGCCGTTTCATAAAACATATACTCTTCCGGCTGACCGGTCAATGATCCGTACAGGCTGTACACAAATGCAGCGGTGGCACCCAGCGCGATCAGCACATTCATATTGGGCATACTGTTGCGCAGACTTTTCCAGGCACTTTTGCCAAAGAAAAGCATACCCACCACATACACCGGAATAGTAAGCGCCAGTTGTAACCAATGATTCATGAGCCAATGAATATGCACTCCGGGAATCATGTGCAGCGAAAGCAAGAGGGTGAAGGGCAGACAAAAAAAGAAACGCTGTAGGTGAGTGGAAAGGAAAGGCACTTTTTTTGGTGAAGTGGTTGTTGTACCTGCATCTTCCTTTACCACTTCATATCCCAGCCCTTCAATACCGGAAGAGATTTTCTCTTTGTTCAGTTGCCCGTTTGTTTCAAATATCACATCACCAGTGGCAAAATTCACTTTGATGTTTTTCATCCCCTGTTTTTCCAGGTACTTGTGAATATTGAGCGCACAGGTAGTGCAGTCCATACCATCCACTTTCCATTGTACCTTTTCCATAATGACGATCAACGGCGATTTGATGTACAGGCCGCTTGATGTATTGCAAAGTTAGTTCTTCGCTGGTATGCAATTTTCCGATAACAGGAATACTATAACAACATCGTTGCATAAATAGTATTTTTGGCCAATGGAATGGATATTTACCCGGGAGCAGATCAATGAGGTGGCAAATGCCTTTTGGCAGCACACCGCCGGATCCACTGTATTTGCTTTTCATGGCGAAATGGGGGCCGGCAAAACCACTTTCATTCATGCCCTTTGTGATGAAAAAAAGATCACCGATACAGTGGGAAGCCCCACGTTCTCCCTTATCAATGAATATCAATACCCGTCCGGAAGCGAAGAAAATCCCGCAACCCAATCCCTTTTTCATATGGACCTTTACCGCCTCCGCGATGAAGAAGAAGCCATACGGGCCGGCGTGGAAGATATATTATACAGCGGTAATATATGCCTGGTAGAATGGCCCGAAAAAGCACCCGGTATATTTCCCCCCGATACCTGCCATGTCTATCTCAGCCTGTCAGATACCCATACAAGACGGTTGAAAATAGGGGATAATTAAGTACATTTGAAAGGGTAGCAGTTTGCTTGTTACATACTTTATAAAGTAGTTTACAGGACCGGAAAAAATGTCCGGAAATGGATCAACAGGCAAACGCAAACCAGAAACCAGTAACTACTACATGAGCCAGCAGAAACCGAAAATAAGTACATCGTTCAGCTACGAAACATTAGAGGAAACACTCGATATAAAACCGAATGCCGAAGGAATGATGATTGGTATTCCGAAAGAAATCGCTTTTCAGGAAAACAGGGTGGCCCTTACCCCCGACGCAGTAAGCGTACTCGTAAGCAACGGTCACCAGGTAATGATTGAACATAATGCCGGGGAAGCATCCCATTTCCGCGATAAAGATTACAGCGAAGCCGGCGCAAAGATCGTATACGACCGGGCATCTGTCTATAAAGCACCTGTACTGGTAAAAAGCGCACCGGTAATAGAAGAAGACCTGCCTTTACTGCAACTGAACCAGGTAATCATTTCGCCGATTCACCTTTCGGTAATGAAAGCAGAGATACTGGAGAAAATGATGGAACGGAAAGTAACGGCCATCTCGTTTGAGAATTTAAAAGACGACAGCGACTCCTATCCCATCGTGCGCAGCATGAGTGAAATTGCCGGTAGTGCAGTGATGCTCATCGCGGCACAGTATCTCGGCTCTGCCAATCATGGCAAAGGCGTATTGCTCGGAGGCATATCCGGAATCGCACCCACCAAAGTAGTGATCATAGGCGCCGGCATCGTGGGCGAATATGCGGCCCGCGCTGCACTCGCATTGGGTGCATCGGTAAAAGTGTTCGACAACAGCGTATACCGGTTAAAGCGTTTGCAAAATAATATCGGTCAACGTATGTGGACCTCCGTGATTGAGCCGCGCTTACTCGCCAAACAACTCAAGACCTGTGAAGTGGCCGTAGGGGCCATTGGCTCCGAAACCGGAAGAACTCCCATGATGGTAACGGAAGAAATGGTAAGCAATATGCGGCCAGGCTCCGTAATCATTGATGTAAGTATCGACCGCGGTGGTTGTTTCGAAACATCAGAGATCACGTCGCATGAGCATCCCATCTTTATGAAATATGGAGTCATACATTATTGTGTGCCCAATATACCCTCCGGATTTTCACGTACCGCCTCACAGGCCATCAGTAATGTACTGATGCCACTGCTGCTCGAAGCGGGCGAAGAAGGCGGATTTGAAAACCTGGTATGGCATAAACTCCATTTGCGAAATGGCATTTACCTGTTCAAAGGAGCATTGACGAATTTCTATCTCAGTCAGCGCTTCGATCTTAAATATACTGATCTCAATCTGCTCATCGCCAGCCAGCGATGAATCGGATGATAGTAGGTTGCATATTCCGTATTATTTGTAATCGCTGATATTGAGTTTCTCCGTGCAGAATTTATATTCCACTTCATCATTGCTGCTCACCACCACCAGGCGGTTGGAGCAATAGGTATCAATCAGTGAATGGTATAACGCAATGCCAGCCGCATCAAGGTTGGTGCAGGGTTCATCCAATAATACAATAGAGGTATCAGAAAAAATGCATTGAGCCAGCTTTACCCGTTGCTTCATGCCGGAGGAATAATTACGGATTTGTTTATTCACGGCTCTTTCCAGCCCGAGCGTTTGAATAATGCTCTCGGTGGTTATGCCGGGAAGCAGGGGTTTGAACCCGGTATGAAAATCCAGGAATTCCAGTAAGGTCATTTCTTCCACCACTTCCAGATAAGGTGCACAGATGGAGACATGACTATATACTTTTTCTTCGGGAATGGTTTTATTCGCTGTGTCGTTGAATTGAATCTTGCCTTCATTGAGCATCATGCCGGCACTGAGAACCTGCAGCAAAGTGCTTTTACCGGAACCATTGGGACCGGTGATGGCATAAGCTTTACCCTGTTCAAATGTAAAATGGATATGACGAAAGATCCAGTCGCGGTTGTATCGCTTGCCGGCATCAGATAGGGAGATCGTCATCGCTGCTGCCTTTGGTGAATCGTTTGATAATACCCCGGCCGCTTTCCCGGATAAAAGTTACAATTTCATCCCGCTCATCAGTGGCAGGCATTTCTTCTTCTATATATTCTACAGCCTGGCTGGTGTTCATGCCTTTATTGAAGACAACGCGGTAGATATCCAGAATATGATTGATACGCTCCACACTAAAACCCCTGCGCTTCAAACCTACGGAGTTCACCCCGGCATAGCTGAGCGGTGTTCTGCCGGCTTTAATATAAGGAGGCACATCCTTACTTACCAGCGAACCGCCGGCAACAAAAGAATGCGAACCGATCTTTACAAATTGATGTACCGCACACATACCGGCCAGTATAGCCCATTCCCCAATGGTAACATGCCCCGCCACCTGTGTATTATTGCTCACAATACAATTATCACCCACCATACAATCATGCGCAAAATGCGAATAGGCCATGATCAGGCAATTTTTTCCGATCACCGTTTTTTCGCGGTCAGCCGTACCCCTGTTCACCGTTACAAATTCACGGATAGTGGTATTATCACCAATGAACACCGTGGAATATTCGCCATGAAATTTTAAATCCTGCGGTATGGCAGCAATTACAGCACCGGGAAATATCCGGCAGTTCTTGCCGATACGGGCACCCTCCATAATGGTCACATTGGAACCAATCCAGGTGCCATCACCGATTTCCACATCCTGGTGAATCACCGTGAAGGGATCGATCTTCACATTGGTGGCCAGCCTTGCGTTGGGGTGAATATATGTATGCGGATGAATCATAAGATAATATTACTAAAAAAGCCGATAGGAGCTATAGGACGGGCAAAGTTAGCAGATACAGGCAAAATCAGAAGTTTTTTTGACCATATATTGTTAAAAATCAGGCAAAAACCGCCATTTTCCCATTCAGGTCATCGTTTTGTTAATTTCAAAGTTGCAACACTGATAATCCGTGGATTTTTGTAGATTTGCATTTCTAATGCAATCACACCCGGAAATATTGACCCTTGCTTACAAGCAAACCCTCATGCATGACCAGATGGTATTGCTGCAGGAAAGGCAACAGCAAATACCCGGCTCTGTACAATACACCATACACCGGTACAACCGCAACCTGCAATGGAACATGGAAGATACCGGCATGATGGTCTATCACTACGAGAAGAATAACTCCCGTGCAAATTATCTTGAACTGCGCTTTTGTGTGAGCGGAAACGTGTATTGCCGTAAAAAAGATACGGAATGTGATATGTGCCAGTTCAGTGCTTCAAAGTCCTGTATGGAACGTGTGGACAGTGTGGATGTGGTCACTTTCCGTTTCTCACCCATGCACCTCAGTCAGTTTGTAAAGCCCCGCAAAGGCAATGCTGTACTTACAGATAATATTCTTTCCTTTCGCCATACCAGCTCTTTTACCAAAATACATCCTGTATGTGGTAAGACCCGTATGATTCTGGAAGGGGTGCTTAATCATACCTACAGCGATTCATTGGAGAATATCTACATCAATGCACAAACCCAGATGCTGTTGCTCTACAGCCTGGATTGTATGCTCGGTGAAAAAGAAATTGATGTGGTGAGCTGTAAATTTCTGGCCAATGAACTGGATCGCGAAAAAATTGTGAAGGCCCGCGAAATTCTGATTCAGCATATTGGTGAACCCATCACCATCAAAGAACTCAGCCGCAAAGTGGCCATCAATGAATGTTACCTCAAAAAAGGGTTCAAAGAATTGTTTGGCACCACGGTATTTGATTTCTACCAAAGTCAGCGGATGGAACATGCCAAATACCTGCTTTATGAAAAAGGCCTGAGCGTAACGGAAGTATCCATGCTGCTCGGCTATTCTTCTATTTCTCACTTCTCCACAGCGTTTAAAAAACATACCGGGCTCAAGCCTTGTGAACTGTTGTTGCGATAATATAGCCGCACTTGCCTGTCTCTTTCCAAAAATTGCTGATACATTTGCACCATGCGCATCATTGGTTTCATATGGGCCATTTATATTTTATTGCTGGCAGCAATACCCTGTTGCGCATTCGATGATTGCCCGGATGACAAACCGCTCTCCGCTGCTTCGCATGAACAGGGAGATAATGACTGTGGCAACTGTTCCCCTTTTTTTAATTGCGAAGGCTGTGCAACGGCCACAGCAGAAGTAGAACTGCTCAGCTTTGATATACCACGCATACCTGTATCTGCTGTACACACCGGCTATATCCCTCAAACTACACAGTCTGTTCATTTTGATTTTTGGCAGCCTCCCCGATTGGGTTAATAAATATCAGGTCCGTATTTTATTTATTGATCCAAACATGAATACATGAGAAAAATCAGTTTCATGGTAATGATGTTATTATTCACCATTACCATACAGGCACAGCAACGCACGAAAATAAAAGTGTTGCATGCCGATACAAAAGAACCAATGATCGCAGCCACGATCACCCTGCTGCCTGTAAACAAAAGCGCAGTAACCGATAGTACCGGCATGGCTGAATTACCCGCAGTGCCGCCCGGCAAATATGAAATCGTTGTGTCGTATATCGGGTTTGAATCATACAGCAGGTCAATTACGCTTCCTTACGCTTCATCCCTGTTAGAAATAACTATGGAGCCTTCCGAAGAAGCCGAAGAAGAAGTGATCATACAATCCACCCGTACCAGCCGCACCATAAAAAATGTTCCCACCCGTATCGAAGCCATAGAAGGAGAGGAGATAGATGAAAAATCCAATATGCGGCCCGCCAATGTTTCGATGCTGTTGCACGAAAGCACCGGCATACAGGTACAGCAAACCTCGGCCACCAGTGCCAATGCCAGCATACGTTTGCAGGGGCTCGATGGCCGGTACACCCAATTGCTCAAAGATGGATTTGCCAGCTTTGGCAATTTTGCTTCCGGATTAAGTGTGCTTGAAATACCGCCATTGGATCTGAAACAGGTGGAGATCATCAAAGGGCCAGCTTCCCCCCTGTATGGAGGAGGGGCTATTGCCGGGGTTATCAATTTTGTGACACGCACACCCGGTGAAAATCCCGAACACAACCTGATTTTTAATCAGTCTGTGATCGGACAAAGCAATCTTGGTTTCTTTATGTCGAAGCGCCGCGAAAAAACAGGTATCACGGTATTGGCTTTATTGAATAATCAACTGGTTTATGATGTGGATAAGGATGATTTTACAGAATTGCCAAAATCAACCGAGTTCAATTTTCAACCCAAATTGTTTTTATATCCGGGTAAACGATCCACCGTCATTATTGGAAATAGCTTCAGTAAAGCTATTCGCAAAGGCGGAGATGTGCAGGTGATAAAGGGAAAAGCGGATAGCTATCACCGTTATTTCGAAGAGAATAATACGCTTCGCAATATAACTACGGTAGAGTGGCAGCAGAAAGTAGCGGAAAACAAAAATTTGAACCTGAAGCAGGGATTATCCATCTTCAACCGGCATATCCGCATACCGGATTATCATTTTGATGGAATCAGCTATAACAGTTTTACCGACTTCACGTATCTCATCAACACAAGGAACCATTCCATAGTTACCGGGGGCAATATCGTGTATGATCATTTCAATGAAAAACCAGAAAGTGCGGGTGATCGGGATAACCGCAACCTCACCACCGGTATATATATACAGGATACCTGGGATGCCGGTGAGCATATCAAACTGGAAAGCGGTATCCGTTTCGATTATGCATCTTACAGAAACAATTTATATAAGAACAGTGAATTTTTTGCACTGCCCCGTTTATCCCTGCTCATCCATATCAGCGAAAAATGGTCTTCCCGTATAGGAGGGGGGCTGGGGTATAAACTGCCCACACTATTTACTGAAAGGACGGAGGCATTGCAATACCGCGATGTATTACAACTCGAAAATGTAAAGGCAGAAAAAAGTACCGGTGGAACGGCAGATATCAATTATCGGTCAAAATGGGGCCCTTCATGGGATATTTCATTCAATCAGCTTTTCTATTATACCCGTATCAGCAAGCCGCTCATCATGCAACAGTCACCGGCAGGCATCTCTTTTCTCAACAGCAATAAGCCGGTACAAACAATGGGTTTTGAAACCAACCTCAAGTTCATTTACCGTAAGGATTATAAATTGTTTCTCGGTTATACCTATACCAGTGCACAGGCTAAATATTTATCAGGCAACCAGTTTCTGCCATTGGTGCCCCGGCATAAATTGAATACGGCCCTTATTTATGAGAAACATGCGTTTTTAAAAATGGGCCTCGAAGCCTATTATACCAGTTCGCAATTTCTCTATAATGGTAGGAAGACCGACGACTTCTGGGAACTCGGCTTTATGGTGGAAAAACCATGGAAGCGCTGGTCGCTCTATCTCAATTTTGAAAATTTTACCGATACCCGGCAAAGCCGCTTTAAACGGGTGGTGAATGATCCGCATAATAACCCGGTGTTTGATGATATATGGACACACACCGAGGGATTTGTGATGAATGCAGGCATTAAAATAAAATGGTGATACCCCGCGCCGGTCAGTAATTGTCCGGCGCTTTTTTTGCATATTTGCGTCATGCGTGCAGCAGTAATATTGACAGTAATCTCCGGTATGGTACTTCTTCTCCTTTCCTTTATGGAGAAAGAGCAGACTATTGAAAAAGATGATCTCCGTGAGATATACTCCCGCCCTACTGCCTCCTGGCCGGCTCCGCATGTGTCACCATCTGTATCGTGGAAAGAATTAGGCCTGTTGCCGGAGAGTCCGATCGCACATTCCGATTCGCTGCAACCCATGATCGAACTAGGTAAGATTTTATTTTTCGATACAAAGCTCAGCGGTTCCGGTAAAATCAGTTGCGCGAGTTGTCATGACCCAGCCCTCAACTGGACAGATGGTAAAAAAACATCCGTCGGGCATGAAGGCGCTGTCTCCAAACGCAATTCACCCACTATACAGAACACCTGGTACTACAACCGTCTCTTTTGGGATGGGCGTTCACGTAATTTGCAGGACCAGGCTTTTGGGCCCATTAACAGTGAAACCGAAATGCACAGCGAAATGTATGAGGTGATGCGCAAGTTAAGCCGTTCATCCGCCTACCGGCAAATGTTTAAGAAAGCCTTTGGTGATGAAGGCATAGATCCTGACCGGCTCACCGAAGCTATTGCCGTATTTGAAAAAACGATTATCAGTCGCAAAAGCCGCTTCGATGAATTTTTAGAAGGAAATAAAAAGGCATTAAGCAACAGTGAACTCCGCGGGCTGCATTTATTCCGGACGAAGGCACGGTGTATCAATTGCCATAACGGGCCCCTGTTTTCCGATAATCTTTTTCACAACGTCGGCTTCTCCGGGGCGGAGCAGGGATACTATAAAGTGAGCCACAATGAAGCCGATATGGGGAAAATAAAAACCCCTTCCCTCCGTGATGTGACCCGTACCGGCCCCTGGATGCACGATGGGCAGTTCAATGATTTACAGCAGGTGATCAGCCGCTACAATCTGGCAAAATTTCCTCCCGGGGTGGCCGATACATTGCTCAGACCCCTGGGGCTCAGTGTCCGGGAGAAGCGGGATCTCCTTGCATTCCTCGGGGCGATATCTGCTCCCCCGGTGGAATTCAATAAACCGGCCATTCCGGAGTAAGTGTAATTAGCCAGAAGTGGGGAAAAATGGACATTTGACGCAACTTTTACCCCTGAAAAGCTATCTTTGTTGACTGACACGGAATACAAAACTTAAAAATACAATTATGAAGAAAGTATTACTCACACTCGCGATCGCAGCTTTTGGATTGATCGCCAATGCACAGCCCCCTGCAGGAGATGCCAAACCCGGCGAATGGTATGGCGAAAAAGTAAATGCAGACGGTGCCCTTAATATTAATGATGTGGTGGCCAAACTGAATGGAGGTTCTGAATTTGAGAATGTAAAGATCAAAGCCAAGATCGTGGAAGTATGCCCCAAAAAAGGATGCTGGCTGAAACTGGAACTTGCAGATGGCAGCACCGCAATGGTAAAAATGAAAGATTACGGATTCTTCCTCCCCGTAGCAGCAAAAGGTAAAATGGTGGTGATTGAAGGGGAAGTGAAATTAAAAACTACTTCTATTGCAGAATTGAAGCACTATGCAGAAGATGCAAAAAAATCAAAAGAAGAAATTGATGCGATCACTGAACCTCAGAAAGAGGTGAAAGTAATGGCAAAAGGAATTGTGGTGGTGGAATAATCACAACACCTTACATAATAAAAGCCGCTCCCACAAGAGCGGTTTTTTTATGTCCAATTTTAAGTATGAGGTAGAAAGTAAAAGTTGTAAATAGGGAATCTTATATATATATATATATATATATCGAATTATAAGGGTTGGCGTAATCAAAACACCACCTCAATTATGCAAGCTGTATTTAACTTATTCAACCTATTCAACCTATGTAACCTTTTGAACTTTTTTCAACCTCTAAAACCTTTCCCACTTCCGTAAACCCATTTTCTGTTTCCGTAAACACCAATCGTTGATACTGCCGCAGTTTTGCGCAAAAATCAACTGTATGTTCAGACCTGTGATAGTAATGGCCGCCACTTTTTTCTTTTCGTTAGTGGCAAACGCTCAATCCGATACCACCGTTTTTCATGATGATTCGCTACACCCCGTACATAAATACCTGCCCGATATTACCGTTGTGGGGCGAAACAGCCGCAGCGATTACCAGCAGATGCCCGAAATAGTGGGCACTTCCATCTATGCCGGTAAGAAAAATGCACTCATTGTGCTCGATAATGTGCAGGGCAATGTTACCACCAATACCATGCGCCAGGTACTAGCCAAAGTACCCGGTGTGCATATCTGGGAAAGCGATCCCAGTGGTATTCAGATCGGTATTGCCGCACGCGGACTAAGCCCCAACCGGAGCTGGGAATTCAATATCCGGCAGAACGGATATGATATCGCCGCCGATCCTTTCGGATACCCCGAAGCCTATTATAATCCGCAATTGCAGTCCGTACAACGGATCGAAGTGGTGCGCGGACAGGGAGCCTTACAATACGGCCCGCAGTTTGGCGGCATGGTGAATTATATTCTCCGCAATGGTAGCGAGGTCAAACAAAAACTGGAATTTGAAACACAGCAGACTGTCGGCAGCAATGCCCTCTTCAACAGCTACAACGCACTGGGAGGTAAAAACGGACGCTGGCATTATTATACCTTCTTCGACCATCGCAATGGAGACGGCTGGAGAAATAACAGCCGCTATTATACCAATTCCGGATACGGAACGGCTACCTATTATATCAAACCGAATCTTTCTATTACTGCAGAATTGATGCGTTCGCATATACGAAGTCAGCAACCCGGTGGCCTTACGGATGCACAACTGAAGGCCGACCCAAGACAAAGTTTGCGCAGCCGCAACTGGTTCGATATTACCTGGACCACACCCGCCATTATTCTGAATTACCAGTTGAATGCACATACCCGTTGGAATACCAAATTATTTGCCACCATCGGCGACAGAAACAGTGTGGGCTTTTTGCAATCCATTCTCATTGGGGATACGATCAACAAAACAACCGGCACCTACAACAACCGCGTGGTGAATATTGACCAGTATCGCAACTATGGCATGGAAAGCCGTTTTATAACCGACTATAAATTGGGAAAGATCAGTTCCACTTTATCAGCAGGAATACGCCTGTACACCGGTACCACCTACCGCAGGGCTGACGGTGTGGGCAGCACCGGTACAGATTATGATGTAGCAGTAACAGGAAATTACCCGAGGGATATTCATTTCAGGTCGGGCAATGCAGCGGTGTTTGCAGAAAATATTTTCCGCATCACCAGTAAGCTGTTGCTTATTCCCGGTATTCGCTTTGAATGGCTCGAAGGAAAAGCCTACGGAAGAAACGGGTATTCCAGCGGCGGGGCAGAGATACTGTTGCAAAACATAAAACGCAGCAGAAGTTTTTTACTGGCAGGGGTAGGGGCCGAGTATCATGTAACTGCTGCAACAGAATTCTATGCTAATATATCACAGGCATACCGCCCCATACAATTTGCCAACCTGCAGGCACCTCCAACTACCGATGTAGTGGATGCAGACCTGGAAGATGCGAAAGGGTATAATGCAGACCTGGGTTACCGCGGTAAATGGAAAGATTTTCTGCAGTTTGATATCAGTGTGTTTTACCTGCAATACAACAATCGTGTAGGCACTATAACTGTGAATGCGACACCTTCATACAGGTTGATTACCAATGTAGGCAACAGTACCAGTAAAGGTATCGAGAGCTTTGCCGAACTGAATGTGTTGCGTCTGTTATCCCGTTCAAAAAAAGCCGACCTCCTGATCTTTGGTTCCTATGGTTATACCAATGCCCGCTATTCCGCTGATCATAAAGATGCATCCACCAGCGGAAAAAAACTGGAAAATGCGCCCCGTCATATTTTCCGCGGAGGAATCACCGGCGGATACAGAAAACTATTACTTACACTCCAAGTAAACCATACTTCATCATCATTCAGCGATGCAAATAATACTACAACCGTAACTGCAAACGGTAATACGGGACTGATACCTGCCTATACCATCGCCGACCTGACCGCGACCATTAAATTGTCGAAAACACTGAACATTCGTACCGGTATCAACAACCTGACTAACGCTACTTATTTCACCCGCAGAGCTGGTGGTTATCCGGGTCCGGGTGCATTGCCCGGTGACGGACGAACTTTATTTCTAAGTATTGGTACCAAACTGTAAAGCATAATTCATCGGTAGGTTTTATAAAACATTACTGCCACGTTGATCACGCTCAATGTTTGATCAACGTGGCAGTATTATTTTGTTATATCCGGCAACGTTTGCGTGAATGTTTTGATTAAGCAGCACATGATTATAGTCATAACTACTTATGAAGTTTTCCGCTTGGCTGTCACTTCATTGTCAAACGATCTTTGATTTAAGTTTCATGACAATTACATGATAAAAGCCAATGAATGCTGAAGAACCTTTGCACTGAATTCATTGACGTATGTATAAAACTGCTGCTATCATCCTTTCTGTTCTTACTTGCAATACAGTATTGGCACAAAAGGATACACTCTTCAATAAGACATTGGAAGAAGTGGTGATTACCGCCACCCGCACCGAACGCAAACTGGGTAATGTAGCGGTACCGGTGAGTATCATCAACCAAAAGACCATTCAACAGGCAGGCTCGCAGCGGCTGAGAGATATTCTGCAGGAACAACCCGGTCTGTTCATCACCAACGGTTTTGGCGCAGGCGTTCAGTTACAAGGGCTCAATCCCG
This sequence comes from Bacteroidota bacterium, assembly GCA_026391455.1. GTDB lineage: Bacteria > Bacteroidota > Bacteroidia > Chitinophagales > Chitinophagaceae > JJ008. The sequence goes on from JAPLEH010000035.1 coordinate 44,634, forward strand.
ATTATACATTGCTGCTACTCGACGGTGAACCGCTTATCGGAAGAACGGCCGGCGTACTGGATCTCAATCGCCTTACGGTTGGTAATATCAAAAAGATCGAGATTGTAAAAGGTCCATCTTCCAGCCTCTACGGATCAGAAGCCATGGCCGGTGTCATCAATATCATTACTGATCATACCTATAAAAAGAAACTGAATGCAGGTATCCGCTATGGATTCGGCAATCCCGATCAGGGATGGTCACTCCCTGTTGGCAATAATGCCTTTAAGAACACCGATATTAATATACATGGCAGCACCACCATCAATAAACTGGGGTTGCAATATGCAGGCAACGCGTTTTATCTCGATGGTATCAGCTTCCGTCCGTTTTCCAAAGACCGTATGCCGCAACCCATCTGGCGTATCACCAACCAGATACAGGCCAACTATCCGTTCAGCGGTAAAACCAACCTCAATGTATCGGTACGGTATGCCTATGACCATATCAAACAGGAATTTGCCGTAAGTAATAATGGCTCCGTTACCAATTCATACGGACGCGAAACCAATCAGGACATCAATATCAGTCCGGTACTCACGCACCAGTTCAGCCGTAAAGTAAAATCCACCTTGCGTATTTATGGATCACTGTACAATGGGTCACAAATATTGCATTTCAAAGAAAAGCCGGATAGTGTATACCAGGATGAATTTAAACAACGGTTTTACCGCGCCGAAAACCAGACCGATATCAGTTGGGATAAAATGACACTGACACTAGGGGCCGGTTATACGATTGATGAAGCACGCTCCACCCGCTATTCTTCCCTCAGCAGTAATAAACAAAACCAGATCGTTTATGGTTATGCACAATATGAATGGAAACCATCTGATCGTTTTGTGGCCATTGCCGGAGTACGGTATGATGATAATAAACTCTTCGCAGCAGCATTCAGCCCTAAACTCGCCATACGCTATAAAGCGGGAAAGAAATTATTACTGAATGCCTCTGTTGGCCGCGGATTCAAAGCACCCGACTTCCGTCAACTCTATCTCAACTTTACCAATACTGCCGCCGGAGGATATTCTGTATACGGGGCCATCGATGCCGTTACCATTATCAATGAACAACAGCGCCTTGGACAGATCGCAGAGATCAAAGAAGATTTTTACCGGCTCAAAGAATTGAAACCGGAATTTTCCACCGGTATCAATGCAGGGGCCACCTATAACTATTCTGATAAACTTTCATTTACACTCAACCTCTTCCGCAATGATATCGAAGAACTGATCGATGTGCGCCAGGTGGCCACCCGCATTAACGGTAGCCAGATATTCAGTTATATCAATGTAAAAAATGCTTATACACAAGGAGGTGAAATAGCCACCGATTTTCAATTACTGAAATCATTCCGCATCAGTGCCGGATACCAGTTGTTGTTTACCGCAGACAAAGAAGAACTGAAAAGCGTAAAAGCAGGCGAACAATTTACCCGCGATGCCAATGGCTACAGCCGCATACTCACCCGCAGTGAATATACCGGCTTACCCAACCGCAGCCGGCATATGGCCAACCTGAAACTCAATTATGAAAATGCCAGCCGGTTCTTTGCCACCGCCCGCTTCCTTTACAGAAGTCAGTGGGCCGTAGCCAACAGCGATGGCAATACCGTGTACAACTCCAATGATGAGTTTGCGAAGGGATATGTGCAGGTGAATATTTCAGCCGGTAAAGAATTGAAAAATGGTCTGCGGCTGAATGCAGGCGTGGATAATCTCCTGAATTACCAGGATGCCAATTACCTGCCCAATATGCAGGGAAGAATGATCTATATCGGCGTACAGGCCGATCTGTTGAAACGGAAACAAAATTGATTTCATACAAATAAACAACCTGAAAAATGAAACGTAATCTTTTGCCCTTGCTCGCCGCTGCTGCGATCGTTTTTGCATCCTGTGAAAAAGAAAAAACAGATACACCTGTTGCTATTGATCCCGGTGCATTCAAAATAAGTGTTAGCGGGAAAATCGTAACTGTCAATAACCTGCCTTCCGATACCATCGTTGGTCTCAGCCCGATCGGGCAGCCGGTGGGTGCTGGTAAATACTCCTTTTACAGTCTTGAAAACAATGGTTGGATCAGTAATGCAGATTCTGCCACCACCAAATGGGACCTGGCTTTTGCCGGTACCACTATCCGTGTGAATAATGCCACCAGCGGCCCGGGCAATGGCGGCGCCTTTGTATATGTGGGCACTTTCGATGCACTGAACACAGTACCTGTTGACTCTGTATTCCGGATCGACAATCATCCGGTATCCTATGCTATCACCAGAGGCTCCGGCAAGGGCTGGTACAATTATGATGGAGCCAATAACCTGCTCACGCCCGTACCCGGTCGTGTACTGGTTATCAAAACAGCAAGCGGTAAATATGCTAAGGTGGAAATACTGAATTATTACAAAGGCGGTGTTACCCCATCTGCCACCGCTCCCGATAATGTGAAGATCAATGAGCAGCGGTACTATACTTTCCGATATACCTTCCAGGGTAATGGAACCACCACTTTCTGATAAGTACGGCACAATAATCAGCATACCCTTCATACCCCGGCAAATCAATGACCGGGGTATTGCTTTTTCAGCCTGTTTGCTGCCAACCTTCCTTTGCTTATATTATCGTAACTTTGCCCCCTTTTAGAACGGCTATGAGCGCAAAATACAGAGAACTTACAGGATTGAATCTTCCCGCCTTTGAAGCGGAAATTGCTAAACAATGGTCTGAAAACCATACGTTTGAAAAAAGTATTGCCATCCGGGAAGGAGCAAAGCCCTTCGTTTTTTATGAAGGCCCTCCCAGTGCCAATGGTATGCCCGGTATACACCACGTGATCTCCCGCACCCTCAAAGACCTGGTTTGCCGTTATAAAACCATGAAAGGGTTTAAAGTAAACCGGAAAGGCGGATGGGATACGCACGGACTTCCGATTGAACTCGGCGTGGAAAAAGAACTGGGTATCACCAAAGAAGATATCGGCAAAAAGATATCTGTTGAAGAGTACAACCAGAAATGCCGCGAAGCTGTACTGCGCTACAAAGATAAATGGGATGATATCACCAAAAAGATGGGTTATTGGGTAGACCTGAATGATCCCTATATCACGTTCAAAAATGAATACATCGAAACACTCTGGTGGTTGCTGAGTGAATTATATAAAAAAGGATTGCTGTACGAAAGCGTAAGCATACAGCCCTATTCACCGGCAGCAGGTACCGGTCTCAGTTCACATGAACTGAACCAGCCCGGTACTTACAAAGATGTAAAAGATACCAGTGCGGTAGCCATGTTTCGTGCTGTGAACAACGAAAAATCGAAATTCCTTTTCGATGCAGCGAACAATGAAGAATTGTTCTTCATGGCCTGGACCACCACACCATGGACATTGCCTTCCAACCTCGGACTTACAGTAGGTGCTAATATTGATTATGTATTGGTGAAAACGGTGAACCCGTATTTGCACAACACGATACATGTGGTACTGGCAAAAGCATTGCTTGGTAAATACTTCAAAGCAGAAAATGAGAATAGTGATTTTGCAGCCTATAAAAATGATGGAAAGAACCTTCCCTATGCAATCCTGACTGAATGCAAAGGATCTGCCATTGAAGGCTGTGAGTACGAACAATTGCTTCCCTTTCAGGCTAATTCGCTGGAATCCATCCAAGGATTAACACCGGATGCAAAACCATTTCGGGTAATGGTGGACAGTTTTGTTACAACAGAAGATGGTACAGGAATCGTACACACCGCACCTGATTTCGGCGCTGATGACTTTAAAGTAGGCCAGAAATATAACCTGGGTTTTTTTACCGGTATCAATGAATACGGTAAACTGGATAAACTGGTGCTTGTGGACCGCGAAGGAAAATTCGTTGACGGCCTTGGTGAATTCAGCGGTCGCTATGTTAAGAATTATAAAGATGATCCCAATTACATCGATGTAAATGTAGACATCAGCGTAAAGCTCAAAAAAGAGAACCGCGCTTTCAAAGTAGAAAAATACGAACATAACTATCCCCATTGCTGGAGAACGGATAAACCCATACTGTACTATCCGCTCGATGCCTGGTTTATTAAAACCACGGCCATCAAAGACCGCATGGTGGAACTAAACAAGACCATCAACTGGAAACCGCAATCCACCGGAGAAGGTCGCTTTGGCAACTGGCTGGAGAATATGGTGGACTGGAACCTGAGCCGCAGCCGCTACTGGGGTACCCCGCTTCCCATCTGGCGTACTGAAGACGGTGAAGAAGAAGTTTGCATTGGCTCCATCGAAGAATTGAATGCAGGCATACGCAAGGCCAGTGAAGTGCTGGGCGGTGATGTAAATAAACATTACCTGCACGAAGGTATCCTCGACTTGCATAAGCCCTACGTGGATGACATCATCTTGGTAAGCCCGGGTGGCAAACCCATGAAACGGGTACCCGACCTCATCGACGTTTGGTTCGATTCAGGTGCCATGCCCTATGCACAATGGCATTTCCCCTTCGAGAATAAAGAGACCTTCAAAGAATCATTCCCTGCCGATTTCATTGCAGAAGGAGTAGACCAGACCCGTGGCTGGTTTTATACCCTGCATGCCATTGCGTGTTTGGTATTTGATTCGGTAGCCTATAAAACCGTGGTCAGTAATGGACTGGTGCTCGATAAGAATGGCAACAAGATGAGCAAGCGCCTCGGCAACGTGGTGGATCCTTTTTATACGATCAATAAATACGGAGCCGATGCCACCCGCTGGTACCTCATCACCAATGCTTCACCCTGGGACAATCTTAAATTTTCCTGGGAAAAACCGGAAGATAAACCGGAATACTCACCGGGGATCGAAGAAGTACAACGTAAGTTTTTCGGAACACTATATAATACCTACCAGTTTTTTGCGCTGTATGCCAATGTGGATGGCTTTGCCTTCAAAGAAGCTTATATACCCGTGGCTCAACGACCAGAAATCGACCGGTGGATTTTATCCAGCCTGAGCACCGTGGTGAAAAAGGCCAACGCCTTTATGGACGATTACGAGCCCACACAGGCAGGCCGGGTAATCGAAGATTTTGTGGACGAACACCTCAGCAACTGGTATGTACGACTTTGCCGCCGCCGCTTCTGGAAAGGTGATTACGAACAGGATAAGATATGTGCGTACCAGACATTGTATGAATGTCTGGAGACGGTGTGCCGCCTGATCGCGCCCGTATCTCCTTTCTTCAGTGATTTTATTTTCCAAAACCTGAATGCGGTAACGAATCGTTTCGACGCAGTATCCGTACACCATGTACATTACCCCGGAACGGCTTCCGCCGAATCACCTGCAGTCGCCGGCTACGACGCAATTGATGAGGCCCTGGAAGAACGGATGCAACTGGCACAGGATGCTTCATCGCTCATCTTATCGCTCCGCAAAAAAGTAAATATCAAAGTGCGCCAGCCCCTCCAAAAGGTGCTGATTCCCGTACTGGGCAGCGGCATGAAAGAGCAATTACAAAAAGTGGAGGACCTGGTAAAGGCGGAAGTGAACATTAAAGAAGTGGAATACCTGGAGGCCGATAATACCTTTATCCGGAAAAAGATAAAGCCCAATTTCGTGGCGCTGGGTAAAAGGCTGGGAGCAAAAATGAAAGCCGTTTCGGCAGGATTGGCCGCTTTCACCCAGGAAGATATCGCATTGTTAGAAAAAGAAGGGCAATATAATTTGCCAGTTGAGGGCGAACCTGTAATATTACAGCTTTCCGATGTGGACATAACCAGTGAGGATATCCCGGGCTGGATGGTGGCCGGAAAAGGCAGCCTTACCGTAGCATTGGACGTAACGATCACCCCGGAACTGGAAGCAGAAGGTAATGCCAGAGAGTTTGTAAACCGGGTACAGAAAATTCGTAAGGACACTGGTTTTGAACTCACCGACCGGATTGAGGTAAAAGTAGCAGCCACCGACGGACTAAAAGCGTCTTTGGCTCAGTATAAAGACTATATTTGCGCCGAAATTCTGGCGGATACGCTGGAATTTGTACCCGAAATACCCCAAGGCTCCGCCGAAGGTATTCAGGGTATAGATATTAACGATGTTTCGCTAAATGTGATTGTTTCAAAAAAAGGGTAAACTTATGACTAATAAGAAAAAAACGGCTGCTAAATCTGCCCGTCCTTCTGGCGGGAAAGCCGCCAAACCCGCCCCTAAAGCAGCTGCTAAAAAAACAGCCGTAAAGAAAACTGTGAAAAAAGCAACACCTAAACCCGCAGCTAAAAAAGCTGCCCCAAAGCCTGCGCCCAAGAAGCCAGTGGCCAAACCAGCCCCTTCCAAACCCGCACCAAAGGCGGTGGCGGCCAAACCAGCTCCCAAGGCTGCTGCGGCCAAACCGGCTCCTGCTCCGGCGCCAGCGCCTAAACCTGCGCCAAAGCCCGAACCAGAGGTGGAAAAAGCCCCACCGGCGAAGCCTTTGAAGCCCGGACAAATTGACCCTAAATCCCTTGTATCAATAAAACCTAAAGTGCAGCCTGTGATAAAGAAAGAGCCGCCCAAACCCACAAAAGTGGTAATACCGAAAACTACAACCACGTCTTCGGTAAAATATGAGCCCGAGTTTACGAAATCCGTACTTGACGCTTCCTCCGCAACCCCAGTAAATAACGGACCTACTATGCGCTATTCTGATTCAGACCTGTCTGAATTCCGGGAAATAATCCAGAAAAAACTGGATGCCGCAAAGAAAGAGTTGTCTTACCTGCAGGGACTCATCACCCGTAAAGAAGAAGGGGGTGATATGGACGAAGGCCGCTATATGACCATGGAAGATGGCAGTGTAAGTATGGAGCGCGAACAGCTCAGCCAGATGGCCAGTCGCCAGATCACTTTTATCGATCACCTTGAAAAAGCGATGATGCGTATCGAAAATAAAACATACGGCATCTGTCGCGTTACCGGCAAACTGATCGACAAAGCCCGTCTTCGTGCTGTGCCCCACGCTACTCTCAGCATTGAGGCCAAGCAGATGATGAACAAATAATACCAATTCGTTCTCCAATAAAAAAGGGATACAGCCAACTGTATCCCTTTTTAGTATAACGTATGAAGCGGACATGCGATCACCGCCCTATTCCGCAAATCCCTTTATTTTTTCTTTCCTTTCAGGAATACCTGAAAGCCTACAGCCACGATCAGACCATGATTGGTATACTTGCTGGTAGGTTCATTTTCCCCACGGGTATCAATACTGCCATCAATATTCAGATCAGTAAGTGTGGTTGTTTTAAATGTATTCTTATTGTAAGAATAATTATAGCCCAGATAAAGATCAAGACCGGTATGTTCTCCTACCATTTTGGTAAGTCCGAGCTGAAGTATAGCATTGGCAAAAAAGCCGCCGGATGATTTACCCTCATAGCTTACTTTATAATTGGGGCTGGCGGTATAATACCGGAATCCATCCGTATTGGTGGAATTAATACCTGCATTAAAACCAAACTGACCAAATAAGCGGAAATTGGAAGGAGCTCCAAAATAATTCCGTACAAAACCGCCCACACCAATATTAAAACTATTGGAATTATCCTCCTGGAAAGTGGTGCCCAGATCTTTGTATTGCACTTTCTGCCCGGAGGGGTTGATATTAATAGAAGCACCGATCACCGTTTTATCGGTAATGAACCATCCGAAAGCAGGTTCGATACGAAGTCCAAAGCTGCTGGTCTTGCTGGAATAGCCGCGTACCTGCGGAAAACTTACATCCGAACTGCCGGAATTTAAAAACACACTGCCTACAGAGGTACCCACCATTTTATCCCCTTTACTGAATTGTGCTTTGGCCACCATTGAAAAAAGGGCCATAGCCGTAAAAAACACGAATTTCTTCATTATTAAGCGCATTAGGTAAGCCGCAAATATAGCCCATCGGAGAAAAAAAGCAGGTTCTACTTTTTTTGTAAAATCAAGGCGATATTGGCAATTTTATACTACTTTTATTTTCTCTTGGTAAAGAGGAAAAATCCCTTTACTTTTAAACCGAAACTAATTAAACAGCCAAATTATAACGCTATGAGAAAGCTCAGTCTTTTATCGCTTTTAGCATTTGCCATCGTATTTATAGCCGCTAGTTGCACAAAAGAAGGTCCTGAAGGTCCTGCCGGTGCTACTGGTGGACAAGGTCCAACCGGTGCTACCGGAGCCACTGGCCCCACTGGTCCCCAAGGTCCTACTGGTCCTGCCGGTCCCACTGGTCCTACAGGTCCCCAGGGTCCCGCAGGTACTGCCAACGTAATCTACTCTGCATGGGCTACCAGTCCATTTGCTACAAGAGATACCACCGTTGATGGCACACTTTTCAGAATAACACATATCAACGCACCTTCTTTGTCTGCATCTATTTTGAATCAGGGTGTGGTGCTTACTTATACCCGCTTAGTACCAGGAATTGAGCCCACTTTGTTACCTTATGCCAGCAATGCAGGCGGTACTTCTAATATCATTAGTACCTGGAATACTACACAAAAGATTTTCATCAATCGCGTAACGATTGGCTGTAATTTACCCGCTTGTTTGACTGGGTTAAGCACTTCACTTGAATACCGTTATGTACTGATACCCGGTGTGGTAGCAGGTGGTAGAACTGCCGGAATCGGTGGTACTAACTATACCGAAGCACAACTGAAAGCAATGCCTTATGCTCAGGTTTGCAAAATCTTAAATATTCAGCCCTGATCATTTTCAGGATCTAATAAAAGACAACCGTCCCGCCTATGGCAGGACGGTTTTTGTTTTTTGCGGCTTTCAAATCTGTATTACCTTGTGCCTCCAAAATTATCACAATGAAGAAAAGTTGCCTCATCGCCTGTTTACTCTTTGCTGTACTGTTCGCTGCGGCCCAACCCAGGGTTGTTTCCGGCCCCATGCTGGGTCCGGTAGAATTAAGAGATGCCAAAGTGTGGGTGGAAGTATCTTCCGAAGTAAAAACGACTGCCATTCAGGTCAATAAAAAAGGAGACGCCACGACCAGAATCATTAACTGGAAAGGAGAACTTGGCAACGAATTCAATCCAATATGCTTTACGGTAGGAGCACTGGATTTCAATACAACTTATGAATATAAAATACTGGTAAACGGAAAAGCTTCCGGCAGGGGAGGAGAGTTTACCACCAAAGATCTCTGGCAATGGCGTAAACCAGCCCCCGATTTCAGTTTTCTCACTGGCTCCTGTTCTTTTTTTAACGAACCAGTATACGACCGACCCGGCAAACCCTATGGCGGCGACTCCTCCATTTTTGAAACCATGGCCAAAGAAAAAGCGGCCTTTATGCTCTGGCTGGGTGATGCCTGGTACACCCGCGACGTAGATTACTACAGTGAATGGGGACTTTGGTACCGCGCCAGTCATGATCGTGCATTACCCATACTGCAAGACTTCCTGAAAGCCATGCCTCAGTTTGCCATGTGGGATGACCATGATTACGGCTCCAACGATATTGGTAAAAACTATATTCTCAAAGATGCCAGCCGGAAAGTATTCAATTCCTATTTCTGCAACCCCTCAGCAGGTGAAAACGGGCAGGGTACCTATACCATGACCACATGGGGAGATGCCGATATATTCATGACCGATGATCGCTGGTGGCGCAGTGCAGATAAGACCAAAGAACTCATAAATGGAAGGCCTAACCCTGAGAAAAGAATGCTGGGTGAACAACAGATGGACTGGCTCAAGAATTCTTTATTATACAGCAATGCCACCTTTAAAATAATTGCATTGGGTAGCCAGGTACTCAACCCTGTGTCTCCCTTTGATAAATTTGCAGATTTTCCATTGGAATATGAGGAGCTGATGAATTTTATCCGGGAGTATAAGATCAACGGGGTACTCTTCCTTACCGGTGACCGTCACCACAGCGAGATCATCAAAGTGGATCGCCCCGGTACCTACCCGTTATTTGATATTACCGTATCTCCATTAACTTCAGGAACACATAGCTTTGGAGGTCCCGAGAAAAATAACCCCTATCGGGTGTTGGGGATCGATGAAAAACAGAATTATGCACGCTTTTCATTCAGCGGCAAAAAAAATGAGCGCAAACTGACCGTCGAATTTCTTGGAATAAAGGGAGAAAAACTTGGCGAATGGAGTGTGGGAGAGAAAGAGCTGAAAACACCATAAACCTTCCTTATATGATACGCACTGTTTCATTGATATTGATAACGGCCATCGTTGCCATCTCCTGCAACAACAATAAGCAGGGAAGCGGTAATGCAGCTTCCGATACGACAAAAACGAAAACCGAACAACCGGCAATCGATCCCACTGCTGATTCAACACAGATCCGACAGGTGATTGTTGACTTTTATGAATGGTATGTAAAAAACGATAGCCGTTTGCAGGCTTTCCATTTATATGAAGGCATCAGGAAAAAAGATATGCCACCTTACCGGATCAACTGGGAAGAGACAAAAAAATACCAACAGTATATCCGCGACAATATTCCCTGGCTCGGCGAAGCGTTTTTACAAAGGCAAACAACATTTTTACAGGAATGTGATTCTGCTTTTAAAGCTTATCCCGACGATGAAATGCCCTACGGATTTGATTACGATTGGTACACCAACAGCCAGGAAGATCCTGTCTATACGCTGGATATGATCAGGCAGTCAACCTCCTGGAACATTACATGGAAGGGTGAATATGCCAGCGTACAAATACAGACCGTACAGGATTATGATGGCAAACGAAAAGAAGCTACTTTTCTTACCCTGCTGATGAAAAAAGAAAATAACACCTGGAAAATTGCCAGGATAGGAAACGAAGAATAATATTTAGTTTATGACCATTCATTTCGGTTACGATAAGAAAAAAGTGATTCAGGCCCTGCGGTATCATTTTATCAGCCGCCCGGAGATCCGGATCATGATCATTGTGGTAAACGTATTTGCGCTTATCTCTATCATCCTGTATGCATTGGGAAAAATAACGCCGATGGCTTTTTTTGTCGGTTCTTTCTTATGGGTGGTGCTCATGATCAGCTTTATGTTCATTCTTCCCAATGTGGTATACCGGAGAGCAGTTACATTCAAACATGAATTCAGCATGGAGTTCACAGATGAGCATTTCACATTGAGCCATGGTGGTGGCGGCGCCAAAACATGGGCCTGGCCGGCAGTGAAAACTTTTTTGGAAAGCCCTCATTTTTTTCATCTGTATTTTGATCCGCGCTCTTTTTTCCTCGTACCCAAAGAAGGATGTAAAGATGATGATGAAGTGTTTGAACTGCGTCAGTTGATAAAAAGGAATGTGGGGAAGAAATAATTAATTAGCTAATGTGCAAATTTGATAATGTGATAATTGAATACAATGTGGAAATGTGATGATGTGGAAATGTGGAAATGAAATACAGGGAATTCCTTTGTGTGCTTTGTTTGCTTTGTGGGAAAGCGGATAATGTGATAATGGAATACAATGTGGAAATGTGAGAATGTGAAAATGAAATACAGGAAATTCCTTTGTGTTCTTTGCGTGCTTTGTGGGAAACCTGATAATTTGCTAATGTGATAATTGAATACAATGTGGAAATGAAATACAGGAAATTCCTTTGTGCTCTTTGCGTGCTTTGTGGGAGACCTGATAATTTGCTAATGTGCTAATTTGATAACGTGAAAATGAAATACAGGGAATTTCTTTGTGCTCTTTGTTTGCTTTGTGGGAAACCTGATAATTTGCTAATGTGCTAATTTGATAATTTGAAAATGAAATACAGGGAATTCCTTTGTGCTCTTTGTGTGCTTTGTGGGAAATCGGATAATTTGATAATGTGATAATTGAATACAATGTGGAAATGTGATGATGTGGAAATGTGGAAATGAAATATAGGAAATTCCTTTGTGTTCTTTGTGTGCTTTGTGGGAGACCGGATAATCTGCTAATGGAATACAATGTGGAAATGTGAGGATATTTAAATTAACTCAGGAGATTTATATCCACGGGAATATTCACCATTCACAATTGACAATTCACAATTATGAATTCTATTACAGTCTCTTCTCCATCACAAAATGCGGGATTGTTACTTCCGTAAATTCATCGCTGGTAACATGGTACCCCATTTTTTCATAAAAGCCGATAGCATTTTTCCGGGCATGCATGGCGAGTTTCCGGTAACCGCGGTCGCGGGCAAGATTTTCTGCAAAGGTCATCAGGGCTCTTCCGATACCTTTACCCTGCAGGTTATTCAACACAGCCATTTGACGGAGCCTGACCGTTTCCGGATTTTCCTCCACGAGCATACAGCAGCCTAAAATATCTTCTTCTTCAAAGGCAGCTATCAGCATATTGTCTTTTTCAGATTCCAGCTCCTGAGGAGTGAAGCCAAGCCCCAAAGGTTTGCGCAAAACATCATCCCGCAGTTTTACCATCTGCCTGTATTCGAAACTGCCGTGATCGAGGATTTTCAATGCCATAACCAGATTATTTACCGCCTGACACTTTAAATTACAAATAACTTATAAATCCGCCAACCGTTCTGAGGCATTTTTTTACCCTTCCACCACCTTTTTTCGGGTGTTAGGCCTTAATTTTCAGTAATTTGAGAGAAATATGGAAAAAAAACTGTTTTGAATAGTTATTAATTCAAAAAGTATATTTTTGCACCCAATAAACAAAACTTTACGAACATGTCAGACATTGCATCAAGAGTAAAAAAGATCATCGTTGACAAATTAGGTGTTGACGAGGCGGAAGTAACCAGCGAAGCTTCTTTCACTAATGATCTTGGAGCCGATTCTTTGGATACGGTTGAACTCATCATGGAATTTGAAAAAGAATTCAATATCTCTATTCCCGATGAACAGGCTGAAACCATCACTACAGTGGGTCAGGCTGTTACTTACCTGGAAGAGCACGCAAAATAAGTACATCCCCGATTTACCGCATTGAATCATTTGATGCGGACAGGGTATAAATTAATCCGCCTTCTGACTGTTGTTGCAGGGAAGGCGGTTTTTACTTCGTATCATAAACTTACTGGCAGGGAACAAAGGCATCTCAGCACGGTTTTGTATTTTTACCTTAACTGATTTATCTTAACTATTTTCTATGGAGTTAAAAAGGGTCGTAGTTACAGGCATGGGTGCGCTCACCCCATTAGGCAAAACGGTACAGGAATACTGGGACGGCTTGATCAATGGTGTATCGGGCGCTGATATGATCACACTTTTCGATGCATCGAAATTCAGAACCAAATTTGCCTGTGAGATCAAGGGATTTGATGCCACTCAATACCTGGATAGAAAAGAAGCAAGAAAAATAGACCGTTTTACTCAGCTCGCCCTGGTAGTAAGTGATCAGGCCATGGCAGATGCCGGCCTCAATAAGGAAAATATTAACCCCGACAGGGTGGGAGTGGTTTTCGCCAGTGGCATTGGCGGATTGATCACCTTCCAGCATGAAGTAACTGATTTTGCAAAAGGAGACGGCACGCCCCGTTTCAACCCCTTCTTCATTCCCAAAATGATATTGGATATTGCCGCCGGCCAGATCAGCATGCGGCATAATCTCCGCGGCCCCAATTTCGCCGTGGTGAGTGCCTGTGCAAGCAGCACCAACGCCATCATGGATGCATTTAACCTGATCCGTCTCGGTAAATCAGATATCATTCTTACTGGTGGTAGTGAAGCCGTAATCAGCGAAGCGGGTGTAGGTGGATTCAATGCCATGAAAGCGATGAGTGAACGCAACGATGACCCCAAAACGGCCAGCCGCCCCTACGATAAAGACCGTGATGGATTTGTAATGGGAGAAGCTGCCGGTATGCTGGTGCTCGAAGAACTGGAACATGCCAAAGCAAGAGGTGCCAAAATATATTGCGAAATAGTCGGCTGCGGTGCCACTGCAGACGCACACCATATTACCGCCCCGCATCCCGAAGGATTGGGCGCAATGAATGTAATGCTTGTAGCCCTGGATGACGCCGGAATGAAACCGGAAGAAATCGATTATATCAATACACATGGTACATCCACGCCTATCGGCGATGGCGCAGAAGTAAAAGCCATCGTAAAAGTATTTGGTGAACACGCATATAATCTCAATATCAGCGCCACCAAATCCATGACGGGACACTGCCTCGGCGCTGCGGGTGTGATAGAAGCCATCGCCAGTATTCAGGCCCTTGTATATAATATGGTGCCTCCCACCATCAATCACTTTACAGATGATCCCGAACTGGACCCCAAACTCAATTTCACCTTCAATAAAGCCCAGCAACGAACAGTGAATGCCGCCCTTAGCAACACATTCGGATTTGGCGGACATAATGCCTGCGTGATCGTGAAGAAGTTCAACAGTTGATGCCTGAATGAAGAGAAGAACAGTTACCAAAAACCGGGAGTAGCCTGATGATTATATGTAATGTACACCCTGTATATCATAGCCTATTGCATATAAAAAATGTACCGGAAACAGTTATCTTTCAAAAAACGGCACATCGCTTGTTTAGTTTGTATTACCATTTCATCTTTAATATTTTATTCGTAGCTTAACGGCGTGGACTTTTTCAAGAATTTTTTTATTAAACAATCCGGTTCCTCCTTTAAAAAGGAGTTGAAAAACCTGCTTGGATTCAAGCCCGGCAATATCTCTTTGTATAAGACCGCACTCACACACCGGTCGGTAAGGGAAGCCACCGATGAAAACAACGAGCGGCTCGAATACCTGGGTGATGCTATACTCAGTGCTATGATCGCCGATTATCTGTATAAGCGATACCCCTACCGCGAAGAAGGATTTCTAACCGAAATGCGCAGTAAAATGGTGAACCGCCAGCAACTCAACGAGATTGCATTGCGCATGGGATTGAAAAAAGTGACACTCTTCAATAAAATGGACGGCTCGCTGAAAGTAAGCCAGATCTTTGGCAATACACTGGAAGCATTGGTGGGGGCCATCTACCTCGATCACGGGTATAAAAAAGCAAGCAAATGGGTGCTGGATTGTATCATCCTCCCGCATATGTTTATGGATGACCTCGAAAACCTGGAGATCAATCATAAAAATAAACTCTATGGCTGGGCCAATAAGAACGGACGGGTGCTGGAGTTTGAAACACTCAACGAAAAACTCGAGAATGGACGCAGGTTGTTCACAGTAGCCGCCATGCTCGATGGAAAGAATATCGCCGAAGGAAAAGCATTCAATAAAAAAGACGCTTCGCAGATCGCTGCCCAGGTAGCCGTGGAGAAACTAGGTATCATCAATGCAGACTCAATAGCGGAGGAATAAAAGGATACCTTATTTGTAACTACCCTTTCCTTGCCTGAATAAAGGGAATGCAATTATTTCAGCCTTACAAAAGCACAATACATTCTGACAATAACACACACATGCATGAAAAACATCTTCATCCTTGCCATCGCAGTTACGTGTTTGCTGGCTTGTAAAGAATCTCCCAAAGGAAGAAACGGTGTTACATATAAAACACCGGTGCAATACAATGATTATATCATAACCCGGCAAAATATTGTGGTAAAGAAAATGCTGGCCTTTGGAAAAATGGCCGGCACAAACCCGGACTCAGCAATAAAAATGCTGGATGCCTTTGCTATAGAAACAACGGCAATGATCCGTGAACTACAGGATATGCCCCCCTATCAGGGAGACTCACTCTTCCGGGATGCAGCGGTAAAAAGTTTTTTATTTTATAAGCGCGTATTCGAAAAAGACTATAAAGAACTGCTGGATCTTAAAATGAGAATGGAAAAGGGGGCTGACAGTGTGGAAAATGCCATGAATGAACTGACCGGGAGGCTTTCATCAGAAGAAGAAAAAAGAGATAAAGCCTTTCAGGATGCACAGGAGAAATTCGCCCGGAATAATCACCTGCAACTCTCCGAAAATACGCTCTCCAAAGAAATCGAGAAAGCCGGACAAGAATAAAAAAACTGTTTCAAACGAAATGGGTCATAACACCGTACAACCACACTTCGTTTGAAACAGCACAACTGATCAATTATTTACCACTACTCCACTTGAAACAGGACCATCAATGGTACATTGGTTGGCGGTGATCGGAGAGGCCCCATCGGAATTATAAAGCGCAAAATTGGAAGCAATGATCTTGGAATCGTCCAGCGTAACATTCGCCTGCGCCGCTGTGCTAACGCCCAGGTTTTGCATCCCATTTTTCGACTGTATTGTACAAAGGTTAATCAGCATCACCATACCATTGCCAAACAATTCGACGCCCAACACGGCACTTTGCGAGTCGCCGGTAGCGTTGATGATACACTCACCCAGTACCACACTGCCGGTATAGGCACCCGTATTGTTGGTAATACCGCGTACATTATCACCATTGCTGCCAGCACCGCAATTGATGGTAACTCCGCTGATATGAAATTTTCCTGTGCCAGAGATTTTGATGCCTATCGGCCAGTTGCCCCAACCAGAGCCGGGGGCATTGATGGTAAGTTCACTGATACCACCACCGGAAGCAGAGTTAACCACACCATTGAACGGTGAAGATTGAGGCGGTGCTGTAATGACAGTAACATCCTGCCCCGACCCGATCACATACACATAATCTTTCATCACAATATTTTCTTTGAAGGTACCACTGCCAACAGCTACCTGGTATTGCTCCTGCGGACTTGCACCCGTGATACTGTTGATGGCAGCCTGAATGGAATTGAACGTAGCACCTCCGGGCCATACCTGTGCAGTATTGGCAGGAAGGGCCAACGCAATTTGTTTGAAATGAGCAACAGTAGTGGCAGACGAATCGGCAAAAGCCATTAATTCAGTAATAATAGCGGACATAGAAGAAGGTTTTTGGTGAAGATTAAAGATAATACAATGCCAATAAATTTCCAGTTGATACAGCTACACAGATAATGCGCGGTATTCTATTTCCGAAAAAAACGTTTTAAAATGTTTTTTTTCCCATGGCCGGAATAGGTAAGTCTTTGATTTTTGCAGAGCCCCCTCTGACATATTGAAAAATGTTTGAAAACAGATTATGTAGTTGACGGATTCGTGAAGAAATACAGAAAGTGAATAGTTTGTACATGATAAATGCCTGTTCGTCCATCGCTTTTGCAGATAACCTGCTTATTGAGTCTATTTGTGTGGTAATTGAGCAGAGTTAATAAGAGCAGTTGAGAACTATGACAGCAGGCGCCCGGTGATCGTCTTTTAGCGTTGAATAATCCGTACTCTATCACTTATTCACCGGGTTTATGCAAATGGGATGATGTTTCGTCCGGTTCAGGCCTGGTAGTCCGCAGCCTGCTGTCATCCGGGCCTTATGCCAGCACCTTGCAAAAACAAGCGCTTTTTCGAAATGCGCAGCAAGAATAAAATAAAACGAATGAGGATACGTTTTAATATAATTCAGTTAGCCATGAAAAGCAGGGCCATTTCCTGTCTTGAGTAATTTTAGAAGTATCACACTGCCTGTTTGTATTTGTTCAAACAGGCAGTTTTTATTTACCAGGCTATTATTATTACGGGATTGTCAAGGGGAATTATTTCCTTTCCTGACAAAGTTCCACGAGCAGACCATTGGTAGATTTGGGATGCAGAAAACAGATCCATTTATTATCGGCACCCGCCTTCGGTTTTTCCTGTAAAAAAACAAATCCTTCTGCCTTCAGCCGCTCCATTTCTGCCTCGATATCCTCCACTTCAAAGGCGATATGATG
Source organism: Bacteroidota bacterium (assembly GCA_026391455.1). GTDB lineage: Bacteria > Bacteroidota > Bacteroidia > Chitinophagales > Chitinophagaceae > JJ008. Next base: position 62,350 of record JAPLEH010000035.1, read on the forward strand.
CATCCCTTCCCCCTTTTTTTCAATAAACCGGGCAATCACCCCATCCGGGTCGCTGCTTTCGAGTAATTCGATCTTGGCATCGCCCTGGCGGAAAAAAGCGGTATTTACTTTCTCTGACTCCACGGTTTCCGTTTTATAACAATTGGTATTCAGCAACTTTTCAAACAGGGGCACGGAGTTTAAGAGGCTTTTTACAGCAATGCCTATATGCTCTACTTTTTGCATAAGAAACAGTTTTTTTGGGGCTTTCGATTTCGGTAAAATCGGTCCGTAACCCGAAATTAGCCCTTTCATTTAGAACCTTTTGGGCTAATTTCGTGTTGTTTTCTCATACAGTGCATTTCAAACAAAGACCACAATTTTTTATGCTGAATTTTCCCATATACCTGGACCATAATGCCACCACTCCCTGCGACCCGCGGGTGGTGGACGCCATGATCCCCTATTTTACCAATAGTTTCGGAAATGCGGCCAGCCGCAATCACCCGTTTGGATGGCAGGCCGAAGAAGCCGTAGACTATGCCCGTGAACAAGTAGCCAAACTGATTGGCGCCGACCCCAAAGAGATCATCTTTACCTCCGGTGCCACAGAAGGCGATAACCTGGCTATCAAAGGGGTGTTTGAAATGTATGCCAGCAAAGGCAATCATATCATTACCTGCAATATTGAACATAAAGCCGTACTCGACACCTGTAAGCACATTGAAAAAGAAGGTGGCGAAGTTACCTACCTGAAAGTGTTGCCCAATGGTTTGATTGATCTGGCCGAACTCGAAGCCGCTATTAAACCCACCACTATACTCATCGCCCTCATGTATGCCAATAATGAAATTGGTACGATTATGCCGGTGCAGGAGATAAGTGCCATCGCCAAAAAGCATGGCGTACTCTTCTTTTCTGATGCGGTACAGGCAGTGGGTAAAATACCGGTGGATGTAAACAAAGACGGCATCGACATTATGGCCTTTACGGCCCATAAAATGTATGGCCCCAAAGGAGTGGGTGCTCTCTATGTACGCCGCAAAAACCCAAGGGTAAAAGTAACAGCGCAGATTGATGGCGGCGGACATGAAAGAGGAATGCGCAGCGGAACGCTTAACGTACCGGGTATTGTTGGTTTTGGTAAGGCCTGTGAAATATGCCGCACCGAAATGGCTGAAGAAACAGCTCGTATCAGCAAACTGCGTGATAAATTGCAAAACGCCTTATTACAGGTAGAAGAAAGCTACCTCAATGGAGATAAAGAACATAAACTGCCCCATGTAACCAATATCTCTTTCAAGTATGTGGAAGGAGAAGGCCTCATGATGGGATTTAATAAAAATATTGCTGTATCATCCGGTTCGGCCTGTACGTCTGCTTCCCTGGAGCCTTCGTATGTATTGAAAGCACTGGGCCTGGGAGATGACCTGGCACACAGTTCACTCCGTTTCGGCCTGGGACGCTATACCACCGAAGAACAAATCGATTATACCATTGAGCAGGTAACCAATACCGTAAATAAATTGAGGGATATGAGCCCCCTTTGGGAAATGTACAAAGAGGGAGTGGATATGAACAGCATTGAATGGGCACACCATTAATTTCATGTAACATGTGTGAAGTACGATGTACGAAGTTGCTTCACACACCGGGATTCTCAATGACTTCGTACATCATATATCTTAAATCTAACATAGTATGGCATACTCAGAAAAAGTAATCGACCACTACCAGAACCCCAAAAACGTGGGAACACTGGATAAAGGCAAAGTGAATGTGGGTACCGGATTGGTAGGTGCTCCTGAATGCGGCGACGTAATGCGGTTGCAGATCGAAGTGGATGAAACCACTGGTGTTATCAAAGATGCCAAGTTTAAAACCTTTGGTTGCGGATCGGCTATCGCTTCTTCTTCTCTGGCCACCGAATGGCTCAAAGGAAAATCAATCGATGAAGCGATGACCATCGATAACATGACCATTGTAGAGGAGCTGAACCTGCCTCCCGTTAAAATTCACTGTTCAGTACTGGCCGAAGATGCCATCAAAGCCGCAGTAAACGACTATCGTAAAAAGAACGGTCTCGAAGAGATCAAGTTCGATGAAAGTGTGATCCATTGATTTGGTGATTTGGAAATGGATTTGAGTAGAAACGGAAATCTTGCATTAAGTATATTCCATTTTTAAATCAGCACATTAGCTAATTAGCATATTAGCTAATTATCTCATTAGCAGATTAGCAAATTAATTATGAGTGTAGCATTAGACAACGCCATTTATGTAAGCGACAAAGCAAAGACAAAAGTGCAGCAACTGCTCACTGATGCCGGGGTTGTTGATGATCCTTCCTATTTCCTCCGTGTAAGTGTAGTGGGGGGAGGTTGCTCCGGACTTAGTTATAAGTTAGACTTCGACAACGAGCAAAAACCCATGGATCAATCATTTGAAGACAACGGCGTGAAAGTGGTGACCGACCTGAAAAGCTTTTTATACCTGGTGAATACCACCCTCGATTTTTCTGACGGTCTCAATGGAAAAGGGTTTTATTTCAGCAATCCCAATGCCAGCCGAACCTGCGGATGCGGTGAAAGCTTCGCCGTATAAGCAGCGTCAGCAATATATTATTTACCGAAGGGGGCACAAAAAGTTGCCCCCTTTTGTATGGTACAAGGGAGGAATCCCGCTTTGTTACGGATTTCAGAAAACATATACTTATTTTATGAATCTGAAACCCAAAACAGGAAATCTAAAACCAAAAATTGTATTTTGCACCAATGTGGTCCGTTTGCAAAAAAGAACTCCGTCAGTTTTTCAGCAGCCTCACCGGCTATATCGCAATCATTGTTTTTTTATTGGTGAACGGGCTCGTCCTTTTTGTTTTTAATGATAATATCTTCGACTTTGGCTATGCCACGCTCGATAAATTCTTTCAGCTCGCTCCCTGGGTGCTGCTCCTGCTGATACCCGCGATTACCATGCGCAGCTTTTCCGAAGAATTCAAGACCGGTACATACGAAATCCTCCAGACAAGACCGCTTAGCCGCTGGCAGATCATTGGAGGGAAATACCTGGGCAGTCTGATTGTGGTCTTCATCGCACTCCTTCCCACATTGGTGTATATCATTTCCATTCAGCGCCTGTCTTCCGGCGAAGGGATCGATATGGGAGCCACCATCGGGTCTTATGCCGGCCTTTTCTTTCTTGCTGCTGTATTCACTGCCATTTGTATCTGCTGTAGCAGTTTTACCACGAATGCAGTGGTGGCGTTTATTGCGGGGCTGATCGGATCTGCCCTCTTATACTACGGATTCAGTGCTATCAGTCAATTACCGGCATTGAAGAACGGTGCCGATTACTATGTGGAAATGGCGGGCATCGACTTTCATTACCGCAGTATCAGCAGGGGACTGATTGACACAAGGGATATCGTTTATTTTCTTTCGGCCATATTTTTGTTTTTAACCATTACCAACCGCAATCTGCTGAAACGGTAAAACAGCACGCTCTTCGGAGCAAACAGATAACATGCAAGTGATCAAAAAAATATTTGCTTCAAAATACTGGTGGCTGCTGCTGCTGGTGGCCCTGTTTGGTATCAATTACCTGGCTTCGGTGATACATGCCCGTTTTGATCTTACTAAAGAAAAAAGATATACCCTCAGCAAAGCTACCCGCGAGCTGGTGGCCAAACTGGACGACAACGTGGAAATCGATGTGTTTTTGAAAGGCGAATTCCCTGCCGGGTTCCGCAAACTGGCCAACAGCACCGATGAATTTTTGGGATTGATCAAAGACCTGAACAGCAAACAAATCCGTTACCGTTTTATTTCTCCCCAGGATGAAATACCGGGTACCAGCATGCCCTATGGTGATTCGCTGGTATCGCTGGGGGCTATTCCCATAAACCTTACTGCCAGGAAAAAAGAAGGTGAGACCAGTAATATCATCTTTCCGGTGGCCCTGTTGAAGTATAAGGACAAACAGGCCCTGGTGAATATATATCCCGGTGCCAATGGTACCATTTCTCAGGATGAGATCAACAGTGCCGAGGCATTGATGGAATACCAGTTTGCCAAAACACTGGATGGCCTCATCACTACCGAAAAGCCGCATGTGGCTTATGCAGTTGGTAATGGTGAACCCATCGACGGGCATACCTATGGCATACAGGAAGCCCTGAGCAAGGATTATAAAGTGGGCATGTTCGATCTTCAATCCATCAATACCATATCCACCGACCCGGCCGACCCCCGGCATATTGATGTATTACTGATGGTAAAACCAACCATCAGCTTTTCCGAAGCCGAAAAAATGAAACTGGACCAGTTTGTAATGCGAGGAGGAAAACTCCTGTTATACATTGATAATCTCATTGCCGAACAGGACAGCCTTCGTTTTACCAAAGAGACCATTGCGTACGACCGTAATCTGAATCTCACCGACCAGCTATTCCGGTATGGTACGCGTATCAATACCGACCTGGTGATGGACCTTGATTGTGATTTTATGCCCTTTGTAGTAGGGGGTACAAAGGAGAGCCCTCAGTTCGAATTCCTCAAATGGAATTATTATCCGCTGTTCAGCTCCAAAGGCAATCATGCCATCAATCGCAATACCGGATTGGTAGCAGGACGCTTTGTGAATTCAATGGATACCATCAACACGCCCGGTATTAAGAAAACGATTTTGCTTTCATCCTCACCCAATTCACGGATCATTACCACTCCGGCACTGATCAGCCTCAATGAAAATAAGAATGTACCGGAGGACAGTAAGTTCAAACAAAAAGATATTCCTGTAGCCGTATTACTCGAAGGGAAATTCAACTCTTTGTTTAAAAACAGGGTGGGTAAGGCACAGGCCGATAGCCTGGCAGCCGGTGGATTTCCCTTTGTGGACCGGTGTGCCAACGACAATAAAATGATCGTGGTGGCAGATGGGGATATGGCGCTCAATGATATGTCGCCCAAACAGGGCCCGCTGCCCATGGGGGTCAATTTTTATACAGTGGGTTCCCAATATGAATACCAGTTTGCCAATCACGATTTCTTTCTCAATTGCCTGGAATACCTGGTCAATAAACCCGGAATCATAGAAACCCGAAACAAGGACATCGTACTCCGGTTGCTGGATGCCAAAAAGATCGAATCACAAAAAAGTACCTGGCAGTTTATCAATATCGGCCTCCCGGTACTGCTGATCATCGCATTCGGATGGGTGTACCAGCAGGTGCGCCGCCGCCGGTATGCCGCTTAAATTCCATTTTTAGGGCGGCAAAATTTGCCTGCGGCTATTGTAATTTTCAAAAATAGCGGGTTTGCATAAACCCCGGCAAAGCCACAAAATGGCTTTTGGGGAAAGCTGTATGCATGTACAGGTCAGCGTTAAAATGCAGGCTAAATATTCATTCTATGTTTTCTTCCCGGCGGCCTGCAGCCCGTATCTTTGTACTTTATTTCTTCAATCATGACGACCGACCAGATCACATATCTCGTATTTGGCATTGTACTCGTATTGGCGTTGATTTTTGACCTGGGCCTGCTCAGTAAAAAGAATCAGAAGGTCACAATCAGGCAGGCGCTTTACCAAACCTTTTTCTGGGTAGGGCTTGCCCTTGCTTTTTTTGTGTTTATGTGGATTGAAAAAGGCGAACGGCTGGCACTGGAATACCTCAGCGGCTACTTAATGGAATGGAGCCTGAGTATTGATAATATTTTTGTGTTCATTCTTATATTCTCTGCCTTTTCAGTAAAGGAAAAATATTACGGACGGGTGCTGCTTATCGGTATCCTCATGGCCATTGTATTTCGTATCATCTTTATCACCGTGGGTGTGGCGCTGGTGGAGAAATTTCATTGGATACTCTACATCTTTGGTGTATTCCTTGTTTATACAGGGTATAAAATGTTTACGGCCAATGACGATGAGGAATTCGATCCGCATGAAAGCAAAGTGTACCGTTTTTTAAAGAAAATCATGCCGCTGGTATCACATGATGGCAATGGTCGCTTCCGATATCTGGAAAATGGGAAACCGGTTTATACCACTTTATTCGTAGTGGTGATCATGCTGTCTGCCATTGACCTGGTATTTGCACTCGATTCCATACCGGCGGTTATGGGCATATCCAGAGATAAGCTGGTCATTTATACCTCCAATATTTTCGCCGTATTAGGCCTTCGTTCCCTGTTTTTCCTGCTCCGCGGGGCGGTGAGTAAATTCGATTACCTGCAGCAGGGTATTGCCATTGTACTGGTATTCATCGGCGTCAAAATGCTCGCCGAACACTGGATCAATGAATGGATCGCCAAAGAAATACAGGTATTTATTTCATTAGGTATGATCATGGTATGTATTGCCGGCTCTATCTTTTACTCCATTTTTATGCAGAAGAAAGGATTGCCCAAAGACCTGAACGACGGAAGCGTATAAGATACCCTTTGCTTTAACCGTTGAAATACACCATACAACATATTGCCCGTATTATTAGCGCCACTGCCACAGTGCGGCAGGATACGATCATCGAACAACTGCTTACCGACAGCCGCAGGCTCTATGCACCCGCCACATCTTTATTCTTTGCGCTGAAAGGCCCACGGCAGGATGGCCATCAGTTCATCCGGGAACTCTATGCCAAAGGGGTGATAAATTTTGTGGTAAGCCAGCCGGTAAATATGGATGAATACCCGGAAGCCAATTTTTTGCAGGTGACCAATACGTTGGATGCCCTCCAGCAACTGGCTGCTGCACACCGGCAGCATTTCCACATACCTGTGATTGGGATTACCGGCAGCAATGGCAAAACCATCGTTAAGGAATGGCTTTACCAGCTCTTGCATGAAGACTTTAATATTGTCCGCAGCCCCAAAAGTTACAATTCTCAGATTGGCGTACCGCTCAGCGTATGGGGGATGCAGGAAAAAAATACACTCGCGATCTTTGAAGCCGGTATCTCCCGGCCCGGGGAAATGAATAAACTGGAGCGCATCATTCGCCCCACCATTGGGGTGCTGACCAATATCGGCGAAGCCCACAGTGAAGGGTTTGACAGTAATGAACAAAAAGCCGCCGAGAAAAAAATCCTCTTCCGGAATGCACAGATGCCGTCACCCCTGCATATAGTCCGCATAGAAAAGCGGTTATACGAGACCGTTATAACGGCAGGAAGTGTTGATGATACATCCGTACATTCAGTAACCATTCCTTTTACCGATGATGCATCAGTGGAAAACGCGATCACCTGCTGGCAGGTACTGCTTGCTCTGGGTATTTCCCGGGAAAAGATCGGGGAACGAATGCAGCAATTGCAGCCGGTGAGCATGCGGCTGGAATTGAAAAAGGGTATCAATCATTGCGCCATTATCAACGACAGTTACAGTGCCGACCTCAGCTCCCTGCAAATCGCCCTTAATTTTTTAGACCAGCAAAGCGCCGGCACACAGAAGACCGTTATCCTCTCCGATTTTTTACAGAGTGCGGTACCTGATGCCCAGTTGTATTCCCAGGTGATTGCCAGCCTGGAAAAACATGGTGTACAGCGGGTGATAGGAATCGGTGATCGGATCAGTGCCCATTTGAAACAGCATCTGCAGGCAACCACATCCGTTTTACGCATCGAATATTATCCCGGCACACAGGCATTCATTCAGCAGTTCCGTTCTTCTGCTTTCCGGGATGAGACGATTCTCATAAAAGGTGCCCGCTTGTTTGGGTTTGAACAGATCGTTCAATTACTGGAGCAAAAAGCGCATCAGACTATACTGGAAATAAACCTGAATGCGGTAGCACATAACCTGAAGCAATACCAGCAGCAACTGAACCCCTACACTAAAGTAATGGCCATGGTGAAAGCATTCGCATACGGAAGTGGCGGTGCAGAAGTGGCCGGCATTTTGCAATTTCATAAAGTAGACTATCTCGGTGTGGCCTATGCAGATGAAGGTGTGGAGTTGCGAAAAGCAGGTATTACCACACCGATCATGGTGATGAATCCCGAAGTAAGTGCCTTTGAAGCCATTACAGAAAATAACCTCGAGCCGGAGATCTATTCATTTGGTTTATTACATGCCTTTGATCAGTATTTGAAAAAAGAAGGGTTGCAGTATTATCCTGTACACGTGGAAATGGAGACCGGTATGAACCGTTTGGGGTTCACTGCCGGTGAGATACCATCATTGGCCAATGAACTGGCATCCGGCAGTTCATTCAAAGTGCAGAGTTTTTTTTCGCATCTGGCTGCCAGTGAAGAAGTGGCACAGGATGAATTTACACAACAACAATTTGCACAGTTTGAACGTGCTGCGGGTATCCTGGAAGAGCGACTGGGCTATCCGGTATTAAAACATATTGCGAATTCTGCGGCAGTAACCCGTCATCCCCACTTGCAATTGGATATGGTACGATTGGGAATCGGTTTGTATGGTGTGGATAGCAGCGGTGGTAATACGCTCCATTTGCAAACGGTGGCCACGTTGAGATCCACCGTGGCACAGTTGAAAAAACTGCATCCCGGCGATTCGGTGAGTTATAACCGCAAGGGAATGGTGCAGCAGGAATCAGTTATTGCCACGATACGAATGGGCTATGCCGATGGTTATCCCCGAAGATTGGGCAATGGGGCAGGCAAAGTGTGGATAGGGGGGAAACTGGCCCCTGTGATCGGCACCGTATGTATGGATATGTTTATGGTGGATGTAACGGCCATACCCGGGGTAAAGGAAGGCGATGAAGTGATCATATTTGGCAGGGAACTCCCGGTACAGCAGGTGGCGGCCTGGGCCGGAACTATTCCCTATGAGATCATGACCGGTATTTCCCAACGGGTGAAACGGGTATATTATGAAGAATAAGGATAAGGCCGGAGCTGGTGTTGCCTTTGTGAAGAGTAATATTGTTAATATCCGTTTAAAAAAGAGTCCTGTCACGGGAGTTAACATGCCCCGGGCTAATTTTATAAAAAACCAACAAAGCAGCCGGCATACCCCTAAATGGCCTTTCTGCTTTCTCCTTATATTTGCCCATTATTTATGAAGACATTGAAACTTAAACACGTTGTGCTGGTCATCGCTGCAATCATTGTGGTGGATCAGGCATTGAAAATATGGATCAAAACCTCGCATCCTACCGGCGAAGTGTTGCGCGTATTTGGTTTCGATTGGTTCCGGCTTCATTTTATTGAAAACCCCGGTATGGCCTGGGGTTGGAAATTTGGCAACGAAACCGGCAAGGTTATTCTTACATTATTCAGGCTGGCGGCAGTGATTTTTGGTACATGGTACCTGGGCCGGCTGGTGAAACAGCAATATTCCCGTGGATTTATCATTTGTGCTTCCCTTATCTATGCAGGGGCGCTTGGAAATCTGATCGATAGTATGTTCTATGGTATGGTATTCGATAAAGGATTGCATTTTGATCCGGCCATCGGCTTACAAGGCGATTATGTTTCGTATTCAGGCGTAGCCCAGCTATCTTCCCATGGGTATTCTTCTTTTCTGCACGGAAGTGTGGTGGATATGTTGTACTTCCCCATGTTCAAAGGACATTTTCCTTCGTGGATGCCCGGAGTGGGTGGAAGTGAATTTGAATTTTTCAGCCCGATATTCAATGTGGCCGATGCTTCTATTTCAGTGGGAGTGATCACCCTGTTATTATTTCAAAAACGATTCTTTAAAAAGAAACCCACGGCCGATAATTCCCCTGTCGTTGTTACCAGCACAGAAGTTACCGATAAAATGCAGGTACTCTGATGACTTACAAACATCCCTGTCTGATAGGAACAACCGTCAGATGGTCTGATCAATTGACTTGTTTCAATACCCTTCGCTGAATGACTTTCCCATTGAAATGCACGCGTAAGAAATAAACTCCGCTACTGAGTGAGGTGGTTTCCGGCATACTAATACTGTTGGTACCGGCTATCAGATCGAATGATGTGCGTTTTACTGTTTTACCGGTAAAGTCAATCAGTTCAGCGAATGCCACACCCTGCTGATCAGCCGAAATATCAAATCGAAGTGAATGGCTGAAGGGATTGATCACCGTTATAAAATCAAAAACACCCGCCTGACCGCTCAAGGATATGATGGTGGAATACACGATCCGGCCGGCCGCATTTTTCATTTGTATACGGTAATAGGTGATGCCGCTGAGTAATTCAGGGTCGGTGAAAAAGTAGGTGTTATTTTCCGCAGCATAATTGCGGTAACTGTTCAGCGTATGTATGGTGGTGAAATGCATGCCGTCGCTGCTTTTCATCACTTCAAATGTAAGTGGTTCATCTTCCCGCGATGTTACCCATTTTAGTGCGGCCCTGCCATTGACCTTGCCGGCACTGAATGAAAGCAGGTCTGCATGTAATACATTTCCGCAATCGATCACATTAATGGTGATGCGGCCCGGATCGGTAAACCGGCAGGAAGTGGACGAAAGGTTGGCAACAGTCGTGGCTACCACCAGGCGGTACTGGTCACCATTGTTGATCAATTGCGTAGCGGATACGGGAATGGTATAGCTGCTGGTATATTGCCAGGCCGATCCATTCCAGAATGGAGAAGCGGGACCGAGTGCTCCGGTAACATCGTTCCAGGTAACACCTCCATCTGTACTGCGCTGCCATTTATAGTAAACATAGTTATTGAAAAAGGAACGGACTGTATCTCTCACGGTGAGTGTATTACTGTCGCACACAGTCGGGTTGATCGGTATGGAATAACTCATATTGGGAGAGCACGTCGCCACGGTAATATCATCGAGCGCCCAATCGTTGCCACCTCCCCCCGGAGAATTATTATAATACCGCATCGTAAAACTGGTTTGCGTGGGCCCGGTAAGAAAAGTAAATCCTTTTTTTACCCATTGACCTGAATAGGGAAGATCGGCAGTGGTGTAATAATCCACCCCATCTAATGCGATGGCGATATTGGGTTTAACACCCGATGAATCACCCAGGCCTGATGGGATATAACCTCCGCCCGAAGCGCCGGTGCCATTGCTGTCGCATCCGCACTTGGAACAGATATTTCGCATCCAGCAGGATATTTCATAATAGGTATTGGCACAAAGCCCGGTAATGGTATGTTGAAAAGCAGAGTCGATACGGTAAGCCGCATTGATCACCAGCATGTAACCGCCCGTGCGGCCCCCGGTAGTATCTGCTGCCGGATTCCCTGCAGTGGGGGAGGCAGCACCGGTATGGTCGCCGATAATATCCCACAGGGTAAATACACGGTGGGTGGTGGGAGTGGCCGAGCAGTTACCATCTGGTTTGGGCCAGGCATTGGATGTAGTGTATACCCCGCCACCGGTATTATTAGAAATGCCATAAAAATAATCCTGCGGTCCGCCACAACTGAAATTGGCATAGGTATAACCAACAGGCACGTTTGCTGAAGTGCCCCTGTTCTTCGGGTTGCCGCTGCCGAATGTGCCATTGAATTCGGTACCCAATGAGTTTACACCAATGGAATTACTGCAGATGCCATAGTTGTTATATACCGCCACCATTCGTGAAGGAAAGGTAAAGGTATTCATGGCAGGCGGTGTTACGGTATAAGTAACGGCGCCACCACCCAGGTTGATAAAACCACCAATGGCAGTGGTAACCTGTACATGATAGGAAGCCACCATGATACAGGTACCCAGATAAAAAGAAGGCCGGTGATTGTTGTTGTTGCGGATCCGTCCTCTCCGGTACACGGTAGCGGGCTGATCCACACTCCGGTAACCTAAATTCATGGTGATATTCGAACCGCTGATCCAGCCGGCATCATTGGCCGCATCAAAACGGGCATCCGTAAATGATTTATATATTTTTCCTTCATTAGTGAGTATGCGTAAAGTGCCCGGCACATAGATGGTGCCGGCGGGAATGGCGTCGGTGAATTGACAACTGTCGAAGGAGCCGGCTCTTACTACAATAGAAGCTCTTATCTCCAGTTCATCACCCGGCTCCACGGTACCGCCTGTTGCTTTGCTGGTATTGATATAGCTTTTTCCAAAATCGATCTGCGGTACCACGGCAGCAGGATGTGTAACGCAAATACTGAATCCAGCATTACTGGTAAGCACAGTACCACCATTGGAATAGACACGGATATAATAAGTGGTATTGCGGGCAAGTGTGGTAACCGCAATACTGGTAGTGCCACACGCAATGGACGTAAATCCGGCACAGGTGCCCGCAAACAATTGCATACGAGCGCCGGAAGTATTCAGATTAGCACCAATGCCGGTGAGGGTAATGGTATGATCGGTGGAGGTGGTAACAAACCTGTACCAAACATCATCATCCGCAATGCCTGTACATGGCGCAACAGTTATACCGGAGTTTGTAGCATTTTGTACCGTACCAACAGTGTTACTGCAGGATGTATTGGATGTAAGTAAAACAGCATTGGCGCAATTATCATTTACCGGCTGTGCTGTTGAAATAAAAGTGAGCAGCAGAAGCAGTGTAGTGAAAAAACATAAGCGGGAAAGCTTACTCTTTTTTGGAAGTTGTTTTTTCATAGTTAAGGTTTTTCGGATTGGATTCTCCTTCCAAAACTAAAAATAGATTTTTCTTTTACCAAAAGCAATAGTAAAAAACACTTAACATTTACTAGCTCTTCCTGTAATAAATACTAGTGAAAGTCTCTATTGATTTTAGAAATAATAAGCGTTAGTTTTAAAAAACATATATCCTACTATGAAAAATCGACGTTCATTGTTTTGTGCTTTTGTTACTTTTTTGTGCCTTACCCTCTCAAAAAAAAGTTATCCACAGGGGGAGCCATTCAGCACCATTCAGCTTGTTCCGAGCCTTACTTTTAGTTTTCCCTACGAAATCACCTATGGTCCCAATGATTCTTTATGGGTTACAGAACGCGTGGGAAAGCGGGTGGTAGTGGTAAGCCCGGTTAACGGCGGAAGAAGAACCGTGCTGAATCTGGCTGCCACAGTCTATCAAACAGGTGGACAAGATGGATTGATGGGGCTGGCTATACATCCCAATTTTGGAAAAGGTACCAGTGAAGATTTTGTCTATCTCGCTTATACTTATGATGCTGATCCATCAGCGGGCGTATTACGGCGTACCAAAATCACCCGTTATACATATACACTGGGTACTACTTGTGTGTTGAATCCGGCATCCGCAACCGATCTCATTGCCGGGCTGCAGGGAAGTGTGGATCATAATTCGGGCAGATTGAAGATAGGGCCGGATAATAAGTTGTATTATACCATCGGCGATCAGGGCAATAATCAATTCGGCAATATGTGTAACCTGATCCGTGCGCTCGATCTGCCTACCACTGCCGAGGTGGGTGCTGCGGATTACACCAAATATCAGGGTAAGATATTACGCATGAATCTGGACGGTACTATTCCCTCAGACAATCCATTGATCGATCCCGATGGAGCAGGACCACAATCGGCTGCACGGAGCCATATCTACTCATATGGGCATCGTAATCCGCAGGGTATTGTATTTGCTCCTGATGGGAAACTCTATGCAGATGAGCACGGCCCCAAGACAGATGATGAGATCAACCTAGTACAGGCAGGAAAGAATTATGGATGGCCCCGCATTGCCGGATACCAGGATGATATGGCCTATATCTACGGCGAATGGGCTTCCTCCTCCGTATCCTGCGGAACACTCACCTACAGCGATTATGTAATCCCTGCCTCAGTTCCACAGTATTCAGAAAGTGCATATACCCATCCGGATTTTACACCACCGCTGAAGACCATCTATACGGTACCCAACGGATATAATTTTCAGGACCCTGCCTGTACGGGCAATTATTTCATTTGTTGGCCCACCACGGGTCCGTCGAGTCTGGATATCTACACAAAAGGTGCCGGCGGTATTCCGGGCTGGGCCAATTCCTTGCTGGTTACCAGCCTGAAACGCGGTTCGGTGTTGCGCTATAAACTTAGTGCCGATGGATTTACTATCCCCGGCAGTGAAATTGAATATTGGAATACCAATAACCGTTTCCGGGATATAGCGATCTCGCCAGCCGGCAATGAATTTTATGTGATCACAGATAATTCAGGTGCCACTTCAGGGCCGAGCTCCGGTTTTACTACGGTACTCGACAATCCGGGAACAATTCTGAAATTCACTTACCAGGGTATCTTATTGTCGTTGCAGGATAATTCCATCTGGCCACAACGTGTAACTGATATCGTACGCATAGGGCCTAATCCCACTGATGGACTACTCACCATTCATACCAAAAGGGAATATCGCAAACCCATTACCGCACAATTGTATAACCTGGCCGGTGTATTGCTCCGGGAACAAAAAAGTACGCGTGATGATTTCAGTATGGATATCTCCGCCTATGCAGCCGGCGTATATATCCTCAAGATTCTAACCGCGTATGATCAGGAAGTGCAGGTGGAAAAGATCATCCGGCGATAATTACAGCGCATAAAAAAAGCCCCGTACGGGGCTGGATGTGTATGATGTATTCCGGTTTACAGGGAATGCGGTATATGCTCATCTACTTTTTCAGTGTGGCACTCTCCCTGATATACCGGGTGGCAGCGTCGAGATCATGGTTTTTAGCTGATTGTTTGGTTTTCGCAACAAGATGAGCCGCGCCGGAAAGGATCGCTTTCAGGTAAGGGGTTAGCAGGGGTTCTCCCTGTGTTACTTTCAATGTCTGCTTGTTGGCAATACCGGTGGAAAGGGTCAATGGAAAAGTGGCATGTTGTTTCATAGTTTGGCGTTTTTAGTTTTCAGGATTTGGATCAGGCTGTTAAAATATAAAACAGCCTTGCAAAGCTGCAACAAATTATGGTAGAAAAATAAAAAATCCGGGTTTTCACGAACAATACGATAGGAACTTTACGTATCTATCATTTTTATCTTCTTTGAAAACCCGGACGTTATCGGTTTGCCAGTGTATACTTTAGTTAAATTTTACCCACCATCTTTTCGGGTTTCACCCACTCATCAAATTGTTCAGGTGTTACATAACCGAGTTTCACCGCCATTTCTTTTAATGTGGTTCCTTCTTTATGTGCTTTTTGTGCAATCTCTGCTGCTTTGTAATAACCGATCTTTGTATTCAATGATGTTACCAGCATGAGACTGTTATCCACGTGTTTTTTTATATTGGCCTCAATCGGTTTGATGCCCACCGCACACTTATCATTGAATGACACACAACCATCCCCGATCAGCCTGGCGCTGTGCAGGAAATTATAGATCATCACGGGTTTAAAAACGTTGAGTTCGAAATGGCCGTTCGAGCCGCCGATGCTGATGGTCACATCATTGCCCATTACCTGTGCTGCGATCATGGTGAGAGCTTCACATTGTGTGGGATTCACTTTTCCGGGCATGATCGATGATCCGGGTTCATTATCAGGAATGAAGATCTCCCCGATGCCGCTTCTGGGCCCGGAAGAAAGCATGCGTATATCATTCGCGATCTTCATCAGGCTTACCGCTACTGTCTTCAATGCACCATGCGCTTCCACAATCGCATCATGCGCAGCCAGCGCTTCAAACTTATTGGCAGCAGTTACAAACGGATGCCCGGTGAGTTTGGCAATATGTTTGGCCACATTTTCTGCATAGCCTTCGGGCGTATTGATACCCGTACCCACGGCAGTACCTCCGAGCGCCAGTTCACTCAGGTGAGCCAGTGTATTTTTGATTGCTTTCAATCCATGATCGAGTTGTGATACATAACCGCTGAACTCCTGTCCTACTGTGAGTGGAGTGGCATCCATAAAATGCGTACGCCCTATCTTCACCACTTTCATGTATTGTTTACTTTTCTTCTCGAGGGTATCACGCAGTTTTTTGATACCGGGAATGGTGGTTTCCACCAGTATCTTATAGGCCGCGATATGCATGGCAGTGGGAAACGTATCGTTCGAAGATTGTGATTTATTCACATCATCATTCGGGTGCAGAAATTTTTCTTTATCGGTCAGATTACCACCTTTGAGTACATGGCCGC
Organism: Bacteroidota bacterium; assembly: GCA_026391455.1. GTDB lineage: Bacteria > Bacteroidota > Bacteroidia > Chitinophagales > Chitinophagaceae > JJ008. The sequence goes on from JAPLEH010000035.1 coordinate 78,297, forward strand.
GATAGGCGATCACTTCGTTCACATTCATATTGCTTTGTGTACCGCTGCCGGTTTGCCATACTACAAGCGGAAAATAATCATCCAGTTTTCCTTTCAGAATCTCATCACATACTTTACCGATCATGGCAGCTTTATTCTTCGGCAATACACCTGCTTCCTGGTTGGTAATGGCAGCCGCTTTTTTCAGATAAGCAAATGCGCGGATGATCTCTTTGGGCATGCGGTTGATATCCTGCGCTATTTTAAAATTATCAATACTGCGCTGGGTCTGTGCGCCGTAATAGGCATTGGCGGGAACTTTCACTTCGCCCATGGTGTCTTTTTCGATCCGGTATTCCATAACTTATTTTTTATCAAAAATGAGAGGGTAAAATTTTGTCAGCACAAAGCTGATTTTGGCGATGCAAAGGTAGGTCAAACGGTAAATGGGCCTGTGTAATTACGGGTAAATTCTTTTACTTTTTATCTTGGCCTCCGGGCTGTAAATTGCTGCTATGAACGCTGTATTGCCGCCATACCTGCTTGACAATAACCCTGCTGGGCCGGGCTCGTGCCTGCCCCCAACACCCTCCTTACTACCACCATTGTCTTCCGTCGACTGGTATTATTCCGGGGTATGCTTACCGCTTGCCCGCCTGATGGGAATATGTACAATACACCCCCCCCGTTACCAGCATGAATTCATGTGATTTTTAAAATGCGAAAATGAAAAAAATCCTAACCATTACCTTCCTCCTTTCCGTTGTACAGATTCAGGCCCAAAACATGCGCGTGGTACCCACCAAAGCACAACTGGCATGGCATGAAACAGAGTACTATTTATTTGTCCATTTCGGACCCAACACCTTCACCGATAAAGAATGGGGACATGGGGATGAACCGGAATCGGTTTTTGCACCCAGCGAACTGGATTGCCGCCAATGGTGCCGGATCGCCAAACAGGCCGGTGCAAAAGGTATCATCATTACAGCCAAGCATCATGATGGATTTTGTTTATGGCCCAGCAATTATTCAAAGCACACCGTTCGCGAAAGCAAATGGAAAGAAGGAAAGGGAGATGTGCTGCGCGAACTGTCGGATGCCTGCCGGGAAAGCGGGTTGAAATTTGGTGTATATATTTCACCATGGGACCGTAATCATCCGGATTATGGTACCCCCAAATACAATGATGTGTTTGTAAATATGATGAAGGAAATATTGCTGAACTATGGCCCGGTATGGGAACTATGGTGGGATGGTGCCAACGGCGAAGGCCCCAATGGCAAAAAACAGGAATATGACTGGCGCCGTTTTGAAAATACCGTACGGCAATATGCTCCGCGCACCGTTATCTTCAGTGATATTGGCCCGGATATTCGTTGGGTGGGCAATGAACAGGGATTTGCCGGCGATCCGAATTGGAATTTTTTAGATACAGCCGGATATAAGAGAGGAGAGGGGGCGCCCTCAACGGATACATTGAATCATGGAAATTACAATGGCAGGCAATGGATACCGGCAGAATGCGATGTAAGTATACGGCCGGGATGGTTTTATCATCAGCAGGAAGATGAGAAAGTAAAAACACCGCAACAATTATTCGACCTCTACCTGAAATCAGTAGGCAGGGGGGCAAACCTGTTATTGAATGTGCCTCCCGACCGACAGGGCAGGATCAACAGGGCAGACTCCATAGCATTGATTGGATTCAGAGAGCTGCGGGATAAAAGTTTTACCAATAACCTGTTGAAAGATGCAGAATCCTATTATGAATTCAGCCAGCGCGATCTGAAGAACCGGCCCTTACTAATACGTGGTTTTGATACCACATCATCCTATTACGGTATCAACCTGCAGAATTTCATTGTGCAGTTGAAAAGCCCGCAATCCATTAATTGTGTAGTGCTGCGCGAAGCCATACATCTCGGACAAACAGTGCGCCGTTTCAGTATTGTTTTTTACGATGGAACCAAAGCCATCGGGGAGGTGCAGGGCACCAGTGTGGGAAGAAAACGCATTCTGACATTTCCTGCAGTCAAAGCCACTTCATTCCGGGTATACCTGGAAGATGCAAAGGGCAATGACAATATCAGCGGTATGGCTGCTTTTTATATTCCAGAAACGCTGGTGGAGAAATAGCACGGCAGGAACGGATCATTTACCGGTGAAACTGGCCTTTCTTTTTTCGAGAAAGGCAGATACGCCTTCTTTCATATCATCTGTATCGAAGGCGTTGCCAAATTCGGCGATCTCCAGCGCATAGCCATCCTGACTTTCGTCATACACGGCATTCGCCGCTTTAATGCAACCGGCAACCGCCATGGGTGCTTTGCTGTTGATCACTTCAAGAATTTTACGTGTATGATCCAGCAGTGTGTCAGCAGTGGTAACATAATTCACCAGTCCCAGTTGTTTGGCCTCTGTGGCATCAATCAAATGCGCACTCATCAGTAATTCCATGGCTTTGCCTTTTCCAATGAGTTGTACCAGCCGCTGAGTGCCGCCGTATCCGGGTATGAGTCCGAGATTTACTTCCGGTTGCCCGAATTTTGCCTGCTCACTGGCCACCCGGAAATGACAACTCATAGCGAGTTCACATCCGCCACCCAACGCAAAACCATTTACTGCTGCCACAATGGGTTTGGAACTGTTTTCAATACGCGCAAACGTATCCTGTCCTCTTTTGGCTAATGCCATAGCTGATTGTTTATCCAATCCGCTGAATTCCGAGATATCGGCCCCTGCTACAAATGCTTTCGGCCCCGCCCCGGTAATAATCACCGAACGGATATCCGGGTTAGCCGCGATCTCATCAAGTGCTGTGTTCAGATCAGTAAAGACATCTTTATTCAGCGCATTCAGTTTTTCGGGCCTGTTGATAGTGATCGTCAGGATACCGTTTTCCAATGAAGTGAGCAGGGTGGTATACATATTGGTAATGTTTGCTCAAAAGTAAGCAAACCCCGCAATTAATAGTTGCGGTCTGCCATTTCATACTCCGGTAACTACAGTTCATGAAATCGCCGGTTGACTCCGCTGTTTCAAGGAAGTATTTTTATACAGTTGATCGGTTGATCAGATGAGATAAGGAACGAGGAAATACCGGTTATGATCACACAAAATTGTAAATATGCTGACCCTCTTATTATTGGTCTGGCTCCGTGAAGCAATAAAACGAAAAAGTGTTGGAAAGGCACATTGGAAGGTCCGGTAACGTTGCTGCTGATTTTTCCTACCATAGTAACGCACTCTTGGCGTAGGCCCCGCTTTGTTGGGGCTTTTTTTGTTTCAGCGTAGTGCCTATTGCCAAACAAGTAATCTTATATTGAAAAAACTGTAGTAATGAAAGATCTGTGAAATGATGTTATAGGATCACCGCCAGCAATGCGATCGCAGATGCCAATACAAGAAACATGAGGAGGTCTATCCACATATCTTTCCTGTCTTTTATTTTGGGACGCAATTTCATACTGCAAAGTAAAGAGACTGTGCTTCGCAGCCGCTGCTTATTTATTAAAAGGCTGCCCTCGCTTAGTAAGCGGGACTTACATGCAAATATGAATAACGAAAAGTTTATGCAAAATAAGAGTAAATTCTTATTGACGCTACGCAATAGGGTACAACATAAAAATGTACGTAGCATTACCGGCCAATACCTTTTACATAACCTTGAATAAGGTATGTTGATATATCATTATTGAGTATGATGCTTCGTCGGTATAGTCGTTAAAACCTATAAATAAAAATGATCATCTTTCTGTTATTCTTCTTTTTTCTGTACCAGGCAGCATGTTAAGGGTATGGTCGTTAATAGCAGATGCCGTGAATGGAACAACTCCCTGTTTCTCATTCCTGCTGTTATATAAGGGAATACCGGCTGGCAATCAGCCGCATTTTGCTCAGTGCAACAGTACCGAGGAATTGAAAGTAGTTCTTCAACAACCTATAATATACCGACATTGTGTAGCTCGCCCATCGAATTACAGCAGGCATTAACTCCGGATAATTGCACCCTATGCATAGTTTATACACCAGGGGATGTATACTTGAAAATAAGATCCGGGATCCCTGTGATTTTAACTTTGGCAGCAGTACTGTAATACCGTTTGCAGCGGAACCAGAATAAAGTCAGGTAGTGTAAGACCGTTCAATCGGCAGGAGCAACCGGAGAATAATAAGAAAAAGATGAGTTGTTGTTTTTCAATATATTAGGCTTTTATTCCGCTGGTATCCTGCCGGTGAGTTTTAAATAAAAGGCTTGAGAAAAGTAGTTACGATATGGGTATGCATCTGCGTTTGGGCCTCCGCAACGGGCCAGCGGAATATCGTATTCCAGCACCTGAGCACGGCCAATGGACTTTCCTACCTCGGTGTAAATGATATCTGCACGGATCAGAAAGGTAATCTCTGGATAGGTACGGGCAATGGTCTCAATGTATTCAATGGCAAAACCAATGATAAATATTTTGCCAATGAATACCCTGCCCTGCAAAGCAGTAACGTATCGCAAGTGGTGTGCGACAGCAGCAACAGGGTTTGGGTACTTACACAAGGAGGCTACCTCACCTTGTTTGATCAGCAGCGTAAACTGCACCGCCTGGCAATCTATGAAAACAAAAAACATGTAAAAGTACTTCGGATCGTACGTACACCGGCGGGCCGTGTGTATTTGTATACCCCGGGAGGGAATTATTCATTAGCTGCTTCCGGCAATGCAGAACAGGCAGATTCGCTCACCAATTCGTATTTTCTTTTTCAGCCTCTGCTGGATTATGCTAAGTTCAATATGAAAGGGAAAGGTCCTAACTGGCCGTATTGTTTCAATGAAGATTATTACTTGCTTACATACAGGGATGAAATGCTGAAAGTAAATCTTCGCACCAACCGGGTGGAGGAAAGAATTTTGTTGCCGGGTGTAAAAGTACTTTGCCCATGGGGAAAGCGGGAAATGCTGTATTATGATATGGTGCATAAAGAGGTGAAAGCAATAGACCTGAACACTATGCAGGCCCGCCTCCCGTTCAACGGAATAAAGGACCAGTATGAAAAAGTGTTAAGCGCTGCTGTCAGTAGTGCAGCCATGATCAACGACCGGCAGGTATTGCTTACAACAGAGAATGAGGGTTTTTTTATTTATGATACAATCAGCAGGCAACTCACCAATTATCGTCACTCCATCGAAGATCCCTCCTCGCTGGGCAATAACACCCTCTCAGGTGTTACCGTCGGACTAAAAGGATGGGTATTCCTGATTTGTAATCCTTCGGGCATCAGTTATTTCAATACCCGTGATTTTATCGGAAATAAACAGGTCTTTTCAGATGGAAAGGGAAGTGCATTTGATGGATATGTATCGGGTATTGCCACCGCCGACAACAACACATACTTCATCGGTACCAGCCAGGGTATGCTGGAATGGAAACGGAATACCAACCGTACCCGGTTCATTGATTTTAAAGACAATAATGGCCAATCGCTGTTTGATGACGGCGAAGTGTTTTCCATTGTGATTGATAAAAAAAACAGGATATGGGCAACTACGTTGAATAAAGGCCTGGTCGTAATGGACGGCACACACCGGCTGATCCGTCATTTTACCAGTAGTGGACAGGGTCCTCATTCGCTAAATTTCAGAAGGGTTACCCAACTGGTGCTTGCACCCGATGGACAAGTATGGGCATGTGGCAGAAACGGAATCGCACGAATCAATCCCGATAACTGGGAAGTGGATAACCTGGCCAACACAGCTCTACAAAGAATAGATTCCCTGTTTTGTTCCCCGTTTTTATTTTCAGACAACGATAATCTGTGGATTGCCACCTCTGCCCCCGGCCTTTTTCATTATACCATTTCCACCAATAAGCTGGAAGAGATCAGCGCCTTGAGCGGTCCAAATTATCCGGGTATCTTCTCCCTCAATGCAGATGCACAAAAGAATATATATGCAGGTACCCGAAAAGGGTTGTATATCCTATTTCGCGATGGACGTATTAAAACCATTACTCAAAAGGACGGCTTATTGATCGACCGGGCAGAAGGTCTGTTGCAGGATGAGCACGGTCGTATGTGGATCGGCAATGATATTGGGCTGGCCTGTTACAACCCGGCCGATTCCAGTCTCCGCACATTCGATGAACGTTATGGATTAAGCATATATGGATTCAGGGTGGGTTCTTATTTTCAAACCCCGAATGGCGAATTCATTTTCGGTACGCCAAGAGGTTTACAGTATTTTCATCCGGACTCCCTGTTTAATAAACGGATCAGCATCAATGTATCGGTGACCAAAATGGAGACCCGCAAACTATCCACATCTATTACTGGCTCAGGTATCTATCAGCTTTCGGCCACTGATGATCAGGTCACTTTTTATTTCGGCACCGTAGATTACAGCCCACACCTTCGCACCTATTATGAGTATAAACTGGAAGGACTTGATCCTGATTGGATACAGGTGGCCGATCAGAATTTAGTGCGTTATAATTCCCTTGCCCACGGAAAATATACATTCAGGGTGCGCGTCAGCAATGACCGAATGAACTGGCAGGAAGGAGACAATGCCGTTACCATCGTAATAGCGACTCCCTTGGTGAAGACATTATGGTTCCGTTTATTGGGTATTTTGTTCTGCATACTTCTCATCGGCATCGTAATAAACTATTATCGCAGGCGACAAGACGAAAAACGAAGCCGGCTGGAAGCCGAACTCGTCATCACTTATTTTGCATCACAGATCAATAGTCATAATAATACAGATGATATGCTGTGGGATGTGGCCCGCAACTGCATCAGCAAACTCCATTTCCAGGATTGTGTGATCTACCTGATCAATGCACAGGGGGATAAGCTGGTACAAAAAGCGGCGCATGGCCCCAAGAATGCAGTCGATTTTACGATCAGCCGCCCGATCGAGATACCCATCGGCACCGGTATTACGGGTACCGTGGCAAAGACAGGCAAACCTGAAATGGTGAATGATACGAGAAACGACAGCCGCTATATCGTGGATGATGAACGCAGGAGTTCAGAAATAGCCGTACCGATTTTTATCAACAACAAAGTAGTGGGCGTAATAGACAGCGAACACCGGCAAAAGAATTTTTTTACACAAAGTCATCTTACCATTTTACAGACCATTGCTGCACTTTGTGCTAATCAGATACAAAAGACGCGGGCCGAAGAGGAAAGGCAGAAAGCTACCATTGAACTACTGGAGAATAAACAAAAAGCTATTGAAAGCAGGTTGCAGAGCTTGCGGTTGCAAATGAACCCGCATTTCCTGTTCAATGCACTCAACTCTATACAACAAATGATACTGGCCAATGAAGAGATGGTGGCTACCAAATATTTATCCCGGTTTTCCAAATTGCTCCGGGCGGTACTCATTCACAGCGATAAAGAATCCATTTCCCTGAAAGATGAGATCGAAATATTAAAAATGTATGTGGAACTGGAATCAGTTCGTTTCAGGAATGCATTCAGTTATACCATTACCTGCGATGAAAACCTGGAAACGGAAGAAATAAAGATCCCCACCCTCTTGGTGCAGCCTTTTGTGGAGAATGCCATCTGGCATGGACTGATGCACAAAGAAGGTAACCGGATACTCACCATCAGCTTTAGTGAAAAAGGAAACCTGCTCCAATGTATCATAGAAGATAATGGTGTGGGACGCAAAAAAGCTAAAGAAGCTGGACAGGCATCCGGACAAGATAAGAAACATACCAGCCGGGGCATTGCAGTTTCAGAAGAAAGACTAAAGACATTGAAAACACCCTCGTGTCAGCCCGGTACGTTACAGATCAACGACCTGGAAGGACCCGACGGAGAAGCATTGGGTACACAGGTAATCATTAATTTCCCCATATAAATCATACCGATATGCTGAAAGCACTACTCATAGACGATGAAGAAAGGGCCACTGATTCCCTTCGGCTGATGATCGAAAAAATGGTTCCTGCCATACAGCAGGTGATGGTATGCAATGATCCGCGCAATGCAGCGGCGCTGATCAGTGAATTCAAACCCGGACTGGTATTTCTCGATATACAAATGCCGCACCTGAATGGCTTTCAATTACTGGACCAGATCCCTAATAAAGATTTCAAACTCATTTTTACCACGGCGTATAATGAATATGCCATACAGGCTATTCGATTCAGTGCATTTGATTACCTGCTGAAGCCGGTGGATGTGGAAGAACTACAGACAGCAGTAGAACGTTTTCTGGAAACACAGCAGGATTACAAAGAACAGTTTGACCTGTTGAAAAACATAATGCATAATATGGAAGCTCCTTCTTCCGACGAATTCCGACTGGCCCTGCCTACCAAAGAGGGGGTGCATTTTTTGTTTCCCCAGGACATCATCCGGTGTGAAGCAATCGGTAATTACACCCGGTTTCATTTAAAAGATAAGCCCGTCTGTATCATATCCAAAACCCTTGGCGAGTATGATGCCCTGCTGTCGCCCCACCATTTTATACGCACACACAAAAGCCATCTGGTGAACCGGAAATATATATCCTTTGTTGATCATGATGGTTTTGCTGTATTGAAAGACGGTTCGAAAGTGGAGGTGAGCCGCCGCCGGAAAGAAGAAGTGATGGCTGCACTGAAGTAAACGCCCATCTTGGTCACCGTTCAGTAATTATCCAATACCGCTGACTCAGTTTTGAAAGATCGCATCATTTTTCCATCGTTTATTTGTGTAAACATTAATCAATGGCAAATTATTATCCACTGGCTGCCGGCAATGAATGGACCTATAAACAAAAGGACGGCAGCACCTATGTGAATAAAGTAACCGGAGTAGCGGGGGATAATTATACTATGCATAACAGTGCAGCCAATACCAGCAGCGTGGTAAAAGTGGATGGTACGAAGATCAGTACTGATGCACTCGAAGCAGGTAGCTTTAGCTTATGGCTGGCCAATGACCTGAACAAAGGCGATACCTGGGAAATTAATTTCAAAGCGAACGGGCTGGATTGTATTCTCATCATGACGGTAAAAGATACCGGTATCAGCAAGGAAGTGGAAGGAAAGAATTACAGCAATGTGCTATTTATAGAAGCAGAAAACAAGATATCGATGAATGGAAGCATATTGCCACTCAATTTTTTTACCCAATACTATTATGCAGACGGAACGGGATTAATTCTAACTACTTCATCAGCCGGCGATATACATGCGCTGGTTAATTGTGTACTTCATTAACCATTAACCATAAACACCTGTCCACAACTGCCCGGTTCTTCCGGGCAGTTTTTTTTGTTTCTTTCTGCTGGCTCACTGCTGTTGCTGCATCTCCATAAAACGGCGATAGGAATTGTTTTCAGCCGTTGCTGCTGTATGTACCTGGTAAGAAAATACAGGTGTTTCAGCAGCAGTATCGCCGCCCTGATCACCATTGCCGATTATTACCGATACTTCCAGTCTATGCTCAGACGATCCTTTGTAGGTGCCTTTTACCGGGGTGCAATCGGTGAAACTCCGGCCCACAGCCAACCGCACATGCCGGTCACTCGCAATACAATTATTGGTGGGGTCAAGCCCCAGCCAGCCATAGAAAGGAATATAGGCTTCCACCCAGGCATGCGTGGCTCCTTCTCCCCGGAGTTCATGATTTTTGGGACAGATATAACCGCTTACATAACGGGCAGGTATACCCGAAAATCGCAGCATCACCAGCAGCACGTGGGCAAAATCCTGGCAAACACCGGCTTTCAGTTTCCAGATTTCATCCGCCTTAGTTTCTACATTGGTCACACCTTTTTTGTATTCGAAATGCTGGTACACGTATGCCGACATGGCTGCTGCTGTTTCAAAGGGGGTGGCCGTTTTCTGTATAAAGGAATCCACCAGCGCATGTATCTCCTCCATACATTCTCCCTGTTCCTGAAACATGAAATCCATGTAGGGGAATTCTTCCCGCGCGAGTGCCAGGTTTTCCCATTGCACGTTCACCGGTTCGGTGGGTGCAGGCAATGGCGTTTCCTGTACCACCACGTCGATCTGTGATTCAATCGTAAGTTCGGTATGTGGTTTTATGAGGGAGAAAATACCCACCCGGTTTCCAAAATAATCAGTAAAGACCTCCACGGATGGATGTTGCGTAATCAGCAGTTCATGCTTTTTCACTTCCTGCCTTTCATCATCTACGGGGAAAAGCATCACCTGGTTGGCACTGTCAATCACCGGGGAAGGGTAGGTGTAGCGGGTAATATGTTTAATATGATATTCAGCCATAGGTAAACGATCAGAAAATTCAGGAGTTGCCAAAATAATATTGATTTAATGCACCAGCAATACCAATCAGTTCCTGCCGGGTGTTGAGTAAAAAGTTTCGGAGGCCCTCACTGTCGGAGAGTCGGAGCTGGCTGTATTTTACATTATTGGAAGCCCGGCCAATCAGGAATTCCAGTTGTTTATAGCTCTCGGGCAAACTTTGTAATTCCAGCCGCTCGAAATAGCGGAACAACTGCCGCAGGCAATAATAAATGGAATGCGGAAAACTATCGCTGTGAATCACCTGCTCCAGTACATGATCTGCACGGAAATTGCCGCGATGTGTTTTCAGATACAGTTCATATCCCGACAGCGAATACAACAGATAGCGCAATGCCGGCACATCCACCGGTTGTTCGAGCTGGTAATCGAGTTCAGTAAGTTTGATATGCAGCATGTCGGCAGACAGGATGGCCCTTTCCAGAAATTTTCCGAGGTTCAGGTAGTTGAATCCTTCACCCCGGGCCATTGTAATATCTACGGTGCCATGATAAAGTAACCCATGGTGAATAAGTGTATCGAGCGCCGTTACCGGATCACCATATTCAATATTGTACTGCACCTGCTTGTCGCGTATCAGGTGGTGATAATCATTAAGGCACTGCCATACTTCTTTGGTAATATGGTCCTGCACCGCACGTGCATTCTCTCTGGCCCGGGTGATATTGTTGATGACGGAAGCTCCGTTGTTTTTTTCCAGCAACACATGATGCAATACTTTCACGGATTGGTTACCAATGGCCGCCACTTCTTCCGGCGGGGCATCGCTGTAATTGCGGAGCAGGGCCTGCCAGGTAAAGTCCTTTACTTCATCCTGCGAAGAAATATAATTCGTACGCAATATCCGCAACATACCATTGGTGCGCTCCATATAGCGTGCAAGCCAGAAAACAGAATCAGCAACGCGGCTCAGCATATATATTATTTATAGACATCAATAAATTTTATTCCCTAAAAACACCCTGTATTTAATTTCCACATTTCCACATCAGCACATTATCTAATTATCAGGTCTCCCACAAAGCACACAAAGAACACCAAGAAATGCCCTGTATTTCATTCCCACATCATCACATTATCTAATTATCAGTTCTCCCACAAAGCACAAAAAGAACACAAAGGAATGCCCTGTATTTAATTTCCACATTTCCACATCACCACATTATCTAATTATCTGTATTCCATTAGCACATTAGCAAATTAGCATATCAGCTCATTCTCTGTATTTCATTTTCACATTTCCAAATCATCACATTTCCACATAGTATTCAATTATCAAATTATCACATTATCACATTATCTAATTAATAACCCATGTATCCTTACTCCCCCCTCCCTGCGATGAATTCACCACCAGCGAACCTTCTTTCAGTGCCACACGGGTAAGACCACCCGGCACAATGTCGATCCCATCCGGACCGTATAAAGCATAAGGCCGCAGATCCACCCGCCGTGGTTGCAGCATGCCGTTGATATAACAGGGTGCAGATGATAAGCTTATAATAGGTTGCGCGATAAAACTCCGCGGATCTTCTTCTATCGCTGCTTTGAATTCATCCATCTGCTGCGGTGTGGCAGCGCTGCCGATCAGCATGCCATACCCGCCGGATTCATTCGTTTTTTTGATTACCATCTGATCCATCTTTTCATATACCAGCTTGCGGTTTTCGGGTATACCTAACTGATAGGTGGGCACATTCTTCAGAATCGGCTCTTCATTCAGGTAATATTTGATCATGTCCGGTACATAGGAATACACGGCTTTATCATCTGCCACCCCGTTGCCCATGGCATTCACAATGGCCACATGTCCCATCCGGTAGGCCCCGTATATACCCGGCACTCCCAGCATACTGTCGGGGCGAAAGACCAGCGGATCAATAAAATCATCATCCACCCGCCGATAGATCACATCTACTTGTTTAAGTCCTGTGGTGGTCTTCATATATACCCGGTGATTCTCCACCACCAGATCACTTCCCTCCACCAGTTCAATACCCATGAGGCGGGCCAGCGTGGTATGTTCAAAATAAGCAGAATTATATATACCCGGGGTCAGCAGTACCACAGTGGGGTCGCTCTTTTGACGGTTGGATAAAGCCATCAGGTTTTTGAGCAACAGATCCGGATAATCTTTTACCGACCGTACATTATTACGGGGCAACAGGTCCGGAAAAATGCGATAGGTAATGCTGCGGTTCTCCAGCATATATGAAACACCCGAAGGGGTGCGGAGATTATCTTCCAGTACATAATAAGTGCCATCATGATCGCGTATTAAATCAATACCGGAGATATGGGTATAAATATCAAAGGGTACCTCCACGTTTACCATCTGCCTTACAAAATTGGGGCAGGAGTAAATCAACCTCGCTGGTACGATACCGTCTTTAATAATGAACTGTTGGTGATAAATATCTTTCAGAAAAATATTGAGTGCTTTCAACCGCTGTTTGATCCCCGCTTCGATATGTTTCCATTCGGCGGCTTCGAGAATACGGGGAATAATATCGAAGGGAAATATTTTTTCGATTCCTTCCCCGCTGCTGTATACGGTAAAGGTGATGCCCTGGCTCATGAAGAGTTTGCGGGCCAGTTCATCTTTGTGCGACATTTCTTCGGACGATAAATTCTGTATCGCCGCCACAAATTGCTGGTAAACGGGGCGTATGCTGCCATTGGCAAACATTTCATCCCACACACGGGGTTGTTCGTGATAATTGGCCAGTAAAGAATGTCCTTCCATAAAAGAAAAATTAAGGATAGATAGAACCCTGTTTATATTGGCTGGAAGTAATCGTTAAGCAAGAGCGGATTGTCAGAAATCCCGGTGCTCTTTAACCCATGCTGTAATATACGCACTGATTTCGGAAGTGGGCGTACCCGGAGGAAATAATTTCCCGACACCGAGATCATACAATCCCTTCATATCATCTTCCGGAATAATGCCCCCGCCCGTGAGCAACACATCCTGCATATCTTTTTCTTTCATCAGCGCAATGATCTTCGGGAAAACCGTATTGTGGGCTCCGGATAAAATACTCACCCCAATGGCATCCACATCTTCCTGCAGGGCAGCACTCACCACCATTTCAGGTGTTTGACGCAGGCCGGTATAGATTACTTCCATACCTGCATCGCGTAAGGCCGTGGCAATTACCTTGGCCCCCCGGTCATGTCCGTCGAGGCCCACTTTCGCAACTAATACACGGATAGGTCTGTTCATGTCGCCATATTGTATTGCGAAAATAGGCGTTTTGCAAAGTAGATTGTAATTTGAATAATGAATTTCCCTGTTTACCTCGAGATCGGTTCCTCCCGCATACTACTGCATGTAATCCTGGAGCCATTGGCCTTCTTTCTGGGTTTCCGGTATTTTTTATGGCTGAAGAAAAAACAAGGGGATGTTATTCCAACGGATAACCGCACCTGGATTATTATCGGAGCCATATTCGGATCACTGATTGGCAGCCGCCTCGTGGGAGGACTGGAGCACCCCGATCAATTTTACAAAGAAGGAAATATCTTCCTTCATTTTTTTGCCAATAAAACAGTACTCGGTGGCCTGCTGGGCGGGCTATTTGGCGTAGAGCTGGTCAAAACAATAGTAAAGGAAAAAAAAGCAAGTGGGGATCTGTTTGTATATCCAATTTTGCTGGCTCTGATCATTGGCAGGATCGGATGTTTTAGTATGGGGGTGAAAGAAGATACCTATGGTATTCCATTCAACGGATTTACCGGTATGAAACTGGGCGATGGAATACTCCGGCACCCGGTAGCGCTATACGAGATTGGTTTTTTATTATTGCTCTGGATCGTACTCCGGCAATTGTCGCAGCGCGTATCCCTGCAAAATGGCGCACACTTTAAATTATTTATGATCGCGTATTTTCTCTTCCGTTTCGGACTCGACTTTATTAAGCCGCATTATACCTATGTTACCGGTTTGTCGGCTATTCAAATGGCTTGCTGTATCGGCTTATTTTGGTATCTTCCCTATATCATTGCGCCACGTAAATTAACCGCCAAAGTATATGCCTGAACGTCCCTATACCTATTACGATTTCACCCTCAGTATTTGCCCTCATTGTCTGAAAAGGGTGGATGCCAAGATCGTTTTCGAAGACGAAAAAGTATTCATGCTGAAAAGCTGTGCGGAGCATGGTTTCTTCAAAGTACTCATCGCTACCGACATTGCGTATTATAAAAACATCCGTAATTATAATAAAGCATCGGAAACACCGCTCCGGTTCAATAACAAAACGCACTACGGTTGCCCTTATGATTGCGGGCTTTGTCAGGATCATGAGCAGCACAGTTGCCTCACCGTAGTGGAAATAACCGACCGTTGCAATCTTACCTGCCCCACCTGCTATGCCATGAGCTCTCCGCATTATGGACGGCACCGAACAGTGGAAGAAGTGGAACGGATGCTCGATACCATCGTGGCCAACGAAGGAGAGCCTGATGTGGTACAGATCAGTGGAGGCGAACCTACCATACATCCTGATTTTTTTGCCATTCTGGACATAGCCAAAACAAAACCCATCCGGCACCTGATGGTGAATACAAACGGAATCCGTATTGCCAATGATCCCGGCTTTGCCGAACGGCTGGCCACCTATATGCCCGATTTTGAAATATACCTGCAGTTCGATTCCTTTAAACCAGAAGTACTGCAACACCTGCGGGGCAAAGACCTCACGGATATACGGTTGAAAGCGATTGACGTACTTAACCGCCTCAATCTTTCCACCACACTCGTAATCACCCTGCAGAAAGGACAAAATGATGATGAGATTGGTAAACTGATTGACTATGCGGTACAGCAACCCTGTGTGCGCGGAATTACTTTTCAGCCTGTGCAGGTCGCCGGTCGCCTCGGGCAATTCGATCCGTCCAAAGACCGTATCACTATGACCGAAGTGCGACAGGCCATACTCGACCAGTGTTCCATCTTTCAACCCAATGACCTGGTACCGGTGCCTTGCAATCCGGATGCACTCGTAATGGGCTATGCCCTTAAACTCAAAGGCGAAGTGATACCGCTCACCCGATACCTGGATCCTGCTTTATTGCTCGACAACAGCCGGAAGAATACGATTATCTACGAGCAGGATGAAGCTCTGCATGGTCAGTTACTCAAAGTATTCAGTACCGGCATATCGGTGGATAAAGTGGATGCGAATATGCACCAGTTGCTTTGTTGCCTGCCACAGATAGCTGCACCGGGTTTGAAATACGATAACCTGTTCCGCATCATCATCATGCGCTTTATCGATGCATATGATTTTGATGTGCGGGCCATAAAGAAAAGCTGTGTGCATATCGTACACAAAGATGGACGGATCATACCCTTTGAAACAATGAATATGCTGTACCGGGATGAAAAGGAAGAATACCTGAAAAAAATCATAACAGTATGAGGAACCGGAAAATCATTGCAGCGCTGCTCACCTCAATCGTTGGCATCGGAATCATTTACTATTATCTGCATGTGTTGCACCCCCACGACAATTATAAAGAAATGGGAGCTGCCATCGTGTTGTCGATAGAAATGCTCTGCATGTGGCTGATCGGTGCAATTTTATCTTCTTCCAGGAATCTCAAAGATATCGGCCAGGGCATAATCACAGGTTCGTTTATTACCCTGCTGGTGGGTTTTGGTGTTTGTACAACCGCATAATTTTTTTATGAACGACAATGTAAAAAAAGCCATGATCCGCAGTTTGGTGTGGAATTTTGTGATTGCGGTTATCGCTTTCATTCCATTCCTGTTTTTGCCGCAACGGGATACATTGGAATGGGCATTTATTGTGCTCATTATTGCTGCGTTCTCCCTTTTCATACAATTAGTGGCTGCCATTATTTATCTTACCATGCCGGAGCGGAAAGATGCGGGTCAGGGCATGCTGATCTCCATCGGAATTATTCTGGTGCTGGGATTATGTACCTGCGGAGCGTTATTGGCGTAACAGGCGGTACGGAAGAGATCATGTCAGCTTACACTACAAAAATATTATTCATATGCAATACCGTCAATTTGGCAATACATCTCTTACCGTAAGTGAAGTGGGCTTTGGTGCCTGGGCCATCGGCGGAGGGGCCATGATCGGCACGACTGCAATAGGGTGGGGAGATGCCGACGATACGGTATCTGCCGCTGCCATACATGCGGCACTCGATGAGGGGATTAATTTTTTTGATACGGCAGATATATATGGACTTGGTCATTCTGAAGCATTGCTGGGTAAACTGATCGGACAACGTAACGATGTTCTGATCGCCACCAAAGTGGGTAATGTTTCGCGCAACGATACTTTTACTGTCGATTATACCTATAATCATATCTTATCTGCCTGTGAAGCATCGCTCCGGCGCCTGCAACGGAATACAATCGACTATTATCAATTGCATACTGCCCGGCTAAACCATCTGCAGGATGGGGAATGTATCAGGGCCATGCAACACCTGCAACAAAGTGGAAAAATCCGTTATTGGGGTCTATCGTTAAATACATTCGATCCATTGCCAGAGGCAGATTTTTTACTGCAACAAAATGCAGGCATTGGATTTCAGTTGGTATTAAACCTGATTAACCAACGGGCACTTCCCCTGTTAAAGATAGCAGCAGCAAAGGGTTACGGCATTATAGCACGCATGCCGCTTCAATTTGGTTTGCTTACCGGAAAATTTGATCAGGGCGCATCATTTTCGCATAATGATCACCGTAAGAACCGGCTGGTGCCGGCCATTGTACAGCAAACAGCGGAAACACTGGCGCCAATATGGGCCTTCTGTGAAAAATACCAGTGTACTAAAACACAATTGGCACTCAGTTTTGTGTTAAGTTATCCGGAAGTATCCACCATCATTCCCGGCATTCGCACAGAGGCGCAGGTGCAGGATAACACCCGGGGGCTTTTTAAACTGGATGCAACAGATATCCAACAAATAGAGCAGCTTGGCATAAAGGAAATAGCTGCACTGATGGAAATGATCCGACTGCAAGGTTAATTACACTGTGTATTCAGAAACTTCAGCGATGCCCGGTTATAATCACTGTACATATTATGATCAGCAACCGCGTGGTCGATTTGTTCCACCACCGTCAATTTCTGTAATACCGTGAGGCTGTTCAGCTCCGGAAAAGAAGTGGGGTTGGCCTGATAGGCCGTTATTAATGCATCGGAAAAGCCGATAAAATAATTCTTCGCATCCAGATAGCCTTTGGCTTTCAGTTCAGCAAAAAGGGCTGCTGCCTTGGTCAGGGTAATATCGCCCTTGCGCGCAAAGCGTTCCGGATAGAGCGGGGAGTGTTCGTGCATATAGAATTTACTGCAAATACCTCTCGATGTCATGGTTTGCGAATTCGTAAGTGCATTAGCATTACCAGTAGGGCCTACGTTTTCATTATTGTCAAAACGGGCCATGCAGAATTGCAAAGGCGTGGTTGAGCTCGACGCAATGGGCGTACCTGAAGGCGCACAATAACTGATGCCGGCTTTGTATTTGAAAAGGAAAGACAGGTAAGAAGAAAAATTACCGCCATTGCTCATGCCGATGGAAAATCGGAGTTTGCTCCGGTTGGTAACACCCCGGTTATAAAACGTATCGGTCAGTATCTTGATATTCGCATAGTCCACATTGGTCACACTGTCGAATGGCGTAGTGGCCCAGCGGATCTTTCCATCCCCATTGGCATCTATTCCTGTTGTTGATTCTTCTGCTTCGGTAATAATCACCCCAAACCCGTCTGCCACGAGGTCTTTGTACAATTGTTTGAACTCATAGCTGGTAGCCACATTTTGTGCAGAACCGCTGGTGCCGTGCAGCAGGAATACAAATCCTTTATGACCCGCAGGAAAATGATAATACACAGGTTTAAGCCGGTCGCGGCCCCGTATTTGTTCCAGGGTAAGGGTGAAAGGGGTAATATTTTTAATACTGCCGGTAAAACTCATATTGCGGGCTGGCATGATGAACCAGGTATGCCATTCGTCTTTTCCATTGAGCAGCGTGGTTTCTGCGCCACTCCAGGTATCAAAAAGCTGATTATCCGTCCAGGCCGCACTGAAGATATGTACGGTGTCTCCCACCTTATATTTTCCCGAGCCATAGCCGTTATTCACGGTCACGGTGGCGCTGTCTACCGGGGTGGGGGAGGGAGGGTTTGTTGAATTTTCTTTTTTGCAGGATAGTACGATCATTAAACAAAGCAGTGGTAATACATATTTCATAGGTCATTGAGACTTTGGGGTCATTGAATAGTTTAAAAATAGGAAGAAGAATTTGAAATACCTTTCTTCATATCGAAAGTGATGTATGTCACCCTGACCAATAGTAATATATTTGACCTTTGTATCAAATAAATTCATTCATGTTAGACTGGATCAGGCAGCCCTGGCCCTGGTATGTGGCCGGGCCTTTAATCGGATTAACGGTACCCCTTTTGTTATTACTGGGCAATAAATCATTCGGCATTTCCTCTTCATTACGGCATATCTGTGCGGCCTGTGTGCCGGCGGGCATTCCTTTTTTCCGGTACGACTGGAAAAAGGAGATATGGAACCTGTTTTTTGTTACCGGTATTTTGCTCGGTGGAATACTGGCCGCCCAATGGCTGAGCAACCCATCGCCGGTGGTGGTGAACCCCAAACTGGCAGCAGAATTGAGCGGCTATGGTATTACAAATTATGACGGATTGATACCACAACAGTTATTTTCCTGGCCGCAACTCATGACACCGAGAGGGATCATCATGATGGTGGGCGGCGGATTTTTAGTGGGCTTCGGCACCCGTTATGCCGGAGGATGCACCAGTGGTCATGCCATTATGGGACTCAGCAACCTGCAATGGCCATCTCTGGTAGCTACCTGTTGCTTTATGGCCGGCGGCTTCATTATGGCGAATCTGGTATTGCCCTATATATTGAAAATGTGATGACGATGTGGGATGTACGATGTACGGTGTACGGTGTGGGATGTACGGTGTAAGATGTACGGTGTGCGATGTACTGTGTATGGTGTACGGTATGCGATGTACGGTGTGCGATGTACGGTGTGCGATGGAAAAATGAGCACGCCGCTTAAAACTTAAAACTTAAAACCTAAAACTTAAAACTTACAACTTACAACTTAAAACCCATGAACACCGAATACGAAGTACGCTCCGAACATGCGATGTGCGTGAACCATTCCGAACTGGACAAACCCCTGGTATCGAAAATAAAATATGGTGTGGCCGGTATTTTGTTTGGGATCATACTGGTAAAATCAGAAGTGATATCCTGGTTCCGTATACAGGAAATGTTTCGTCTCCAGAGTTTTCATATGTATGGTGTAATAGGATCTGCAGTAATAGTGGGCATCATCAGTGTATGGCTGATCAAACGGTTCAATGCAAAAACCATCGATGGCGAATTGATAAAACTGGAACCCAAAAAATTCAATAAAGGACAGATCTATGGCGGACTCATCTTTGGATTTGGTTGGGCCATCACCGGCGCCTGCCCGGGTCCTTTGTTTGCTCAAATAGGTACCGGAGCGTTGGCCGTTTGCGTTACATTGCTGAGTGCTATTGCAGGTACTTGGGTGTATGGCCGGATGAAGGATAAATTGCCACATTAAGAAGGATTCTTTACCGTAAGAAATAATACATTTGTGCTGCTGCTATGATTGTCCCTCAGGCAGTACACAGGCACATGGAAAAAAATGTCATCATTGCACACAGCAAAGGAAAATTGATACGTTTTTGTTTAATCGGACTTATATTTTTTGCTGGCGGTCTATGGATCATACTTACCGATCCACAGGTGGGAAACCCGATCTTTAATTCCATTTTTATAAAAGCCTTTTCTGGGTATGGAGGGGTATTGTTTGGCGTACTTGGATTTTGGTTTTACGTAAAAAAATTAATGAACGGCAAACCCGGTCTTATCATCAATGAGAAAGGGGTGTATAATAATGTGGTGGCATTCGTACCCCGGTTCATTTCCTGGAAACATATTGCATCAGTAGAAGAATATTCCATGAAGGCAGGATTGGCTTCCCCCCAGTATTTTGTATCCCTGCAGTTGAAGGACCCCAACGCCTTTATTGCTGAAATACCGAATAGCTTTACCCGCACACTGATGCGGATCAATCGGAGGTTTTCCGGAACTCCGGTCAATTTAACTGCCAATTCTTTGAAAATTACACATAAGGAATTGCTGGCTGCCATTAAGGACGCCTTCGCCAGGTATAATATGGCAACTACTGCTGAAACGTAGCCGGCCCGGCTGTCTGTTGTGTACAGAACCGGTTCGAATCATTTTTTTCGCATATACATTGTCGTTAGTTTTTTTTATATAAAATAAAACTAAAGCTGATTTTCAAATTATAACACAATGTCCGCAACTCATCCACATTTCCCTGCAGGGACTGGCGATGTATTTGGTAATTTCATTCACCTTTTTGAAGTAAAGGTGGCTAACAGTTGGATGCCATATGGCCCTGTTTGCCGTAAAATGTGTATCTTGAAATACAAGACCACGACCTAACCACCCCTCAAATGAAATGCCTGTTATACCTTATCAGCACGCTACTGTTATGTGCTTTAGCGAACGCACAGTCTCCCACATCCGGTACACCGGCCAGCAGTGAGCATACATTTGCATTGGTAGTGGGTATTGCCAATTATGAAAATGACCGCCTCGATCTGAATTATTCCAACCGTGATGCGGAAGAATTTGCTGCCTACCTCCGTTCTGCCGCAGGTGGTACTGTTCCCGAAGACAATATCCGGTTGCTGATCGATTCCAGCGCCACCACCGCAGCTATTTATCAATCGCTCAAATGGCTGAAGAAAAAAACTGAACTGGCTCAGGCACAGGATGAAAACAGTAAATGTCAGATCTATATTTTTTTTTCAGGCCATGGCGATGTGGAAACAGAAACCAAAGCCAATCTGGGTTTTTTACTGGCTTACAATACGCTTCCCAATAATTATATCAACAATGCTGTACGCATAGAAGACCTGAATGATTATGCTCACAAATTGTCGGTCGATCTTAATGCCAACGTGATCATTATTACCGATGCCTGTCATTCGGGAAAACTGGCCGGCAGCGACAACCGCGGCAGTTATTTAGTTGGTACTGCTCTGGCCATGGCGAAAGACCGTGAGATCCGTATCGCTTCCTGCAACCCCGATCAACTCAGTATGGAAGACGAACGCTGGGGCAATGGTCGCGGTGTGTTTTCCTATTACCTGATCAACGGACTGAAAGGGCTTGCCGACCGTAATCAGGATAATATCGTTACATTGAATGAAGCCCGTCAATATGTGGATTCTGCCATTGCAGCCGATGAAGTATTGAAAGAACTGAGGCATAAGCAAACACCCGTCATCAAAGGCAATCCGCAATTCCGGTTGGCAGATATCAGCCCCGAAATTTTTCGGGTAATGATGAGTGCACCTTCTCCAATAACGCGTGAACTCCCTTTGCTGGAAAAATTCTGGAAACTAATCCAGGACAGTATTGCGGATCCTTCACAGATTGATTTTGCACGATTGCAAAATGCAAGACGCAGGGATATTCCCGGCCTGTTCTTACAGCAGGTACAGAAGCTGTGGATATTATTCCCGGACCAGCTCGCCAAAATGCCTGCACAACTGGCATTGCAATTGAGAAACGATACCCTGCAACGAAACCGTTTTAGTGAAAAACTGGTAGAATGGCTGCATAATAAAGGACAGGAAGTTATCAATGACTATTTATCAGGTGCTGAAGCCGCCCTGGAGAAAAGACGATACTATAATGTAAAAAGCAGCGGATATGACCGATACCCTTCTTTGTATGCCACCGCACTGCAACTTACCGATCCATCCGATCCGCTGTACCGTATACTCACTATGAACCGGTATTACTTCACCGGCGTGGCGGGCCGGCTCCGTATTCCATTGGTAAGAGAAGCGGAACAGAAAGCGATCATTGAAAAGGCCTTACTCGCACAACGAAAAGCCCTTGCATTTGATGATAATGCCGCTTTTGTACAAAATGAACTCGGTGTGATTTATCAATATAAAAATGAACTGGTTACTGCGGAAAAATATTTTACAGCCGCAACCGCACTTGCTCCCACCTGGGCTATTCCCTATTCCAATCTCTGTGTACTGTATCTACAACAAGGTGATACAGCCAAAGCGGCGGCGGCTGGTGCAGAAGCTGTACGTTTGCAACCGGATTTACAAAATACACAAATAGCCCTGGGACTGCTCGATGAAAAAAACGGGAACTTCTTATATGCGGAAGAAAGCTACCGCAAAGCGATTGATATCAATTCCCGGCATTATCTTCCCTTCGAACTGCTGGGCAATGTGTACCTGCAAACCACACAATATGCACAGGCTGATTCATTTTATCATGAGGCCGCGCTCAGGAAGAAAGGATTTCATTTCAAAAAAAATTCCTCAGACTACTTTTCCAATGTTGTAGTGGCTCCCTTCTTACCGTTTATTCCCTGCGAACTGGATACATCCGTTTTACAGAACGATGATATCATGGCTTTTTTCAATTGGGGTATGGGGCTGTATGACAAAAAGGAATATGTGCAGGCGGAACGTATATTTAAAAAGATTGTGGCACTGGATAAAAACAATCCGCTGGTATTTCATTATCTGGGTAAAGTTTGTTACGACCAGCAAAAGTGGGAAAAAGCAGAGATCATGTTTAAAATGGCATATCGAAATGCACTGCCACGCGACCGCTTTTTAGCTTATTGCGATTCACTGGTAAAGGGGAGGAAATATCCATATGACCATACCTGCTTTGAATCTTTTTTCCGTCGAAATCATTATACGCCCGAAGAAGATTCTTATTTCCTGGGTACCATGTATGAAAGCTGGAACCATCCAGATGAAGCGGAAAGATGGTTTCGTAACGTGATCGCGATCGATTCAAACCATCCAGCCGGATATTACAAATGCTGGCAATTGTTCGAACGGCAGGGCCGGTATCCGGAAACAGAAGCGATGATCCGTAACTATGGCGGCATTGATAAGCAGGTTTCCGATCTTGAACTGAATGCCTTTTACCGCCGGATGACAGATCGCTTTCCCGATCGCGCCGAATGGTTTCACCGGCTGGGTATTCTTTTATATGGCAAGGCCTCATTACCCAATGAAGTGAAATACCTGGACACGATCATCTGGTTTCCCCGTATTAACCGGGAAGTATTTATTGATAGAGCCACTTATGAAAAATTAGGAACTGATCCGTATGTACTTGATCAGAATGAGCCAGGCACTCCGGATAAGTTTCATACAGTGGCATATTCGAGGAGAACGCAGTTTTTGGAAGTGCCGGGTACCAATGAATCGATCGCACAGGCAGATCTTATTTACACTCCCCGCAAAGACGCGATTTATTACCTGAAGCTGGCCGACAGCCTCACTTTGGAAACAAATACCAAAGCTGATATCAATTTTAAGCTCGGCAACGTACATACCTGGTCGGGTTCTCAAAAAATGGCCTATCCGTATTATGCACAATCCGTTTCATTGGAGCCGGACAATGCCAATGCAAGAATAAATCTGGTGGATGTGTGTAAAACGCTCTTCAAACACCGGGAAGGACTCAGTCATCTTTCCTATCTCTATGAACACACTCAGATCAATTTTGCCAAACGACTGCTTTATGGGGAATGGAGCATACATGCCGGTAATTTTGATAAAGCGTACCAATTATTAACCGAAGCAAAAACCATTTATCCTTATCCTGTATCCACCATGAACGACCTGATGGGTCGGTTATACCTGATGCGCAAAGAGCCGGAGCAAGCCATCGCCTTTTATAAAGCATATAACGAAGACAATAATAATGATGCATGCACACAATACACTATTGCAAAACTGTACCAGCAATCAGGAAATACGACCGAAGCCTGGGAATGGCTTACTGTTTCCCTGCAAAATGGATTTAATTATGGCTATGTACTGGAAGAAGACAAGAGCTGGGAAAAAATGCGGAATACGGCACAATGGAAAACCTTGCTGAAAAAATATCCGATGAAGAAATACAAAGAATCCGAAGCTACCCGGTAATGTACTGCATGCTGTATCTTTTTGAAATGAATAACTACAGGAATAACTATCTCGGTAAAAATAATTTCGGTGTTTGCTGACATTTATTACCATTGGGGCAGGGCACTTTACCCGCATATAAGTTGGTCTGTTTTTTGGTGTCTTCCAATACCTGAAACCAGGTAGGATTTCCCTTTGCAGGCCCCAGATAACTCCGCAATGATTCAATGAAGAAATAAGTGAAATAAGAACTGTAACGGGGTGTAATGATGGCCCTTTCATCGCGGCTCGCGGCGGTCATCAGAAAATTCATTTTGGTCCTGGTCAGAAATAAAGCAATCAGATTATTCTTATTGTATTTCATGGGGGCGCGTGAAGCCGGTGGTGATACCGGACTTGTGGTTTTTTTGGCTTCTACGGTATCATTACAGCAATCACTCAATACCAGGTTGAGTCTTGCACCTTTTTGCACAATGCTCTGATAGATATCCTGTATGTTCATTGTTTGCGCCTGTGGCTTTGGCCGGGGGCGGTTATTGGGATCGCGAAGATCTAAAAATGGAAATTCCTTATTGGGAATGGTCTGATCGCGGAAACCATGTCCGGAATAATAAAATACGATAATATCATCCGGGCCTGGTTTTAATCTGTTTACGGCTGCTTCTACGGTAGCTTTATTATAACGGCTTCCGTATACAGAATCCACCAGCACCGGAATGCCTAATTCATTTTCACCGATATCTGTAAACATATCCACCATTCTGCGGGCATCAGTCTGACAATTGGGCATGAGGGAGGAGTCGCGCGTACTGGCCACCACCAGCATAAAGAGACGTGGTTTTTTTGTTTCAAACCAGGGAATTACACCTTTTGTTCCTTTAGGATTCGGATAGAAAATATTTGTAAAGTAAGAACTCGTGGAATCAAAATAGTTGAGGACAAAGGGTTTGTTGCGGGCCAGTAATTCCGGTTGATACAAAACGGCCCTGGTTATATTGGATGCCACAGGAATTGGTTCGCCAGCTTTTCCCGTAACCGCCCAGGGTTGATATTGGCCGGTACTGTCCAGTTTGAACCAGTAAGAAAATACAACCGGAATATATTTTGCAGAGCCTGCTATTTTTTTAGGATTAAGTCCTTCATAGATTAAGAGGGTGGTATCCGCGCTACCATCGGGTCGGATGGCATATTGTTCCAGTATTTCCATTTCTGCAAGGGAGCCTGCTTTCAGGTCTTTATATCGCACTATTCCGGTGCCATTACTGTTGAGTGAAAAAAAAGTACTGTAGGGATTCATTTTTCCTGCTACCGGATATTCATATGCCAGCTCATACACGGTTTGCCCCTGTATCGAAGTCCCGAATAAGCAACAAAGGAAGAGCAGAAGAAAAAACGGGTTGTGTTTCAATGGCATCATATCAAATGCAGTTTTTTGCGGCTTAACAAGGGCTGGCCTTCATCGTTTAAAATAAGTGATTTTCTTGGAATTTCACTGATAAATTCGTATTCTTAGCTTCTAAAAAATATCATATGCACCTGAAACAACCAAAATCAATTTATCAGATCGGATTGGCGCTTGTATTTGCTGCCTTCTCCTTTACTGCCTGTACAAACAGCGGTGAAAAGAAAGAAGATGCTAACAAAACAGATACTACCAAAACCACCCCTGCTCCTGCACCGACTCCCGCACAGGGACCAGACAGTACAGGTGGCGGTGGTGATACGTTAAAACAAAAGCCCACAGCTCCCGGTGATTAAGAATTGACCGGTTGTACACCAACATTTTGCCCGGATAGTATGAACAATACTTTCCGGGCTTTTTTATTTCTTTTCAGATTCTTTTGTTTCCGCTTCAATTTTTTTTGCCGGATGTTTTTGATGCCAATGGCTGAGTTTATGGATCATCCAATGCTCCAGCCGGTGATGCAGCGGAATTACCAATGCTGCAATGGCCACAAAGATCAGTATCTCCAATACCGGAGTATGGTGGGTGATAGAAGCTACCATCGGATGCATTAGTAATGTCAGGTATTCAAATAAAAACAGCAATGACAAAACCCCCAGTAATCGTACAAAACGGGGGTGCATATGTGCCCGGCTCAGAATAAGCGTAAGTAAGAAAAAGAAGGGGATAAAAATAGCAATTAATAAAAGCTGCAATTGTTGCGTCCGCTTTTTCTTTTCCTGCTTTTGCAGTTCAACCATTTCTGCCTGGCGAAACTGTTCGTTGGTGGTAATAATCTGCGATTCCCGGATACGGGTCTTACTGTTTACCGAATCATTCAGGTTCTTTAAATATCCGGAGTATACAAAGGCACTGTCGTACCTCCTTAAAGTCTGATAATGCAGACTGAGGAATTCAACTGCCTGCAGTTCGGAAGAGTTGAACTTACCCCGCTTAGCCACATCAAGGGAAAGCCTGGCATAATAGGCAGCCGAGTCCCACTGCTTTTGCTTTTCATACAGATGAGCAAGCCCCAGGGCTGCCTCACTGTATATCTCATCGTTATTTGTTTCTGCCAGGTTGGTGAGTGCGGATTTATAATTTTGAGAGGAGAGATCAAAGCTTTCCAGTTTACGAAAGCTGTGTCCCAGCCCTGTCATGGCAATGCCCATATTCTCCACACTACCTTCTTCACTGGCTATTTGGAGCGACTTGTTGAAATACAGGTAAGCGGAGTCGGACACATCCAGCCGGTTATAGGTATCGCCAATATTGAGATTGATATTGAACCGGAGATCCTTTACGCTGTCGCGGGAAATGATGGAATCGGCTTTGCCATAATATTGCAGGGCAACCCTGTATTGTTCCTGCAGTGCATATACGATGCCAATATTCATAAGTACACTGGCCAGGTTGCGCGGTACTTTTCGCTTTTCTTCCAATTGCAGTTTTTCCAGATTCAGCTCTAGGGCACGGGGATAATTTCCCACTTTCATAAAGGTATTTGCCAGTATACCCAGGGAGCGGGATTCGCCTTCCATATCGCTGATATTACGCGCCAGATAAAGCCCTTCCTGTGCCAATACGAGGGCCGAATCAGGATTGTATTTATTCATGTCCCGGGCAATGGTCCAGAGCAATTTTACACGGGCGGTATCAGCAGAAGTAGCTTGTAGGATTTTAAGCAGGCTGTCCACCTTCGCTTTTTGTGCATGCGAATAAACCGGATGCAACAGCCACGTTGCCAGAAGTAATAGGTATAATAATCGGGCAGATGCCTTAAGGTATTTGCAAAACATGGTGGTTGGTCCTGAAGTGTACTGGTATAAAGCAGTAAGATACTAACATTTTTTAAATCGAAAATATGTTGGTATTCTCAACTTACTGAAATAACCATAAGGTCTCAGACTTGCAAAAGGCAGACAAATATATATACAGTAAGAATAAATTGCCATCTTCATGTACGACTCAACCTGCTTTCGCTACCATCCGCTCTTCAATCACCTGTCTGAATACATGTTTGGGCAATGCTCCGGGCTGCATCATCGGCTCTCCATCGGCACCGATGAATAAAAAAGTAGGAATACTTTGTATGCCAAACACACCGGCCAATTCCTGTTCGGCGTCGGTATTTACTTTGTAGATTATAATTTTACCATTGTAATCATCAGCAAGTTCTTCCAGTACAGGAGCCACCATTTTACAGGGACCGCACCAGTCTGCATAAAAATCAATGATACAGGGCAACTCACCCTTGTACTTCCAATCTGCTTCCGTTTCGTAATCAAACACTTTATCCTTAAAATCCTGCGTGGTCATTTGTATCGTTGGCATGCTGAATAGTTTTGAGCAAAGTTAGTGAATAGTGAATGGGTAGTATGCAGTTGGCAGTTTGCAGTTAACAGTTTTCAGTTTACAGTTGGCAAATTGCAGTTAAAAGCTGTCTAATGCAGCAACGACAAAACCTAAAATCTAAAACCGATAGCTATCGGGTCGAAATTCTAAAAAAACGCAATTCGTACACCCTACACCGTACATCGTACACCGTACATCTAACATCGTACATCTAACATCGTACACCGTACATCACACATCTTACATTCAAATCACAGCATCGTCACCGGTTCTGTATACGTGGTTTTTTGCAGTCCGGTCTGGCTTAATGCCTTATAGCCTCCTTTTATATTGACCAGTTTCGTATATCCTCTCGAAAGCAGAATCGAACACATGATCACAGAACGGAATCCGCCGGCGCAATGGATATAATATTTATCTGTTGGCTTTAATTGCGACATGTTATGATTGATGAAATCCAGCGGAAAGTTTTGTGCACCCACCAGATGTTCAGAGTCATATTCGCTTTTGCGCCGTGCATCCAGCAGGTTAATATGTACGGGGTCCATCTCATAAAGCGTGGCAAAATCTTCTGCACTGATCTCTTTCAGTGATTCCGTTTCAAATCCTGCATCCTTCCATGCCGCTATTCCTCCGGTTAAGAATCCAATGGCATTATCGTAGCCCACCCTCGAGAGACGTATCACTACTTCTTCTTCGCGTTTTGCATCTGCAATAAATAAAATAGGTTGTTTCAGATCGGTGATCAGCGTACCCACCCAGGGGGCGAAATTGTCATCTAAGCCAATGAAGATCGATCCGGGTATATGTGCTTCCACAAATGCTTCTTTATTTCGGGTGTCCAGTACCAACGCTTCCGTACTTTCCCAGGCAGCCTGAAACTCTCTTGCAGAAAGGGGACGCTTCCCTTTAGCAATGATGGCATCAATACTGTCCATACCACCTTTCAGGTTCATCAGTACATTGAGCGGAAAATACTGCGGTGGTTCTACTAATCCGTCTGTAACGGCTTTGATGAATTCTTCCCGGGTCATATCTGCACGCAATGCATAGTTTACTTTTTTCTGATGACCGAGTGTATCCGTTGTTTCGCGGCTCATATTCTTTCCGCAGGCACTGCCCGCACCATGTCCTGGATATACAATGAGGTCATCAGGCAGTGGCATAAGCTTATTACGCAGCGAATCAAACAAATGACCAGCCAGGTATTCCGGCGTTACTTCCGCTTTTACTTTTTGCACCAGATCCGGTCGGCCTACATCGCCAATGAATAAAGTATCACCAGTGAAGATCGCATGCATTTGTCCTTTCTCATCAATGAGCAGGTACGTGGTGGACTCCATGGTATGTCCGGGCGTATGCAGCACTTTGATCTGTACGTTGCCCAATTGCATCACTTCTTCATCCTTCGCCACATAGGCATCATAGCCGGGTGTAGCGGTAGGTCCAAATACGATAGTGGCACCGGTTTTACGGGCCAGGTCTATATGACCACTCACGAAGTCTGCATGAAAATGCGTTTCGAAAATATATTTTATCACAGCCCCATTTTGCGCAGCCTTATCCATATAGGGTTTTGTTTCGCGAAGCGGATCAATGATGGCGGCTTCCCCA
This sequence comes from Bacteroidota bacterium, assembly GCA_026391455.1. Lineage (GTDB taxonomy): Bacteria > Bacteroidota > Bacteroidia > Chitinophagales > Chitinophagaceae > JJ008. The sequence goes on from JAPLEH010000035.1 coordinate 108,043, forward strand.
TTGCTTTCAATATAATAGGCGGCTTCTGCCAGGCATCCGGTATAGATTTGTTCTACTGTCATTGTATAATAATTTTGATGTTGAATAATTGTTTTTAAGATTTATTGTAACAGGTATGTTGTTTCGCTTATGGGCAATGACTTCTGCAGGCTGATATTGTTTGCATAGACATAAATGAAATGATGATATACAAATGTCAAAGCACACTGAGCCGGTGGGAATGACAAATGTCACCAACTCCGTTGACAATAATCAGTACTTCTTCTTTCTATACATGATCTTAATGCAAATCACTGCTGCCGTGACAATAGTCACGCTGGTTGGCATTGGATGAATCTACTTTAGTGGTATAAATTAACCGTTATGACATACCAACGACAAATTGTAATTGTAGGAGGCGGCAATGCAGGCATTTCTACTGCTTCTCAATTGCTCCGGAAAAATAAAGATCTTGATATTGCTATCGTAGAACCTTCCGACAATCATTACTACCAGCCTGCATGGACATTGGTGGGTGCCGGTGTATTCGATATTCGTAAGACCATACGTCGCGAAGCTGAAGTAATGCCTAAAAATGTAAAATGGATCAAACAGAAAGTAGTGGGCTTTCAGCCCGAATCCAATACCATTACACTGGATAATCAGGAAACGATCGGATACCAATACCTGATCGTGGCACCGGGCATACAACTCAATTGGGATGCGATCAAAGGATTAAAAGATACACTGGGTAAGAACGGGGTTTGCTCCAATTACAGTTTTGATCAGGCTCCTTATACCTGGGAATGTATTAAAAACTTTAGAGGAGGAAATGCACTGTTCACCAACCCGAATACGCCTGTAAAATGTGGCGGAGCCCCACATAAGATCATGTGGCTGGCCGCCGATTATTTTAAAAAACACAAAGTCTTTGATAAAACGAAGATCCAGTATTGGAGTGGCGGCACCCGCCTCTTTGGCGTGGATAAATATGAAATCACGTTAAAGAAAGTAGCAGCACGCGACAATGTCGATATGCATTTCTTTACCCGGCTGGCGGAAATTGACGGGCCCGCACATACCGCCAAATTTATCGGTATCGGAGAAACTAATAAAGATCAGGAATATGTTGTGCCGTTTGAAATGATACATGTAACACCGCCGCAAAGCGCACCCGATTTCGTGCGCAACAGTCCGCTGGCCAATGCTGCCGGATGGGTGGATGTGGACAAACACACCCTGCAACATGTGAAATATGCCAATGTGTTTTCATTGGGCGATGCAGCATCTTTACCTACTTCCCGTACCGGTGCTGCCATTCGTAAACAGGCGCCGGTGTTGGTAAAGAATTTGCTGGCCTTAATGGCAGGCAAACCACTTACCGGTTCGTACAACGGATATACCAGTTGCCCGGTGGTGACCGGTTATGGCAAATTGGTACTCTGTGAATTTGATTATGACAACAAACCCGTTGAAACCTTTCCCATCGACCAGAGCAAAGAACGCTGGTCCATGTATCAACTGAAACGCAGAGTATTGCCCTGGCTCTATTGGCATAAAATATTGCCCGGAAAAATGTAATGTCAATCAAATGAGGTGTAAAAGGCTGCTCTTTCAAAAAAGGGGCAGCCTTACGTGTAACAATTGTCACCCCCTGAATAAACGGGATTGAGGAATTTTGTATAGTAAAAAAATGATGATGAAGCTTATATATCAGATCAGTCACGGGTGGTCAACGTTAAAGTTCCTGCAGGTTGGCATAGGAGGCTTAATTTTGTACACATCTGCCGGAGAGGGACAGATTCCGGGAATACTCCTGGGATCATTGTTTACGTTCGCAGCCCTGGTGGGAAATGGTCAATGTTGCATGGGGAATGCCTGCCATACCGGGGCAGCAGATACGAATACAAAAGTTATTACAACAACGGAAACGGAATATGAAGAACTGGATGCTGACAAATAAATTACTGCTCGCCGGAATAGCAGTGGGCGCCATTGCCGGTTATATATACTGGCAGCAAGTAGGATGTAGCAGTGGTACCTGTGCCATTACATCCAAATGGCACCGTAGCAGTGCCTATGGTGCGCTGATGGGTGGATTACTTTTCAGTATGTTTAAAAAAGAAAAAAATGCAAACAGCAACGGATAACCGCAAAGAAAGTTTCAGCCAGTTGATCGGTGGTGATACACCGGTATTGGTGGATTTTTTTGCAGAATGGTGTGGGCCTTGTAAGATGATGAAACCGGTATTGGAAGATTTACACCGGAAGATGGGACCCGCATTGCGCATTATAAAAGTGGGTATTGATAAAAGTCCCTCCGCTGCAAATGCCTGGCAGGTACAAAGTGTGCCTACACTGATCTTATTTCAGCGGGGAAAGGTATTGTGGAGAGGAGCAGGTGCGTTACCCGCAGCAGAATTGGAACGGATCATATCACCCTATATAACCAGTAAATAATTCAATGGCAGAAACAAAAACAAACCGGGGTTACCTGAGCGCCACGATCGGCTGCAGATGTCCCCGGTGCAGGGAAGGCAAATTATTTCAATACCCGGTCAGTGCCAACCTGAAGAAGAATATGACCATGCATAAAAATTGTCCCGTATGTGGTCAGCCTACCGAAATAGAAGTCGGTTTTTATTATGGTACCAGCTATGTAAGCTATGCGATAACGGTAGCCATGAGTGTGGCCAGCTTGGCGGTATGGGCATTTACCATTGGACTCTCCATCGATGATAACCGTTTTTTTTACTGGATGGGCACCAATGCTGTATTACTGCTCCTGCTGCAACCCTGGCTTATGCGGCTGAGCCGCAGCTTCTGGATATCCTGGTTTGTAAAATTTGACCGGGATTGGAGGCAGCACCAGCCGGAGGATGTATCTGAACGAATGAATGCGGATCAGGCGAACAATTGGTAACAAAAGAATCCCTATTTTTGCACCCCTTTACAGGATAAAGGAGACTTGTCCGAGTGGTTGAAGGAGCACGCCTGGAAAGTGTGTATACCTCTAAAGGGTATCGAGGGTTCGAATCCCTCAGTCTCCGCAGAATGAATGCAAATAACTATAAATCAGTTATTTGCATTTTTTTTGGGGCCTTTGAAAAACAGCCATTTTGCAATATTGTAACTTCTTTTTCTGATATGAAAAGGTGCCCTTTTAGCCTGCGAGTGGTCGCAAGGCTAAGTCAATTGTGCGACACCCGATAGCTATCGGGTGGGCGAACTACGGAGATGAAATTATTTGTAGTAAAGATATCTTCGTATTAGCCCTGTGTCCTTGCTGCCAGCAAGGCTGGGAGAGAAGGCGCCGGGTAGAGTGAAAGCATTTATGTTAATAGTATAGCGTATGTTAATAATAACTGATGTTTTAGAAGCAAATAAATTGTTGAAATCGTTGGAGGGGGCTGATTTTAGCATAGCTCTTTATTCTGAAACGTTGAAAAGAATAGCTATAAGGTTGAAATTAGTAAACACCCAAGAGGTAGTTTATATAATTGGAATTGGCTGTCAGAGTATGTATGGAAAATTTTCATTTCGTAATTCAGTCTTGCAAATAGTAACTGAAAAAATGACAAGTGATGAAGAAAGTGTAATAAGGATTTTTGATATTCTTTCAGGATTTGAGCTAGTAGTTGATGGTGGTTTTACGATTGCCATTGGAATGGAGGCTGAATTTGGAGATTCTTTTGATAATTTCATTATTAGTGCTTGATAAACTTTTGTTTACGCCTGACGTCTGGCCTCCTGGCATCGTTATATGGGCCGACGCCGGGCGAGCTACGGAGATGAAAATAATTAGCGGAACGGTATCTTCGTATTAGCCCGGCGTCCCTGCTTTACACATGGCTTCGCGAGGAGACGCCAGACAGAAAAGAATAGGATAGAAATGACATTCTTTACGCCTGGCGTCTGGCATCCAGGCTGCGTCAAAAGGCCGACGCTGGGCGGGCTACGGAGTTGAAAATTATAAGACAAAAGTTAACTTCATATTAGTCCAGCGTCCCTGCTGCGCACATAGCCTCGCGAAGAGACGCCAGACAGAAAAGAATTGAAATGCCATTTTTTTATGCCTGGTTTCTGGCATCCAGGCACTTTCAAAAGGCCGACTCCGGACGGGCTACGGAGATGAAAATAATTAGCGGAACGGTATCTTCGTATTAGCCCGGCGTCCCTGCTTCACACATGGCCACTCTGGGAGACGCCGGGCAGAAAATATCGTATTTGCCCGGTGACCCTTCTGACTGCACATGGAAGAGAACAAACACTTTCAGAAAATACAATTGAAACATCAACAAGCTGACTCAACACACCGCATAAAAAAGTTGTATATTAGAAAATAAAGGCTCCCCATGCTATTCCAAAAACATATTCCCAACGCTCCGCTCAATCAGTACATTGATTGCATAGTATATGTGGAAGGGAATAATAAAGGAGTAGGATTTCCCAAAACTGCCATGAGCCTGGTGTTTAATCTCAATGATAGTTTCAAACTGTTTGATGATGCCCGTTTTTCCCGCTATACCGATTATAAAAAATACTGGATCGCCGGCTTGCAAACACAACCTTCCTATGTGGAAAGCTATGGCAGCAGTAAAATGCTCGTTATCCAGTTCAAATCTATCGGAGCCCATGCGTTTCTGCAGCAACCACTCTGGTATTTTACCAATGGATATACGCATCTGGATGCAGTGCTCAACAACCTGGCCGAAGAAGTATGGGAACAATTACAGGAGACAGAAACCATTGAGGAAAAATTTCAACTGGCTGAAAAAATGCTCTTCCGCCGGATCAGGACGCATACCATTCCCCATGGTAAAATGCTCGCGTCTATTGAATATATGTTCACTAAATCACAACCAATCACCGTCAATTATATTTGCCGGGAACATGCGGTCTCCCGCAAGCATTTGAATTTCCTTTGCCGTGAATATTTGGGCATCTCACCCAAAATGCTATCATCCCTCAATCGGTTTCAGACAATACTGCATAGTATCAGCAAAGCGCATCCCGGTAAATTATCCGGACTGGCCTATGAACTGGAATTTTTTGATCAGGCCCATTTCAATAACGACTTCAAACGCTTTACCGGACTTACCCCTACCACCTATATTAAAAATGTGGAGCAAATGCCTTCCCTGAAATTCATGCCGCATTTTCTGCCGGTAGCATAGCAAGCTTTCAGTAATCAGTACAACCCGATTGGATTAGAAACAGGTTACATTTTTACAAGTTGGTGCCAACCCTTACCCCTATTTTTGAGCTGTTCTTAAACCACATCATTATTATGAAATTACAAATACTGGCATTCCTGTTGCTGATCGCAGCAGGTTGTAACCCTTCCAAAAAAATGTCCACCCCTGCGTACACACTCAATGGTACCTGGGTTCCCACCAAACAGGAAATGAGCGGTAATGAACTGCCAGCCATGGTGTATCAAACCCAAAAACTCGTCATTGCCTATACCACCTACACCCTCATCGCAGAAAGCACCGACAAGGGGATACTGCATTACCAGAATGGACAAATGGATATTTATGGTAAAGATGGGGTGAACGCAGGCAAACATTTTACCGCGATTTACAAACTGGAGAACGATTTGCTGACCATTTGCTATAACCTGATGGGCACCAGCTATCCCACCAGCTATGATTCCAAGGCAGGGCCGGCTTTATTTCTGAGCGTGTTTAAGCGGCAATAATAAGGGTGTAGCGGCTTCTTCAACTCGCCCTTTGGCAGTCTTCAGAATGATACTCAGTGGATAATTCAGGCAATGGCTATCTGTTATAACGTTCCTGATCGGAGTGTTTTACGATTTATTTTACCGCAAAAAAATCTACTTTTACAGGGAAAAGATAGCCGTATGAAAAAGACGATATTTTCGCTCTTCCTAATTGCATTCAGTTTTGTTTCGATCGCACAGGATGATATCACCAATACCTTAAAAGCCCTTTCGGATAAGCAGGAGTACAGTAAGATCATCAAACAATATACCACGAATACGAAAGCGTATTCCGCTAAAGCCTTATACTATATTGGTCTCGCTTACTACATGAAGGAGGATGATAACAATTGTATCAAGTTCATTGATCAGTCTATTGCCAAAGATGCCACAGACCCCGGGGCACTTTATATCAAAGCTTCCACGCTCAACTATATGGGAAAGTTTGAGGAGGCGATTGCCACTTTTCGCCTGGCTATTCAACTGAAAGCAGACGATGCAGTATTCTATAGCGGAATGGGGGATGCGTTTTACAAACTGGCGAAGTCGGACTCGGCCCTCGCCGCTTATCAGAAAGCAACCGAACAAACTAACTGTCCTTTCCGCCCCTATTCCATGATCGCGGCTATTTATGCAGATCGCAAAGAAAATGAAAAAGCATTGCAGGCATATTATACTGCTAAATCAAAAACGAAGACAGGTTCCGATGAATACACCCGCACCTTATTCAATATCGGCTTGTTTGAATACCTGAAAGGAAACGATGACAAGGCTGAACAGGCTTTCCTCGAATTAATAAAAACGGATGCAGATGATTATCATGCCATCGCCAAATTGATACAAGTTTATTATCACCGAAAAGCATATGATAGCGCGAAGCCTTACCGCAACAAACTATACGAAGCCCATCGGCAGGGAAAGCTGAAAGATAATTTGCAAAATATGTTCTGCTTCGATCAGTTTACCTGGCAGGATAAATTAGTACAGGCTTACGAACGATTTGAAGAAGGTAAAAAGAAAGAGATCTACAACAAGCATCTTTTCTATATACTCGACAGCGAAAACAAAATTTTGTTTCGCATTCAAACGGAGTACTCACCCATCTCCGTGGAAATGGGCGGCCCCAAATATGTACTCTGCATGAATAAAGAAAATATGCACGCCACCTACGGTATTGGTTTCAATGATGACCTTAAATATGAAGACCTGAAACAAGCCGTGATCGATATTCTCGAAGGAAAATTAAAGCCCATGGCTTCTTCCCGCACAGGCGGATAATATGTTATACCGATTGCTCCAGCCGGAATAAGCGGTTGGCATTTTCCGTCGTGATGCGTTGTATGTCTGCCGTTGTACATCCGTACAGGGCAGCCAGTTTATTCACCACATGTATCAGATAAGCGGGTTCATTGCGTTTGCCCCGGAAGGGTACCGGTGCCAGATAAGGTGCATCGGTTTCCAATACTATATTCGAAAGAGGAACGTTTTCCAGTACTTTATCCAACCCCGAATTTTTGAAAGTCACCACACCACCAATGCCAAGGTAAAAACCCATTGCTATTACACGAGCCGCCTCATCGGCATTGCCGGAAAAACAATGAAACACGCCGCGCAATTTGTTCTCCTGGTATTGCTTCACCACTTCAATACATTCATTGGTTGAGTTGCGGGAATGTATCACAATGGGCAGGTCCAGTTCCAGCGCCCAGCCGATCTGTTCATGAAAAGCCGTGTATTGCTGTTCAGTAAAGGTCTTGTCCCAATAGAAATCTAGCCCCATCTCACCCACCGCCACAAAACGATGTTGGGTAAAGTAATCCCGGGCAATGGCCAGCTCTTCTTTATAATTTTCCTTCACGGAGCAGGGGTGCAGCCCCATCATGCCGATACACCGGTCGGGGTATTTCTCCTGCAGGCGGATCAGCGCCGGATGGGTTTCACTGTCAATAGCAGGCAGCAAAATTTTAGCAACGCCTTCTTTTTCAGCACGTTGCAATATGGCTTCCCGGTCATTATCAAATTCCGGAACATAAATATGAGAATGAGTATCAATCAGTATCATGGGGCTGCAAAAGTCATTAAAAAAAATTAAGAAAGCGTTAAACTTTTTGGCCCGCCCGCCTTCTTACTGCTGCTAATTTTGTAATATCATCCCCTAAAATTATAGTATGAAACTGCGTTTCAACTCCCCGATCCTGGCTACCATACTGGTGGCATTCACCGTTTTATTTATCGTTTCCTGTCAGAAAGAAGATAGCCAGAATGGCACGGCCGACGAACAGGAACAGGCCGCATCCCAGGCTTCCGGCGAAGCTGATGCCGAAGCCGATGTGATTTACAACGGCGTATTCGACGATGCGATGGGTGTGAATGATGAAGTGGCACTGGGTGGTACCGGCGTATTCGGTCGTCCCAATGCATGCCCCACCGTTACCATCATCCGCCTCGGAGCCCCCAATCCTTTCCCGGCCAGGGTTATTCTCGATTTTGGTACCGGTTGTACTGGCCCGGATGGCCATTTCCGCAAAGGGAAAGTGATCACCACCTATACCAATCGCCTGCTCGTACCTGGTGCGATTGCCACTACCGAATTTGATGGTTTTTTTGTGGATAGTGTAAAAGTAGAAGGCGTTCATAAGATCACCAACGAAGGAAACAATACCTCCACACCTCCCGTTCGCAAGTATCGGGTAGATGTGATCAATGGCAAACTGACTAAACCCAGTGGCAATTATATCGAATGGAACAGCACCAAAACTATCACCCAGGTAGAGGGAATTGTAACCCCCACACCATTGGATGATGTGCTGAAGATCGAAGGAAGCTCCAGAGGACGTGTAAAAAGAGGGGCCCTGCTGGTAGGCTGGGAATCCAATATCCGCGAACCGCTGATGAAGCGTTTCACCTGCCGCTGGATCGTTAAAGGTATTATCCGGACCGTACGGGTAAACCTGGGCGCAACCAGCCCCTGGGTGGCGGAGCTCAATTTCGGTACCGGCAACTGCGATAACCAGGCAATTTTGACCATAAATGGAATTCCCCGTCAAATTACTTTGCCGTAATTAAAAAAATATTATACCTTTAAACCAGTTTTCATAGGGTACGGATTAAAAACGGGCCAGGGTTTCTACCCAGGCCCTAACTTTTTTAGTAAATACAATTCCTTCCTGAAGTACCTATCCCATTTTTTATTCCGGTCTAAGGTTTATTCCTACAAATAGTAATGATCGCTCTTACGTATATCTGATACATCCGGTAGGTATTTAAACGGATACTTCATTTCGTTTTCACTGCATCTTATAAATGACGAAATGTATAGCCCTGCATGGAGAAATAAGCCAGTACGGCGGGCAGTGCATATTCAAGCCGGGGGAAGGCTTTCTCACTATCGTGAAATACAATGATCGAACCCGGCCTTGCATTCCAGATCACGTGATGCGCGCATTTTTCACCTGAAATGCGGGTGTCAAAATCGCCACTGAGCACATCCCACATGATGATGCGGTAATCTTTCAATGCTTTTGCTTGTTCCTTTTTGATGCGACCATAGGGAGGCCGAAAAAGGTTGCCGGGTATTACACTGGCTGCCGTTGCAGTATCAGCAAGGTATTCGCTCACAGGTGTTTTCCAACCGTTGAGATGATGTTGTGTATGATTTCCTACGCGATGCCCTTCGCTGGTAATACGTTTAAATAGTTCGGGATGAGTCTGTACATTTTTCCCAATACAAAAAAAAGTCGCTTTTGCATGATAGCGTTGCAAGGCATCCAGCACAAAGGGCGTGGCCACCGGATGAGGGCCATCATCAAACGTGAGGTACAATATTTTTTCGCGGCTAGGCAAACTCCACTCATATGCACCATACCAACGCTTCAGCCACCAGGGCGTTTTTACAAAGTAAAACCCACCCGGCCGTTGATCGGGGACCGATTCATTTATGGTTGTAGTATGTTGCAGGTCATTCATCAATAAAACAGTCTGGTTCAAAGCTATTATTTAATGCCGATACAGGTTGAAAATAACTTTACCGGTCAACAAGGGCGGTTTATCTTTGCACGCTATGAGTAAAAGAGTAAGAGTAAGGTTTGCGCCCAGTCCTACCGGAGGCCTCCACCTCGGCGGTGTACGAACCGTTTTGTTTAATTATTTATTTGCAAAAAAACACCAGGGCGATTTTATTGTTCGCATCGAAGACACCGACCAGAGCCGCTATGTGCCGGGTGCGGAAGAATATATTTTTGATACCCTTCGCTGGTGCGGACTCGAACCCGATGAAAGCGTGCAGCATGGGGGCAATTATGGCCCTTACCGGCAGAGCGAACGAAAAGCGGGTTACCGGCAATATGCGGAACAACTCGTAAAGCAAGGACATGCATACTATGCTTTCGATACACCTGAGGAACTGGACCAGGTAAGAAAAGCTACTGATAAAAACGGGGAAGGCCATTCATTCCAGTATGATCATACCGTGCGGATGAAGATGCGTAATTCACTCAATTTGCTGGAAAGCGAAGTACAACAATTGCTCAACGCACAAACGCCACATGTGATCCGTATCAAAATGCCCGAGAATGAAACGGTCTCTTTTACGGATATGATCCGGGGCGAGGTAAGTTTTGAAACAGCACTCAGCGATGATAAAGTATTGCTGAAAGCCGACGGTATGCCCACCTATCATCTTGCGGTAGTGGTGGACGATCACCTGATGGAGATCAGTCACGCCTTCCGCGGCGAAGAATGGTTGCCATCAGCGCCCGTACATATTTTATTGTGGAAATATCTTTTTGGACTTAATAGCATGCCGCAATGGGCGCATTTTCCACTCATTTTGGGGCCGCAAGGAAAGCTGAGCAAAAGAGACGGTGCCAAATACGGCTTCCCGGTATTTGCTATGAACTGGAAAGACCCTAAAACAGGCGAGTTCACAGAAGGATTTAAAGAAAAAGGATTCATACCCGAAGCCTTTATCAACCTGCTGGCCTTGTTGGGATGGAATGATGGAACAGAGAAAGAATTGTATTCCCTAGATGAACTGGCTGAAGAGTTCACGATGGAACGCGTACATAGCAGCGGTGCGAAGTTTGATTTTGAAAAGGCAAAATGGTTCAACCACGAATGGATCAAAATGGCTTCACCGGACCGGTTGCAAGAGGATGTGAAACGGTTTCTCGGCGAAGGGGGAATTTCGGTTACGGATGACAGTTATCTCGCAAAAGTAATCGGGCTGGTAAAAGAAAGATGTACGCTGCTATCCGATTTTGTACAACAGACCGATTTCTTTTTCCGTGCGCCGGCAGTGATAGACCAGGAGGCGGTGAAACCCAAATGGTCGGAAGCCAAGAAAGAATTCTTCCAGACATATGCAGCGCAACTGCAAACAACCGGCGAATGGAACGCTGAGCACCTGGAGCAATTGTTCAAAGAAACGGCAGCCGAAAAGGCGATCAAACCGGGCGAGTTGCAATTGCCTTTCCGCATCATGCTGGTGGGAGGGAAATTCGGTCCCCAGGTATTTCAGATCGCTGAGTTATTGGGAAAGGATGAAACCCTTGCCCGCATACAACATGCATTGCCATTATTCGAATGAGAAATACAATAGTTGCGGACAGACCTAAATAAAATTAAACGGAATGGATAGCTATCCATTCCGTTTTCCATATACAGGAGCTCATCCCATCATTACTGATAAGGATGAACAAGTTGTGTTGTCATCACGCGATTTTTTTCAGGAGGCTGGTCCAGGGTCCGCCATTATACACTTCCACACCGGCAGCTTGTAGTACATTTTTGGCCATACCACTGCGGGCACCGCTCCGGCAAACGGTGATGACCGGCTTACCATTTTTTTTCAACTCAGTCGCTTTACTACGGATGGAATCAAGCGGATAGTTTTTTGAGCCGGGAATATGACCGTCTTTATATTCCAACGGGCTGCGCACATCCAAAATGATGGCACCTGCCTGTACCAATGCTTTGAAATCGGTACTGCTTCCGAAAAGTTTCTGTAGTAGACCCATTGTAATGATAATTTTTAATGTCAGGAATTCAGTTAGAACCAGTTATTTCTTTCATAACCGTGATGTAAAATTCGGAAAGGGGATCGGGCTGTACAGTGACCTGAATCACACGGCGCTGATGGCGCGGTAGCAGTGCAGTACCTGCCAGAACAGCGAGTGAAAAAGGAAAACGGTGCCGGTTTAATTGCGCATAAGGATGATCATTATAAAATAAGTTCGCGTATGATGATATAGATACCCATAATCAGGATGAACCAACCAAATCCCGTTTTGAGCCTTGGGCCGGGTATCTTTTCCGCTAACCGGCTGCCGATGAATAACCCCCCGATGGCCAGCACGGTAAAGGAAATTAGCAGCAACCAGTTGTAGTCAAATTGTTTGAGGCTGAACAGAAACCCAAATAAGGAATTGATAGCAATGATGAGCAGGGAAGTGCCTACCGCTATACGCATGGGTAATTTCAGCAGCAACACCAGAGCAGGAATGATAAGAAAACCTCCACCGGCACCCAACAAACCCGTAATCATACCAATAACCAATCCCAGCAACATCAGGGGAAATACCCGGTGTTCCCCTGCCTGCTTTTCCGGAGTGCCTGCATCACCGGCAGGCTTATTCCTGATCATGGTTACCGAGGCGGCCAGCATCAGCAGGGCAAACAGTACCATCAGAAACAGATCTTTCGATATGGGTACCTTGCCTAACTGAAATAATGTATCCGGTAAGGCAGGCAACAGAAAATGCCGTGTGATAAAGATGGAAAAGATGGAAGGGATACCAAATTCAGTAACGGCACGGAAGTCGATCTTTTTCTTCGAATAGGCCCGTATACCCCCGGCGAGGCTGGTGGCGCCAACTATGAAGAGGGAACTTGTAGTAGCCAATGATGGAGGGACACTCATAAGATAAACCAATACCGGTACAGTAAGAATAGAACCACCACTGCCCACCATACCCAGTGAAAGGCCGATCAGTATGGAACAGATATACCCGAGAATTTCCATCATAGGGCGTAAAATAAAAAATTTATAAAGGTTGTACGGAGCAGGTCACTTTCATTTTCGCATATTCATGCCCGTTATCTTTTTATACAAACTCGATCATGTTGCGATGTAGTTTCAGCAGGTTGCGTTGTTCCATTTTTTTTAATAAGCGGGAAATCACTTCACGCGAACTGTTGAGGTCATCTGCGATTTGCTGGTGCGACAATTCGACCGTCTTCTTTCCGCTGTTTTGCATATGGCGTTTGAGATAAAATTCCAGTCGTTCATCCATATTACGGAACGCGATGTTATCCACTACGGAGAGTAATTCATCGAAGCGGCTGCGGTATGTTTGAATAACGAACTGGTACCAGCCTTTATAGGTATTCATCAGGTCGTCCATCAGTTGTACCGGGATCATCAGCACTTCTGTTTTTTCTTCTGCCACGGCCATTATTTCGCTGGTGGTGGATTGCAAGGCGCAGATCATTGATACGGCACAGGCCTGACCGGGTCCCAGGTAATACATGAGAAATTCTCCGCCGTCCTGGTTTTCCCGATAGATCTTGATTCGGCCTTCCAGTACCAGGGCAGTGGATTTGATATATTGCCCTGTACGCATAATGGTATCACCTGCGTTGAATGTGCGTTGTACCGCTTCCTTCTCAATGATATCAATAAGGCCCTGTTCGAAATGAGGGAACAATTTTTTCCAGTCCATACCATAAAGGTAAGCATACCCCGGAAAGAAATGAAGGTGCGCTGTTGATACAAAAACTATCGCTGCGTAACGGATGGTTTTGTTTTACCGTTAATGTGTTATTGTGCAAATTAATTCAGTAGACATGTTTCATGCACAGCACTGTATATTATTGAAGTGCTTTTTCCATCTGCATACTCCGGCTTCCCTTTACCAGCAGGTGTGTATTTTCCAGCGATTGTTGCCGTAGCCATTCGCCGGCGGCAGTGGAATCTGCAAAAGCATGATAGGGGTGATCGATCTTCAGGAAATCTCCGCCCACCAGTACTACCTCTTTCCAGGGATGTTGTTGTATCAATGCAATGATCCGTTGGTGTTCCGGCAGGCTTTCGTCACCCAATTCTGCCATGGCGCCCAGCATCAGTACTTTATTGCTTGCTTCGAGTCTGGCGAAATTCTCAATGGCCAGCAACATGCTGCTGGGATTGGCATTATAAGCATCCAGTATGATCGTATTGGTTCCTTTTTTCACCAGTTGAGAGCGGCTGTTGGATGGTGTATAAGCAGCAATGGCAGCGTGGATCAGATCAGCCGGAACCTTGAAGAAAACGCCGGCAGTTACAGCTACCAGTACATTGGGGAAATTATAATCGCCCACCAGTTGGGTGGAGATGGTACCGGTTGCCGGGCCATTTGTTATTTCTACCGATAAAAAAGGGTCGCTTTCCCGTACATGCCCGCTAATATCCGCATCCTTGCTTCCATACGTGATGATATGGGGTATTCCGGCGCTCATAGTTTGGAGGTAATCATAGTCCTTCATCACGAAAGCGGTGCCGTTATGCGCCTTTAAATAGTCGTATAACTCACCTTTGCCTTTTCGTACCCCTTCCACACCACCAAAGCCTTCCAAATGAGCTTTACCACAATTAGTGATGATGCCATGGGTGGGTTGAGCATATTTACAATAGCCTTCAATTTCTTTCTGGTGATTGGCTCCCATTTCGATCACAGCCATTTCTGCATCGCTCCTGATCTTTAAAAGAGTGAGCGGGATACCTATATGATTATTGAGATTACCTTCTGTTGTATAGGTTTTATAGCGGGCGGATAGGACCGCATGCACCAGTTCTTTGGTGGTGGTTTTACCATTGCTTCCGGTAATGGCGATAAAGGGGATATTGAATTGCGAGCGGTGGTGTCCCGCCAGTTCCTGCAGCGTGGTAAGCACATCTGCAGTGAGCAGTGTTTTCCCGGGAATGGTATATGCGGGATCATCGATCACTGCATAAGCAGCGCCAGCATCGAGTGCAGCAGCGGCGAATTGATTGCCGTTGAATTGGTCTCCTTTAAGGGCAAAAAAAAGATCGCCTGGTTTTAGTTTTCGCGTATCAGTCTGCACTTGGGGATGCTGCAGGTAGATGGAATACAGTTCTTCGATCGTCATAAGCAAATTTAAACCAGACTTTGCAGTGGATATGTAAAATCTGGGTCTAATTCTTCGGGATAACCGAAAATAAAAACGCCCCGAAATGAACGGGGCGTTTTTGAAAAAGATATGGTAAGTTATCAGCGTTTTTGTCTGCGGGTCTTGTAATACTGGCCGGTTTTGCGACCATTACCTTCGGGTGAACCCATTCTGTTCATAGCGCAACGGAAACCAAGTGTGCTCAGTGACTGATCTTCTTCGAGGAAACGGCGTGCACCGGGTGTGAGCCAGTAAGCGCGATCGTTCCAGCTTCCACCTTTGTACACTTTTGATTTCTCTGTATGGATCATGGTAGTGATACCGTATCCGTAAGTAGATCCGGAAAGGGAGTCACCGTCGTTGAAGTCGATCACGTTACCGCGCTGATAGTTGCGGCGGTTTTTGCTTTCAGCATCGGTAACCCATGCTTGTTTTACACGGCCGGTGCTGTCTTTTTCGTAACGGGTGGAGGGATCCATAGTAGATGAATCGGCCACATATAATTTCTGGTATTTGTTACCGCGGAAAGGTGCGGGCTGATCGTCATAATCAAGTGTGGAGAGGGGACGATAAGTATCTTCCACCCACTCACTTACATTACCTGCCATGTTATAGATACCAAATCCATTGGGGAAGAATGAATTCACCGGTGCAGTATAGAAAGCACGGTCATTCAAACCTCCGGCAACACCCGCGTTATCACCACTACCTCTTTTGAAGTTGGCGAGGAATTGTCCCTGCCAGCTACCATGTCTGGTATCGCGGAGACCATTTACGTTCTGAGCCCAGGGATACATTTGTTTGTTGGATGCAAGTTCCTCACCACGTTTTCCTTCTTTGGCACTGGGGCGGGGGTTTTGGTTGATAAGACCGTATGCCGCATATTCCCACTCTGCTTCGAAAGGCAGACGATAGTCAGGTAATAAGGCACCTGATTCGAGGGTTGCTACGGTTTGTTTCGGTTCTCCTTTCGGTGTTTTCATTTTACCGGGAGGAGCCGTATATAAACCGAGCAGGTAAGATTTGCTAGTAAAGTTATTATCGCCCTGCTGCGCACCGGGTTTCAGGTTTGCTTTATTGATATAACCTTTTTTAACGAGGTTACCTTCATTCACCCGGTCACTTCTCCAGAGACAAAAATCTCTGGCTTGTTTCCAGGAAACGCCAACCACGGGGTATTCATTGAACCCGGGGTGACGGAAATAAAATTCCACCATGGGTTCATTATAACTCAGCTCACTGCGCCATACAAGTGTATCGGGCAATGCGCCTTCCAGAATTTTGGCATTGGCAGGATCAGAAGGGTCGAATACCCTGGTGAGCCAGTGCAGGTACTCACGGTAATGGACGTTGGCTACCTCTGTACGGTCAATATAGAAGGAAGGAACAGATACACGGCGGGGAATATTGTTCCATTCGCTCATTACGTCTTCTTCCGTTTGTCCCATGGTAAAGGTACCACCCTGAACAAATACGAGGCCGGGGCCGAGACCCTGTTCTTTAGCTTTGGATACCTTAAAGCCACCCATGTTCTTGTCATTATAATTCCAGCCTGTAACATCAGACTTGGACTTCGACTTGCTGGAGGATTTACATGATCCGAAAAGGACCACTAAGGATACCAGGATTGTTAAGTTTCTCATTGTTTTTAGCATAAACCTATGAATTGGAATAAAATTAACGCCGGGTGAGGTCATTATATTGCATGGAGCAAATTATTTCCTCCCGGGATTGCGAATATATATACTTTCAGTAAAAAGGACTTCGCAGAAATACTTTTTTTAGGCGGTAAAAGTCCGTAAAATCAGCAATTTAAGTAGTGATAAACCCGAGCGGTCGGTATTTATTGGCCGGCACCGAAAAACTGTGAAGTTTATTGCCCAGCCCTGCTGAAAGTGGTCTGGCAGCAATATTATATACAAAAAAAACTACATACCATGCTCTAAGTAAGTATACTTATATTATAGATATAAAAAATATGCTGTATGTGAAGGAATGCGGTATGGAAAAAGATATACCACTTTTGGGGGATGCTGGCACGATAAACTGCTGATTTTTCAGAAAATAAAAAATATTTCAGCAATAAAATTTGCCAGAAAGCGTTTTTCACGAAATTTGCAATCCCGAACTGACATTTTTCATGTGATTTCGGAAAGACTAAAGAGGGAATAACATTTTTTTGTTTACGATAAATTTCTCTATTTTAGTTTTGTATTTAATCAAAAGCTCTATATTTACACCATTATTAAAAACTTTCTAATGAGACCAACTGCTTTAAAACTAACTGCCGGACTCCTGCTCTTTTGTGGTTTGTCATCCACTGTAAAAGCTCAGGTAGAACCTATCAACGTTGTTACCACTGCTGTCCCTTTTTTACGTATTTCACCTGATGCCCGCTCTGGCGGTATGGGTGAGCTCGGTGTTGCCACTTCTCCTGACCAATATTCAGGTCTGTGGAACATGGGTAAAGTTGCCTTCAACCAATCCAGCGGTGTAGGTGTTACTTATACTCCCTGGCTGAAAGACCTCGTAAACGATGTTTACCTGCTCACTCTTTCTGGTCAATATAAATTTGATGACAACCAGGCTATCAGCGCTTCAGTTCGCTATTTCAGCCTCGGTAACATCACTTTTACTGATAACCTCGGAAATGACTTCGGTAGCTTCCGTCCCCGCGAATTTGGTATCGATGTAGGATACTCCCGTAAGCTGAATGCTAAAAACGGTGTTGGTATCGCCCTGAAATATATCAACTCAAACCTGGCTGGTGGTACTACCGTTGGTAGCACTACTTATAAAGCTGGTAGCTCTGTGGCTGCTGACCTCGGTTGGTATCACACTGGTACAAAAGGCTGGAGCTGGGGTGTTGTATTACAAAACCTCGGTGCTAAAATCTCTTACACTGACAATGCAGATGCAAAAGATTTCATCCCCGCTAACTTAGGTTTTGGTGGTAACTACACTAAAAAATTCAACAACGTAAACCAAATCTCTTTTGGTGTTGAAGTAAACAAACTTCTGGTTCCCACTCCTCCTGCTGAAGGAGATCCTGTAGCACTGGATGAGTACAGAAACAAAGGTGTACTCGGAAGCTGGTTCAGTTCTTTCGGTGATGCTCCCGGTGGTTTCAGCGAAGAAATCAAAGAAATGCAAATTAGCTTAGGTGCTGAATACTGGTACAACAACCAGTTCGCTCTCCGCGCTGGTTATTTCTATGAGAACAAAACAAAAGGTAACCGTCGTTATTTCACAGCTGGTCTGGGTCTGAAATACAATATCTTCGGATTCAACTTCGCTTACCTGGTACCCACTGGTGCTGGTGTTAGCCGCAACCCGCTGTCTAATACACTCCGTTTCTCTATCCTGTTTGATTTCAGCGGTGGTAAAAAATAAGCAGCTAATTTCAACTATTTAATATAGATATAACCCGTCCCGATTCGATCGGGACGGGTTTATTTTTGCCCCCATACGAAGCACATCAATCAATTCCATATGTCATACAGAATAGGATCAGGTGTAGATTTTCATCAATTGGCCGAAGGCCGCGAATTGTGGATCGGTGGCGTACATATCCCGCATCATAAAGGCTCATTGGGACACAGCGATGCGGATGTATTGCTCCATGCCATCTGTGATGCCCTGCTGGGCGCCCTATCATTGGGTGATATCGGTATTCATTTTCCTAATACCGACCCTGCCTATAAAAACATCGACAGCAAAATACTTCTTGCCAAAACCATGGAATTGATCCATGCACGTGATTACAGCGTGGTGAATGTCGATAGTACCCTTTGCCTGGAACAACCCAAAATAAAGCCCTGGGTACCCCAAATGCGTACGGTAATTGCTTCCCTCCTTCATATTGCAGAAGAGGATGTATCTGTAAAAGCCACCACCACCGAAAAAATGGGTTTTGCAGGCCGTGAAGAAGGATTGATGGCCTATGCAACCGTATTATTGCAAAAAAGAGGGTAAACGCGAAGGTTGATTTTCGTCCGTCGCCCCTACCTTTGTCCGCATGCCCGATATACAAATCAGGATTATCAATCAATCTTCCAATCCCTTGCCGGCCTATGCCACACCCGGTTCATCCGGAATGGACCTTAGGGCCAATATTCCAGCACCCCTGACCATGAACCCCATGGAAAGGATGCTGGTGCCCACCGGTTTGTTCATTGAACTACCCGATGGATATGAAGCACAGATAAGGCCCAGAAGCGGACTGGCTGTAAAACAGGGAATTACCTGCCTGAACACACCCGGTACCATTGATGCAGATTACCGGGGAGAAATTAAGATCATATTAGTCAACCTTTCAGCCGAACAGCAGGTCATACAACCGGGTGATCGCATCGCTCAAATGGTTTTTCAGCAAGTGATCAAAGGCCAATGGCTGCTGGCCGATGAATTAACAAATACAGAAAGAAACCAGGGCGGTTTTGGGCATACCGGTAAACAATAGCATAATGATCAGATTATTATTCATAACAACAGTGGTAATTGCCGTATTCGGTTCCTGCCGCTCCGCGCGGAAGATTCAATCGGCCGTTACTCCCAAGGATACCGTCGTAGCTCCTATAGTAGTCGTACCGGTAACCAACCCCCGTGCAGACTCCATTGAATTCATTCGTAAAAGCTATCAGCAAATTAACAGTAACAGGATCAGCTATACCACCTTCTCCGGAAAAATAGATGTGGACTATACAAGCGGCGAAGGGAAAAAATACAATGTGAACGCCCATGTTCGCATGTATAAAGACAGCGTGATTTGGATATCAGTAACGGCTATCCTGGGAATAGAAGGATTGCGCGCCTATATTACCAAAGACTCCGTGAAGCTGCTAAATAAACAGGATAAAGTATATACCGCCCGCAGCGTATCGTACCTGCAGGAAGT
The DNA here is from genome assembly GCA_026391455.1 of Bacteroidota bacterium. Classification (GTDB taxonomy): domain Bacteria; phylum Bacteroidota; class Bacteroidia; order Chitinophagales; family Chitinophagaceae; genus JJ008. The sequence continues at coordinate 127,812 of JAPLEH010000035.1, forward strand.
AACAGCACTGCCACTGGATCTATCTTCCCTGCAGGACCTGCTCATCGGGAACCCCGTATTTCTTGATTCAAATATAATTTCCTACACCAATACAGCAGGTTCCATTTCTTTTCAGTGCATCGGCGAATTCTTTAAAAACCTGTACACCATACGGGCAGATGATAAGCTGCCGCAAAGCAGTAAGCTGGATGATGCCGATGAATTGCGCAGCCGTACCTGCTTTCTAACCTATGATGACTATGAGAAAAAAGAAGGACCGGCATTTGCCACCAAACGCAGTATCAGCGTATCGGAAAAGAATAAACTCGATATAAAACTGGATTTCAAGCAGTATCAGTTTAATGAAACGTTAAGTTTCCCCTTTAGCGTGCCTAAAAATTATAAACGCAATTGACCTGATAAAATTAAATTTGCATATTACCGTTATTGATAAACGGCCTGTAAAGCCTGATCCCGCACCCTGTTTTTTTAACCTCATTCTGATAGCTATGCAAAAAAACACTGTATTACTTGCTGTTGCCTTTATGGGATTTGCCATTCAGGCTGCTGCACAACCTGCCAACGACCGATCGCAACTGGAAAAAGAGCGTAATGAACTCCAAAAAGAAATGAAGGAGATACAGGGGATGTATGATCGGGTAAAAGGACAGAAAAAACAAACATTGGGTCAGCTCAATGTGCTTATCCGCAAAATCAACCTGCAGGAACAGTACATCAACTCCATCAATAAAGAACTCAAGTCCATTGATGATGATATTTATCTCAGCAACCTGGAAATCTACCGCCTGCAGAAACAGGTGGATACACTGAAAGCACAATATGCACGTACAGTCGTGTATGCATACAAGAACCGGAGTAATTACGACTATCTCAATTTTATTTTTTCTGCCAGCAGTTTCAATGATGCTATTCGCCGTATCAATTACCTGAAAAGCTACCGCGCTTACCGTGAAAAACAGGTGAATACCATTCTGGAAACGCAACAACTTATCGCACAGCGCCAGCAACAACAGCTTGGCAGAAAGACCCAGAAGAATGTGGCATTGAATAACCAGACCAAACAGGTACAGGAACTGGAAGTGCAGAAAAAAGAAAAAGATGTGGTAGTGTCTCAATTAAAATCAAAGGAAAAAGAACTGACCTCCCAGATCGCCGAACGTAAAAAAAGAGATGCCAAACTGAAGAGCGCCATCTTTGCGATCATCGAACGTGAACGGGTCAAAGCACTGGAAGAAGAAAAGAAACGCCTCGCTGCTTTGGAAGCGGAACGTAAAAGAAATGCTGCGGTTCCGGGTCCCAAAACAAATCCGGTTGAAGGCGGCACCGTTAAAGTAAATACACCGGCTGAAACCAAAAAGCCGGCAGAAAAAGCTGCACCTGCGCCGAAGACCTATGTGATCCTGAATGCAGAAGAAACCAAACTGGCGGCCAGTTTCACTGCTAACCGTGGCAAATTGCCCTGGCCGGTTGACAATGGTGTAGTTTGCAGCAATTTTGGTACAAATAAAATCGAAGGCACCTTACTTACAGAAGATAATCCTGGCATCACCATCTGCATACCTTCTGCAGGCGTAGCGGTGAAATCTGTATTTGATGGAGAAGTATTGAGCGTATTCAATCTGGGCGATGGAATGTCGGTCATGATCAAACACGGTAATTTCTATACGATATATAGTAACCTTTCTTCTGTGTCCGTTTCTAAAGATGCGGTGGTAAGAACAGGTCAGGCTATCGGAAGGGCAGGTAATGATGATGATGGTAACGGCGGCAAGATCGATTTTATGCTCATGCAGGATAAGAAAAATGTGAACCCAAGGCCCTGGCTACGCTGATAAACAGCTAATAAAAAAATCAAGCCCTGTTGTGAATCTAATTCCAACAGGGCTTTTTAATGCTTTTGAAAACGTTACTACACTCGTGCAGAAGTTATTTCAGATTATTATTTCAAACTCGTTGATAGCTCTTTAAAGAAATTTTTCATACAGTTCCTCATATTGGGGAACGATCGTATGAATATCGTATTGTTTTGCATGTGCTGCTGCCCGGTCTTTAAAGGCTTGTAAAACTTCGTCGTCTTTTAATATGGCAATGGCATTGCGGCTCATATCTTCCACATCACCTACATTGCTCATATAACCTGTTTGCCCGGGTACATTGATCTCACTGAGACCACCTGCATTCGTAGACACTACCGGTACGCCGGCAGCCATAGCTTCCAGTGCGGCCAATCCAAAACTTTCATATTCGGAAGTGAGCAGAAACAGGTCGGCAATCACAAGAATATCTTCCATTTGCTCCTGTTTACCCACAAAGCGTATCTCGTCGCATACTCCCAGTTCACGCGCCAGGTCTTCTGCCGTACTTCTTTCAGGCCCATCTCCCACAAAGAGCAGTTTAGAAGGTATTTGCTTATTTACATTGGCAAATATCTTTACCACATCCTGTACTCTTTTTATCTTCCGGAAATTGGAGGCATGCAATAAAATTCTTTCTTTATTGGGCGCGATCACTTTTTTGAATGCATCGATGGGTTTGCGGCTGAAGCGACTTACATCCACAAAGTTCATGATCACACTGATCTCTTTCGTAATATCAAAATGCTTGAAGGTTTCTTCACGCAGGTTGTGCGACACCGCTGTGATCGCATCGCTCTCATTGATAGAAAACGTAACGACCGGGGCATAGGTTTTATCTCTTCCTACCAGGGTGATATCAGTGCCATGCAGTGTCGTTACCACCGGTATATGCTTACCTTCTTTTTTTAAGATCTGTTTGGCCATATAGGCAGCAGATGCGTGGGGTATTGCATAATGTACATGCAGCAGATCGAGATTATTATTTTTAATCACATCCACCATCGTACTGGCGAGCGCCGTTTCATATGGCGGATAATCGAAGAGTGGATAAGTGGGTACCTGTACTTCGTGATAAAAAATATTCGGAAGAAAACCATTCAGTCGCACCGGCTGCTGGTATGTAATAAAATGCACCATATGTCCCTTTTGGGCCAGCGCCTTGCCGAGCTCTGTGGCCAGCACTCCGGACCCACCAAATGTGGGATAGCAAACAATTCCAATTCTCATAGTAGTTATATCAGTTTTCGAAGGTAATGGTTTTGCCGGAGTATGAATTACCGCCTGTATCAATTCTTTGTTTCGATTTTCGGCATTTCTTTATCTTTAGCAAAATGCACACCCCATGTTAAGAACATTCGGAATCATACTCTCTTGTGTTATCAGCGTTGCAGGTTTCAGCCAGCAACAGCCAGATTCTGCCATGATTAAACGGATATCGGATGAAATACTGGTCAATGGCCGTGCTTATGATAATCTGCGTGAACTGACCAAACAGATCGGAGGCCGGCTGGCGGGATCGCCGCAAATGGTAATGGCAGAGCAATGGGGCCTGAAGAAAATGCAGGAAAGCGGTGCTGATAAAGCCTGGATGCAGGAATGTATGGTGCCACATTGGGTGAGAGGAGGTAAAGACAAAGCCGTGGTGTCCACCAAACCACCTTCTTCAAAAACCGGATCATTTCCCAATAATAATTACAGGGAGAAGGCCCTGGATGTGGTAGCGCTTGGAAATTCGGTTGGCACGCCATCCAAAGGCATAACTGCTGAGATAATCATGGTGAATTCGTTTGACGAACTGGAGCTGCGTAAAATGGATGTAAACAATAAAATCGTTTTTTATAATTATAAATTCAACGACACCTATGTAAATACATTCCTTGCTTACCGGGATGCGGGTCAGTACCGGGGACAAGGCCCCAGCCGGGCCGCTAAATACGGTGCCAAAGCCGTCATTGTTCGCAGTATGAGCAATGCTACCGATAATAACCCGCATACCGGCGCCACCCGTTACGACACAGCCTATCCAAGGATTCCCGCCGTAGCAGTAGGTTTGCGGGATGCGGATTGGCTTAGCCAGCAACTGGAAAAAGAGAAACTGATGGTAACGATTACCACCAACGGACATTTTTTACCCGACACTATCGGGCACAATATCATCGGTGAAGTAACCGGTTCTGACTATCCGGCTGAGATCATTACCATTGGCGGACATCTCGACAGTTGGGATAACTGCGAAGGCGCGCATGATGATGGAGCAGGATGTGTGCAGGCCATCGAAATACTGCGGGCCTTTAAAGCGCTGGGGTTCACACCCAAACATACGATACGCTTTGTACTGTTTGCCAATGAAGAAAACGGATTGCGTGGCGGAGCCAAATATGCAGAAGAGGCGCAGGCTAAAAATGAAAAACATATTCTGGCTATTGAAAGTGATGCCGGTGGTTTTACACCGCGCGCATTGGGATTTACCGGCAGTGATGCACAATATCAGAAATTCTTATCCTGGAAAGAACTGATCGCTCCTTATGGTTGCAGTGAATTTTTGAAAGGAGGCGGGGGCGCAGATATCGGCCCGCTGAGCCGGGCTCTCAAAACACCTACTGCAAGCCTGAACCCCGACCCCCAACGCTATTTTGATATCCATCATGCCCGTAGCGATGTATTTGAAGCAGTGAATAAACGGGAACTGCAACTGGGTGCCGTGAATATGGCCGCCCTGATTTACCTCGTGGATAAATACGGATTATGAGTACGCACTATGAAGTGAAGAAGGACGAATTCAGGATCAGCACAGACCCTGCGCTACTGGATGTAAACCTGATACATCACTATCTTTCCGCAGAATCATATTGGGCCCGGAATATACCCCGAGTCACTGTGGAGCAATCCATTCAGCATTCACTTTGTTTCGGTATGTATAACGGTGATGCACAAACGGGATTTGCCCGGCTCATTACCGACCGGGCCACATTTGCCTACCTGGCCGATGTATTCATATTGCCGGATTACCGGGGCAGAGGTTTGTCGAAATGGCTGATAGAAACGATACAATCACATCCGGAACTGCAACAACTTCGCAGGTGGATGCTGGGTACCCGGGATGCCCATGGTCTCTACGAACAATTTGGATGGACACCACTGGACGAGGCTGCCTGCCAGCGGTTTATGCAACGGCATTTCCCCGATGTTTATTCATCCGGCATTCAATAACCCGTCGATGGCTTTCTTTACCGCTGCAAAGGGAAATCCCTTGAGCACCTGCTCCATCTGTTGATGAATAGCAGGGTTGCATAAATTTCCGATACTCCCTTCGTGTGTGTGTTGTATGGCGGTGCTGTATTTGAATGTACCCGCTTCAATATCCAATCCGATTTGTTTATACGCATCACGGAATGGCACCCCGGTATTCACCAATTTATTTACTTCTTCCACGCTGAATAAATATTGATAAGCCGGGTTGGACAGAATATTTTTTTTGATTTCTATATGGGATAACATCAGGCCGGCCATTTCAATGCAACTGCGCAGTGACTGAAATGCAGGGAATACATGTTCTTTGAGCAATTGCAAGTCACGATGATAACCCGAAGGAAGATTGGTGGTCATCAGGCTGATCTCATTGGGTAATGCTTTGATACGATTGCAATGACTGCGGATAAGCTCAAATACATCGGGATTTTTTTTATGCGGCATGATGCTGCTGCCGGTGGTCAGTTCCGGAGGGAAGCTGATAAAACCGAAATTCTGATTGAGGTAGAGACAGGCATCCATACTCAGTCTGGCCAATGTATCGGCTACATTCGACAGAGCCTGTGCTACAATTCGCTCGGCTTTGCCGCGTCCCATTTGGGCATATACCACATTGTAGTTCAGGTCAGCAAAACCGAGCAAACGTGTAGTCATAGTCCGGTTGATCGGAAAAGATGATCCATAGCCTGCTGCTGAACCAAGGGGGTTTTTATTCACCACATCATAGGCTCCGCGAAGCGTGATCACATCATCCACTAGACTTTCTGCATAGGCACCAAACCAAAGGCCAAAGGAGGATGGCATGGCCAATTGCAGATGCGTATAACCGGGAAGCAGGTCTTCTTTATGTTTTTCACTCAGCGATTGCAGCAGTTCGAAAAATGAATGAACCTCCTGTACCAATCCTTCTAATTCATGCCGTAGAAAAAGTTTGATATCTACCAATACCTGGTCATTGCGGCTGCGGGCACTGTGTATTTTTTTTCCGGTATCGCCCAGTTGTTGCGTCAGCAAATATTCCACCTGTGAATGTACATCTTCCACACCGGGTTCAATGGTAAAGGCCGTATCTGTGGGAGAAGAAGGGAGCGTTTTGGTATAAATATCTTTCAGTGCCGACAGTAATGTTGTTTTTTCTTCATTCGTCAGCAACCCAACGGATTCCAGCATGGTTACATGGGCCATGCTTCCCAATACATCAAAGGGAGCAAGGAGCAAATCGAATGCCCGGTCATTGCCCACCGTAAATTTCTCTACTTCCCGGAGGGATGCTATATTTTTTTGCCAGAGCTTCATACCAATTGATTTAATAGCTGAATATAAAGATCAATGCCGTCATGTATTTCCTGAATAAAAATATATTCATCGGCGGTGTGGCTGCGGGCCGAATCGCCGGGGCCCATCTTTAACGCCTGGAATGGCATCAATGCTTTATCAGACGTGGTGGGTGAACCATAATAGCTTCGGCCGAGGCGGATACCGGCCTGCACCAATGGATGATCGATAGCTATTGCGGTGGAGCGCAGCCGGATGCTGCGGGCCTTCACCGTGGCCTGTACATGTTCTCCGATGATGCTCAGCACTTCATCAAAACTGTATTGCTCATTGATCCGTGTGTCCACCACGAATTTGCACACAGCGGGTACTACATTATGTGCTTTATTCTCTGTTTCAATCACGGTCACGCTCATTTTATTGGGACCCAGCAGCTCCGAGTTTTTGGGAAACTGGTACGTGTTGAACCATTCAATATCTTTCATTGCTTTCACAATGGCGTTTTCTCCCTCATTTCTGGCGGCATGCCCAGCTTTGCCGGTAACGGTGCAGTCGAGCACCATCAACCCTCTTTCTGCCACAGCCATTTGCATTTGGGTGGGTTCACCCACGATGGCAAAATCAATATTGGGCAGATAATTCAATGCATATTCAATACCGCCCGGGCCGGAGATTTCTTCTTCAGCGGTAGCTGCAAATATGATATTATAGGCCAGATCTTTCTTATCGTAGTAATGAAGAAAAACGGCAAGCAATGATACCAGGCATCCGCCTGCATCATTACTGCCAAGTCCATACAGTTTGCCTTCTTCTACCAGTGGAGCAAAAGGGTCTTTGGTGTATTGCGGGTTTGGCTTTACCGTATCATGATGGGAATTCAATAAGATGGTTGGTTTGGCTGCATCATAGTGTTGGTTCAGCGCAAAAACATTATTACCTGCCCTGGAATGTACGATACCTTTACTGCCGATAAAACAGCAAAGAATCCCGGCTGTCTGATCTTCTTCTTTGCTGAATGAAGGAGTGGCGATCAGCTCTTTCAGCAGTGCGACTGCTTCTTCCTGTATATGTGTAATCGTATTATTCATTGATGATACTTGTACCTGAGGTGCCGTTTATAAGTTCGTTAAGTTTTTCTGCCTTACCTATGATTACCTGCCGCACGCCACTGTTCAGCGCAGCAAATGCATTATCCAGTTTGGGAATCATACCGGCAAATATCCTGTTTTTCTGTTTGAGCTCCTGGTAATAAGCGGGTTTCAGTTCCGGTATCACGGAGTCTTCATCATTCACATCCAGCAGCACCCCGTTTTTTTCAAAGGAATAGATCAGGGCTGTTTCATAGCTGCTGCACATGGCTTTTGCTATTTCCTGTGCAATGGTATCTGCATTGGTATTCAGCAATTGACCTTGCTGGTCATGTGTAATGGGCGCCAGTACCAGTGAGATATTGGATTGCAACAGCGTATGTATTAGTTGAGTATTGATGGCATCCACATCGCCTACAAATCCGTAATCCAGCACCGGGTGTTGTCTTTTATGCGCGAGCATAAGATCGCCATCTGCTCCGCAAAGCCCCATCGCATTGCAATGTTGAGCCTGTAACTGCGCGACGATATTTTTATTGATATAACCCGCATATACCATGGTTACGATCTTCAGGGTTTCCGCATCAGTAATACGGCGACCGTCCACCAGCTTTTGCTCCACGCCAAGTTGTTCGGCCATACGGGTGGCCAGTTTGCCACCACCATGTACCAGTATCTTCTTACCATTAAAAGAAGCAAAATCACGAAGGAACGATGCGAGCTTGGCTTCATCATCAATGATATTGCCACCGATCTTTATGATATACAGTTTATCCATTGGCACGTAATATTTCGCTGAGTACGGCCTGCGCTGCCCATACACGGTTGCCGGCTTCCTGCGTTACGATGCTGCTATTGCTGTCGAGTACTTCATCACTCAGTTCTACATTTCTGCGTACCGGCAGGCAGTGCATCACACGGGCATTATGAGTCAGTTGCAATTTTTTCTGTGTGAGCATCCATTTGGGGTCACTTTCATAGATCTTACCATAATCTGTATAGGTGCTCCAGTTTTTTACATATACAAAATCAGCATCTTTCAATGCTTCATCCTGGTTGTGGGTAATGGTGGCCCCTTTTGTAAAAACTTCACTCAGTTCATAATCTTCCGGATGTGTGATCACAAAATCTGCTTTACCCCAGGCATTGACCCATTGCGCAAAGCTATTGGCCACACATTGGGGAAGTGGCTTTACATGGGGAGCCCAACTGAGAACGATTTTCGGTTTTCGGTTTTGGGTTTTCGATTTCTCCAATTCTTCCGTAATGGTAATGATATCGGTAAGGCTTTGTAACGGGTGCAGGGTGCTGCTTTCGAGACTCACAACGGGTATACCTGCGTATTTGATAAACTGTTTGATATAAAGTTCGCTGTAATCATCTTCCCTGTTTTTCAACGAAGGAAACGTGCGGATAGCGAGGATATCAAAATATTTGCCGAATACGGGCGCTGCATCTTTTACATGCTCTACGGTTGAGCCGCTCATGATGGCTTCCTCTTCGAATTCAAGCGCCCAACCTTCGCTGCCCACATTGAAAACAATGGCTTCCATACCCAGGTTTTGTGCCGCGATCTGTGTACTGAGCCGTGTACGCATACTGGGATTGAGAAATAAACAACCGATACGTTTATTGGTGCCGAGGGTGTTGTCGGCAAAAGGATTGGCTTTATAAGCAAGGGCCTTTTGCACCAATGCATCAATATTGTTTACGTCCTGTACAGAAATAAAATGTTTCAATGGCTGATTCAGATTTTATGGTTTTATGCAGATAATGCAGAAATACTTTCTTTAATGGAATCAATGAATTGCTCGGCATCCCGTTTCTTTAATGCGAGGGAGGGGAGCAAACGTATCACATTCGGTTTAGCTTCACCGGTAAAAATTTTTTGTTCCCACAACAAATTTTTACGCAGGTCTTTCAGTGATTCGGGTACATCGAAACCGATCATCAGTCCGCGCCCTCTCACATTGTCGAGTTCAGAAATGGCCGACAGTTCATCACGGAGATATTTACCCACCATTACCGCATTGCCCATCAGTTTTTCTTCTTCAATGATCTCCAGTACAGCCAATGCTGCTGCACAGGCCAGGTGATTGCCTCCGAACGTGGTGCCCAATTGAAAATGCTTGGGTTTTATTTGCGGGGCAACAATAATACCTGCTACCGGAAAACCATTTCCCATCCCTTTGGCCATGGTATAGATATCTGCATTGACCCCGGCAAAATCGTGACTGAAGAATTTACCGCTACGGCCATAGCCGCATTGTACGCTGTCGGCAATATATACAGCACCATGTTTAGTACAAAGTGTACGGATAGCGCGCAGAAAATCGTCGTCCGCTATGTTGATACCGCCCACACCCTGTATGCCTTCAATGATCACTGCGGCGATCTGGGCGCTATTTTTTTTGAAACAGGCTTCCAGTGCATCCTCATCATTGAAAGGAAGAAAGATTACGTTATCTGTTTCATTGACAGGGGCTACATAATTTTTATTGTCGGTGGCAGCTACGGCCAGTGAAGTACGTCCGTGAAAGGATTTGCTGAATGCAATGATCTTTTTTCGTCCGGTATGAAAGCTGGCGAGTTTCAGTGCATTCTCATTTGCTTCGGCGCCGCTGTTGCAAAGAAACAATTGATAGTCGGGCTTGTTGGATATACGTCCGAGCTTTTCTGCCAGTTCAGTTTGAAGGGGTATGCGTATGGAATTGGAATAAAATGCAATCTTTTCCAATTGCTCTTCTATACGCTGTACCCAATGCGGGTGTGTATGTCCGATGCTGATCACTGCATGACCACCATAAAGATCTAGGTATTGCTCACCTTTATCGTCCCACACATAGGAGCCTTTTGCTTTTACGATAGTAATGTCGTTGATTGGGTAAACGTCGAAGAGGTTCATTGTTGGAGTTGTAGTATTTAGTAATAAGTTTTAAGTAATGGGTTATAAGTAAATCGCGTATTTGTATTTATCAATCATTTCATTACTCTTCTAGTAGCATTGGTGTAATCAATTCTCCTGCACTTTTCCAATCAATCTTATCAGCATAGCCTTTATTTCGTTTACTAATAGGGAAAGTGTCTTAAAATCATTTTCAGTTAAATAAACAAGATCCTTTGCAAGAATCAGAAAATACTCGGATTCATTCGCAGATCCTAACGCGATATTTAAAAACCTGGCAAAATCCCTATTTGTTTTTCTACCACATCCCTCTGCCACATTGGCTGCTACAGATGAAGCAGACCTTCTTAACTGACTCACGATTCCAAACATCTCTTTCTTCGGGAATTGCTCAGTTGCTTTATAAACGGATAATGTAAAAGCATGCGCTTTTTCCCAGACCTTCAGGTCTTTGAAATTTTGCATTTAATACGGATTAAAAACTTTACTAACTTAATAATTCAATTCACATCACTTCTTACCACTTTCAACGTAAAACCTAAAACTTACAACCCACCACTCAAAAATATCCCGCTTTTAAACGCAACCCTGCACACTCATCAAAACCAAACAACAGATTCATATTCTGAATGGCTTGTCCGCTGGCACCTTTAAGTAAATTATCAATGGCGGAATGTACCACCAGTTTTGAACCAGCCCTTTCCAGTTGTATCACTGCATTATTCGTATTCACTACCTGTTTCAGAAAGATCGGATCGCGGCTGATATGCGTAAAAGGATGCCCTGCATAATAGGTTTCGTATAACTTATAGAGTTCTTCCACTGACAGGTCGCATTGCAAAGTGGAACTGATGAATATGCCTCTCGTGAAGTCACCGCGCCAGGGCACGAAATGGATATCGATATGGCCGTTGGGCTGCAGCGTACGAACGGATTCTCCGATTTCCCCAAGGTGCTGGTGCGTTAATGTTTTATACGCCTGAATATTATTGGCCCTCCAGCTAAAATGAGAAGTGGTGCTGAGCGATTGGCCTGCACCCGTAGACCCGGTGATACCGGTGGTATAAACATCTCCCAATAAACCGGCCTGTGCCAAAGGAAGTAAACCCAATTGGATAGCAGTGGCAAAGCAACCGGGATTTGCAATATTCGAAGCGGAACGTATCTTTTCTTTCTGCAATTCCGGTAGACCGTACACAAATTGACGATTGCCGATAGCAGAACGGGATGATAACCGAAAATCGTTGGCCAGATCAATGACTTTGAATGTATCCGGAAACGAATTTTCAGCCAGAAACTTGGCGGATTCCCCATGACCCAGACAAAGAAACAATACATCAATATCAGTGGATAGAGTACCGGTGAAGGAGAGATCCGTTATACCCAGCAGATCCTGGTGTATGGTATGGATGGCTTTGCCAGCATTGCTGCGGCTGTGTACGAATGAGGTCTCCACACTGGGGTGATTTAACAACAAACGTATTAATTCACCTCCGGTGTAGCCTGCGCCTCCAATTATTCCTGCTTTAATAGCCATTATTTTGGTAGTTAAGCCTTGTTATCGCTGTTTACAGCAGTCCAGATAGAAGTCTGGTTACCGAATATTTTACTGAACCCGCGCACATCTTCGCCGGTGAAGCCGGTATTCATTTCACCATATTTGCCAAATTTACTGTTCATCAGGTCATACGGGCTTTCTATACCGATCACCTGAAAACGATAAGGAAGCAGTTGTACAAATACATCTCCCGTTACCTGTTGCTGGCTATGCTGCAGAAAGGCTTCGATATCTCTCATCACCGGATCGAGTATTTGTCCTTCGTGCAGCCAGTTGCCGTAAAATTGGGCGAGCTGATCTTTCCATTGCAACTGCCATTTGGTAAGCACATGTTTTTCCAGTGCGTGATGTGCTTTCAGTATGACCATCGGCGCGGCTGCTTCAAAGCCCACGCGTCCTTTTATGCCGATAATGGTATCACCCACATGTATATCCCTTCCCACTCCATAGGGCCCGGCAATGCTTTGCAGGTATTGAATGGCTTCGGAGGGATGGCTGAATGACTGATCATCCACTCCATCCAGTTCGCCCTTGGTAAAATGCAGTTTCACCTCACGGGCATCTGTAGCCGTAACTTGTGTGGGCCAGGCTTCTTCCGGCAGCATGCCTTTGGAAGAGAGGGTTTCTTTTCCACCTACGCTGGTACCCCACAATCCTTTGTTGATGGAATACATGGCTTTTTCAAAATTCATTTCGACCCCTCTTTCTTTGAGCCAGGCGATCTCTGCTTCACGGCTCAGTTTGAGATCGCGAATGGGTGTGATGATCTGCACACCGGGTATCATGATATGAAAGATCATATCGAAGCGCACCTGGTCGTTGCCAGCGCCGGTGCTGCCATGTGCTACGGCGGCCGCGCCTAATTTTTTAACATGTTCTGCTATATGCAATGCCTGGCTCAGCCGCTCAGCGGATACGCTGAGGGGATAGGTATTGTTTTTGAGTACATTCCCGAACACCAGGTATTTCAGAATGGTATCGTAATAGGAGCGTACTGCATCGACGGTGGTATGTGTTTTTACACCGAGTGTATACGCATGTTTTTCAATTTGCTCCAATTCTGCTGCGGTAAAGCCACCGGTATTCACTATGATACTGTGTACTTCATATCCCTTTTCTTCGCGCAGGTATTTCACGCAAAAAGAAGTGTCGAGACCGCCGCTGAAACCCAATACTACTTTTTCAGACATGGTATTTGGCTGGTTATTTTAAAGATGAAATAAATGATGTAATAATGATTTAGGCTTGCTTCCGCCACCATTGCTCTCCCGGTCTTTTTTCATAAAGGGGCGCAACAATTTCCATTGTTTAAAACGAAGCAGCCGTTCAAAACCTTTTACATTCTCACGAAAGAACTCTTTGGTCTCTTCAGGCTCATAATGATCTTTGGGATCATAAAGCATGGCGGTACACATACAGTTCTTTCTTCCTTTGCTCATGAGGATCTCATAGTTCACACAGCTTTTACAGCCAGCCCAGAAGGCTTCATCCTGGGTGAGTTCTGAATAGGTAACGGGCTCGTATCCCAGGTCGCTGTTGATCTTCATCACGGCAAGCCCGGTGGTAAGGCCGAATAATTTTGCTTCGGGGTATTTCTGGCGGGAGAGTTCGAATATTTTTTTCTTGATGGATTTAGCCACCCCGCTTTTGCGATAAGCCGGAGCTACGATGAGACCGCTGTTGGCCACGTATTCACCATGGCTCCAGGTTTCAATATAGCAGAAGCCCACCCATTCATTCTGACTGGTGATGGCGATTACGGCTTTGCCTTCGTCTATTTTCTGTTCGATATAATCAGGACTGCGTTTGGCAATACCGGTACCGCGTGCAGCGGCAGAGGCTTCCATTTCGTCCGTGATTGTTTTGGAATATACCTTATCGGATACAGTAGCTACCCTGATAATGATGTTTTGATTGTCCAACGTTATAAAATTGTGATAGAAAGGTTCACCAGTCCTGGAAAATTGTTTGCCGGGGTAACTTCACTGACAGGGACCATGGTGAGGGGTTCGTCCTGTCAGATAACAGGGCGGCGTCGCGGGCGGGAAAAAGTAAACACATCGAAACCAACAGAGTAAACTCCGGTGGTGATCGGTGCGTGGAAGGCCCATTGTTTGGTATGTGTCAGAATGTTCGTCATCTTTACAAACAAGTTGTAAATTCGATAGCAAATGTATAATAATAGTTTAAATATCGCCTCAAATTTTTTGTTATAAATATCAAATATGAACGAGCAGCAAACCAATCAAACCACGAATAGTGACTCCCGGGCGTTGCCAGCGAAAACAACCTGGAAACAGCGGTTCAAACGAAATTTCCGAATGTTTCTTTTTGTGTTAGTGCTCCTGCTTGGATTCCTCGTGTACTGGTTTTACTTCAATGTGTACAGCAACGGTGAAAGAAAAGGCACCCTCATAAAAATCACACACAAGGGAAATGTCTTCAAAACGGATGAGGGCGAAATGTGGCTGAGCTGCCGGAATACGATCAATGCGGAGAAATTCTTCTTTTCGGTAACGAACGATAGTATAGCAACCGTGTTGAAAAACCTGCAAGATGAATGTGTGCAGCTCACCTATGTGCAGTACCGGGCGGTATTGCCCTGGCGGGGCGACAGTAAATATATCGTAACCGGAGTATTGAAACTACCTGCACGTCAGCAGGAGTAGAGCAGGAATATGGCCGGACGTTTATGTATATCCGGAATGTCTTTTTTCCATTCGTTCACCGTCTTTGTCTTTATCCATTCATCCGGGCCGGTAATATTGGTCGCTATGCAGAGCCGGGTATTCCCATTGCAATTTTTTATGATTGCATCGATGAGCTGATTATTTCGGTAGGGTGTTTCAATAAACACCTGTGTGCAGTCTTGTTTGGCAGATAAGTTTTCCAGTTCACGGATGGCTTTGATGCGCTGTTGATTATCGATTGGCAGGTAGCCATGAAAATGGAATTGCTGCCCGTTCATACCGCTGGCCATCAATGCAAGCAGGATAGACGCTGGTCCCACGAGCGGTTTCACCTTCGCATGCATATCCTGGGCAATGGCCACCAATGCCTGACCTGGGTCGGCCACACCGGGGCAACCTGCTTCACTCACAATACCAACGGTAAGGCCCTCTTTCATATACTGGCGGAAAGCCGGTTGGGTATCTTCACCGATTACGTGCCAGGTATAGTCGTCGATAATAATTTCTTCTCCGGGATGCACCAATCTCCACAATTGTTTGAAATAACGCCGGGTGGTGCGCTCATTTTCTACAAAGAATACACGGCATTCACGGATCGCCGATGTGATATAGGTGGGAATGACACCAAGTGCCTGATCATCTAACTGGGAAGGGATAAGATATACAGTGGACATCAGTTGTTTTTTACCTGGTGAACACTCAATGTGGCTGCAATGATTGCATAGGCCGGAGCCAGTATTACGATCAGGTGCATCATATAAAAAAGTAACCCATTGCCGATCGCCAGCCCTTTATGATGGCCGGTAAAGGCAATACTTTGTGCGGGTGTAAAACCAGTACGGGCGATACTGTAATCGAGCATGGAAAAACCAAAATAATAACATTCCATCAGCAGGGCAACGACCGGCGTGATCCAGCCCACCACCGGCACCAATGATAAAAGGATCAGAGCAACAAGGTATACCGATTGCCAGCCGCAGTTACGAAGTGCCAGCAGTATATTTCGTACACAATCTTTCCGGATATCCGGCCAATTGAAGGCATGTTCTTTTCCTTCTATGATCGCCTCCGTTTTTTCGCTCAGGTAGGCAAACACCGGCGAACCGATGATGAGAATTAGATATTTAAATAGGGAAAAATAAAAAAGAAAGAGCATGAGCCGGAGCATCATCCCGGTCATGACGAATAAAAAACTGAGCCATTCGTTCCGTTTTTTCTGCAGCCAGGTTTCGATGCTTAACTGGTTGCTCACCCAGGATACCACATGGTCTGCCGATTGCCAGAAGATGAACATACCGGCCACAAAGAGAAATATATAGATAATGCCGGGCAGCATGATCCATTTAAACAGGCGGTGTTGACGAATAAAGCGATGTGCCTCGCCCCAGGATTGTACAGCAATAACTATTTCTTTCAGCAAATCGGTAAATTGGCAGGTAAATATAGGAGATGATAGTGAATAGTGAAAAGATAATAATGAAGCGGAAAAGCCTTTGGCTTTAAGTCTGCAGACCCGGATGTATTTGTGTAAAGTAATCATACATAGATGAAAAAACTGACCAACCGATTTTACCAGCGAAACGATGTACTGCAGGTGGCCCGGGAGCTGCTGGGAATGGTGCTGGTATCGGAGAAAGAAGGGAAACTGACTTCCGGCAGGATCGTGGAAGTGGAGGCGTACAATGGAATTACGGATAAGGCCTCACATGCATGGGGAGGCCGGCGTACCGCCCGTAATGAAGTGATGTATGCAGAGGGCGGTGTTTGTTATGTGTATCTCTGTTATGGTATCCATCATTTGTTCAATGTAGTTACCAATACGAAAGAAATACCGCATGCCGTACTCATCCGCGCACTCGAACCATTGAAGGGAATTCCGATCATGCTGCAGCGAACGGGTAAGCAAAAGGCCGATCATACCCTTACCAGAGGCCCGGGCAATTTGTCGAAGGCATTAGGGATCTATATTGCCGACAGTGGCCGGTCATTAGCAGATACCGAACTGTACCTTGCCGACGACGAGTTCAGGTACCATACGGATACGATAGGCAGCTCTCCCCGGATCGGTGTGGATTATGCCGGCGAAGATGCCTGGCTGCCATACCGTTTTTTTGTAAAAAATAATCCTTGCGTAAGTGGCGCTGCCAGGTATAACCGGTGATCATTTTTTGAACACCGGATTTGCCAATAAGCATGTATCTTGAAAAAAAATAACGGGTTGAGCAAACAACAAAAAAAATTCGTTGCATTACTATCGGGCCTGGTAGTGGCCCTGTTACTTTATTTCATCAATCCATTCGGGGTGCATGATCAGGCTGCCTTATTATTGGCCATCGCAGGCCTCATGATCACCTGGTGGGTTAGCGAAGCCCTGCCCATGCCGGTGGTGGCCTTGCTGCCACTTATTTTGTTTCCCCTGTTACGTATCTCCAGTCTCGAATCTGCCGCTGCACCTTATGCGAATCCGGTTATCTTTTTATTTCTGGGTGGCTTCATGCTGGGGCTGGCCATAGAGAAATGGAACCTTCACCGCCGTATTGCCCTGAATATTGTACGTCTTACCGGTACCAGTGGCGACCGCATCGTACTGGGCTTTATTTTAGCTACCGGCTTGTTGAGTATGTGGCTGAGCAATACCGCTACCACTATGATGATGTTTCCCATTGCACTCTCGGTGATACATGTAATGAAAGAGAACCACCGGGGCGAGGGACATCTGGCAAATTTTTCCCTTACCATTATGCTGGCTATCGCCTATGCATCTAATATCGGAGGCATTGCCACTATAATTGGTACACCTCCCAATGTGGCCTATGTAGGATATATTCAGAAGAAATATAATTACAGCATTGACTTTGTGCGCTGGATGCTGATCTGTACGCCGCTGGCCTTGCTATTGCTTACCTGTTTGTATCTCACCATGGTAAAATGGATGTTTCCCAACCGCATCAAATCCGATCTGGCCACCAAAAATCTCGTGGATGAAGAAATTGCCAAACTGGGCCCACTTTCAAGTGCAGAAAAAAGAGTGCTGGTCATATTTTGCGGTACGGCACTGCTCTGGATATTCCGTGAGTTGCTGAATAATATACAGGGATGGGTAAAGCTGGATGATACGATCATTGCTTTGCTCTGCGCAGTGGCATTATTCATTTGTCCATCCGGCAGTATAAAACGGGGAGCAAAAGAAAGTATTGATGAGGAACCCGAAACCAATGCCCTGCTCGAATGGGGCGATACATCTAAAATGGCCTGGGGTATATTATTATTATTTGGGGGTGGTATATCACTGGCGGGCGCGTTGGAAAAAGCAGGATTGATGCAGCAGATGGGACAATGGCTGGCGCAGTTTTCGGGCAATGGGTTCCTGCTGGTTTTTGTGATTACGCTGGTATCGCTTTTCATTAGTGAGGTAATGAGCAATGTAGCCCAGGTGATCGTATTTGCACCCGTGATCTCCTCCCTGGCCGATGCAGCGGGAATGAATCCGTTGCTGCTGGGCATACCAATGACGCTGGCGGCCAGTTGCGCCGGTATGCTGCCTATGGGCACGCCACCCAATGCCATTGTATTTGCAAGCGGTCATATCAAACTGCGGCAGATGACGAAGGCTGGGTTTGTGATGAATATCATATCGGTGATACTGATTACGTTGTTTTGTTGGTTTTTGTTGCCGTTGCTGATGAGTTCAGTTAATAACTAATAGTGAATAGTGAAAAGTATTGCATGTGTCGTTTAAATTCCCTCCTGAAACTACTCTTCACATAAATTTTTTGCTAACGGTTGGCGCTATGCGGCAATTAAATGGCAGTTATATAGTGTTGCTGTGTCTCAACGTCCTGTTGATGAATTTCAGCATTCATTTTTATTTTAGTATAGGATCATCATAAAAAAAGACGTATTCAACAACTTGAATACGTCCTCACTAATATAATCAGGTAAGAATAATCAGAATCGCGGACAGTTCAGCTTCTTCGCATTCGGGTCGGAAGGCTTCTTGATGTAGATCAGCGATACTTCCATACCACCTCTTGCATTGGTGGCGGGTTTGAGACTGGATGTATTGGCATCATACGATACGCCGATATGTATACCGGAGAACTCCAATCCTACATAGGGAATAGCCGCATCATTCAGGCGATACCAGGCACCAATATAGAAATTAGTGGGGTTCTCGTCGCTGTTGTTTACATTATAACTGAATGCGCCACCCACTACCGTATTGTGCGCTTTTGCCTGCATACTGTGGTTGGCTGCGAAATGTAAGGCATGATAAGAACCGATAGGAATTTTTCCTCCCGCCTGGATCGTGGTACGTGCGGCGAGTAAATAATCACCGCCCCGGAAACTTTCCTTCGGACGATTGATGTGGTACATCGAGGCGCCGATATAGAAATTATTGTAGCCGTTGGTACTTCCGTTGTAGAGGATACCCGCGTTCATATCAAAATAACCTACTGAAATTTGTTTATTGCTGAATACTTCACTGGTAACACCTGTAAAACCCAATGGAGTTAACTGGTCAGCAAAAAGAACTTTGCTTACATCCAGTCTTTTATTTACAAAGGCACCCTGAAAACCTGCGCCGATCTGGTGAAATCCGTCTTCATCCAAACCTTTATGAAAAGCGAGGGAAACGCCGGCATAATTGGTAACCAGCACACCGTCACCGGCTCGGTCAGTCATGGCTAATATACCCACACCCAACTGATCTATTTCAGACAACCGGTTCTTCATCACACCAAAATCGATGGATGCAGTACGGGTATCGAAAGCATTGTTGATAGTAGGCCATTGGTTGCGGAAATTTCCGGCAATACGAAAGCTACCATCAAATTTTCCCGTAAGAGCCGGGTTGAGGGTTAACGGAGATGCAAAAAATTGCGAAAAATTAGGATCCTGAGCTTTTAACTCACTGGCCAAAATCACGCAAGCAGAAAGTATGAACGTTAATTTTTTCATCACAGCTATTAAAGTTTTTTTCATTGTCGGACGATGAAACGTGCTACAGCCTGGAAATTAGTAAACGCGGAAGCCTTTTTGTAATTGCCCAATCCTGCAAAATGTTTAGTCGTCCGGTACGAATTCGAAAAGTACAACAAAAAAAAGACCTGAAAAAGAGAAAAATTGCTGCATGGGACTTGTTGCTGGTTGCTTGATGCCGGTTGCGGGTTGGGGCGTGTAATGACAGAGGTACTTAATACTTTCCAAACCGGTTTAAAACAAGATAACGTGTTGATTATATAAGGATTAACCCTTTGGGTAGTAGTATTTACGCAAGTGTTTTCAGTCAGAGAATTTACAAAATTGCAGGCAATTAAAAGTTAACAACCGTTAGGTACGCAAACGGCCACCGCAGGCACACCAACCAACTAACAAGGAAGCAACCCGCAACTAACAACCATTATTGTCCGGGGAAAGTTTTTGCAAAACCCTGAAACATTGCCCCAGAGCGGGTTCTAGCCCCTCTCCTTTGGGGTTTCTGAGTATGCACAACGTGCGGAAGAAAGAAACGCGTGTAGCGCTTGGGGAGGGGTCTGAATTGATTTTCAAACTAATAAATAGTTTTACCGGACAACAATAACTAACAACCCGCAACCTGCAACTACATCTGCACCTTCGTTCCAAAGGCCAGATCTCCGGCATCACCCAGTCCCGGTACGATATACCCCTTCGCTGTAAGCTCATCATCAATATCCCCGCACCAAACGGTGGCAGACGGCTCTTCGCGAACCACATATTCGATACCCACCGTGCAGGCAATGGCCGCTACAATATGAATCTCTTTAGGACGGCCTTCTTCTTTCAGAAAATGAATGGTCTTCACCAGTGAAGAACCTGTGGCCAGCATGGGGTCTGAAATAATCACCACCCTGTTTTCCAACTCGGGACAGGATACATAATCCAGGCTGATTTCAAAACTGCCATCTTTATTATGTTTCCGGTAGGCCGAAATAAATGCATTGTCCGCCTGATCAAAATAATTGAGCAATCCATTATGCAACGGAAGCCCGGCTCGCAGGATAGTGGCCAGCACCGGCTGCTCTTTTAGCATTTTATGCATGGCCGTTCCCAGCGGAGTTGGTATTTCCCTTTCTTCCCAGGTCAGTTGCTTACTTATTTCATAGGCGGCCACTTCACCAATACGCTCCAGGTTGCGGCGAAACCGCATCCGGTCGGTCTGAATATTTACGTTACGTAACTCACTGACCCAATTGCTGACCAATGAATGCTGCTGACTTAAATTGATGACCATGGTTGTTTTCCTTTTGGGGTGAAAGGCCGCAAGATTGCTGACCCGCCTCGTAAAAACAGTATTTTTGAGTTTTGGCAAAACTAAATTCTTAAATCAACAATCAAAAATCATATTATGGATTACCGGGCTATTGGTTTATACAGCGGCAACCCGGCCGCCGCACTCGATATCGTGTTTGCTTCTTTTAGCGAAAAAGCCGGTAACTGGACCGCTGATCCCCATCTCTCCGCCCGGTATACTTATAACACGGAATGGATGAGCCGGTTAGAAGACGCAGCATCATTAACAGCCCCTTCCTATTGCGCTTTGCATACAGCATACGGGACTTACCTGGGTGAATTGGTAAACCGCTTCGTTACGGATAATGCATTGCAATTTAAAGTAGCCTTGATCGCATCACCCGGCCACATTGTATTTAATGACAGCCAGGGACAACCCGTATGGGCCGGCGACGGCGCAGCGTTGGCAGCGGCCACCCGCATTCCGGTAATCAGTGATTTCTATGCCATTGACAGGGCCTGGGGAGGTAAACAGCAAACTACCGAAACGCTTGCTGCCAGATTATCTCTGACATCACCGGAAGCCGTGAATAACCCCGCACTATTAGCAGCCCTTATGGGTGTATTGCGCTGGCGGCAGGAGTATAATGTGTTTGGGGCAGATACCGGCGCTGTGGCCAACAGTATTGGCGGGGCCTTTTGGAATGGTGATGAAGCCTGATGAAAAATCTCATATTGAATTTCCTCAATTTGATTTAAATTCATCGTATGCAGGATACCAAAAACATGGCCACCTCCACTGAAAATAAAAAAGACCCGCAACCCGGGTCGATGGAAGAAATATTATTATTCCGGAAAATCCAACACCAGTTTCCCCGGCAATTCCGTAAGGCTTTTCCGGATAAGCTGGCCGCCAAATCTGTAATCATTATTCCATCCATTACATTGGACCAGGAAATATTATCGAAGGTAAGCGGTCATATTCATTATGAAGAACGATTGCTTTGCCTGCTCATGTTGCTTCGTATGCCACGCACCCATGTGGTGTATATTACCAGTATGCCCATCGATCCTGTCATCATAGATTATTACCTGCACCTGCTTCCGGGAATAACCCGTCATCATGCACAGCAACGGCTTACCATGCTGAGTTGTTACGATGCATCGGCCAAATCACTCACGGAGAAAATACTGGACCGCCCCCGCCTGATTGAACGGATAAAGAAGAGTATTCCTTCGGGAAATGTGGTACACATGGCTTGTTTCAACGTAACCAAACATGAACGCACCCTTTCAGTAAAACTGGATGCACCTATTTATGGATGCGATCCGGAACTGTATGAACAGGGAACGAAGAGCAACAGCCGTAAAATATTCAAGCAATGCGGGCTTACTGTACCTGCTGGCTATGAAGACCTGAAAAATGAAGAAGAGATTGTAGCCGCACTGGGGGATCTGAAACTGAGCGATCCTTCATTGCGCAAAGCGGTGGTGAAAATGAACGATGGCTTTTCCGGTGAAGGGAATGCCATTTTTTCCTATGAAGGCATTGATGAATCCACAGAATGGAAACCCTGGATCGCGAGTCAACTGTCTTCGCGGCTGAAGATCGTGGCTGGTGATCTTTCGTATAAAGAATTCATGTACAAATTTCAATCCATGGGTGGCATCGTGGAGGCATTTGTAGAAGGGGATATAAAAACATCACCCTCTGTTCAATGCCGTATCAATCCACTGGGTGATTGCAAAGTGATCTCCACACATGATCAGGTAGTGGGCGGCGAAGGGGGGCAGGTATATATGGGTGCCTATTTCCCTGCCGATGAAGCCTATTCCATTGAAGTGGGAGAAGCGGGACTTAAAGTAGCAGAGGCTCTGCAAAAAAATGGTGTGATGGGGCGCTTTGGTGTGGACTTTATTTCAGTGAAAGAAAAGAACAATACCTGGAAACATTACGCCATTGAAATAAACCTGCGGAAAGGAGGCACCACGCATCCCTATATTTTACTGCAGTTTCTCACCGATGGGGATTATGATTATGAAAACGGATTGTACCTGACGGCTAACCGGCAAACCCGTTATTATTATTGTTCAGACAATCTGCGCAGTGAAAAATATATCGGCATCACGCCACCTGATCTGATTGATATCGCCATGCTGCATAACCTGCATTATGATGGCACTTCACAGGAAGGAGTCATGTTTCACCTCATTGGCGCCTTGTCACAATATGGCAAACTGGGTGTGGTATGTATCGGCAGTACACCGGAACGGGCAAAGAATTTTTATGAGCAAACGGTGAAAGTGCTGGATGGGGAATGCTGATCAGTGATGTTACATGTTGAATGTTGGATGCTGAATGATACCAGCAGCACTTATGCATTTTAGCAATTTACAATCCCAGCACCTCTTTCAGTTTCCCATACCCACTGCGGCTTACCGGTACTCTTGCACCCGAACGTAATACAGCCACATGATTGTCTTTTTCATTGGGGTCGATCCGGGTGATCTGCTGCACATTTACAATATACGAGCGGTGTGATCGCACAAACTGTTCGCCATCCAGTGCCTGCTCAAAATGATTCATCGTTTTATTCTTGAGAAAATAGCCTTCCTGGGTATGCACTTTCACATAATCATCTGCCGCTTCCAGATAAAATACATCGTGTACCGGTATGATCTTGATCTTGCTTCCGTTTTTTACCACAATGCGCTGGCTTTGTGATGGGGAAAGCGACACGGCATCCAGCAGATCCTGTGTGGATTTATCGGGGGCCTTGCTTTTTTGTTCCTCCCATTTTGTAATGGCTTTATCGAAGCGCTCCCGGTTGAATGGTTTCAGCAGGTAATCAACGGCATGTGATTCAAAAGCTTTGATAGCATATTCATCGAAGGCCGTGGTGAAAATAACAGCCGGCGGTTGCTCAATGAGTTCGAGCATTTCAAACCCGGTGATCTTGGGCATTTGAATATCCAGAAATATCAGGTCGGGCTTATGTTGCATGATGGCTTTTAGTCCTTCAAAACCATCGCCGCATTCCTGTACCAGTTCCAGTTGTGTATGATGTTGTAAATATTCGATTACGATACTCCGTGCCAGCGGCTCATCATCAATGATAATTACTTTATGCATAGCTATTATGATTTTCCCTGCGGGATTTTTACAATGGTATTAAAAATAGTCCCGTTTGCTGCAGTCGTAAGCAGATCAGTACGGGCAAAATGAAGGTACAGCCTTCTTTGTATTGATTGCAAACCGAAGCCCGTGCCTTTATGGTGCGGCGATGCAGTGTCGGGGTCGAAAGGGTTTTGCACCCGTATCATCAGGTGGTGATTTTCAACAGACGCATCTATCCGGATCACGGTATCACCGGTGGTGTCGTATAAACCGAATTTAATAGCATTTTCCACAATGGGCTGCAGCAACAGGGCCGGCAACTTCATCTGCAGTACTTCGTCTGCCACATTTATTTCAGTAGAAAGCCGGTTGCCAAACCGCACTTTTTCTATATCGAGATATAATTGCAGGTATTGCAGTTCTTCCTGCAGGGTTACCCATTGCGTTTCTTCTTTTTTGATGGTGCCACGCAAAAAATCAGATAATTGTTGTACCATTTTACGCGCTTCTTCCGGACGGGTACCAATCAGTGCATTGATGGAGTTCAAACTGTTGAATAAAAAATGCGGTTGTAATTGCTGCCGCAGTTTGAACAACTCGGCCTCACGGGCCAGTTTTTCCGCATCTGCTTTCCGGGTTTCATTTTCTTTTTGTTCTTTCTGGCTGAACCATAAAATGCTGACCAGGGTAATACAACCCAGCAATAAAAAACCAATACTGAAACGAATGGGTATCGATTGCTGCAGCAACGTGGAATATCCTACAGTAAAGCTTCCAATGGAAATTTTCAGCAACCAGCGTAATGTAAAAATCCAAACCAGGGATAGGATCAGGCAAAGTGCAAAAATATTCACATGCTGCTCCCCCCGGGGCATATAAAACCGCAGCATATTGATTACGAGCAGGCTAAGTATTAACAGGAGTATATTACTGATGGCACTGTCTGCCATAGCAGCTTTCAGTGGCATACCAAACCAGTACAGTACGCATGCATGATCGATCGTCATCACCACCCAGAAGATGATAAAGGCTAGCAGAAATTTTTTTTCCCGAAGCGGTGAGGTTGCCATACAGTTATGCCAGGTTCAATAATTCGAGCGTATTGCCAAAGCGGATATCCTCCGCCTTTTTGTGAATGACATGAAGATAGCTTTCTGCGTGTTCTTTTTCTTCAATACGGGAATAGATCTCTGCACCGTCCGTAAGTTCACCCAGCCGGTACAATTCACTCACACTGATGAACTGCCATTGCACCAGTTGTAATTGATTATTGAAGAAGATCTCTTCTTCGCGCCCGCCGAGTACCTGGGCTTTATGAAAGGCTTCTTCTTTGCTTTCCGCAGCGATCAATCGTAATTGTTCATCAAATTGTGCTGTGTGTGTACCATCACCGGAGATGATGCGGAAAACCATTTTTGCAAGATACCAGCTCATAGATTGGTTTTTGGTTGTTAGTTTGAATATGTCTCACGTATTCATTTAAAAGCTTTTGATCTCCACGCCCCCTACAATTACCGTTCCTTTCAGCAACAATACTTTGTCGGGGTTTTCGGCAATATTGTAGAGATTGCGTTTATCTTCAATGCCGCCAAATACAGTGACCACTTCTGATTCTAATTTCCAGTTGGAAGGGATGATCAGTTTGGTGCCGCCAAAAACCGTGGTGAGTTCGATTTCTGCCTTTCCGGTAAAATCGGCCCTGGTTAGATCGAGTTCAGTACCGCCAAATACGACTACAATATCCCCGCCTTTAAAATTTTTTGAAATGATATTTTTTTTGGCCCCGCCAAATACAGAAGTGGTATCTACAAAATCTTCTTTATAATCTTGTTGACGCTGATAACTGTATTCTTCTGGTTTAATTTCTTCAGCCGGGTCGTTGTTCAAATTGTTTTTTTTTTCTGTTTCACCCGGCATACAGTAGTTCCTTCTTCTGGGACGTAAGATTAGTAAGCTGCCGGCCCCAATGAGCAGCATGGGCCAGATATACCGGCGTATTTGCAGATCAGGAAAAATATCCCTGGCCAGAAATATGCCTCCCACGAGCATGAGTACAAACCAGGTGGCTCCGCGAAATCCATGTTTAAATCCTACAAAGATGCCCAGTGCGATCAGAAAAGTTTGCCAACTGAACAACCACTCCGGCATATCGGTAAGACTTGCTTTTAATAATGCCGCCACTCCGACCAGTATGATAAATAGGCCGGTCCATATATGGCTATATCGACTCTCTCCAGCCATGCTTTCCTCCCTGCGCTGTTCCCAACTCTTTATCCAGGCATCCCGGCGTTTTCGCCGTTCCTCCCGCCTCATCTCGCGCCAGCTTTTATTGTTATCCATGAAATGTGAATTTGAAACAAAACTAACCGCCCTTTTCGGAAACGGCAAGTCCCTTTGGGTGCAATGTACCTTCTTGTCGGTGAATGGCGGAAAGAAGGCGGTGAATTGGTGGAGGTTAGTTCAGGAATGATGAAAAAGGGGGAAGCCCCGGGAAAAATGATGTACGATCAGGAAAGCGAACTGCTCCATATCAATTGATAGGGCTCTGTTTTGCCTTTGATGCAGGTGAATAAAAAACAAGTGATAAAGGGCATATGTATGATGTCCTGACCATCGTTGAAATCAATTGCCATAGTGCCGCTCACATAAGTTTCGGTGGAAGAAGTTTCCACCGCTTTTAAACCGCGCGGCATTCTTTCTTTGCTGAAACCCAGCTCATTTCTGCGGTAGGCAAGTCTTTCCACCAGGTCTTGTATAAAGTCAGGCTGGTCAAAATGCGCGGAAATATGGAGTTGCAGTTTCATAACAAGGGCTTTGCATCGGCCTTTGCTTGTACTCGGTTCAACCCCACGGGGCCTTTGTTATGAGTTAGATGCCCGCACTACCCGTTTTACTTAACCCGGTATTGTGAAAGTTATATTAAAGCCTTACCCGGCTTTGCCTCCCGGAAGAAAGAAGGATGTATGGAATTATACGAATGAGAAGCTATCCCCGTCAAATAAGCCCTTATCACTCAGTTTAAGATGCGGGATCACCAGCAACGCCATAAAAGACAGTGTCATGAACGGCGCCGTCAACGTACTGCCCAGCTCTTTAGTCATGATGTCGATAGCTGTATAGGCAGCAGACACTTTATATCCATCTTCATTGCTCATCAGTCCAGCTACGGGCAGGGCTAATACCATTTCTTTCCGGGGAGTTGTTCCCTGCAATGAATCGCAGCAACTCACACCACCCTGTGCTTCGACAAGCAGATTCACGGCCCTGCAGATACTTTCATCATCCACACCCACGGCCACTATATTATGACTGTCGTGTGCTACGGTTGATGCCATGGCGCCGGATTGCAATCCAAAATTTTTGATAAAGGCTTTGGCTACCGGTGCATCATGGTATCGGTTCACCACTACTATTTTCAATATATCCCTGCTGGTATCTGCTACGATCTTTCCATCTTCCACTTTTGGTGTTGCCTGTATACGGTTGGTGATAAGTTGTCCGTCCAATGCTTCGATCACCGGTATTTCTTTTTCTCCGTTCCAGGTTGTTTCAAAATCGGCGGGAGTTTTCGGTGTGCAGGAAAACTGATTAATCACTTCGGCCTTTGTAGTTTGAATTGCCGATACACCATTCGCAGCCACTTGCTGCCCGTTGATATAAGTTTCTACTACTTCAAATGTTTCCAGGTCTTTTACCAATATAAAATCAGCCGCATCTCCATCACGAAGTAATCCCACATCGAGTTTGTAATGCAGTACCGGGTTTACACAGGCAGCTTTTAAAACATTAAAAAGGGGAATACCTTTTTTTACCGCCCTCGCACAAAGCTGATTGATATGACCCAGCTCGAGGCTATCCGGATGTTTGTCGTCACTACAGAATAGGATATGATCCGGGTAGTCGTACAACAATCCGATCAGGGCCTCAAAATTTTTGGCGGCACTGCCTTCACGGATAATGATCTTCATGCCATATTTCAGTTTATCCAGTGCTTCTTCAGCAGTAAAACATTCATGGTCGGTGGAGATAGTTATCTTCCCAGCATAGCCCGCTGCAATATAGTCCCTTGCCTGCTCACCCCGAAGACCCGGGGCATGTCCATCCACGGGTTTACCCAATCGGATAGCGGCATTTATTTTTTTAATTACTTCTTCATCCCCGAATAATACACCGGGGAAATTCATCATTTCACTCAGGTATTTTATTTCATCCCGCTCCAGCAAAGCCGTTACATCGTCTGCATTCAATGCCGCACCAGCCGTTTCAAAAATGGTGGCGGGTACGCAACTGGGTGCGCCGAAATTGAATTTAAACGGAACGGTATTGCCATTAGCGATCATGAACTCCACACCCTTCATTCCACATACATTGGCGATCTCATGCGGATCACTGATGGTGGATACGGTGCCATGTACCACGGCCAGTCGTGCAAATTCAGACGGTACCAGCATTGAACTTTCGATATGTACATGGCTGTCGATAAATCCGGGAAGTAAATAAGGGAGATCCGTCTCGCTTTGTGCTTCGAGCTGTTTTACAGAGGCGATAATACCGTTATTTACGGTTATGCATGCAGGATAGACGGTTTGTGTATGAACATCTGCCAGGAGGCCGGTAATGCTGAATGATGACATTAATAACTATTTTATTTCGGAAGCAGTAAAGATACTGATTCAGCATTCAATCCTCCATTCGTATAAGTGTGGCCGAACGTTTGATTTTTTAGGCACTAAATCAGTACCTTCAACCTACCATACATTTCAACTTTCGTATATGAGAAAATTACTTTTATTGCCTCTTTTATTTTCGTTTGCCGTTGTAATGGCACAAAAAAATAAACCGGTGGCCACGCCTCCTGTTCCGGATTCAGATTCTGCAATCATGTCCAAAGTAAAATATCGTCTCGTTGGTCCCTGGCGGGGTGGGCGAAGCGGCGCCGTGGCAGGAAGTTATAAGAGCAGGAATACCTTTTATTTCGGTGGTACCGGCGGTGGCGTTTGGAAAAGTATGGATGGGGGAAACAACTGGAAGAATGTTTCGGATAAATACTTTGGCAGCACTATTGGTGCAGTGGCCGTTGCGCCATCCGATGAGAGTGTGGTGTATGCAGGGGAAGGTGAGAATACCATGCGGGGTAATGTAAGTGAAGGGCTCGGTGGTATATGGCGTAGTGAAGATGCGGGCAAAAGCTGGAAGAATATCGGATTGAAAGATGCCAGACATATCATTCGGATTATCATTCATCCGCGCAATCCCGATATCATATGGGTGGCAGCCATGGGTCATTTGTTTGGACCCAATGAAGAACGAGGTGTATACAAAACTACTGATGGCGGCAAGAGTTGGAAACGGACATTATATGTAAACAATCAGACCGGCTGCAGCGATCTGGTAATGGAACCCGGCAATCCATCGGTAATGTATGCGGGCACCTGGCGAGTGATTCGCACACCTTATTCGCTCGAAAGTGGCGGGGATGGAAGTGGATTGTGGAAGAGTACCGATGGTGGCGAAACATGGATGAATATTTCTGCCCGTAAAGGGTTACCCAAAGGTACCTGGGGCATTGTGGGAGTCGCTGTGGCTCCATCCAACACCGATAAGATCTATGCGATTATTGAAAATGAAAAAGGTGGTTTGTATGCCAGTGCTGATGGGGGAGAAACCTGGACCCTGCAAAGCAATGATAATAATATCCGCCAGCGGGCCTGGTATTATACCAAAGTATTTGTGGATCCGAAAAATGAGAATAAAGTGTATTGTCCCAATGTAGGTTTTATGATCAGTGCCGATGGCGGGAAAACATTCCGGGGCATTAATACACCACATGGGGACCATCACGATCTGTGGATCGATCCGGAAGATGGCAACCGGATGATCGTGGCCGATGATGGTGGCGCGCAGATCAGCTTCGATGGCGGTGGCAACTGGAGCACTTATATGAATCAGCCCACGTCTCAGATATACCGTGTATCAGCCGACAATTCATTTCCGTATCGCATACTGGGTGCGCAACAGGATAACAGCACGCTGCGTATCCGGCACCGCACCTATGGTGCTGCAATTACTGACCGGGATTGGGAAGTAACGGCAGGCAACGAGAGTGGTTATGTAGTGGCCGATCCGCTCAATCCGGATATTGTTTATGGGGGTAACTATGGTGGATATTTATCGCGGCTTGATCATAAAACCGGTGAGAACCGTGCCATCAGTGTATGGCCCGACAACCCGATGGGTGCGGGTGCCGATGTTTTGAAGTACCGCTTTCAATGGAATTTTCCGATCTTCTTTTCTCCGCATAATCCCAAACGATTATATACCGCCGGTAATCATTTATTCGTAACAGAAAATGAAGGAGCCAGTTGGCAACAAATATCTCCGGATCTTACCACCAATGATAAATCCAAACAGGGACCCAGCGGCGGACCCATTACCAAGGATAACACATCCGTAGAATACTATTGCACCATTTTTACCGCTGCCGAAAGTGTATTGGAAAAAGATTTGTTGTGGACCGGCAGTGATGATGGTCTTGTATACGTAAGCCGCGACGGTGGAAAGAACTGGGAGAATGTAACACCCAAAGATTGCCCCAAAGCCATGATGTGGAATTGTGTGGAAACAGGACTTTTCAAAAAAGGGGTGGCCTATATGACAGGCACCCGCTATAAGAGTGATGATTTTGCTCCGTATATCTATAAAACCGAAGATTATGGTAAAACATGGAAGCTGATTGTCAATGGAATCAATCGTTCACATTTTACCCGAGCCATGCGTGCCGATCCGGTACGGGAAGGGTTATTATATGCAGGTACTGAATACGGCATGTATATCAGTTATGATGACGGAACCAATTGGAAAAAATTCCAACTCAATCTTCCGGAAGTACCCATTACTGATCTGATGATCAAGGATAATGACCTGATTGTGGCCACACAGGGCAGAGCCTTGTGGGTACTCGACGATCTGCATATCGTACAACAGCAACAGCCGGGCATGAAGACTAAAAATTTGTATGTATACAAACCGGAACCAACCTGGCGGATCGCAGGCAATGCATTCGGGGGCAATTTTGGTACGGCACGTAATGCTGGTGCCAATCCGCCCAATGGAGTGGTGCTTCACTATTACCTGAAAGAGGTAAAAGACAGTACGAAAGTATCCGCCACTATTTTTGATAAAAACAAAAAGAAGATCAGGACCTTGGCTACTGATGCAAAAGAAGCGGCTGATAAAATAGATATCAGCAATGGCCTGAACCAGTTTGTATGGAACCTGCGTTATCCTGAGTCAGACAAAATGGAAGGCATGATCTTATGGAATGGTGTACCCGGTGGTATACTGGCCCCTCCCGGCGAATACAGTTATAAACTGAAGGCGGGTACGGATTCGGCTGAAGGAAATTTTGTAGTGAAAGCAGATCCCAATTACAAAATCACAGAGGCTGAATATGAAGAGCAATTTGCCTTCCTCGAAAAAGTAAAAGGAAAGTTTGATGAAGTACAAAAGGCCATTAAAGATATCCGCGCCTTACGGACACAAATGAATGAGTTTGTGGCCAGGCATCCAAAAGATTCGGTCAAAGAAATTAAAACAATGACCGACAGCCTGGGGAAAGAACTGACGGCTATAGAAGAAAAATTGTATCAGACAAAAGCCAAAAGCGGTCAGGATGTATTGAATTATCCGATTCGCCTCAATGATAAACTGAGTGGATTATTTGATGCGGCCAACAGCGGGAATATGGCCCCGAGTAAGCAGGCCCGCGATGTATTTGCAGACCTCGCTGCACAATGTGATGAACAATTGACTAAACTGAAGGCGATCAGGGAAGAAGGTATTGGAAAACTCAATCAACTGATACGGGAGAAAGCTGTGCCGGTGATCGGGTTGAAAAAAGAGGAAAAAGTGGAGTAATAACCGGGACCGAAGATGACCTGTCTCCTTGAAAAAATGGAAGATTTTTTATTTTGTTGAACCAAAATAATGGGCATTCTGTTTTACAGGTATGCGATTAATAGTCTTAATACTGTTGATTGTTGCCGGGCAAGAAGCTTTTACGCAACCAATCAAATTGATACTGAAAAATGGGAAGGTGATTGAAACCAGTTCGGTCGTTTTTACCGAGTCTTTTTCGGGCAAACGTAGCCGAGCTGTAACAGATAGTCAGACAATCGGACTCGACAGTGTGGTTTGCCTGGAAAATGCGTTCGCCAAATTTGAAGTCAGATCATTCCGGCAAAGAGTGGTGGTGGCCCGGGTGATCGAAGCCGGTGCGGTGAATCTGTATGATTTTCCGAATATCCGCCGTGAAAATGCGAAATACTATTCGCGTATCCATGCTACCCGTCTTTGTTACCGGCTCGAAGGCGATTCCGTTTTAAAGCCACTTCGGCGAAAGGATTTCAAGAATATTTTTTCTTCTTCTTTTGCGGCCTCGTATCCCACTTTTATAAAAACGCGCAATCAATATGCCCGGCTCAATCTATTGTACCTGAGCTCGCTGATCATGCTCACGGGTGGTGAACTGGCAGTAGGATCGTTACAGGGAGGCAGTTCGGCTGTATTGTATGCGTATACCGCTGTGTCTGTCGGTGGGCTGGTATATGTGCTTGCCACCCGGCAGAAAACATTACGAAAAGTGCGCACGCTGGTGGCTGCCTATAATGCGGGGGTAAAAAATGGTAAATAATTTTATTGCAACCCGGGCTTGTACTTCTTCGTACGTTCCTTCATGATGGCAATGGCTTCTTCTTTACTGCTGAACATATTATTTACATTCACCAGATTGTCGGCCAGTTTATCATAGCGTTTGGTCATCAGCCAGATAAAAATGTGGAGATAATGTATGCCGTCGAAGATCAGTACTTTTTGTTCGGCCAGTTTATCCTTTATTTTTAAAAACTCTCCGGGAATTTCTGTATAGTGCATGGCGGGACGTACATGGTGGATGGCATGATAACCATCGTTCCAGCACATTTGATTATATGGCGTGTTAATACAATTAATTGTATTGTCTTCCAGATCATCCATATTTACAAACGCATGTTGTGCCCAGTTGCCCAGCATCATCACCACTCTTGCAAATACAAAAGGAATAATGAATATCATTAATGTGGCCTGCAGGTTTACAAAACACATGCCGATACAAAACAGGTAGAAAGACATTTCGCCATAAGTAAGGCGCATATAAAACTTCTTTCTTTTGCGGCTGAAGAAATACATGAATGTATCTGTGAAGCCAAGGATAAGGAACCTGCCCACATAGGCCAGAAAACCCCGGAGACTGTCGCGCTGATAAGGTAATGTGCTGCTGGCATCGTCTATCATATTATTTTCCACGTGGTGCATCCCCATGTGATGGGCAAAATATGTTTCGGGAGTATGACCGAAAAAAGGACATACAAACCAGATGGTATAATGAAAGAGCCAGGTATAAGGTTTCTTAAACAGTTTACGGTGGCAGATACAATGCAACATCAACCCGAAGCGGCCTTTGAAATACATCTGTGATACATAGAAATAGGGAATATAGGCCAGCCACCAATACCATCCTTGCAGCAAAGGGGTGTACAGGATAATAGCGGTGGGTATTACCAGTATGTGAATGGCCGTAAGCAGATGAATGAACGGAAGGTCTCTTTTATCGTTGATATATTTAAGCCAGAAACGTTCGTAGGCGGAAAAGCTTGGGGGTTCTGTATAAACGGGATCTGTTATTACTGTCAGTGCCTTCATGCAAGATTAAATAAATTATATATATACTTTTCTGAGCTGGTTTTTTACCACCATTGCGGATCAAATCGTTGGTTTTCAGGGAAAACAGGTTATGGTAAGGGCCTAAAAGTACATTATTATCGCTAATTACCTCATAATTGTTTCAGCAGTAAAGGCATGATATTGGTCAGTTGATTAAACAGTTCAGTTACATCTTAAGATCCGGTTTAATATCACGCACACCCGTGGTGGCACCGCCATTGAGCGTGAGGTCTACCGGCTTGTTTTTTTGCCATGCTCCTCTGGTAAAATCGGGTATATCCACCGTGCGTGATTTTTTGGCTACGGATCGCTGGCTCAGCGGCACGAGGCAACTCCAGGCTGCTGCATCATATACATCCTGATCGAGCGGCAGACCATTGCGCAGACAATCAATAAGGCGCCAGTCCATAATGAAATCCATACCCCCGTGCCCGCCTACTTCTTTGGCTATTTTACCAATATGATTCACGATGGGAGGCGAGTATTTTTTATGCAGATCTTCGAGTTCTTCTTTTTTTATCCAGCTATGTCCGAAGGCCACCCGTTCGGGGCCGGGCCATTTTTGCGCAGCCCCTTTGGTACCACTCACCAGATGTATGCGTGAGTAAGGCCGTATAGTGCTTACATCGTGCTGCACCATGATCGTTTTGCCGAGGGCTGAACGAATCAGAGTGGTATTCATATTGCCCCGGTAAGGCTGATCGGCATAGGGTTTAAAGAAATCATCTTTTTCAGCCAGTTTTTTGGCCATGGCATTCATGGTAAAATCATTGGTGCTCATGCTTACCAGGTGATCGAATTTATCGCCCCGGTTTATATTCATACATTGGGCAATGGGTCCCAGTCCGTGCGTGGGGTAGAGATTGCCATTGTGCCCGATATTCTCTTTGAGGCGCCACATATCTGCATAGGCATTCTTATTAAAAAGCCAGTCTTTGGTCAGGTCGTGAATATAAGCACCCTCTGCATGCACGATCTCACCCAGCATTCCCTGTCTGGCCATATTGAGTGTGAGCAGTTCAAAAAAATCATAACAGCAATTTTCCAGCATCATGCAATGCTTTCTTGTTTTTTCTGATGTTTCCACGAGTTGCCAGCACTCTTCCAGTGTTTTGGCCGCCGCTACTTCCGTGGCAGCATGTTTACCATTGAGCATGGCCCTCACTGCAATAGGCGTATGCAGGTGCCAGGGTGTGGGAGTATATACCAGATCAATATCCGGGCTGTCGCAAAGAGCTTTCCAGCCTTCTTCGCCTGAAAATTCTTTGGCCCGGGGCCGCTTCATTTTCTCCAATGTTTTTTGGGAGGCCGCTACCCGGTCGGGGTATTTATCGCAAAGGGCTACTATTTCAATGCCATCGATATAACTCAGCCTTTCCACTGCTTCAGAGCCCCGCTGGCCAAGGCCAATCACCCCGATGCGTACGGTTTCAATTTTGGGGGCTGCATATCCGCACATATTGAATTGCTGACTGCTTTGCACCCGTACATCGGATTGATTCATTTCATCGTCCGAGGTACCGGTAAGTTTTGCCAATGCCGGAAGACCGGCGGCAAGTGCGCCACTGCCCACTGCAATATTTTTCAGGAAATGTCTGCGGTTTGAGCTCATATGAATCCGTATTTAATGATTGCAATATCTGTAAAATAAGGTCATCACGAACAGCAGAGCAAAATATCAGGCAATCGGTTGTCTGTCATTAAAGGTTTAGCCAGTAATTGAGCTTAAAAACAAATGACCGGTTCTTGTTTTTCAGGAGCGGGTCGCTGAAATAATTATCCGTGTATACCAGAAAAAGATCACTGGCCGGTTTATACCTCCACTGCAGGCGGCTGTTGATATTAATATTATTCCGTTGCGTATTGTATTGTATGAAAGTGGTCCAGAACAGATTATTCGAAAAATTGATCTCCACCCGGGGTGCCAGCAGGAAGAAATTCTCTTTGCCATATACACCAGGGAATCGGAGACGGTAATATTCCGCATTCATTTCAATGGTAAGCCAGGGCTGGCTCCGAAATATCGCCGAACCGGTAAGCTCGAGGTAATTGCCCGAAAAATAGTTGCCCGCAGTGATGCCACCTTCAAAAGAGAATTTCTTGCGTATATCTGTTTGGTAATTTACAGAAAACTGATTGTACCTGTACCGGGCGGGGGGCAAAGGGACACCATCTGTAAAGGAAGTGTGGTATTGCAGATGTGTGGTGTTGAATGTATAACCTGCTTCGATACTGGCCGTATTTTTAAACTGCATGGTGTATCCCAGTTCATGACTCGCTTCATTGGGTGTATTGTCCGGATTGAATACCAGAAAATTTTCCAGGCTGAAGCTGTGCTGATTGATGATTCCTTTTTTCGGATAAAGCGTGTACTGATTATTATTGAAAAATTGTTTAAAGCCAAGCCGTATCACTGTATCACGCAGCGCGTCATAATTTTCAATACGCTCTACAAAGCCAATATCTGTAAAGTAATTGGTACCTACATTGTCATAATCAATGAATGAGGTCAGCGATCTTCCAAAATAACCTCCGCCGCCATTGAGAAAAAGATTGTCTTTGGAGCGTCCGGGCTTATGCGATGTATGAAAGCCCAGCCATCCCTGCCATTCACCTTCCTGATTTACATAATAAAATTCTCCACCTGCATTACGTCCGTATTCATCGAGGGGGTCGGTCAGTTTATTCTTTTCATCAAAGAATCCCTGCCGGTTGAAAAAATAAGCTTTAAACGTAGTGCGTTTCAGCATTTGCTGCTGTACCGTTAGCGCAGTATAGTTTTGGCCGGCATAATTATCGGTGGCTTTGGTTTGCATGGTCATTAAGCCCACGCGGGTACGGGAAGCAATATTGCCCGTTACCCTTGCACCAGCAAGGATAGGAATGGGATTGCCATCCGGATCGAGACCGATACGCCTCGAGTAAAATGGCCGGATCGGAGGTATGCCATATTCAGAAAAGAGATCGCTGTTTTCCAAAAAGAAGTTCCTTCGTTCCGGAAAGAAAATACTGAACCGGGAAAGATTGGTCACTTGCCGGTCCACTTCCACTTGTGAAAAATCGGGATTCACCGTCAGGTCGAGATTCAGGGATGAAGTCAATGCCACTTTCGCATCAAAGCCTGCGTCGAGGGATCCATTGGTGGAAATGCCATCTTCTTTGTTTTGCTGAATATTACCTGTGAAGTAGGGAATCAGGGATATGTTACTGCCCGGGCTGGGGGGTGTTTGATCCCAATGCAGCGCCCCCAAATAGCCAAGGTCTACAGATGCAAAATTGAGTGGAATTCTCGTCCAGGTCTGAATTTCATTCAGCTTCCGGTCGCTGCGGATAAAATTGATACCCCATATGGTATTGTCTTTGTTGTAACGGAGTGTTTTGAAAGGAATGGCCATTTCTACTGTATAATGGTCGGTATATCTTTTCACTGCCGAGTACCACTTATTATCCCAACTGAATGTCAGGTTATCCGGGTTTACGGTGAGGAGGTCATCTGCCTGTACATTAAAAGCCGTTACGGTAAAATAAAAGCCGCTGGTCTTTTTATTCATGGGGTCGAGCATAATACCTACCCCGTCATTGTCACGGATACGGCTGTCGCGTTTGAGTGACTGACCAATGAGCGGAAGGCTGTCATACACCGTAAACCCGGCATAAAAAAACTTATCATCATACAGCACGCGGGCGATCGTTTTGTGAATGCCCTTCACATCATCCCGGGGAAACTTTTGCCAGAATTCCGTTGCAGAACCGGCTTCTTGCCAATCCTCTTCGGAAAGATCGCCATCCAGCTTTACCGGGTGAACGGCTTTTTTAATATGTACTTTGTAATTTTCTTTATACCGCGAAACATCCACGTCCTGTGCTGCTGCACCGGTAGCAATGAAGAGGATGAATACTATTGAAAAAAGTTTTAGCAAAGCAGTTGATCGGATTGAATGGGGTGCAATATAAAGTGCATTCAAAAAGACCGGGAGGCCCGGATGATTTTTTTGATAAACGGTAAGCCTGGCGAATCGAAATCCTTATTCATCATCCAGCAGATCGGGTCTCCTTTCTTTGGTACGGATATAGGATTGCTCCTGCCGCCATTCTTCGATTTTGCGGTGGTCACCACTCATGAGAATATCGGGAACCTTCCATCCGCGAAAATCAACGGGCCGGGTATACACCGGTGGAGCCAGCAGGTTGTCCTGAAAAGAATCCGTAAGTGCCGATGTCTCATCATTCAATACGCCGGGAAGTAGGCGTCCTATTGCATCTACGAGTATGGCAGCAGGCAGTTCGCCTCCGCTGAGTACATAGTCACCAATAGAAATCTCTTTGGTTACAAATTGCTCCCGTATCCGCTCATCAATGCCTTTGTAATGCCCACAGATCAGCAGCAGGTTTTCTTTGAGGGAAAGACTGTTTGCTGT
This sequence comes from Bacteroidota bacterium, assembly GCA_026391455.1. GTDB lineage: Bacteria > Bacteroidota > Bacteroidia > Chitinophagales > Chitinophagaceae > JJ008. Next base: position 165,983 of record JAPLEH010000035.1, read on the forward strand.
TTTCTGATTGAAATTTTCGCCGTCCGGTGTAAGGAAAATGATCTCATCAAATTGGCGCAGCCCAGAAAGTTCTTCAATGGCTTTGGTAAGGGGCTCACACATCATTACCATGCCTGCACCTCCGCCGTACTGGTAATCATCCACCATGCCGTATTCGTTTACAGCCCATTTACGAAGCTGGTGTACCTGTACGGTGAGCAGTCCCTTCTCCTGGGCACGTTTCATAATGCTGTGTTGAAAAGGGCTCTCCAGCAACTCGGGTATTACGGTGAGAATGTCTATATGCATCCGGCAAAGATAACCAAGTGATCAGTTACAGGATATGTCGGCCGTTTGTCGGGATTCATTCACGGCCTTGTCTTTGGCAATCACCTGTACGCGGTAATTGATACCGGCCGCGGCGGTAAGGCTCTGGTTGAAATTCATAGTATTACCTGCGGGGTACAGGTGTACATCCATCAGCAGGCTGCCGGTATTGGTATTGGTGACATGGATATGCACTTCGGCTATATAATTGTTGTCGGTAATAGTGCCGCTAATCGGTATGGTCTGGCCCGGTGTGAATACCTGGCCATTGGCGGGATTGTTGAGTGTAATGGAAGGGGCCTGCGTGTCACTGGCTGTTTCCGGATCTTTGGAACAGGCCGACAAAATGATCAATACGCAAAGCCATTTCTTCATAGTCATTTAATATTAAAAGTTTCCGGTGGTATATTATTTCAGGAAATTAAAACCCATGCCTGACGAAAGTAGTGTAGCTGGTATAAAGATACAATAAAATGAAAAACCCCCGGAGAACCGGGGGTAGGCATTGAAACAAAAACCAACGATAGTCCGCAGGGGACTAAAAGTGTCTTCTGGCACTCTTGGTGTAAAAGTAGAGGGTGGCGATTTGCTGATCCCTGATTTGGGTCAATGCACTAAGTGATTACCATCAAATTTGTATATTTTTTAATATTTTTTTATGGTGTTACGACTTTGAATATGATTAAAATCAGTTTTTTTGGAAAAGCATCTTGGTATTTTGCTCCCGAAAGCAAAAAGTGAATGATCAGTTCGTATAAAAACGGTATTACCGTGGATTCGTCGCCCGCCGATATTGTGAAAAACCATTATCGCACCGCTGCCATATTTGTGGAGCATGATATTGAATATTGTTGCGGGGGTAAATGGCCACTCAAGCTGGTGTGTGAGACCAAGGGTATTGATCCGGGACTGCTCATCGAAAAACTGCACAGTGCCAGCCGCACCATTTCGGTACCGGGCACATTACCTTTTGAAGACTGGAAGACGGACTTTCTGGCGGACTATATCGTCAATGTCCATCATGAATACCTGCGCAGGTCGCTTCCCCTGATCAGTGCGCAGTTGAAAAAATTTGTGTCGGAGCACCTGAAAAAATACCCCCGCCTGGGCGAACTGGAAAAAATTTTTGCGCAGATGGAAACTTCGCTGATTCCACATCTCCTGCAGGAGGAAGAGGTTATTTTTCCCTATATCCGCCAGATCGTACATGCGTATGAAAGCCGGGAAACCTATGCCAGCCTGCTGGTGCGCACCCTTCGTAAACCCGTTGAGGATATTATGCACCATGAGCATAAATTGCTGGAAAAAACGATCTATAAATTCCGCGAGCTCACCGATAACTACACACCCCCTGAAGCATCCTGCACCAGTCACCGTCTTTCTTTTTCACTGCTGAAAGAGCTTGATGATGATCTCGTACAACATGTGTATCTCGAAAATGAAATACTATTCCCCCGGGCCATAGCTATGGAAAAGGAATTGCTTGGGTAAGGTTCTTTAAGTTTCTGCTCTCCGCTTTTATACTTAATTTGTTGCCGAAACAGTACAGGTGTATGATAAAACTGAACAGCCGGCGGGTATCCTTACTAGCCCTTGCAGTATTTGCGGCATCCATTTCCCTGGCCTTTGTGTACAGCAGCTATGAGCTGGCAATCAGTGGTATCCTTATCATCATCCTGCTTACAGCTTTTATTCCGGGTTGGAAATCCACCCTTATTGCCGGAGTGGCGGGTATGATCACCCTTACCGGACTGGTGATCTACTTCAAAACAAATGATACCGAAATAACCCGTGCTATACTTTCTCAGGTGTATTCCCTGCTCATGATTTTGTTTGTGGTAGTCATTGTGTTTTTTCTGAAAAAGCTGCAACAGCGTATCGATTATGAAAAAACGCACATGTCTTCGCTGTTTGAAAATGCTACGGAAGGCATATTGCTTACCGATAAAAGCGGGTGCATTGTATTGGTGAATCCGGCTGCCGAAAAAATGTTTGGCTATACACATAAAGAACTCCACGGTGAACGGGTGGAAAAACTCATTCCCATGCGCATGCATGAAAAGCACGTTAACTTAAGGGAAGGCTTTTACCATCAGCCATCTAACCGGTCGATGGGACATGGCCGAGACCTGTATGCCTGCCGGAAGGATGGGACCGAATTTCCGGTGGAAGTGAGTCTAAGTTATTATAAGCAGCGCAACGAACCCTTTGTGATCGGTTTTATCGTGGATATTACTTCCCGCAAGGAGATCGAGAAAAATATCATCAAACAAAAAGCGGAACTCGAAAAAATCAGCAATGATATCCGCAAGCTCAATGCAGAACTGGAAGGGAAAGTGGAGGAACGTACGCTGATTCTTAAAGAGGCATTGCAGCGCCTGGAAGAATCGCAGCAGGAACTGAGCGAAGCCCTGAGTAAAGAAAAACAATTAAACGAAATCAAGAGCCGCTTCGTATCCATGGCTTCGCATGAGTTCAGAACACCCCTGAGTACTATACTTTCCTCTGCCACACTCGTATCCAAGTATCCCAGTACCGAAGAGTTTGATAAAAGAGAAAAACATATCCGCCGGATCCGGGATTCGGTGACACATATGAATGAACTGCTTGAAGACTTTTTGTCGCTCGGCAAACTCGAAGAAGGAAAGGTCAGCATTACCGTTACTGTATTTGGTATCCGTGAATTTGCTGAAGATGTGGTGGATGAAATGAAAGCCCATCTGAAGAAAGGACAGGATATTACCTTGAATGTAACAGGCGAAGCAGGTTTCTCTACTGATAAGCGCATGCTGAAAAATATTCTGCTCAACATGCTTTCGAATGCTATTAAGTTTTCTCCGGATGACAATCAGGTATGTCTTACTGTAGCGGCAACCGGCACCGAACTAACAGTTGCGGTAAAGGATACTGGGCTGGGAATACCGGAAGAGGACCAGCCGCACTTATTCTCTACTTTTTACCGGGCTAAAAATGTAAGCAATATACAAGGTACCGGCCTGGGCTTGCCCATTGTAAAAAGGTATGTGAATCTTTTGAAGGGTACCATTGATTTGAAAAGTAAATTGGGAGAAGGTACTACGATCACTGTAAACCTGCCTTACCTGAAAACCTGAACCAATCAGGGATGACAAACCACTGCCTGCCCCGGAGCACCTGGTAATTCCGGGCTGATATAGGGCACGCCGAGATTAAGTCCCCGGAGTATCAGTAATAATCCCATACCGAGTACAAAAAAGGGAACTGCTTTTCGCAGCAAAAGTCTTGTTTCATATTTCATCGCCTGTCCGGCATAAGCTACCAGCATCATTGCGGGAAGTGTGCCTGCACCAAACATGGCCATGAAAAGGGTGCTTTCACCAATGGTGCTAAATGACAACGTTGAAGCGAGCGCTATGTATACCATTCCACAGGGCAATAAACCGTTGGCCAGCCCCAGCAGTAAAAAACTTATAGGTCTTGTAGACGAACGCAGCACGTTGATGATCATACGCTGCACCGCCTGATAAAAATGATGGAGAAACGAAACACGTATGAGTTGTTTTTTTAAAAAATACAACAGGGCAAAGAGTGAAATGATAATACCCATGCTGATCGAAAACCATTGCTGGTATCCTGCAATATAAATACGTCTGCCGGCCAGCCCGAAGAGAAAACCGGCAAAGGAATAAGTGATGATCCTGCCGAATTGATAAAGTAAAAGCGATAAAAATTTCTTTACGGGTGAAAATTGATGCGTGGGCAATGCCATGCTGAGCGGACCGCACATACCCATGCAATGCAGGCTTCCGGCCGCACCCAGTGTAAAACCCGCTATGATCGCCATGCCTGTCATCAGGGTATGATCAGATTTTTTTCAGTATAATAACCGGTTCCTTCTGACTGCCAGTTGATCTTCACGGTATAGGTTCCCGCTTGTAAAACTCCTGGAGCAAAAACCTGCTGTCCATCTGCTGAAGGAGTGAGTTCAACTCTTTTATCCAGCTTTTCATCATAGGCGCAATAAAAGTGTATGGTACCGCTCACTTTTTTATTTTTCATTTCAGCGGGCAGTTGCAGAATAATACCGTTGCTGTCCTGAGTGAGGGTGGTTTCCGATAAGGCATTGGCCCTGTTGGAGCCATCGATCACCTGCTGGTAGGCGAGTTCACTTTTGTAATATTCTTTATCCACCAGTTCATAATTGGTCTTTACGGAACGGTAAACCAGAAAGGTCATTCCGGCGCCAAATACCACAAATGTCAACAGCAATTTATTTCCCCAATTCATACAACTGTATTTTATGATTTAAAATTTTCCAAATGGTCCAACAAAGTTGGTACTCAGTGTGGTGATACGTTTATCACCATCGTATAAACCGATTCGTAAACGTGTTTTTCTGTCTTTAATCGCTTTTCTTGGTAATACCACAAAGAAACTGCCATTGGCCTGGTCCTCATCCTTTAAGTGTATGGAAGTGGCACCCACCAATTGTACGGTGCCGTTATTGGCGTAATCCCCTTCCAGACGAAGTGTGACCGGAATGTTTTTTGTAGTCTTATTGATGATGCGGATGTTGAACAGGTTGGCAATACTGTCGGTACCCCGGTTGATATATAAGGTACCTTTTGTGCGTATGATATTGCCATCAATATCTTTCCTGCTGATAAGCAGTAAGGTGAGAATGCCGGAGAGTACGATGAGCAATACGGTATAAAATTTCATCCTGCCGGTATAGCGCAATTTTTTCCCTTCCTGAATGCCTGTCTCAGAAGCATAGCGAACCAATCCCTTCGGTTTGTGAATAGCTTCCATCATTTTATCGCAGGCATCAATACAAGCTGTGCAACCTACACATTCCATTTGTGTGCCATTGCGGATGTCTATACCGGTGGGGCAAACCTTTACGCATTGAAAGCAATCAATACAATCACCCTGGTTCGCTTCCGGATGAAGTTCTTCTTTTTTGAATTTGCCCCGTGGCTCACCGCGATTATAATCATAAGCCACGATCATGGAATTGCGGTCGAGGAGTACACTTTGCAAACGGCCATAGGGACAAACTACGGTACATGCCTGCTCACGGAAATATGCATATACTCCATAGAATATAGCAGAAAAGACCAGTATAGATGAAAAACCGATCAGGTGATCGGAAACCGGCTCAGTGATAATGTGCTTTAGCTCATCCACCCCTATAATGTAAGCAAGAAAGAAATTGGCGATGATGAATGCCAGTAAAAAGAACGCCGTATGCTTGATCAGTTTAATGCGGATTTTCTTACCGGTCCAGGGTGCATTCTTTAGTAATTTCTGTTTGGCTGCATCACCTTCTATCAGGTATTCTACTTTGCGGAAGAGCATTTCCATAAAGATCGTTTGCGGACAAACCCATCCGCAAAATAAACGGCCAAAAGCTGCAGTAAAGAGTACGATGAAGATGATAAAAGTGACCATCGTAAGCCCGAAAATGAAAAAATCCTGCGGCCAGAAAATTTTACCAAAAATAATGAACCTTGCTTCCGGGATATTGAATAAAAACAACGGCCTGCCGTTTACCTTAATAAACGGAATGGTGAAGAATAGAATAAAGAATCCCCAGCTCACCAGTGTACGGATATTATAGAATTTCCCTTTGGGCTTTTGTGCAAACACCCATTTTCTTTTTCCTTTTGCATCCACCGTGGCAATCCGATCACGGAATGATTCGTCGTTGGGTGATGCTGCGTTCGGGGTTTTTGTTTCGGTCATGTTCGGGTTCTCCTCACTTTATTCGATGTATTTATTTTTTGACAACAGCAGTATCGGCAGGTGCCTTTAGTGCCGTGTCTTTCGCAGGAGCATCTTCATACAGTGTGCCCTGCGGTTCTCTTGGGTTTGCGGGTTTGGTGCCTTTTAATGATTTCACATAACTGGCCACCTGCGCTATTTGTTTGGGAGAAAGATCATCTTTCCAACTGCGCATACCTTTATTGGTGCCATATTTAATGGTTTTGAAAATGTCTTTGATGTCCCCGCCATAGAGCCAGTAATTATCGGTTAGGTTGGGACCTACGGTATTGCCACCTCCGTCTGCAAGATGACAGGTAGTGCATTTTGAAGGATCGGTAAAGATGGCTTTGCCGGCTGCAATATCATCCGCACTGGTAAGCATCGTAACGTTTGTTTCATCCACCGACTCACCTTTCTTTTTCAGGTATTCATCCACACGGATTTTGGCACTGGCCACTGCATGTTCGTATTCCTGTACACTGGTGGGGCCTGCGTGTGATACATGGAAACGCCACAAATAAAAACCGGCAAAAATGATCGTGAGATAAAAGCCATATAGCCACCAAGGTGGAAGACGGTTGTTCAGTTCGCGAATACCATCGTATTCGTGCCCCAGATCGAGCTCTGCTTCCTGGCTTACCGGCTTCAGTTTGTTGAAACGATCCCACCAACTAAGCCTTGTTTTTTTCACTTCTTCTATTTCCTGTGGGGAGAGCAGTTTTTCTTTTTCCGTCTTCAGCAGGAATTTGATATTGATAAGCAACGCAATAATGATGAACAACTCCAGGAAAAGTACCGTGGCCATTATATAAAAGGTGGAGGCGGGCATGCCTCCAATGGTTTTGGCGGCAGCAGTTGTAGTGCCTGCATCCGGAGTACCCTGCGCAAATAATGCATTTCCTGAAAGCAGGAAGAAGGCTACCAGCAGGGAGCTTACTACGGTACTCCCATTCTTCTTTTTCTTAAGTTTAAAATCAGCAGTGCCAATGAGTATATTGGCCAGTATACCAATAACGATAAGTAGCAGCACCATCAGTACCAGCATGGTTACCGCCATGGGGTTGCTAAACAACGAGGGTGCGGGAGGGTCGGCCGCAAAGGCTGGCTGTACAGACAGGATAAAGAGTACTGCAAGCAGTCCAAATATGTATTTTACTTTTTTACGCATAGATCATTACATTAGTTGGTTATACACTTAGTTGTCTAAAGGAATGCGGCTGATGTCGTTGAATTTTTTCTTTCTGGTTTTAAATACCCAGGTGAGCATTACCAGAAAGAAAACAAAAAATCCAACCAGTGATGCCACACCCATGGCATCCACACCGCCTATTTTTTCTAAATAATGAATGAATTTCATTTTGTCTTTTTTGTCTATCAACAATCAATATGCTTGTTTACAGCTTATTCTTTTTTTGCTATGGGTTTGGGCTCACTTTCAATATCCCGGCCCAATCGTTGCAGGTAAGCGATCACTGCAATGATCTCTTTGTTCGGTTCTGTTTCGATATCCGCTTTTTTCAAATCTGCTGTTATCTCCTCCGCCTGTTTCATCAATTCATCATTGGCGATTTTGTCATATCCTTCCGGATAGGGTACGCCCAGTGTACGCATAGCCCTTATTTTGGCCGGCGTGGTGGATGTATTCAGTTTATTACGAAACAGCCATGTATATTGGGGCATCAGCGAACCTTCTGTCATTAATCGCGGATCGTACAGGTGATTGTAGTGCCAGGAGTTCGTACGCCTGAGCTTTTGACCTCCTTCCCGGGCCAGATCGGGTCCGGTACGCTTACTTCCCCATTGGAAGGGGTGGTCGTACACGAATTCACCAGCTTTCGAATACTCGCCATAGCGGGCCACTTCATCCCGGAATGGGCGTATCATCTGCGAGTGACAGGTATAACATCCTTCGCGCACATAAATATCACGGCCCTGCAACTCAAGCGGTGTATAAGGTTTTACACTGGCGATGGTGGGCACATTTGATTTTACGAGGAAGGTGGGTATCATTTGCACCAGTCCACCAATGGCCACCAGTATGAGGCTCAATACCAGCATCGTGAGCGGTTTGCGTTCGAGTACCCGGTGCCAGTATTCTTTTTTGTGACTGGTCTCTTTTACCAATGGGGCAGCTTCCGCTTCTTCATTGGGTATGAATTTACCTTTGGCAATGGTTTTGGTAAGGTTATAAGTCATGATCACCGCACCAATGAGGTATAACAAACCACCGATACTCCGAGCCACATACATCAACTTGATATTGGTAACGGTTTGCATGAAGTCAAACTTCAGTTGTCCTTCGGGTGTAAACTGTTTCCACATGATACTTTGTTCAAATCCGGCCCAGTACATGGGTACTGCATAAATAATGATACCGATGGTGCCCAGCCAGAAGTGATTGGACGCTAATTTTTTCGAGTAAAGTGTGGTACCCCACATCTTAGGGATCATATAGTAAAGAATGGCAAAGGCCAGGAATCCATTCCAACCCAATCCGCCGATATGTACGTGGGCAATGGTCCAGTCGCTAAAGTGAGAAATTGCGTTCACGCTTTTTAAACTCAGCATAGGTCCTTCAAATGTGCTCATACCATAGCAGGTAATGGCAACCACCATGAATTTCAGCACGGGATCTTCTCTTACTTTATCCCAGGCTCCCCGCAGGGTAAACAAACCGTTGAGCATACCACCCCAGCTTGGTGCGATCAGCATGATGGAGAATACCACACCCAGTGATTGAGCCCAGTCGGGCAACGCTGTATAAAGAAGGTGGTGCGGACCGGCCCAGATATAGATAAAGATGAGCGCCCAAAAGTGAATGATGGAGAGGCGGTAAGAATATACCGGTCGGTTGGCTGCTTTGGGCAGAAAATAATACATAAGCCCCAGTACCGGGGTGGTTAGGAAGAAGGCCACCGCATTGTGTCCGTACCACCACTGCACCAGCGCATCCTGTACCCCGGCAAACCAACTGTAGCTGCCGGTAGCAGAGTAAGGCAGTTCTATAGAACGTACGATATGCAGTAAAGCAACGGTAACCCAGGTGGCGATATAAAACCAGATGGCCACATAGATATGTTTTTCGCGGCGTTTGATGATCGTTCCAAACATATTGATACCAAAAACAACCCAGATAAGTGTAATGGCCAGGTCGATGGGCCAGATCAATTCCGCATACTCGGCACCGTTAGTAAGGCCCAGCGGCAAGGTAATGGCGGCTGCCACAATGATAAGCTGCCAGCCCCAGAAATGGATCCAGCTCAGTTTGTCGCTGAACATACGGGCCTTGCAGAGGCGCTGAAGGGAATAGTAAATACCTGCGAAAGAGGCATTACCAACAAATGCAAAGATGATGGCATTGGTGTGCAGCGGACGGAGACGTCCGAACGTAGTGGGGGCAAAATTGAGACTGCTGGCCGGAAAATAAATCTGTACGGCCACCCACAGGCCCACCAGCATGCCCACCAATCCGAAAATGATGGTGGCATAACCAAACGCCTTTACAATCTTGTTGTCGTAATAGAACTTTTCTACTTGCATAAGCGGGATTGTTTATTGGGATTATTGTTTTTTGGAGGAAGCGGGTTTGTCATCAAACAGAATACGGGAAGAGGGGGAATAGTCATCTTCAAACTGACCTGATTTTACGCCCCATAAGAAAGCGAACAAAAACAGGGCTGCAATGGAAATACTTGCGATCAGCAAAATCAGGATTACACTCATGTTAACAGGTTAATATGCGGGTAAAAATATTTTCGGAGGCTGCGGCAAAGGATAAGCAGTATCAGGAGGAAATATGATTTTTATCACGGCACTGTTATAATAAAGCCACCGCCTGTCAGAGGCGCATCCGGCTGGCCAGTAAACTGCTGGTACCGAAGGTGATAAGTAAAATGCTCAGTGAGCTGCTCGGCATAAGGATGGCCGCAATGAGCGGAGAGAGATTGCCCTGTACGGCAAAAAATAATCCTATTATATTATATACAATGGATAATACAAAGCTGGCGATCACAATATTCCGGTTGGCCCGGCAAATGGCAAAGAATGTAGTGAGCCGGGAAAGCTGCCGGGCTTCAATAATGGCATCGCTCGAAGGCGTAAAGGTGTTGGTTTGTTCGGCCACAGCCACACCAATATCGCTTTGCTTCAGCGAAACAGCATCATTCAATCCGTCGCCGATCATCATTACTTTTTCGCCCTGTTGCTGCAGGTGTTGAATATAATGAAGTTTGTCTTCCGGTTTCTGGTGAAAGAGCAGGGTAGTGCCTTTCCCAAAGAGTTGCTGCAGGTTTTTACGTTCTGTTTCATTGTCGCCGGAAATCACGGATAACCGGTAGTGGGGTTTTAGTTTTCTAACCAATACCGGAATAAAATCACGGTAATGATTCTGAAAATAAAAGGCACCGGCCAGCTTGTTTTCCAGGCTTACATATACGGCCGTACCAGCGGAGGAATTCTTTTTCCCGGATACATATTCAAAGGAGCCGATCTTCAGGAAGTCGCCTTCCACCAGGCCTTCAATTCCTTTGCCGGTGGTTTCTTTGAACCCATCCACTTTCAATCGTTTTCCATCGGAAAGATGTGATGCAAGTGCCCGGCTCAGGGGGTGTACTGAGCTGGCGGCCAGTGCCGCCACCTGCTGCAATTGATAAGCAGTAAGTGTGGTTCCTTCGTAGCGGATATCCTGTTGTTGGTTAGTAGTAAGGGTTCCGGTTTTGTCGAATACAATATGTGTGGTTTTGGCAATATCTTCGATGGTCTGGGCATTGCGTAAAAAGAAATGATTGCGGCCCAGTATGCGCAGGATATTTCCATTGGTAAACGTATTGGACAGGAGCAGCGCGCAGGGGCAGGCAATGATGAATATAGAAGTAACAGCAGGCCACAACCGGGCCGGGTCAGTAATCTGCCAGTAGATTGCCGTGGCAAGTGCTATGCTAAGTACGATGTAGGTGAAATACCGGCTGAGCAGGTGTACAAAGGATACGTTTTTTTCAACGGTAGTTTTTTCTTTACCGGCACTGCCCTCGTTATTCCAGAGTTTAGTCAGGTAGCTTTGGGCCACTTCTTTTACCACCAGCACTTCTATATTCCCTCCGGTTTGTTTGCCGCCGGCATAAACCAGTTCGCCTACTTCTTTCAGTACGGGCAGCGATTCGCCGGTTACAAAGCTATAATCGATAAACGCTTTTCCTTTTGTAAGAATACCATCGGCAGGGATCAGTTCTTCATGATGAATAAGCAGCGTTTGTCCGGGTTTAATATCCGGCAGGGCAGTTGGTATTTCGGTTTCCTCGGTTAATACTGATACGGCAATGGGAAAATAGGAGGTGTAATCCCGTTCGAAGGATAATTGCCGGTAAGTTTTGTCTTGTAGTATGCGGCCTGCCAGCATAAAAAATACAATACCTGTCATGGAATCGAAATAGCCGCCACCCGTACCACTGAGTACTTCCCATGCACTGCGGATAAAGGTGATGATAATGGCCAGTGCGATAGGGGCATCAATATTCAGAAATTTATGCCGCAGGCTTTTCCACGACGATTCATAGAAAGGCAGGGAGGAATACAGCAATACCGGTATGGCCAATGCAAAATTGAGCCAACGGAAAATTCCCCGCAATCCCTCTTCACTCGCATCAATACCCAGGTATTCCGGAAAGCTCATAAGCATGATATTGCCAAAGCAAAATCCGGCTATACCTAACTGATAGACCATGCTTTTATTGATCGCTGGTCTCTTTTGTTTAAGGTCATTGAGGCTGATATAGGGTTCATACCCGATGCTGGTAAGCAGTTCGGCGATGCGCCGCAGGCTGGTTTGTGGCGTTTGAAAAATGATTTCCGCTTCTTTGCGGGTAAAGTTTACCTTGGAGGAAATAACCGAATCATCCAGCCGGTGCAGGTTTTCCAGCAGGTAGAGGCAGGAACTACAGTGCATTTGCGGAAGGTAAAAAGTAACATGCACCTGGTTCTCATTGCGGAAGCTGATCAGTTGTTGCTGTAACTTTTCATCGTCCAGAAAGGCAAATTTGTCTTTGCGAACATGAATTCGCTGGTTGAGGCCTGGGTTTTTGTTCAGGGCATAGTAATCGCAGAGGTCGTTTTGGTTCAGGATATGGAATACCATTTTGCAGCCTTCGCAGCAAAACACTTTATCATCTGTATGAATAAGCGTGTCAGCGCAGGTTTCACCGCAGTGATAACAGCGTAGTTGTTCGTTGGTGGCAATGCCTTTCACCATAAGAGAAAATATGGGCGCTAAAATAAACGGGCATCCCGGGTAGCAGGATGAGCAAGTTCACTGCAAAAAGTGATTTTCATCAGGCAGCGGGTTTTGATTACTTTTACTTTGCAACCCTGCTTTGAACGGAGAACTAACAACGAGTAACCAGTGACCAACTTATTCAACTTATGTAACCTATGCAACTTATGTAACTTCTTCAACCTCTTAAACTAACAACCAACTCCATGACACAACGCAAAATCCTGATCATAGACGATAACGAAGACATCCGGGAGAATACAGCTGAAATTCTGATGCTCGGTGGCTACAAAACCATCACTGCCGAAAATGGTAAGAAAGGAGTGGAAGCTGCGCTGGCAGAAAAACCGGACCTGATCGTATGCGATATCATGATGCCAGAACTGGATGGATATGGCGTATTGCATCTTTTACGCAAGAATCCGGAAACAGAAGATATCCCCCTTATCTTTTTGACGGCCAAAGCTGAACGCAGTGATCTTCGTAAGGGTATGGAAATGGGAGCTGATGATTATGTGACCAAACCTTTTGAAGAACTGGAACTGATGAATGCGATCGAATCGAGGTTCAAAAAGCTGGAGGTCATCAAAAAGAAATATGCTCCGAGCGGAAAAGGATTGAGTGATCTGGCTAATGATTTGCGTGAGAGCGGATTGATGAGTCTGAATCTGGATAATTACAGTTCTGAACTCTATTCCAAAAAACAACTCATATATGCAGAGGGCAAGCGCCCCCGTTTTTTATATTATGTGGTAAAGGGGAAGGTTAAGGGTTACAAAACGCATGAAGATGGAAAGGAGTATATCACCGACCTGTACAGCGATGGTGATTTTATCGGCTACCCGGCGTTGATCGAAGAAAAAAATTATGACGATTCTGCGTCTGCTCTCGAAGAAAGTGAGATCATACAAATACCGCGCGATGATTTTCAGCAACTCATTGAAGGGGATATCACCGTGGCGGCCAAATTCATCCGTATTATTACCCAGAATGTAAAAGAAAAGGAAGAACGATTACTCAGCCTTGCCTATAGCTCTTTACGTAAGCGGGTCGCTAAAGCATTGGTGGATATACATGGCAAATTCAATGCAGCCGGAGAAAATAAACCCATTGAGATATCCCGCGAAGACATTGCGCACTATGTGGGTACGGCTACCGAGTCACTGATCCGCACGCTGAGTGATTTTAAATCAGAGAAACTCATTGAGATCAAAGAAGGAAAGATCAGTATTGTGAATTTGGAGAAGTTGAAGCACCTTTTGTATTAATTAAGAATTAAGAGGTATGAGTTTATAATTATGAATGGATGCATTAATGATCATAACTGATCACGTTGATGAGTTCCCATTTGTCTCCTGATTTTTTCCAGACATGAACAAACTTCGGACGGCTGTCCAATCGTTCTGCTTGCCCGGGTTCGGTTACATAAAATGTATGAATTCCGGTCTCAATTGCGCCGAAACCGGGTACAGGATATACATCGAGCGACTCCCTTACGAGTTCTCTTCTCATTTTTTTGTCACTATTGAAATTATCTGTAAACAGCCTTATGTTTTCGCTAAATCTTGTTAGCCCCGTTTTGTCGTGATAAAAGCTCAGTTCAGGGCTAAAGAGTGATTTTAATTTATCAATATCACGTGTGTTGAACGCATCGCCAAACAGGCTGTCCATTTTCAGCACTTCATTAAAAAGCTGGCCGTTGTTTTCCCCCGTTCTTATGGCTTTCATGTTTCTACCCCCCTGTATCAGTGTGAGTGTGTCAATGTTACCTGTGTTGTTTTCAGTAAATAATAACGTTGCTTCAAAGGCTTTCAGGAAGAATTTGTTTTTTTCGTAGAGAAATATTTCAAATTTATCAACATCGCCCACCCGTTGGGCATAAAGATGATTTTCAGTTGTATAAATATGCATGATAAAATCGGGATTAAAGGAATAGAAACCGGAGTATGTTTTCATCAAACCAGTACCCATGGTAATTTCCTGTCTTATTTCCGGCAGTCGAAAAGGTTTGTCGTAGAGAACGGAAAGTAATGCTTTTGTGATCGTATCAATATCCGGATTGGCCATATTATTCAGTAATATGATGCAGGTATTGTCTTTTTCTATACGGTAAATATTGGATGTAAATCCCGGTATAGAACCATTATGGAAAACGGCTTTTTTTTGATCAAAGGAGTCGATCACCCACCCGAAGCCAAAGCTATTTTTGTTGGGCGTAAAGGCCTTTGCTTTGGAACTGTTTGATATGATCTTATTGTTTTGTAAACCAAGGTGCCATTTAAGGAGGTCAGTGGTAGTGGAATACATCGCACCACCCGAAAAGGAAATGGTGGAATCCACTGTCATGGCTGTCTTTGTGTTGTTATCTGATATGGCTGTGTAGCCGGTGGCTTTTTGGGCATGATGCAGGTTTTTAAAATCGAAACCGCTTTCCGTCATTTGGAGTGGTGTAAATATTCTTTCCCGCACTACCGATTCATAGCTTCTTTTGGTTATTTTTTCAATGATATAGCCCAGCAGCAGGTATCCGGAGTTGCAGTATTTCATCTGGCTGCCTGGCGTAAATTCCAGTGGTTTATTTTTAAAAAGGGCCATCATCGCTTCTTTTGTCTGTCCCTTCTCCAGACCCGACTGCATGAAGGATTCATCGTCGGTATAATTATATATTCCGGATGTATGTGTAAGCAAATGATACAGGGTTATACTATCACCCTTGGGATAATCAGGGAAATAGACAGAGAGATTGTCGGACAGTTTTAATTTGCCCTGTTCCTGAAGTTTTAAAATGATGGTGGCCGTGAATTGTTTGGTGACAGATCCGATCTGAAAAATTGTGGCACTATAGTTTTTTCGTTTATCGGCAGCCTGGCTATACCCATATCCGCGGTGAAGTAGTACCTGGCCTTTATGGTAAATCAATGCGCTTCCATTAAACCGATTAAGGCGTGCATAAGTGGATAATACGTCGTCCAGTTTCTCTTCCTTGGTTTGGCTAAAGGCAGGATTAATAGCGATGATGGCAAGGAGAACAAGCAGGCTTTTTTTCATACTTTGGTAAATATTATTAAAATTACGTAACTATGTATAGCCTAATACTATATTTTACATAGGCGGTAAAAGCTATACGATTATTTTACTGGCCGAGGAGGCGCGATAATATAAAATGCTGGTTTAAAAAGTTTTACTCAAAAGTATTGGCAGGATAATCTATTACGTTTTCTGTTACCTTTTCTAAATGATAGGCCGAAAAGCCGATTATTATCGTTGGCTGAATAAATATGTAGTTACAAAGGAAGTGCTTGTACAATCCCATTTGTTAACAACTTTAGCTTACCGCTGTGATATTGAAGGACTAAATCGTGGCTTAACGCTTTTCAGCCAACCTTAATTTTTCCCAAATAAAAGGTTTCAAGGGTCCCCAGTAAGGGCCGCCCAATTCGAGCCATACGGTATGGGTAAGGTTGGGTTGTGGATACACCGTACAGGAATTACCGGACGCATTAATACGTTGCTGCGAATCTAATACATCCTGCCAGGTAGCGCCGGTACCGCCATCGAGTGGGTTTGCATGAAACATCAGCACGGGCGAATCGCCTGCATTATAGGTGAGGGTAAATCCGGTGATATCATCTAACCGGAGGGTGGCGCCCGTTGCGATAGCCCCATTTACCCGCGTGGAATAGCCGGGAAAGTCGCTAACGGAGGTGGCGGCATCTGCTTCGATGGCATTTACCAGCGACAAACCGCCACCGGCAGATGAGCCAAGCGTTAATACCCGCGTGGTATCAATATAATAAGTTTGGAAGTTCGCTTTTAAGAAGCGCACCGCATTACCCGCATCTTCCAGCGCATGGATGCGGGAGATAAGCCGCATCGTATCGTTGGTCTGGTTTTTTGTAAGCCGGTAGTTGATACTGGCTACTACATAACCGGCCCGGGCATAGCTGAGTGCCTGCTCGGTCATATCCGTTTTATCTCCGGTAATAAATCCCCCTCCATGTATGAAAACGATCAGTGGTTGTTTGTTACCGGCTGAGGCATTCGGAGGTATGGCAATATCCATTTTCATCTGAAGGGTGTTGCTGGCCATTTCTGCCGTCTGAGTCAGGTTAGACGTATATTGATTATTGCGGAGGTTGGGCCGCGAGGAATAAATGATATCTCGGCTCACCCGCAATTGCCCATCCGTATATTGCATGCTTACATAGAGCCCGGTATCAGGTATCGGGGCTGTTTCTTCGGTGGCGTTTTTGCTGCATCCTGCCATTGCGAAACTGCCTAACAGGAAAATTCCGAATCTGTTTTTTTGCATGGCGGTTGGACGATCGCATCAGTGATTAGTTTAAAAAAGGAGCAGGAAAAATTGTAGATAGATACCAGAAGATTATATTGTTCAACAATCGATAATTGATTAAAGAATTTTGTTGAACATATACTGTATGCAGGTGCATGACCCGATTATTCAGCGAGAAAATAGCCGCACCTTTTGCTTTCATAGTCAGCAAATAATTTTATCCACGTGAGAAACCG
Organism: Bacteroidota bacterium; assembly: GCA_026391455.1. Taxonomy (GTDB): domain Bacteria; phylum Bacteroidota; class Bacteroidia; order Chitinophagales; family Chitinophagaceae; genus JJ008. The sequence continues at coordinate 182,832 of JAPLEH010000035.1, forward strand.
GCCATCTTTCTCCCATTGGCGGATACGTTTTAATAAGTTACGTACTTCCGTATTTCCTCCCAGGCATCCATCCAGAAAGAATAAAGCAGTGCTGTCTTTTGCAAAAACTTTTGTCTCCGGTTTAAGCGGTTTTTTAAATATGCTTTGGATATAGGCATACGCATAAAGGCGAATACAGGCACTCGAATCGTAAAGGAGTGCTTCCAATTCGGCCGCAGTAGATCTGCTGGCGATATACAAGAATCGCGAACACTGGTAAGATAATTTTCCAAAGGCCCCCACATGCAGTGACTCAACGGAACCCTTCTTTCGCATCAGGTTTTTTGCGATAACAACTGAATCAACGGATGTGTTTTCCTGTGCAGAGAGAGAGCCGCAGCAGAGGAGCAGTAAGATGAATAGTATAATACGTTTTGAACCAGTCATTTTCAATAATTATCAATGCCCGCCCCAGTCAGGGTATTGTATCTCTGCCCATAATAGCTTGCGCTCAATGTCAATGATATAGATCCAGGAATTTTTTCCATTTGAACCCGTCTTGCAATACAAATTTGTCAGGTTATGGAAGTCTGGCAGGTGCTTTTTTAAATAAGTTTTACCCAGATACTGATTCGCATTGAAATTCTTTAGCTGTCCTAAATGGTATTTGTTCAAAAAAGTAACTAATTCGCTGCTATCAGTTTGTAAAGTGGTTGTCGTTAAGTATTCTCCATTATCGAAGGTTTCAATGACCCTGATCCCATCTGGAAATTTCATACCGCTGATGCGTTCGTAGTAGTTCTGTTCAAATGAAAGTCCGCATGAGAGTGAACCAACAGTAATAAGCAATAGTATATAGTATCGTACTGACAAATTGAAATATTTTCAGCGTTTGAATAAATAAAACCCAAATCCGGTTAAAGAACAAACGTTTTTTTTGCGAATTGTATTGGGTAGTCAGTTTAAAATTACAAAACCGGCTTCCGTATTGCATATAGCAGCCTGCTGTTGTGATGGGCCGGGGTAATAAGTAACGGTCTGCTCTTTTCTTACAATTTTATTCACCATCATCATATACCCACCACTTCTCTCCATGCTGCTTTTCCAATTTTTTGACTTTATCTATTCTGATTTTTATAGCCTCAAAATCCGCAGAATGGCAAAATCCTAATAATGGGTGTTCTTTTGAGAGTGTTGAAAATTTTCCGGATAAACTGTGTAAAGAATATACAATTTCCGGTACTGTTTCGGAAAATGAAAAAACACAAAGATGTTTATGCCCGTGGTTGATCTCTTCCATGGGATACCACGCCTCATAAATACTTTGCGTCAGTTCAAACTCCGTATGTGCAACATGCGAAGGGTCATCCAGCCGGAAGATTGTGTCCATTTTTTTCGGTATCGGGAAGTCAGCATAGGCATAGAGGGTAAAAACAGCGATCTCGTTTTTGGCCGGTTTCCAGTTAATGTATTTAGTATATGCATCCCCTTTTTCTTTGTCTTTACAACGAATGATGCATTCATTTTGCCAGATTGCAAGTGATTTGACGGAGAAATAATCCTGGGCAAATAAATAACGACCATGTGGCTTGCAGTCTTCTTCTTTTAGCATAATACTTATACGAACGTGTGAGAAAATCAATAAATGGAACCTTTCTAAAGGTACAAAAGGTCAGCGATTTTGAACAGTAAGATATGATCAAGTACCGGCACCCTATAGATTTTACCTGGCCCATCTCGCTTTGTATCCCCTGCAATCGATATGTATCATTTGACGGTTGATAAAGGAGCTTTCGCCTTTGTAAGTGCCAATACCACCTTTCTCTTTCAGGATTTGTTTGTCAAGTATATTGTATACTATGTCCACATCCCTGCTGTTGGTTTTGCCATCCCGGTTAATATCGAACACAATAAAATCTATGGCATCTCCGGAAAGGTGCCTGCTTTCTTTGGCTGCGCCGGAAAATTTAACCTGCAGGTCGTTGTGCCACTTGTAGCGTTTGGTGCTGATTACTAATAATCTGGTAGCATATCCCCTGCTTCTTAAAGAGTCTTTAAGCGCATTATAGCATTCCCTGGTCTTTGGATTCACCAGCCGTAGGTTATTGAAATAGAAAAAGAACAACCCTGCTGCAATAGCAATAGCCAATAACAGGGTGGTTAGTATTTTCTTTTTCATGCTTTAAAATATCAACGATAGTAGTTGAATTTTATTTTCCAAACCGGCAAACCCGGTTTTTTTAGAAATTCGAATTTTGAGGTATAAAATCAGTTTTACAATTGTTTCTCCAATGTTAAAGTGTTCCGGCAGCTTGCTGATGTATTAGTATTACCCAGCATTTATACATCCAATACCCCGCTTTTTTGAAAGGGTTGTGTAGCGCCATGATGTTGCCTGATAACAGAAACCAGTATTTTCATTGCAGCAATTTGCAATGAAAATACTGGTTATTATTTCTAATGTTCAGTTAAAGCTTCAGAATGCTTTCACTTATTGCACTACATAAACCAGCTCCCCACTGCGGCTGGGTAGGTTATCCTGAATTTCTATAATGGGTATAAATTCAGCACTGATTTTATTTTCGCCGGATTTCAATTTGGGGCTGGTCCATTTAGCCTGACCAAAGCGATCGATGGGTACTGGCCTGCCCACCCGCTTGCCGTTGAAATAAAATTGAATGTTGCCCGGCGCTGAGCGAATCTGCCTCGGATCCGAGATGAGTTGTTGATTGGTGATACTGCGCCTGACAATGGCAACAAACGTGACCGTATCACCACTACGGGCAGTTTTGCGTTCCGGATAGACGTCCGTTTTGGTGCCAGCCTGTTCAAGTCTTTCTGCGATCAAATAGGTTTTCGCAAAGCCGATCTCGCCAGTTACCATTACATCTGCCACACAACTATTTCGATTATTCTTGTCCGTTAGTCTGCTGCAGGCCCGCTCGGCTACCTCCCGGCTGATTGGCCTTACTGGAATCATATTGGGTACTATGCAGCTATCTGCATTTTCAAAAGGCCACCCCTTGATGGTAAAGGTAGCCGTGGAGGTACCTGGTGCATAATCAAACAGGCTGTTGGCAGCTTTAATACGCCAGGAGTTTGAGAATTTATCATTGAGTTGCTTGTACCGGTCTGTTAGGTTGGCTGGCTTTGGTCCGAGTTTTGTCCCATTCGACAAGGCAGGCAACCACTGACCGGGTTCAATAAACCCGGCAATGCCTTCTGTTGCCGGTGTATTCAGTACATTGATGTTGAGATAAGCAATATTATGGGCGTTCCACCATCCCTGTGTTACGTATAAAGTGGTGCCATTCGGAAAATTAACTTCAATGCCATTTCCTGCTCCGTTTTTGGATATCCGTGTACCGCCACCCAGATCAATATGACCGAGTACATTTATATCGGTTAAATTTCCGTCCACGCGCAAGCGCATTCGCGTTTCTTGTTCCTGTATTGGTCCATCGGGCTGATAGCTGATACGGTGATTACCCACGCGTGCGGCGAGTGCTGTATTAACCCCTACACAACTGCGCAAACCGGTATATCCATTAAGAATGGGCGATGCGGTAGTTACCGGTGTCTGTCGTACTTGTATTTCGAAATCATTACCATCTCTTAGGAGCGTATATTCACCGGCACCATGAAAATCATAGTTAGTGCCATTCACCGTTTTGATATGCGGGTCGCCATTGGCTGCTGCATCATACACAGCACGGTCATTGGTGAGCATTAGTTCATCGATCACAATACGGCCTGAGGCAGACCCGTTCGCAGGCCCTACATCCAGTCGTATGGCAACGATATCAGAAAGATCGATACCTGATCCATTGTTTAGAAAATCAGTGAGTCGTATACGGATCGTTTCCATTTCATTGTGCCAGCCGCCATCCCGTTGATAAGGTTCTTCTAAACCTCCGCCAAATGCACCAATGCTGATCGAACTGGTTATGGGTATGGCTTGTCCGTCGCGGAGTGTTACTTTGAAGGTAAGATCACCCAGTACAGCTACCGTGTTAGGATGTTGCGTACCCTGAGCACCACGGAATGATAAAAACAGATTGTTGGCGAAATTTCGCTCACTCGCAGGAATCTGCCATTCGTAAAAGCGATTACTGTTGGTCCAGTCAAATACAACGCCACGGCTATCATCATTGCGCATCGTGATTGCATCGTTATTGCCGCCCTGCGTGGCACCGTTAAAGGGATCGGCTGCGCTAAAGATGAAATCACCATTCGTATCATTCAGCAACCCTTCCAGTACGTTTTGCACAGTAAAGGAAACGGGAGCTCCGATGCTGCTCGTGTTCGTGGCTGTCTGTGTTTGGTAATCATCTATGATCACCGTTTTCTGAGGATTGGAAGGTGTATTGGGTGATGCATCAACATATTCATGACTCACCACAATGCAGGGGTCGCCTGTAGGCACACCAATAGGGCGGAAGCTTTCATATTGTCGTGTCAAAAAATCAAGGGACGGTATATTATCTTCCACATAACGCTTTACCAGTGGTAGTAAATGACCGAGTAATACCAGGTGAGTATTGGCTTTGCCTATTGAACAAGGGCCGGTAAACCAATTGGGTGATGCCGGGCCATTATGAAACCAGGCATGGCCTGTGCCCTGTACGATAGTGGATTGCCGGTTGCCGGTTGCCCTGCCATGCAAATGAAAAGTGCGGCAGAGCTGATAAGGATTTCCGGGTTGGCAAAGTGCACAACCTGTTACATCTGCATCGCCAGATGCTGTCCAGAGATGATAGTTGGCATTATGCGGATTCGCTGTACTTGTACCGGTAAAATCAGTTGGCAGCATGCTGCTGATGAGTTTGATATCGCTTATATTGTAATTGGTTGGTGTATATGTGCCATCAAATAACCGGTCATAGGCTATGGCTACGCCTTCTGCGCCGCGGCTATGGCCGATAAATACAATTCGGCTTACATCAATATTTCCGGTGAGTGCTGCAGCACCCGGAATGGCGCCTGCATTGAGCTGATCAATCAGTGCGTCGGTATTTGAAAGGGTGGTAGTGGATGCACTGAAGGATCCTGCGCCTGTATTATTGGCGTGGCTCATTACCACATAACCGTAAGATGCCAGGTGATTGCCAATGTGATCATACCAGATATACTGGTGGGTATTTCCGTGCGATACAATGATCAGGGGCAGGTTTTTACCGGTGGCGGCTTTTACAGCAGCAACATTTGTAGGGAAGAAAAGATTTTGTGAGGTAAATCCACCCGGAATGCCATATGTAGTTGCTACAGCCCCATTGATATTATAGTCCAGTTCGGTCACGGCTTCAGGACCAGGTGCCGCCGTATTGTGTACCATATAAAAACCAGATTCATTATTGCGACCGTCAATAAAATCATTGTCATCCAGTACGCCATTCTGGTTGAAGTCCAGTACCACATCATAGCCCACGCCAAGGCCGAGGCCAGCATCGGCACTCAACTCACCGGCCATGGCCACAGTGATAGTATTACCTTGTATATTGGCACCACTGAAGGTTACGGTCATTTTCCCGCCGGTCGTTACATCGGTAAGGGTGTTATTGGCATCCCAACCGAATGTGCCTTTGGCTGCTACTATATAAATATCACAGGTAAGGCCGGTAATGGCAGGGAATCGGGTGGGGTCTATAGCGATCACCACATTGCTATTGGCATTGATGGCTTTTACATATTCAAAAAATGGATAGACCGTGAGTGAGCGGCCTGCGAGCTCGGTTTTGGTGATGGCTGCAGAAGCCTGATAATTCGTAAGCAGGGCACATGATGTTATCAATAATACGCCAACTGCTTTAATAGTATGATGGATAAAGTTCATGGTATCGATGCAGAGTTTTGAGTGTTAAATTATTTTCCTGTCTCAGGTAAGCGCCAGGCTTCTACGAGGTATTTGTCTTGCGGAGCGTATTGGAGTATGAGGTCTGCTGCGTATTTGCGCAACAAAGTAGTAAGATCAACAACTGCCGTTTTCTCCATGGTAATACGCCTGATCTCTTCGGCTTTTCTTGGCCTGATGCCGCTGTTGTTGGCTTTGGCTCGTTCAGCCCTGATCATTTTTGCATCTATCTGTTCAGGCAAACCTACATTGCCAAACCATACCGGTTCTTTAGACAGATCTATTTCTTCGGGAATGATACCAATCACATAGCCGGATTCATAGCCCTGGTTCAGCCGCTGCACAGTGTGATTGCCGGCATATAATACTGGTTCCAATGCGTTGGTGGGTCTTACCAGACTGGTATCTACTTTAAATACCACCAGCAGCCCATTGCTTACATCCGGGCGTTCAAGCCGCCAGTCAAACTTATACGAATTCTGCAACTGGAATGGCTGAATGTGTACGATCTCCACCGCTTTCCGCTGCTGGGCATACAGTGATGAGACAGGCGTACATGCACAAAAAATATACAAGCCCGTTAGTATAACCAATGACAGGCATTTTCGCCTGCGGATACCCGGGCTGACATGAATGTTTAATAGTTGGATCATTTTCCAGGTGATATTTATTGAATGAATAAACTTGTACTAATATAAAGCCAGACGGAACACTTTATCTTTATTTCGATGGGTAGGGAATACGACAGATTTTTCAGGCACATTTCTTACTGTAATATGTCGGGAAAAACAGTTGGTCTGCTGCGATACGAATTAGTATGATCAAAATTACGGTATTGATCTTAGTGCAGGAATACCACAAACAGGGTATTTCGGATTGGTAACCTTAATATAATGGGAAACGAAAGCTGATTTATGGCGCAGCTTCTATTTTTTAGTCTTTCAATTTCCTCGATATACATAAATATTTTCGCACGGCCTTTGAAAAAAATAAGAATGGTGGTTCCTGTAATTCTTATCTGTTTATTTCTTTCTGTTGCTGCTTGCCGGAAGCTTTCGTACAGGGTTTAATTTATCCGAAGCCGGTCGCTTCAACGGCTTGCTGTATTCATAGTCGGGAAAACTGATCAGTTCCACACCCAATGCTTTTGATAATTTGTATATCGTCTCCAGCGTAAGGTTTTCCTGGCCACGCAGTATTTTATATACCTGCTGGCGGCTGGTACCCAATAGCTCAGCCAGACGGGATTGATTGAGTCCGGGCCGCTCTTTTATGATGGCAAGTACCCGCAAGGCTATCTGTGATGAATAAGCGGTCAGCCACGGACTTGCTATGCGTGTGGTAGCTTTTTCCTTCCAGCCGGAAGGTTTTTTGCTGATCAGTTTTTTCAGTTGTTTAGCTTTCTCCATAACAATATTTTAGGTCATCAAATGTTGTATTGCCAGTTGACTCCAACCAGTTCCGTACGAGCTCCATTTTTCCCAACGCTGCTTTAGTGTCCGGATGTTCGTCCATCTGCCGGGTGATCTTTATCGCTCCGCCGGTAATGATAAAGGTAGTATCATCCATACGCAGTCCATAAAGGCGAAGCAAGGGCCTCGGAAATAAAGCAGGCTCCTTTATGGAAGCCTTCGCCCGTTGCAAATGGGTCTGAAGGGAGAATACCTTTTGCTTTGTTTCCAAAGGACGGAAAAGCCTGATGATGCTATTGCCGTTTGTATGCAGCGCCATCTCTCTGATCTCGGTAGATTCTCTATGTACTTTGCTTACAAGCGATTCCAGCGAATAATTATCAAAGAATGGATGCTTCAGATACTGTTTATTCAGGAGAAAATAACTCATGACAAAGCTTGTATCATCCCATTCATCAAACAACCGCTCAAATTCATCTTTCTCTCCTGAATTGTAACGCACAGCATAAAGCCCCTCCGCATGCTCATTCACAAATATAGTAACTAATTCCATATTGTAATCTTTTAAGTTTACATTTTTTACAACTCTTTTATATACAAAATTGGAAAATAAGCCACTGTTCTCTTCCCTATCAGCTTTTTCGGATAATAACCGTAAAACGTGTAAATATCTATGCATTTATACCTAGTCGGTCAATGTTTGGATATAGTAAATTTGTTCGGATTGTGTACACAGATCGATTTAATTGCATTTGTATTTTTGATGCAATGAGCAGGGAATACAAAAAGCCCCGGCCAAATGACCGGGGCGACACTTTCTTGATCCGCATCCCTGTTAATTAACGGATATATTCTTCACCTTTTTGGGTGCGGCAATTTCCAGTTTGGGAATCATAATTTTCAATTCCCCGTTTACATAGCTGGCATCGATCTTAGATGCATCGCAGTTTTCCGGAAGGATAAAACTGCGCACCCAGCTACTGTAATTATATTCACGCCGGTTGTACCGGGCTTTTTCTTCTTTCTCCTCTTTTACTTTTTCGGCACGGATTGTAAGGAGTTCATCCATGGCTTCTACTTTAAAGTCTTCTTTAGTCATACCGGGAGCCGCTATCAGCAACCTGAATTCGTTGTCTGTTTCCGATACGTTTACTGCGGGTACATTCATCACTTTGCCCATGGTGAAGAATTCATCCAGCGGAGCATTGAAGAATTTTTCCATCCAGCCATTGTCGAACAGGGAAGGCCAGGTGGTCCTCGTTTTTTCTACTTGTTTGTTTTCCATATACCTGGTTTTAAGGGTGAATGATGTTGTTTACAGTAGCAAAGCTATAATGACTCCGTAGGGTAAGCCAATGATGCTGGTAAGGAATAGTATTGATAAAGATCAGTCCGTGATAATACAGGCGAAACCCGGGTCAGGTAAGGGCTCTTTTTCTTTTTCGGCTTACGATATACAGGGCAAAGCCGGAGAAAAGCGTTATTAATCCCAGCATGGAAAAGATTCGGAGCAACCAGTTGTTGATATTGTCGCGCCCCTGATAATCCATAGTATGCAGCATCCATAAAAAGTCAAATACCCGCCAACGACTGTTGCGAAAACTTTGCACAGTCCCCATTTCGGCAGATACATATACGGTGGTTTGTATTTCACCGGTAAAAGTAATGGCAAAAGCAGGCAATGGTTTTTCCCGATACTCATGATGTCCGCCCGCTGATTCGAGATATACTACCGATTTTAAAATACCTTGTTTTTTCATCCGGCTGATGGCCACTTGTATGGCTTCCTTTTCCGTTAATGGTTGCCGCAATAAGCCGGTGTGTGCATCTGCCATACGGGTCTTCATACGCGATCCGTTATGATATGTTATCTGGTAAATAGTTTTTCCCAATACATCGGCCAGTTGCACAGACTTGATATGTTTTACCTGATCTTGTAACCGGATTTGCTGTATGATATTGGCAGGTGCAACTATCGCACTGTCTATAGCGGGTGCCGGTTCTTCCTTTCGCAAGTCTTCCCCGCGTACCTGTTTTATATTGGTCCAGCTGAAGTACAGCCCGCCAATTGTCCAGAACAGAAACTGTACACCAAATACCAGACCCAGGTAGCGATGCAGTTTACGAATGCTTTTTTGTACACGGGCTTTGTTCATATTGGCTGTGTTTGATGCATTATTTTTTCAAATATTTTTTAAACAGTGGCTGTAAGCCCATGTCGTACATCTGTTCCATCATGTCTTTTACGATTGCCGGTGAACGGCTTACAGAGCCGCCTTCTACCGGCGGATGAGGATCATATTCCATATTCAGCATTACGCCCTGTGTATATTTTTCCCCCATCAACTCATTGATGATCGCCAGACTCATGTCTATTCCAGCGGTAACGCCCGCTGAGGTCCAGTATTTACCATCCTGTACCCACCGGCTGTCTTTGAACTGCGCTCCATAGTGTTGCAGCATTTCAGCGGCACGATACCAGTTTGTGGTGGCTGTTTTTCCATTTAGCAATCCGGTAGCTCCGAGTATCCAGGCTCCTGTACATACACTCGTGGTATATATGGTGGTTTGGTCTATTTTTCGGATCCAGTTCAGTACGGTCGTATCCAGTGAGGTAAGGAATGTTTCCGCAGCCCCTCCGGGTATTACCAGTATATCCAGTTTGTTTACTTTATCAATGCTGGTATCCACTTGTATTTTCATTCCACGCTGGTTGCTGATGAATCCTTTTTCTTTGGCAATGAAAAATATTTTTACGCCACTCAGCTGACCCAATGTTTCATAAGGACCCATGGCATCGAGGGTTTGGTATCCATTGTAAAGAAAGATACCAATATGTTTTACGGGTAATTTTGGCTTGGTCATGATGATGTCCATCATTTGCTGATGCCGCCGGGCCAGGCTGTCGTTGTTAGTCGTCTGGCTCAGTCCATTTTGTACAAAGAGCAACAGGCTGAGTAATTGAAAGTAGATTCGCATATCTGTTTGATTTTGATTTTTTGTTTGGGAAGCCAGCTGTTTCAGCTTCTACCTTACTCACAAACCTGTATTGCTATTTTACAACCGGATACTCATGTGAACCATTAGCTTTGCCCGCGCTTTTACCACATCATTGGCGAGGTGTTGCGAAAAGGGGGTTTGGTAAACAGCACCTACAGATATTTTTTCATAGCTTGCTTCAGTACCTACTGTACCCATCCACATACGGCCTCCTGAGAGATCCACCACTACTTTATCATCAATATCTTTTTTGGCATGTTCTGACGCTATCCCGGCATTTGGTGCCAGAGTCAGTTTTTTCTTTATGCGCCATTTATAATAGAACTGGGCAGAAGTGCTTAGTTTATTGCCATAGTTGTATGCATAGCGGTTGGCGGTATTCATTTTATAACTGGCCGTTATATTCAATCCTGCATCATGCAAACGGATATCATACATGCCCTGCATTAAAAAATCAGTACTGCCGGTGCCAAGTTGAAATAAGTTGGTTTGCTGACTCGTGTTTTGTTTATCAGCAGCGGTATATTTCCCGGCGGGTAATTTGATGCCAGCCCCCAGCCAGAGTGTTTGCATCAGCATCTTTCCACGCCCGGTGGTTTTCATTTTGTTCAGCAATTGGTAATAGCCCGACAGTGTAACATCTGCCAGTCCATTTTTGGATCGGGTAATGCCCTGGTTGGTTCGTTCATTGATAGCATACGGTATCGAAGCCATCAGCCTGACTTTTTTTCCAATGGTCCAGCCACCCCAAAATTCGAGAGTTTGATATTTTTCTAAGGAAGTAAGGTAGGTGATACTCCCGCCGGTACCGAGATGAGTTTGAAGTGCATTGTAGCGGTAGCGAAGCCCGGCCACATGCTTTGCAAAATCTGGTAATATGCCAATATAGTTTCCTCCTACACCACATCCGCAAATGTCACAGGCTGATGAAGAACTGGCTGCCGTAAGAAAGGAAATGACGATGGTTAGTTTTTTCATTTGTTTGTTTATTGTTCAGCAAAGCGCCTGTCTAGCAAAAACGATTTGTCATTCAGCGTATTTAAAAAAGCCTTGATCTTTGTTCGTTCGCTGGCGGTTAGCTGTACACCCATTATTCCGCCTTGCTGCAGTAAAGGATCCAGATTGGGTGTGGCTTGCACCTGTGACGTGTAATGATCCAGTACGGCATCCAGCGTAAGCAATCTGCCATCGTGCATATAGGGTGCTGTATAAGCCAGGTTGCGAAGGCTGGGAACGCGGAACTTGTAGCGATCATTATCCAGTTGAGTGATGAGATAACGCCCTTCGTCATTGGTACTACTGGGTACGAGCCCGTTGTTGCGGAAACGATTATCGGTAAACAATGGTTCTGTATGGCAGGCGCCACATTTCTGCTGTACCAATACCCTTCCTTCCTGCTCTTCAGCAGTAAAGACTTTACCATTTTCATTGCCCATTACACTGTCGTATTTGCTGTTGCTGCTTACACACATAACCATGAACTGGGAGAGTGCTTTCAAAAAGCCGGTGCTTGTGATCTCTTCCGACCCCCAGGCTTTTTTAAAAAGGGCAGGATATACGGTAGAGTTGCGCAGTTTATTAAGCACATTGGGCATGGTCTCATCCATTTCCACATGATTGGTAATGGGAGCAATGGATTGAAGATCGAGGTCAACGATACCGCCGTCCCACATAAAGCTGGTATTCCAGGCCAGATTCATAATAGGGGGTGCATTGCGGGTGCCCATGCGATCAAAAATACCGTGGCTCAGTGCATGCCCATGATGTGTAAATGCCGCTGTTTGTATATGACAACTTCCGCAACTGATGGTATTATTGGCAGATAGCTGTACTTCATAAAATAATTTTCTACCCAACTCAAATCCTTCTTTGGTTATTTTATTCGTAGCAAAATGGTAAGCCGGCTCGGGAAAATTAGTGGGGCGCTGAAAGCCTGCAAAGGTTTCCATTACTTCTTTCTTACAGGCCAGAAAGCCCGTAAGAAAGAAGAGGGAAACGATCAGATAAGTTCGTTTCATTGGAATTAATTTTCAGTATGATCGTGACTGATCATTGAAGCATAATTATTTGCCAGGGGTACTCCGCCAGTGGGCGAATGAATCATGGCAGTAGTGGCAAAGCTCATGGTAGCAGTACCACCCAACACTTTTAATACATCCACCATCAGATGTATATTGGTGTCTTTCCCTGATTTTACCTTCGGGGTACCTCTGGTAGTAAGGTCGAGCGTGATCGTTTTCAGGTTATTCACAGTCGGAGTGGAGTAACCCCCAAATCCACCCGCATGATACTGAAACACATTGCCACCTGCGGTGCTGGAAGGAGAAGTGCCGTCCATTTTGAAGAAGATATATCCGCTGTTCCAGCTCCAGTACATGTCTGCCGCAGCGCCGGTTACGTCGAGTACGCCGGTACGCTGACTTACATCCATTGTATTACGCAGGCTGTCCACACCTAAAGTAAAAGTGATGGTTTTGTATTCGCCTTCGGGCACACTCAGCAGGGCTTCATGGCTGGCACTATTGCTCTCATCTACCAGGAAATAACTTTGAGCTTGTGGTACAGTGTAAACGGTACCATCCACATTGGTGAGTTTGAAATTACTCACAAAGTATTTCAGTTTGGTTACTTTAAAGCTTTCGCCAGCAGTATTGGTATAGGTGCCGGTGTTCAATTGCAGATCAGATGATCCTGCAATATTGTCAAACTCTACGGAAAGGTCAGCTTTTACATTCGGGTTATATTCGGGCGTATCATCTTTTTTACAGGATGTAACAAATAAAGCTATAGCGGAAACAGCGATTAATATTTTTTTCATTTTGTAGTTGTAGTTTTTTAATTTTTAAATTGATGATCGGATATACAACGGTTGCGTTGAATTATTCCGGTTTTCTGCATTTTTCCATGATCTCATGAAAGGTGTCATGTGCTTTCGTGATCATGGCTTTCAGTTCACTATCGGGTTTCTTTCTTTTTACAGCCGCTGCAATGGCGGCACATTCTGCTGCCAGGCGTTTTAATATAGGTTGTGTAATAGCAGCATTGTAGCCTTCTGGTACCACCGACTGTTGCCAAACCTTCGCTTTTGTAAGCAGGGAGTTGGCGCTGTCTTTCAGGGGTTGCAGGTTATTCTCTTCTGCAGGATGAAAGGTTACGCTCATTATACCATGGAAATCGTGCATTTCCTTCCAGTCTTTTTGTTGGGCATGCACGAATACTACAGCAACCATACAGGCTGCCAGCAGGATTGTTTTTTTCATAAATTACAGTTTAAGCAAATAATTGATAGAGTGTATATGCCAGCATAAGCAGCGTGGCATATAGCGTAACGGATACGTATATGCGTGTTTTTTTGAAAGCAGCTATACGTTCCGCGTCATTATCTATATGACGGGTCATATCATTCTGTTTGGAATTAATAAATAAATCGGACGTGAGTGTAAGGAATCAGGCCCGGGGCGGGTGGAAAAAGCTGAAGGCGCGGTCAACCGGAGATCCGGAATTGGTAAGCGGGAAGAAATAATTACAGGAGCGAATAGGTACTTCAGGAGTGGTTGCAAAAAAACTGCGGGAAGAGAGTATCAGGAGAGGCGCGTCCAGCTTAAGAGTGGCCGGTCCGTTTTGTTCTTCTTGTTCCTGCTGTTTCAACTTTTTCATGAGTACACAGTTGCCATTACATTTTAACTGGGGGCGGTAACGATTTTCGCAGGTGTTTTTGGCAATATAAGATTGATTGATCTTAAATGCACCAATCACCAGCCATTGGCTGAATGACTGTACTATGATAAGAAGGATTAATATGGGTGCCGCGATCAGTCGCATGAATTGCAAAAGTAATGCAGAAAATTGGTTTTATGAATTTATGTGCAAGTGCGGAATTCACCCGGTCTGGATGAGAAGAATCCTGATTTTATTAAAAGTATAGCAGCAGTTTCCTGATATGCATTAATCTGAGGGGAATGGGATTCCCTCTCTATTTCTGAACCTTTTAATGGTAACACTGGACATATCACCTGCCATAATAAAATAAAACCGGTAATATAAAAATGCCTTTACAGGGCCGGAACCTTGTAATTCAGGTTGCCAGGCAGCAGATTTCTTGAGGAGATCAAGGACAGGCTTTTCATAGATGGCCTTGTTGTTGCCTTCCAACCGCGGCTCAGTGATTTCTCCCTTTTTATTTACAATAAAGCATACGAGCACACTGTCACTCCACTCAGTTACTGAATCAGGCAATGCTGAAAGAACTGCATTCAGATCGAGCCCCCGCTCTACAAACCTTGACCAGGCCCGTTCACCACCGGGAAAATGTGCCGATAATTCCACCTTTTGAAAATACTTTACCTCTTCCTCCTCTCGCGCGGTTATTTTTTCATCCTGTGCAACGGCTGTAAAGCATACACAGCAAAGCAGTATAATGAAAAATGTTTGTTTTATCATGGCCTTAATCTCCGATGTTTGCCAGTATGAAAACTGGCTGCCTGGTATTGCAGGCGGAGTTGTTCCTCTTCCGGGGTTATGTCAAGATAATACTTCACCGCTTCGGCAGCAGCTACTCTTTTTTCAATAAGTCCGGTTACTTTAATACGCCAGCGTTTATGTTCAGTTTTTACTTCGTACTCATCACCCATGCTTACATTCCGTGCTGCTTTGGCCTGCAGTCCGTTGAACTTTACTTTCCCGGAATCACAAGCCGCTACAGCCAGCGTTCTTGTTTTAAAAAGCCGGATGGACCAGAGGTATTTGTCGAGACGCAATTTCTCCATACGATAGTGAATGGTCAATAGTGAATTGTGAATGGTGAAAAGTGAAAAGTGAATAGTGAATGGTGAATCGTAGTCTCTTATGCCCGTAATGCCATTCACTATTTACAATTGCCCATTGACCATTCACAATTCACCATTAGGCTTCTGAAAAGTATTTATGGAAATAGGGTATCGTTTCTATTCCCTTATAATAATTCTCAATATTGTATTTTTCATTCGGGCTGTGCAGATTGTCATTATCCAGACCAAAGCCCATGAAAATGATTTTAATGCCGAGTTCTTTTTCCAAAATAGAACAAATTGGAATACTTCCACCTCCGCGTACCGGTATCGGTGCTTTTCCAAAGGTAGTCTCCACGGCTTTCGCTGCAGCTTTATATCCTTTGCTGTCGATCGGGGTCATATAGGGTTCACCACCATGATGGAGTTCTGCTTTTACTTCCACTGATTTGGGTGCAATGGATTTGAAGTAATTCAGCAGTATCTCGGTGATCTTATCAGATGATTGATTGGGCACCAGCCTTGCAGATATTTTGGCATACGCTTTCGACGGCAATACCGTTTTTGCACCTTCGCCGGTATAGCCACCCCAAATGCCATTTACTTCAATAGTGGGGCGAATACCCGTGCGCTCATACGTGCTGTACCCTTTTTCTCCCCAGAGTTCTTTTACACCCAGTTCATCCATGTATTCTTTTTCATCATAGGGCGCTTTATTGATCAGTTCCCTTTCTTCGGGGCCAGCCACCACTACATCATCATAAAAACCGGGAATGGTGATATGATTATTCTCATCATGGCAGGAAGCGATCATTTGTGCAAGGATGGTAATAGGATTAGCCACAGCACCACCATAGGTACCACTGTGCAGGTCGCGGTTGGCACCCGTAACTTCCACCTGAATATAACTGAGGCCACGTACACCCGTATCGAGCGATGGATTTTCCATACTCAGCATGGAACTGTCGCTGATCAGGATCACATCTGCTTTCAACAGGTCTTTATTAGCGGATACGAATTTTCCCAGGTTGGGAGATCCCACTTCTTCCTCGCCTTCAATCAGGAATTTGATATTGGTGGTCATGGTATTCGTCTTACTCAATATTTCCAGCGCTTTCACGTGCATATAAAACTGGCCTTTATCATCGGCACTGCCGCGGGCAAATACTTTTCCATCCACGATAGTGGGTTCAAAGGGCGGGTTGGTCCACAATTCCAGGGGCTCCGGGGGCTGTACATCATAGTGGCCATATACCAATACGGTGGGTTTGGCAGGATCAATGATCTTTTCACCATATACGGCGGGGTGACCGTCTGTGGCCATTACTTCAGCTTTATCACATCCGGCTTCAAGCAGGCTTTTCTTCACCGCTTCCGCACAGCGTTCCATATCTGCTTTATGTTCTGTTTTTGCACTGATAGATGGAATACGAAGAAGATCCAGCATTTCGTTGAGAAAACGGTCTTTGTTTTGATCAAGATATTCATTCCAGGGTTGTGACATGATGTTGTATTTAGAAGTTTAAAAAGTTTAATAGGTTACATAAGTTGAATAAGTTACAGAAGTTGCATAAGTTTCTTTGGCTGGTTCGCTTATCCATCCTTTGGCGATATACTCCTCTGTACACTATCGCTCGCGAGAGCGAAGATAAGCACTAAGCGCAAACTCCACACTGACCGGAGGGCTGATTCTGGACTGAAATACCCGCTCAAGGGTATGTTCGTACTGCCCCATTTCGGTATATTTAAGGTATGAAAAGTAAGATACCGTTATTATTGGTTGCACTGCTGCTGGGGCAGGCCGTCTGGGCCGATGCAGGTTTTTCTATCGGCCGGCGCAAAGCACCTACCCGCGTTACGTTTGAGGGTACGGCTAATCTTTCCGGATATACCCTGGTAAGGATGTTTTATACCTACAACGATTCAGATTGGAAAAAACTGAACCCCCAGCGTGGCCGTATGGATACAATCAATGATACTTATTACGATTATGTACAGGATGGAGGCCGCCGCTGGGAAGAAAGCGACCGGTATCTCCATTACGCGCTGCTGGATACCGCCGGTAAGATCACCGATTCTTTCACCCTTTTTATGAAGAAATATGATAATCACCTTCGCATCACCGGCGTGAACGGGGGCAAATTGCAATACACCATCAAAAAGAAAAAGGCAGTATTCCAATATGGGGTTATCGCAGATGATGGCGAAGGAGAAAATCACCGGCTGGCACGCACCATATTTATTCTTTGTTCACTTACCGGACTTGCTGCCCTGATCGTGCTGTTTGTAAAGAAAAGAAAAACACAACTAGCTTAATACACCTGTTATGACCTTATTGATCGCCTTATTTGGATTTTTTATCATCAAAGGATTGCTCTGGCTGCCTTTTTATTTTAAACAGGCCCGTGTTTATCTGCTGGTCAACCTGTTTACCTCCATGCTGGTGGCACCTTTTATCACGCTGCTTTACCATGAAACCGATTTTGATTTTACCATTGTATATGCAGGTATGATAGTCCTGGATAGCCTGATGTTGTTTTTTCTCGTACAGCGAAATGGCTGGAAGGCTGTACCCGCCGCATTTCTGGCCAATACCATTGCCATCGTTTTTTTCTTTTTAGGTAACGGATAAATTTAAAGAAGATGATACAATACCTGCTTGACCTTCGGGAAGACCCAAGCTTTTTTGAAAAGCACAGCAGTGCCAAATGGCTGATCATCGTATCCGTGGCAGCATTGGTGGCATTGATAGTCTGGTATGTGGTAAAGAAGCGAAAACAAAAAGGAGCATGATCGCCTGGTCGTTCTTTGTACTCACCCTGCTGCTCGAAGCGCCGGTTGTGTATGCAGGCTACCGCAATGTTTGGAAAAGAGCGTTGATGCCCTTTGTGCTGCTCAACCTGTTTACCTGGCCACTTTTGCATTATTTGTTGATCAGTACCACGCTGGATATTAACCTGCTGGAGGCGGGTGTAACGATTGCCGAAGCCACCGGTTATTATTTACTGGTGGAGCAAAAAGCTGGTAAGGCTATTCTGGTCTCATTACTTGCCAATGGGTTCAGTTATGGTACCGGAATTATCATCAATCATTTTATGAGGTAGTTTATGAAAATAAATGGACAACCGCTTTATTGGGGGCTTCTCCACGGGGTGAATGACCTGGCTGCGGGTTTTTTGCTGGCCACCTATACACTTACTCATTCTTACCAGCAAAGTTTTTTATTTGCCAGCATCTATGCGGTCATCGGATTTGGCGGTCAGTTGCCGGTCGGATTCTGGCTCGATAGAACCCGGCATATCGGATTGGCCGCCCGGTTATCGCTACTATTATTGCCCCTGGCCGCCGTAGTATATTTTATTTCTCCGGAAGCAGCGATCATTGTGTCTGGATTAGCTTCTGCATTTGTACATGTAACGGGCGGTGCCATCTGCCTGCAGGTACATCAGAATAAAACTGGCCCGCTCGGATTATTTACGGCTCCCGGTGTATTGGGCTTAACGGCAGGTGGCCTGCTGGGCAATACCGGCATTTTCATTCCGGTATTGGTGATAGTGGCATCGCTTTTATTATATTTTATCATTATCCGAAATTCGATTCCAGCTTATCAGCCAATGGTATCCAAAGAAAGCGAATTGGATAATCACGATTGGATCATGCTCGGAATATTAGTGCTGATGTGTTTTCGTTCCTTTTTATTTGATGTGGTGAACTATGTGGGCGAAAATTATGAAAACGGAATACTATACCTGGGCCTTAGCGCTTTTGCAGGCAAGATCATCGGTGGCTTTGCTGCCGACCGAATCGGCATCAAACGATACCTCTATGGCTCTATGCTGATGGCCTTATTGCTTTTTCAATTTGGGAAAACGGATATCTATGCATTGTGCGGGGGCATCGCCTGTTTGCAAAGCTCTGTACCCCTTACATTGCAAATGATGAGCCGCAGCCTTCCGATGCAGCCCGCTACTGCCACCGCTTTCAGCCTGGGTGTTTCCATCGTGCTGGCGGGATTGCCCCTTTATTTACTGGCAGATAAGCAACCGCTATTCCAGGCATTTTCCAATCCATTGATAACAGGACTGCTATTTATTTTATTTCTATTAAGCTGGTGGGCTGCCGGTAAATTTCTGTTGAAGAAAATAATTTAATCCGCCTTCTTTGCAGTATTCACGGCCTTCGTTACCAGTTTGCTCCCAAACCGTTCCTTGATATCGTCCACGGCTTTGTAGAGATTCAGTTTTTCCACATTGTTATCAAACAAACTCATTTGTGTGGTAATGGGTATCATATGACTGAATCGTACACCCAGTAAACGAACAGGTCTTCCTTTTTGCCAGGCTTTGTTGAACAGGTCTTTCACTTTAGCAATCAGTACATCATCCAGTGCAGTATAATCCACGGTTTCCTGTCTGGACATGGTTTCAAAATTAGAATACCGGATCTTCACCGTGATGCAGCCCGTCATCTTTTCATCTTCCCGAAGGGAGAAAGCTGTTTTTTCTGTAAGCCTCACCAGTTCCTTATATAAAAATTCGGTATCCGTATGGTCTTTATCAAATGTATTTTCATGACTCATACTTTTCTGCTCCCAGTCGGTGGTGATCTCGGCACTGCCGCGTCCATGCGCTTTATGCCAGAGTGATTCGCCCCATTTGCCTGCAATGCGTTCCATTACTTCAATGGGAGTGCGGGCAATATCTGCAATGGTATAGAGTCCGAAACTTTTTAATTGTTGTTCGGTTTGTTTACCCACGCCATTGATCTTTTCAATACCCAACGGCCACAAAAAATCAGTTTCCTTTCCGTGCGGAATTTCAAGGAAGCCATTGGGCTTGGCTTCATTAGTGGCCATTTTGCTGATGAAGCGGGCGGAAGAAAGTCCGCATGAAATGGGTAATCCGGTCTCCGCCATAATATGCTGGCGCAACTCTTTGGCATATTGGCTTACGCCAAAAAATTTATCCATTCCGGACAGATCGATATAAAACTCATCAATACTGGCTTTTTCAAACTGCGGTACTTTGGCTGCAATGATATCCGTTACCCAACGGGAAAATTTACTGTACTGATCCCGGCTCGCATTGGTGATAATGGCATGCGGACACAACTGCATGGCTTTTTTCATAGGCATGGCAGAATGTATACCATATTTGCGCGCTTCATAATTGCAGGCCGCCACCACGCCTCTTTCATAACCACCCACCAATACAGGTTTGCCTTTCAGTGAAGGATTGTTAAGCACTTCCACCGATACAAAAAAAGAATCCAGATCAAAGTGGGCAATATGTTTTTTCGCTTCGTTCATGCCGGCATAAAGGTAAATTTCTTTACCCTATTGCCCGTGAATTGGTTTTATATTTGAAAAGCTGAATTGACCAGTATGACAGAAAGCACCCCATTACGGAATTTCATAGCACAGTTATACCCGCTGAAAGACAAAGAGCTGGACGTCTTTTGCCATAACTGGCAGCCCCTGGAATGTAAACGCAAGACCATACTCACTGCGGCCGGGGAAACAGAGCGTTATCTCTATTTCGTAGTGGAAGGGGTGCAGCGCGCCTTTTATATCGGGGAAGAAAAACAGGAAGCCACGGTGGTATTCATGTATCCGCCATCTTTCGGGGGTATTGCCGATTCCTTTCTTACACAAACCCCTTCTTCATTTTTTTATGAAACGCTGACACGCTCCCGGTTGCTGCGCACCAGCTATAAGCAAATAGCGGAACTGATGGAAAGCTATCCCTCCATTCAGCGGATGATATTACAGCTTACCGGGTATGTCATCAAAGGATTACTGACAAGACAGGTGGAATTACAATGCTTCAGTGCAGAAGAAAAGTTCCGCACCCTCCTGAAAAGAAGCCCGCAGGTACTTCAGTTGATCCCCCATAAATACCTGGCTTCTTACCTGGGCCTCGACGCCACCACATTCAGCAAATTGCTGGGCACCGTAAGAATATAATATTCCGCAGATAAAATCTTGGTATAGGCCAAGATTTTTGGAATTGAGGGAGAATAGGTTTGCATCAAATTATAAACCTATGGCACAAATGAATTGTCAGACACTAATCCTCGGTTTGCAAAGTGATGTACGCGCGATGATAGCAACGGCCACACTGCTCAACCATGAAGACCCTGGCTGCCTGCTGGATGCTCCCGCTTCCGGCGAGTGGAGTGTGGCACAGATACTGGAGCACCTCAACAGTTATAACCGGTATTACCTGCCTGCCATTGAAAGGGCCATGCAAGCAGAAAAACCGGCTTTTAGTAATTACCGGCCGGGTTGGTTGGGCGATTTTTTCACACGCCTCATGAAAGCAGGTCCGGATGAGCAGATCCGGAAAAAAATGAAATCCCCGAAAGAACATGTTCCCGGCCCACAGCCGGACTGGCAACCAGTATTGATCTATTTTCTATCGGGGCAACAGCAATTATTGTTATTGCTGGAAGTTGCATCCGAAAAAAATCTCGGTTCCATTCGGGTACCCATATCCATATCACGATTCATCAAACTCAAACTGGGGGATACGTTCCGTTTCCTGGTGGCACATCAGCAACGGCATTTTATTCAACTGAAAAATGCACTGCAGGCCAGAAAGGCATCCGGGCAATGTCTGGGTAATGGAGAATCCGTAAAAATGCCGGCTATTGCATAAGGTTTGGTGCTGAATGATTATTTTTAGTCTATGCAACTCGATTGGCTAAAATCCGGCATAGAACCACTCAAGGAATTGCTTTCTTTTTTAACCAAAGAAAGCAAGACCAATGATATATTGAAGAAGCAGATCATCCGGGAGCTTCGGAATAATCTGCTGGTGTTTCACAACGCGTATAAGAACAATGTGGCTGCCGATGTGATGATCGAAATGCTGAGCAATGAGGCGATAAAGAAAGGGATGGAAAGTAATTTTAAGTTCAGCAAACTGAAACCCGGAAGCATTGAACCCTACCATATTTTTGATGATCGGAATAAAAAATATATCGGGTGGGATAGTGGTCGCCTTACGGATAAGATCGATGAAAAAATAGAGGAGCTGCGTATCATCAAAAAAATGAATGGGAACACCGTGCTGAATGTTAAAAATAATATTCCGGCCATGCTCAGTAACCTGTATTTCCGGATGAAGTTGTTGGCTGATTTTATTAAGGGTCCGAAATAGGGGAGTTGCTTTATTTATCCGGGGAATCGGTATTGTTTGAAAATGATATATGGGTGATAGGACCATAAAAAATCCCGGCACATTTTTGTGCCGGGATTTTTTATAACTGTGTAAAGGGTTATTGTTTTAATAGTTTTAGTGTTGTACCCTTTATCTTAATGAAGTAATAACCGGGGGCCCTTTTGGGGTCCATTTCGATGGTGTTGGCGCCAGTAATTTTATAGGGGACAGCCTGGCCTGCTAAATTGGAAATAGAAATGTTTTCATACTTTACTTCACTGGCAGGAATGCCTTTTAACTGAATAGCATTTGATCCGGGAGCAATGGGGTTGGGGAATACGGAGTAATTACCACTGGTAGCAGCATTATTCACATAAACAATGTTGGAATAACTTGTTTTACCGTCGTGATCCACTTGTTTTAACCGGTAATAGCTTATAGCGCCCGAAGAAAATGTTTTGTCTTCATACGAGTATGCTCTTTTTTCTGCACCAAATGTCCCTCCGGGAAGGCTAGCCAGCCGGGTATAGGAAATACCATCTGCACTACGTTCAATCTCAAATTTCTCGTTGTTTAATTCAAAGGAAGTTTCCCATTTCAACTGTACTGTATTTTGTACAGACAATTGAGCAGAGAAGGAGGTGAGTTTAATAGGAAGGCTGGTGCCTGCACTAATGGTGAACGTATTGCAAAAACCGGCGCTTGTAGATGAAATGATATTTGTAACAGGTCCGTCGCTGCAGGGGAACGTGAACAGGGCAACGCCAGAGCTATTGGCAGTAGCAAAAGCGATACTTCCTGTACTATTAAAAATTTCCACCGTGCTTAAGGAAATAGCCCGCGTAACAATAATATTACAATCTGTGCCTGATGTTGTGGTAAAGGCTGCCATTCCGCTGGGGACAGGGCATTGTGCATTTGCGTTTTGATCAACTAATAAAGCGAATAAAATAGAAAAAAGGGTAATTTTTTTTTTCATAACTGGGTTTAATGAAATAATAAAATAAAATTGTTGCTGGATATCATAGTCGTCGGATTCATGGCTTATAAGGCTGTCGATTACGTAATCTTACAAGTGAAAATTGGGTCTGCAAGGTAGGGGAAAACCATTTAACATATTATAAAAAATATGCTAAAAAATTGAATTTCAGTATATATACGTAGTTGTTATTTCTTATATTTTAATAAGAAAAGCATAGGATGGGTGAAGAGGTTATTATCCGAGGTATACATCCAATAAGCCATCCGGCAGTTCTACCAGTACTTCTTTTTTCCGGTGATCTATTTTCTGCAGGGAGTCTTCATGCAGGGGAATCAATACTTCTTTGCCTTTAATTTCCAGGCGGCAAAGTAACTGATGGGGTTGTTCAATGAGTTCAAGTATTTCGCCGAGTTTTTCACCGTTGTCAATGATAGTATAGCCAAGCATGCCTGCAGGTACGGATTTGGCGGCAAATTTTTTAAAGTCAGGTTCCGGCAGCCATACTTCTTTTTGGATAATTTGAATTGCGCTTTCACGGGTATCGATCCCTTCTAATTTGATATAGAGTTCCTGTTCGGATTTTATTTTGGTGGTTTCAATGAACCAGGGGAGGAATGCATTTTTCTTTTCTTCCACAAAAATGGCTTGCAGACCTTTAAGCGATGTTTTTTTTCCGAGTTCATGCTTGAGCAGCACTTCACCTTTGAGCCCGTGTACGGCCACGATTTTCCCGATCTTTAAATATTCTGCCATGGAGTATATATTCTGCGCCGTAAAATTAATATCTATTCACATGCCATCCCTGATTATTAGGGGGAGTTGGTTGGTGGCACGCTGAGGTTTGGAGTTTTGGGAGAAATACAAGTTGTATTCATCTGTGTCCATCTGTGTTCATCTGAGGCCAGCCTAAACACCGAAGGTGTTCTGTATTATTTGTGTCCATTTGTGTTCATTTGTGGCTAACTTAAACGCCGCAGGCGTAGTTTTCATTCGTGTCCTTCGTGCCATTAGTGGCAAAAAAAATCCCGGCTCTAAAGCCGGGATTCAGAACTTTCAGGATCTGGATCTTCCCCGCAAACGCGGTTCATATATCCGTACATAAGCACTTAGCTGGCAGAAGAATCACCTTCTGTCCTTCTTTCAGGCCTGCGGCCCGGCATAGGACGTCTGGCCCTTCTGTTGCGCAGTGCGTCTTCCTGGCGTTTTTTGATCTGAGCTTCATGTTCTGCACTCCACTTGGTGAACTTTTCCATTGCGGCAGCATCATCAAACAGACCCAGGCCCACACCACGGAGCAGGTGCTTCAGGTACAATACACCTTTAAAGCTGAGGATACGGCGAACGGTGTCAGTTGGTGTAGCACCTTTGTTCAGCCACTCCAAAGCCTTCTGGCGGTCCAACTGGATAGTAGCCGGAACGGTCAGGGGATTGTAAGTACCTAATTTCTGAATGAATTTACCATCGCGGGGAGCCCTAGCGTCGGCTACAACGATGAAGTAGAAGGGTCTTTTCTTAGACCCGTGTCTTTGAAGACGGATTTTTGCTGACATAAATAGAAATTTAACAGCGTTAAACAATAATTGTTATCCCGACTTTCATCGGGGCCGGTGGAAACCGGAGGGCAAATATAGTAAGGGAATTGGAAATGGCAAAGAGAGAGAGAATACAAGTCCGGAAGTCCGAAAGTCCGGAAGACCGTGAGTCCGTGAGTCTGTAAGTCCGTAGTCCGTAGTCCGGAAGACCGAGAGTCCGAAAGACCGTAAGTCTGTAAGTCCGTAGTCCGGAAGTCAGAGAGACTGTCTTTCGGTCTTATGGTCTTTCCGTCTTCCCGACTTTCTTACTTCTTCATCCCCGGCATCATCCGCCCAAATGCCCCCATTTTATTCATATTCTTCATCATGGAGCGCATTTGTTCAAATTGCTTCATGAAATTGTTCACTTCCTGAATGTCTTTTCCGGCACCTTTGGCGATCCTTTTTTTCCGGTTGCCATCGATCAGGTCAGGATCGGCCCGCTCTGCGGGTGTCATAGAATTGATCATGGCCTCAATGCCTTTGAAGGAATCGTCGTTGATATCGAGGTCTTTTACCTTGCTGCCCACACCGGGAATCATACTCAGCATATCTTTCATATTCCCCATCTTCTTGATCTGCTCGAGCTGCATTTTAAAATCAGCAAAGTCAAATTTATTCTTACGGATTTTGGCTTCCAGTTTTTTGGCGGCCACTTCATCAAACTGCTCCTGTGCTTTTTCCACGAGTGAGGTAATATCACCCATGCCAAGGATACGTTGTGCCATCCTTTCGGGATAGAAGATATCCAGGGTATCCATCTTTTCACCACTGCTGGTAAATTTGATGGGTTTATTTACCGTGTATTTAATGGAAATGGCCGCACCACCGCGGGTATCACCATCCAGTTTGGTCAGTACCACACCGGTAAAATCCAGTCGTTCATTGAATGCTTTGGCGGTATTTACTGCATCCTGGCCGGTCATGCTATCCACCACAAAGAGGATCTCCTGCGGATTCACAGCCGCTTTGATATTGGCCACTTCATTCATCATGGCCTCATCTACGGCCAGTCGGCCGGCGGTATCCACGATCACCACATTTTTATTTTTGCTGCGGGCTTCTTTAATAGCATTGCGGGCAATGTCCACCGGGTCTTTACTTTCTGCTTCGATATGTACATCCACGCCGATCTGTTCACCCAATACCCGCAATTGTTCCATCGCCGCGGGGCGGTATACGTCGGCGGCCACCAGCATGGGGGACAAGCCTTTTTTGGTTTTGAGAAAATGGGCGAGTTTACCGCTGAATGTGGTTTTACCACTACCCTGTAAGCCCGCGATCAGTATTACAGCCGGATTGCCTTTTGCATTGAAAACGGCTTCGGTACCACCCATCAGTTCGGCCAGTTCATCCTTCACGATCTTGATCATCAGTTGACCCGGAGAAATGGCATTGATAACTTTTTCACCAACGGCCTTATCCTTTACTTTATCGGTAAATTCTTTGGCGATTTTATAGTTTACGTCCGCATCCACCAGGGCGCGACGGATATCTTTCACGGTGGTGGCCACGTTCAGTTCGGTGATCCTACCCTGGCCTTTGAGGTTCTTAAACGCGGATTCCAGTTTCTCCTGCAATGAATTAAACATAGTCTTCGTATTTCACGATGTAAAAATTAAAAGTGAACAGATGATGTTCACTTTTTTAAGAATGGCAAAGGTAAAGAAAATGAATGTATTTTCATTGCGGGATATATCGGGCAGGGTGCTGATTATTAACGACTTGGGCTTTTATTGGCTAGGGCATCTGCATATACCGGATTTTTGCCGTCCGAATGGTGAAATCGGTGTTAATACCATCCAGCCTTCTTTTTTTTGATGTAATATTCATTTCGGTCTGGTGTCTGGCCAACCGGCAGCGATAAAAGGGCCGATGCCGGGAGTGCCGCGGAGATGAAAGCTTAAAGAGAAAGTTGACTTTGTATTTGCCTGGCGTACCACCAGTGCACAAGGCTGGGCGGGGTAAGAAGAGCGAAAAAAAATCTCTCACGTTTTACCATTTCCTTCAGGCGTCTGGCCACCAGGCAGCGTCAAAAGGGCCGACGCCGGGCTTGCAACGGAGATGAAAGTAAAATGAGGAAAGTTAACTTCGTATTCGCCCGGCGTCCCGCCTGTGTACAGGGCTGGGTGGGGAGACGACGGGCGAGACAGTATAATAAATGAAATACTATTCTGAATGATTTGCAAAAAAAATGTACTTACCTTTTTTTTCTTCTTGTGTTCGCTTAGCCTTTTTTCACAATGTGACACTTCTTTTTACTTCTTCAAAAGGGCCATCATTGATAAGTTATCGGAGAAACTGGATTCAGATTTGGGATTTAAAATACCGGCTAAGACAATCAAGCTTGCGTTCAGCGACTACCAGCGTTTTACTTATACAATCGCTGACCCCAAAAGCACATTAGGGTTTGTATGTATTCGAAATAAAGCATGTAATACCTTTTCTGATAGTTTTTGTATTACAAATAAAAATAAGGATACGTATGATATTGAAAAGACTCTATTTGAAAATTTTATGTCTACGGATGACTCCAAAATATGTGACTCCGTCAACTATTTACATACGCTTGCCAAATTAATTGAGAATCCAATAGGTGGTTGGAAGAGCCTGGAAGAATATTATTTTCGTTTTCTGGGTAATAATGATTTGGATACCTATTATAAGGGTAGGGTTGTTTTATTGACTATCCCGGTCTATTTTTTTTTAGATAAAAGGTTATTGCTTACTTATTTTTTCAAAGTAAGGATAAGCGGTACGGAGCAAAAAGATATGCTGATTGAAGAGAAACAGAAAGTGATAAATAAGTAAGAACTCGATAGCGGTTGTTTTTCGCCAATACATTTTTTCCCGCCACCGTCTCCTTTTTTTTAACCATTTCCGCAATTCGCCTAGCCACCAGGCATCGTTAAAAGGGCCGATGCCGGGCGTGCTACGGAGATGAAGCATAAATAGTTATTGATATGGGCTGGGCATAAGTGATAATACTTATCTGAAAATAATTTCATTATCGCCCAGTGTTTCTGCAACGCATAAGTTTCTGAACGAAAGTATTTGGGTATAAAAATGAATCAGCCATGAGAAAAAAACATTTTTTAAACGTTTTTTTCTCATGGCTGATTGAAAGAATTGCACAAGTTTTATCATTACATAACTAAGTAGTAGCGGGCCAGGTATGAAATGTATGGGGCGATAATAACTTTTCTTAGGAGTTAATGTAATTAATAAAATAATTGATACGGGTTAAAAAAATAAAAAAATAGTTGGTGGGAATATAAAAAAAATTGTAGCATTGTATATTGTTTTATCAGTAGGAGAGTAAGCCATGAAATAGTATAGCGATTTTTATTTTACTTTCTCCTGATAGATTTTCTGGACACATACTTACACACACTTCCCTTCGAGCATGAAACCATAGCACTTTTTGTAAAGTGAACCTGTTGTTGTATTCACAATAATGAGTTTACGTACCAATTTACAGATACACCTGTGAAGTATGCAATTAATTGCATATACTTTTCTTGCATCAGGAAAGTGTCATTGATTGATTGAAACTATAAGCTGTTGTGTGTTAGTATAATAAAGTGAAAATGAAAAACTCAGATGCACAGTTATGTAGAGAATGTGTACAGTTATTCTAAATATTGCACAGTTACGGGATTTAACTTGGAAGTAATGTGCTATGCATGCAGATTTGTATAGCAATAAAAAAAATTATAAGGATTTACTCTTAGTTAAAAATTAAAACAACCGGGTTAAAAATAATTTTTTAAAAATTCAACATAAAAGAAGCAGCCTATCGTTAAGTTGTTTGTCTATTATTAACTGAACCAATACCAGCACCATGAAATGCAAAACTCTCTTTACGGGGTTCATGACATTGCTATGCCTTTCCTTATCTGCGCAGCAGGTAGTGGAAAAGGCAGACAGTTCGCTGGCACAGTTGTCGAAGCTTTCCACTAAGTATGTTCAGGCTATTTCTTCCAAAACAGATAAGTATTATCATGCCGTAACCGCGAAAACAGAAAAGACCCTGGAGCGGCTGGCCAAATGGGAGGCAAAAATCAAAACAATATTGGAGAAAGCAAGCCCGGAGACGGCGCAGCGCTTGTTTGCCAATGACCAACTTACATTCGCATCACTCTTGGAAAAATACAAGCAGGGCAAAGTGGCGGCGGATAATTACAGGGGGCCGTATAATGAATACCGGGATAAACTCACCACCACCATCAATTACCTGGAACATAAAAAAGACCAGCTTAATCAGACAGTGCTGAAGCCTCTACAGGAGGCAAAAGATAAAACGGCCAAACTGAATGAACGGATGAAGCAAACAGATGCCTTACAGCAATTCATAAAGGAACGCAAGAAGCAACTGATGGAGCATGCACTTCAATACCTCGGAAAATCTAAGTATCTGCAGAAAATAACGAAGGAGAATTGGTATTACGTAGAAACCATTAAGAATTTAAAGCAGACCCTATCCGATCCGCGCAAGACAGAAGAGTTGGCCATGAAGCTACTGGAAAAAGTGCCTGGCTTTACGGGTTTCCTTCAACGTAATTCCATGCTCGCATCCTTATTCCGCACGCCCGATGCCGGAGGTGGCGCAGCCTCGCTCGCAGGACTACAGACTCGCGCGCAGGTGAATAGCCTTATACAGAATCAGTTGGCAGCGGGTGGCCCGAATGCCCGGGAAACCTTTCAACAAAATCTGAGCGCGGCGCAAAGCCAGTTGAGTGAACTGAAGAATAAGATAATCAAGGCGGGTGGTAGTTCATCAGAAGATGAGTCGCCGCAAGGGTTTAGGCCAAATAATCTGCGCACAAAATCCTTCCTCCAACGGATAGAAATCGGCACTACGCTACAGTCACAAAAAGGCAATAGCTATTGGCCCAATAGTACCGATATCGGATTGTCGCTTGGGTACAAACTCAATGATCGTTCCGTGATCGGAGTGGGAGGCGCATTCAAACTGGGCCTTGGCCGTGGTATAAATGCAATCAAATTCACCAGTGAAGGGGCGGGCATCCGCAGCTTTATTGATTGGAAGATCAAAGGCAGCTTTTGGATCAGTGGAGGCTATGAGCAAAATTACCGTCCTCGCTTAACCGAGCAATTGGCTGCTTACCCTTTGACAGGAAACTTGTCCGAAATGCAACAGTCTGGCCTTATCGGTTTCAGTAAAAAGATTTCATTAAAAACAAAATTCCTTAAACAAACCAGTGTGCGATTGTACTGGGACTTTCTGAGTTATCAGCAGGTGCCTAAAACTCAGGCAATAGTTTTCCGATTAGGATATTGTTTTTAACAGACTTTATATTCACGAAGTAAAATTAACTATGATGTTAAAGAAACTAATTTTTGTTTTCGTATTTTATTTCCCGTTCACAGGTTTTTGCCAAAGTAATAAACCTGCAGGTCCGGTAATTCAAACTCCTAATACAAATTCTATCGGATTGTACGGTGAGGTGCCTGTTACATATTTTACAGGACTACCATCTGTTAATATCCCGGTTTATACTATTCAGGAAAGAGGTTTGAATTTTCCTATCAGCCTCAGTTATCATGCACAGGGCTTTCGACCTGAAGCCCACCCCTCATGGGTCGGTTCAAACTGGGCGCTTAATTTTGGTGGAGTTATAACCCGAAAGATGAATAAATTTCCTGATGAATGGAATAGTCCTGATTACAACATTTTCGGATATTATTATACCTATAACAGATTAAATACCTTTAATTGGAGCTCAACTGACACATTACTTGACCTGAGCACAAGTAACCCGAATTACAATCAGGATCTTGATCGTTTGGATAGAGAACCTGATGAATTTACTTTCAATTTTCTTGGATATTCGGGGAAGTTTTTCCTGGATCATTTGGGTAATTGGCGGGTACAATGTAATAAGAATATAAAAGTCATTTTCAATCCGACCGATATAGTGCATCCCTTTTTTAATAGCAGTATGCCGGGTTCTTCAAACTTCCCATATTTCCGGCCGAAAGTATTTTCAAAGTTTACATTGGTCGATGATCAGGGTATACAATATGTTTTTGGAGATAATGGTTCTAATGATGGTATTGAGTATTCTTCCAGTATTACACCTCCAGGGTTTAATTACAGGGTTTGGATGATTGCTTCAAGTTGGAATCTTGTTGAAATAAAATGGCCGGATAATACCGGATCGCTGAGTATAAATTATGAGAGAGGGCCGTTTCAAAGCAGCTTTCAGTATTTTGAAAGTAAGAACGGATTTTATGTAAAGCAATGTGATCAGCCAAAGTCTTTTGAATCTAAAGGAATATCAGGTAATATCACATGGCCTGTGTATGCGAAGTCAATTTCAACATCCAGCGGTGTTGTTGTAGATTTTAAGTTTTCTAAAAGCAATGAACTTAGCTACCCTACCAGTACTTATTTTGAAGTTTTCAGGGATGAATTGGGGCGTCTGCCTTCACAACAAAGTCCGCAACAAGGGATACCCCTTGAGTATTTTAATTTCATGCAATCTGCTGGTTCAGTACCTTATTATTCTGCTAATGGTATTTATGCTGATGGAGTAATCAGCAGTAACAAATTTGTTTGGTTTAAGCTGGACAGTCTCACAATTTCGAATTGGGATTACAGTAATAATATGGCAAAAACCGCCTTTAAACGTGTTGTATTGAGCTATAAGGAATCGCCCTATGAAAGGCTTAAATTACTGTCAGTTAAATTCAAAGGAAGTGCCCCGGGAAACGAATCGCAAGATTATGGACTGACTTACAATGATTATGGCAGTGCAGCTCCGGGGTACGTCACTGATTTAACAGATCATTGGGGCTTTGCAAACAACCGGCTTTTGAAAAGAGAGCCAACTTACGGTGGGTATGATTGGTATGGTGGTAATATGTTACTGAATAGAGAACCTAGCTTGATAGCTACAAAAATTGATATACTTACATCTATTACTTATCCAACAGGTGGCACATCATCATTTGAATATGAAGGGAATGAGTATGGTAAATATCTGATGCCCAGTACAAGAGCATATGCGCCGGGCGGGTATGGAAAAGCCGGAGGATTGCGGTTAAAAAAATTGACTAATAGCGATGGCTTTGGAAATACAGATGTAAGGGATTTTTTTTATGTCTATGGATATACTCCTTCTGCTGATATAAACACTCTTACATCAAGCGGGATTTTAGACGGAAAACCTGCTTCAAATCACTATAATTATTCAGTTACAACATCTTCAGGACAGTATCTTACAATGTATACCTCAAATGGGATTGCACCTCTTAGTGGTAATTCAGGAGCGCTATGCGGATATAGTGAGGTGGTTGAGAAATACAAAGATGGTTCATATAAAATCTTTAAGTATACAAATCACGATAATGGGTTTACCGATCATGACCCAATTACTAATATAACACCTCCGGAGATGGGCATACCTTACAGGAGTCGTGCATTTGAAAGGGGTGAGCCGCTGGGTGAAGAATGGTATAATGCATCTGGACAACTTGTTAAGAAAACCGATTATACATATACAAGAATAGGGGCCGGAGCTGATTCAAATTTTGTCCGTAGTCTGAGGAAGGCTTTTGGGGGGTACTGTACAACAGCTACTCTATTAAATCCCTATATTGGTTCCCTGGCTGCGGGGTTTCAGCTACCGAATATGCCCGGATTTATTATACTTCCATCATCGTATATTCCGAACTATACAACAGGTACTGCCTTCGGATATTATACCTATAAATTTCTGAATTATAAAATCACTGTTAAAACTTATGGTACTGGCGTAGCATCCGGGCAATTTGTGCAAACAGAAAAGATTTTATCGTATGATGCTGTGGGTAATCTGATTGAATCGTCAGACAATGATAGTAAAGGCAATACGATTGTTAACAAAATCAAATATCCGTATCATTTTGCAGGTCAAACGGTTTATGATGAAATGGGGGCAAGAAACATGATTGGTGTGCCGGTGGAAACTGAGACAATTCTGGCTGGGGTAACAATCGGAAAGGATAAGACTAATTATGACTTTTTTAATTCTAATGTGTTAATTAAGCCGAAGACAGTTACCCGGCAAAATGGTAGTAGCACCCCTTACACTATTATTCAGTTTAACAGGTATGATGAAAAAGGTAACATTTTAGAATTCGAGAATAATGACGGAATAAAGAATTCATTCTTATGGAGCTATTTCAAAACAAGACCTGTAGCAAAAATTGCTGGTGCTGAATATTCTACAGTGGAACCTTTAGTAAGTCAACAGGTTCTTACTTATCCCTCTGGTGGTGATGCGCAATTGTTAGGTGCTGTTGATCAGGTACGCACGCAATTAGGTAACGCATTTGTAGGAACTTATTTGTATGACAGTAAGTCGGATTGGGGAATGAAGCAGTCTAAAGATCAAAATGGAGTCAGCACATTTTATGAATACGATCTCATGGGCCGCCTTATAAGGGTAAGAGACAACGATAATCGCATCATTAGCCAAAACGAGTATAAATATAAAGATATCATCACTTATCCATACCGGAATATTCAGAAATCGCAAATAGTTTATGGGACAAACTGCCCTTACGGTTATGAAAACCGAATTTGGTATAATGTTCCTGCAGATAAGTATGGTTCTTTTATAAGCCAGGCCGACGCCGACCAGAAAGCACAGCACGAAATTGATGTTAATGGCATTGTATATGCTAACGCTAATGCACCATGTATGCCCATTTGGTCATATAATGCATGTTGCAGCTACAGTTGTGTGTATTCCAATTTTTCGCTTGATGCGGGAGTGGCTAGTTTTTCTTTAGTTATAACCAGGACAAGTCCTGGCGGAGGTTCCGGAATCAAAATCGGAACATTAACTGGCCCCCTGTTTTTGCCATCTGTCAATAAGAATTTCAGTTACAACTCAGGTGGGGTAACAGGTATGATCACTATAACTCAATCCGGAGACGTATTACTTTCAGGAAGTATTGGCGCAAACCCAGTACAGATTACCGGTACATATACACCTTAAAACAATATAACATGCATAGATTGTTATTAGTGAAAAAAATGATTATAAGAAATGAATTTCTGCTACGGGCTGCGATGGTCGTTATGATTATAACATTCGCTTCAGTAGATGGAATGTCTGCAGTCATGCAGGAAAACAGAAATCTTAATGAACCAACTGATACGAGCCGTTTTATACCAAATCAATTTGAAGGTTGGAGTTTAGTCGGTTCTTATTTCAAAATTGAAGGGGATAGTATAACGGCAGAATTGACAGTTCTTCGCAATCTACCCGGAGGAATGAGTTGGGGAACAGTAACATTTTTGGGCGTTATGGATGTATTATATACGCCGGGTTATGAACAAATTGTAACATTTAATGAACCCAATAGGATTTGGCAGGCGATTATCAAAAGTGACGGCAAGTGTTTTATCCAACTTATTTCTGGGCCTTTCCCAACTGGAAATATATTCACACTTCCGGTAAAATTAATATTCAAAAAATAATCGAATAAAGATGAATCGAATTATATCAACCCAGTATTCAAGAAAGCTGATAGTGTTCAGTATGTTTTTGATGGTGTCGGCATTTACTCATGCCCAACCTGTTACACCACCAGCTGAGTATCCTGGACTTGTTACAGTAAGCTACGTCAGGAGTTGGTCATTAAAGTCACCAGTTACCAACCCTTTAAGTGTAAGCATAATGCCTGTCAGAGATGCAATGCAATCAACGACGTATATCGATGGGTTAGGGCGGCCACTGCAAACTGTCATCAAACAGGGATCCCTGGAAACAAAGACGGGCATCTCTGCTGACCTTGTATCACCAGTGGTTTTAGATAACATGGGCAAGGAGTCTTTAAAATACCTGCCTTTTTCAGCAAATACTACTAGCGGCAATAGCTCACTTAGTGACGGTAACTTCAAACTTAATCCTTTTCAACAGCAGGTTAGTTTTTACAACACCCAGCTCAATGGTCAGGTTGGTGAAACAAATGTAGGTGCTTCACAACTTAACTGGGCTTACAGTAAAACCAATTTTGAAGCTTCACCATTAAACCGCGTCAACGAGTCATTTGCTCCCGGGGTTAGTTGGGTGGGTTCCGAAGCTTATCCAGAGGCATATAACAGACATCCTGTCACGAATAAACATCTCAGCAATACTGATCTTGATCTTGTGAAGATCTGGGATGTTACAAATATTCCGGGAGATTTTGGAAATTATGCTGTTGCGGTTTCAAGCAACGGAGGCAACTATCCAGCAGGTAAATTATTTAAGCTAATCACTGCTAATGAACATGGCGTTCAAACAATTGAGCTTAAAGATCTTTCCGGAAACGTAATACTTAAAAAAACGCAGTTTTCTACTAACACTGCCGGTACAGCGGATAATGGTTCTGGTATTGGGTATACAAACTGGCTCTGCACTTATTATTTATATGATAATATGGGGAACCTACGGTGTGTGATTCAACCGGAAGGAGTAAAAACGCTTGTTAGTAACGGATGGGTATTAACTACTGAAATACTTAACGAGCAGTGCTTTCGTTATGAGTATGATGAAAGAAACCGGATGATTATGAAAAAAGTACCGGGTGCCGGCGAGGTATATATGGTTTATGATAATAAGGACAGATTGATAATGACGCAGGATGCCAATATGAGGGTTCAGGATAAATGGTTGGTTACAAAATATGATTTTATGAATCGTCCGTCGGAAACAGGTCTTTGGAATAATGATGGGTCTTCGTTTTCTCAACATCAGCAGAATGCGGGTAGCAGTCCCCTTATATATCCAAATACTACTATTGGTTATGAAATGCTGACAAGGACAAAATATGATAATTATTCCGGAATACCGGCAGGAATGTCGTTTAATACAACATGGAATACGTACCTGCTTGCAACTGATCTGACGCAGTGGCCTTATCCGCAAATGCCGGAACCCAGCTATGCAGTGAAGGGATTGGTAACATGGACCCAGACAAAGATTCTTGGCACTACTACATTTATCAACACAGTAACATATTATGACAGTAAAGGTAAGCCAATACAGGTTCAAAGCACCAATATGAATGGCGGGACAGATGTTTTAACAACTGAATACAGTTGGGCTGGTCAGCCACTGGTAATGGTACATCAACAGCAGATCAGTAACGCTAACCCGCAGGAGCATATTCTAGTAACAAAGAACCAATATGATGACTTGGGCCGATTGCTGAGCATTAAAAAGGCCATTTACAGTACGATAGGCGGGATAGCTATAAATAAGCCGGAACAACAAATCGTAAAGCACGAATATGATAAAATAGGACAATTAAAGAAAAAGGTGTTGGCCCCTGTTTATAACGGTAATAACGGTCTTGAGACACTCAATTATGATTATAACATCCGTGGTTGGCTATTGGGAATGAATCGGGATTACGTACGTGATGCCGCTCCTGCATCTGGTGAAGGTGGGATGTATTTTGGCTTTGACCTTGGATATGATAAAACTAATAATAACCTGATTGGAGGACAACTATACATTTCTCCGCAATTCAATGGCAATATTGAAGGGATGGTTTGGAAAAGCAAGGGAAATGGAGAAAAGCGAAAATACGATTTTACCTATGACGCTGCCAATCGACTTATGGTAGCAGCATTTAACCAATATACTGCTGGTTCCTTTAATCAAACAGCCGGAGTTAATTTTACCTTTCGCGTTGGGTCAGGTCCCTTACCACAAAATGCATATGATTATAACGGGAATATTAAGCGGTTGCAGATAATTGGATTGAAGCTCACTGGAAGTATGCAGCTTGATATTACTCGCTATACTTATTACTCAGGTAGTAACCGGCTCAAGAGTGTGACAGATTTCGCTAACGATCCCCAAACCGTGATGGGGGATTTCCGAACGGCAACTACACATCCTCAGGCAGCTGCGAAAGCTACTTTGATGACTTTAAGCCCACAACCATCCTTTGATGCCATTACGGATTATACTTATGATGCAAATGGCAATATGGTCATGGATAATAATAAAGGCATCAGCAGCATTACATATAACCATCTTAACCTTCCTTCTGTAATTACAGTATTGGGTAAAGGCACAATTATCTATAACTACGATGCCGGAGGAAATAAAATTCAGAAGCAAACAGTGGAGAACAATGCTTCGGTGGTTTTCAATGGTGTAAGCTATACCGGTGTTACAATTACAAGTACAACAAAATATACACTTGGTAGTGTATATGAAACGAAAGAATATAATCAGCCTGCTTTACAGGCAGGTTTAGGCTATGAGAATAAATTACAGTTTATCGGCCATGAAGAAGGGCGCATCCGTTATTTGCCTCCTGTTGGTAGTAGTCCCGGAACATTTATTTATGATTATATGCTGAAAGACCACCTGGGTAATGTGAGGATGGTTCTAACCGAAGAGCAGAAGCTGGATGTTTATCAGGCGACAATTGAAGATGGCAACCGTGCTACTGAGAACCAGTTGTTTTCTCA
This sequence comes from Bacteroidota bacterium, assembly GCA_026391455.1. Classification (GTDB taxonomy): domain Bacteria; phylum Bacteroidota; class Bacteroidia; order Chitinophagales; family Chitinophagaceae; genus JJ008. Next base: position 220,049 of record JAPLEH010000035.1, read on the forward strand.
GATCCCGCAAACGGAGAGCCCCAAACCATCCGGGTTTGATAACATAAGTGGCAACTCTAAAGTGGTTAAACTCTTTAATGCCAGCGGGGCTGATAAACGTACCGGGCCGGGGGTGGTGTTGAAAGTTATGTCGGGTGATAAGTTTAAAGCATTGGTAACCGGCTGGTACCAGCCTGGTGCCACCAATAACGAAACATTACCCAATGCCACCAGTATATTACAGAGTCTGATAAGTGTTTTTACTGGTAGCGTCCCTGCTGGTACAACACATACCGGCACCGCAATACTCAACAGTGGTGTTACCAATACCCCTATAAACAGCTTTTTGACCTATCAGAATGGTCTGTATAATAACAACCGGCCCAAAGCGTTCTTAAATTGGGTAATTTTGGACGAAGAACAACTTAAATTAGTGGATGGGAATTACGGAGTAGTGCAGATTCCCGAAATAACCGGCACTATGGAAAAACAAGTAATGCAGGCCAATAATGGTGCAGATATTGAAGTAAAAAAGAACGGGTATCTTTATGTCTATGTAAGTAATGAAAGTCAGGGAAATGTATATTTTGATGATTTAAGGGTGGAACATACGAGAGGAGCGATTTTGGAAGAGACGCATTATTATCCGTTCGGTCTTGTAATGAGTGGCATAAGCTCAAAAGCACTAAACGGTGTTGCAGAAAATAAACTTAAGTATAACGGTAAGGAGGAACAAAGAAAAGAGTTCAGTGATGGTAGTGGATTAGAATGGCTGGACTTCGGTTTTAGAATGTATGACGCTCAGGTAGGTCGTTGGTTCAATAGTGACCCATTAAGCGAACTTTCACCTGGCTGGACTCCATATAGATATTGTTTTAATAACCCAATCAGATTCATAGACCCAAAAGGGCTTTGGGAGTTTGGGACTGTTGATGGGAAAGATGGGACAAAGATACTTCAGCTTAAAAAGTCAAATGATAAAGATAATCTGGAGTCTTTTAAAAAGGAAAGTGGCTTATCAGAAGGCCAGATTAAGCGAAAACTTTTTGGTGGAGGTAAAAGCGGGGAAACTGCAATGAAAGCATTCTTTAACAGCGATAGATCTTCAATAAATGTTTCTGAGTTTAGCGGAAGTACAGGAAAAATGTTACAAGGCATGGAGAAGGCGCTAAATGAAGGAAATGCTCAATTAGCAAAATCAAAATCTAACGACCAAAGTGATGCTATAAATAACTGCTGGAATTCAACAGATAACCTAACAACTGATGGCCGAGTTGATTCCAAACCATTAGAAAAGCTTAGCACACCGGAGAGCTTTTCTACTTCAATGCTTTTAGGAGCAAATTTTGATAAAGCATTAATAATAAGGTATACTAATACTTCAAATCCGGAAACAGGTGATGCTATAAGGTATAGTAATGACGGGGGTGAAGCGACAACACACGCAGCCATTTTTCTACTAAAAAACTCCACAGGGACTCAGGTGTTTACAAAAAATGGCTACGCAAATAGTAGTCCATTTCAAATTATGTATGAGAAAGATATGTTGAATCAAAATCCAGACTATGGCTCAGCTGTGGGTATAAAAAACTATACAGTAACAGATGCAAATACTAAACAGCCTGTTACCAAAACAGACACTTCACCTTATTACAGAAATTAATGTTTATGAAAAAGGTTGTAATAGTAAGTTGTATTTTTCTTTACTCTTGTTTTGTCGCAAGTAAGAAGACAGACAAAATTAATTTTGATAAGCGGAAAAATCTTGTTTTTTTATATAATTATCAGACTAAAGTAGATTCAATTGGTAATATAAAAACTATCTATTACGATAATCTATACTTGCGGGAAGAGAGAGTCGGAGCATTGTTCAAATTTTTTCTTAAGGACAATTTGGTTTTTGAAGGAGATAGGAATATATATCAGTATTTGTTTGAAGTTTTTGATGAGTCTTCTCTGTTAATTTCTTGTGTCTATGGCAAATCTGGGGCTGCGGGCCCCGACTTATTTGAACGGGATTCAGTAATAATATTCAGTTTATCTACAGCAACAATTGCCAAAGTAAGCCTCCCAAAGATTTATTTAACAAGGTCAAGTGATTATTTAGTCAAATCCTATAAATGTCCCACGGATACATTAAGATTTAGAAACGAATACAACAGATATTGTGCAATTGACAGTATAGATGTAGTAAATCGGAAGCTGATATTGCTTAACCAATGTCATCAAACAGAAAAATTTACTTTGATTAACCTGTAATGAGCCCTTTCTTCGTATCATGTCTGTAAAATTAGACTCATAAAATTCATCTTTCCACAAAAGAACAATTTTAAGGCGGAGAGATGATTAGAAATTGAATCTGCCCTAATTTGGAACAGCTTCAATTAAAATTTACTGTTATTTCATTCCTATTTTAATAAAAGTAGAAAGGCGGCTTTTCTTTTATTAAAATAAATCAAGATCCCAAATACGTCCTCAATAACTTACACCGGTTAGACGCCTTCAGCTTGGTAATCGCTTTATCCTTGATCTGGCGTACCCGTTCGCGGGTAAGGCTGAAGCGCTCGCCGATATCTTCCAGGCTCATAGGATGGTCCACCCCGATGCCGAAGAAGAAGCAGATCACTTCCTTTTGGCGGTCGGTAAGGGTCTTCAGGGAGCGGTCGATCTCGGTTTTCAGCGATTCTTTATGGGCCAGGGCATCGTCCGTTTTTTCAGCATTGGAATTTTCCAATACATCCATCAGGGTACTGTCTTCCCCATCGGAGAGTGGTGAATCCATACTAACGTGGCGGGCATTGATACCGAGGGTGGACGACACTTCTTCGATATCCATTTCCAGCAATTCAGCCAGCTCTTCGGGTGAGGGCTCGCGTTCAAATTGCTGTTCCAGTTGGGAATAGGCTTTTTGAATACGGTTGGTGAGGCCCACTTTATTGAGCGGTAATCGCACAATACGGGATTGCTCGGCCAATGCCTGCAAAATACTTTGGCGGATCCACCATACCGCGTAGGAAATGAATTTGAAGCCACGGGTTTCATCAAACCGCTGGGCAGCTTTGATGAGGCCGAGATTTCCTTCATTAATAAGGTCCGGAAGCGATAAGCCCTGGTTTTGGTACTGCTTCGCTACGGATACCACAAAACGCAAATTGGCCTTGGTAAGCCGGTCGAGTGATTTTTGGCAGCCTTGTTTAATGAGAATAGCGAGTTTTACCTCTTCCTGGGGACTTATTAGTTCTACCTTGCCGATCTCCTGCAGGTATTTCTCCAGGCTTTGGGATTCCCGGTTGGTGATAGATTTTGAGATCTTTAATTGTCTCATGCTCATAGGTATGATTTTATAAATGGTGCATTTAAAGGGTTAAAGAATTATTCGTTGGTTCGACTTTATACTCTTAAAATACCCACCACAGTGTCCAGGCGTTCAGAAAGCATTGAATTTCAAAGCAATTTAACCAAACAACCTGTTGTTGCCAAATAAATTTTGACAAGATATTAACGATTTTATATGCTATTTATTTTGCAAGCATCCAAATCATTTAAAATATGACGAAAAATAACCAACAAAATATTTTGCGGCAGTCATTTATTTTCTATTATTGCATATATCGCAATGAATTATAGAGAGAAAGATGAGTAAACAATTATACACCTTAGAATTTCCGGTACGCTGTTCACCGCCAATATTATATGAATTCCTGTCCACCCCGGCTGGTCTGGGAGAGTGGTTTGCGGATAAAGTAGACGAGCGCGACAATATATTTTATTTCGGCTGGAGTGGCTCTTTTGAGAAAGCTGACCTTCTGGAAAGCGAACAGGATAAATTTATCCGTTTCCGGTGGCAGACCGCTCCCAAGGAAGAGTATTTTGAGTTCCGTATCGAAAAATCGGAGATCACAAACCAGACAATTTTGGTGATCAAAGATTTTGCCGAAAAGAAAGATATTAAAGACCAGAGCCAGTTATGGGATTACCAGGTAAAAGAACTATTTCATCGTCTGGGAAACTGATCTGTTGCCTGAATAAATAATTCAAATGTCGCTTGCAGTAGTTCCACTGCATGATCCCATTCCTGCAATGGGATTTTTTTTGCCAATTTAATAAAGGGCCTTCTTTCATTTTCTGCTTCAAAAGCCGATGCATCCATTTCCTCCATGGGAAGATAGTTGTCTGCTTCAAAATGATGATGCCAGGGGTCGCTGTTCACTCCATAATAGATACCGGCTCCCTGGAACGTGTCGAATGAACGGGCCAATCCCGGTATGCATTGCTGCTGATAAGTTCCGGAGAGCAACAACGTGCAACTGAAAAAATGCCCCCACCAAAAAATACTACGTATCGCAAAATATCCTTCTGTGCTGAAGCACCGCGGATGATCGAGTACCCGGTAGGGAAGGCCCCTGTAATTATCGCCCCTGGAAAGCTTAGCACCATTCGCCCATACAAGCGATGGAAGCAGGGATTCTTGCTGTTGAAGATATTGTTGTTGTGCCTGCAATAACTCACCCAACAATGCATCTGTTTTTTCCAATATGCGGTTCTTTGTTAAAATCCATTCGGTATGGATCAACAATTCCATCTCGGACGGTGAAAGCCTTATTTTTGCTGCGCTCATAACCGTAAAGATAAGTGATCAAAAAACTGGACATACTCATTATCAAAGCCTTCATCGGGCCATTCATTGCCACGTTCTTCATTACGTTGCTGGTATTGGTGATGCAGTTCTTCTGGCTATATATTGACGACTTTGTGGGAAAGGGACTCGGTACCAAACTGATTTTTGAATTCATCCTGTACCAAAGTGCGGTACTGGTACCCCTTGCACTTCCCTTATCGGTATTATTATCTTCACTGATGACCTTTGGCAACCTCGGAGAAAGTTTTGAACTGGTGGCCATCAAATCTGCCGGCATATCGCTTCTTCGGTTCATGCGCCCCCTGCTTATTGTGAGTTTACTTATCAGTGGGGTGGCATTTGTATTTGCCAATTATGTAATACCGGTGGCCAACCTGAAATCACGTACCCTGCTGGGCGATATCGTATACGCCAAACCCGCTTTCGATCTAAAGGAAGGGGTTTTCTATGATAAGATCCCCAATTATTCGATCAAGATTGGCAAGAAAGAAGAAAACGATAGTGTGATCCGGGATGTGATCGTCTATGAGCAGGGAAATACCCTGCAGGATAATTTTATCATCGCCAGAAGCGGGATCATGCGCGTAACCGGAAATAAGCGTTTTCTGGAATTTAACCTGAAAGACGGGTGGCGTTATCAGGAAAGAGGCAGCCCTTATTCTGAGGGGAAAACAGAATATATCCGGATCGGGTTCAAAGAATATAAAAAGCAATTCGACCTCAGTACACTGGGATTTACCAACCGAACAGCAGACAGTGTAAACCGGACCAATGAAAAAATGCTGAGCATGCGCCAATTGAAAGTGGCCATTGATTCATTGCAAAAAGAACTGACACAGGTAAAGGAGGTCACCCTCAATAATATTTTTCAGCAATACCGGTTTGCCCGACTGGCCGACTCAAACTGGGCGCTCGTGCCTCCCCCTGATACCCCCGGAAGCCGGAAGATCAAAAGCTTCGATGAATTGCTGCCCGACTCTGCAAGGGCAAATGTGAACCAGAGCGTGCAGAATATTGCCGGTTCACTCCGTATCAGTGCCGAATCCCTCAATGTGACTATCAGCGAAAAGGCCCGGACCATCCGAAAACATAAGATCGAATGGCACCGTAAAATCGTACTGTCGCTGGCCTGTTTGGTACTCTTCCTGATCGGGGCACCCCTCGGTTCCATCATCCGTAAGGGTGGATTGGGTACCCCACTGGTCATAGCCATCGTCTTTTTTATGGTCTTTTATTTCTCCAGTACCACCGGCGAAAAATTTGCCAAAGAGAATTCGCTGACTCCTTTTACTGGAATGTGGCTGGCTACCTTCGTACTACTTCCCATTGGTATCTTTCTAACCTACAAGGCTATGCGCGATTCCCAACTCTTCAATAAGGATAAATATTCCGGTTGGTGGCGCAGTATTCGCAGGCGGTTTCCCAGATAAATTAAATATTTTATTTATACGTAAGTAAAATTTCTTAAAAAATCACACTTTCGGGGGATAGGTGCTAAAGAAAAAACCCCGAACTTTAGGTCTCTTCCGTTCACTCAGTGGAAACTTCCGTTTACTAAATGAAAAGAAATGCTGCAGTTTAGGTAAGTATTTTGCACTACCTTAAATGCGGGAAAAAAAATTCGGGGAAGTACAATCAAAACCTTGATTATTATGAAAAGACTAATTGCTTTTTGTGCGCTGCTGACAGGTGGAACCATCGCCTGCTCTGGTCAGCTTTTTGTGGACAACGCCACGTTATTTATTCAAACCGGTGCTACCGTTACGGTGCAGGGTGATGTAACCAGTAATGTGGACATTCAGGGACCTGGTAAGGTTTTGCTGAAAGGTTCTTCCAACCAGAACGTAAACATGAACGGTTTTACCATTCCCAACCTGGAAATGGACAACACCGCCAACGCCACCCTTACCGGCAATGCCCGTATCGGCAGCAGTATGTTATTTACCAATGGTAAGATCACACAGGGGAATTTCAATATGCGTATTGCAGATGTAGCTACTGTTACCGGTGGCGGTGCATCCAAGTTTTTTGAAACCTCCGGTACAGGTCAATTACTGAAAGAAGTAAGTTCGAATTTGACGAACTACGTTTTACCGCTGGGTATTGGTTCTACCTATTACCCCGCTACAGTAAGTACAACGGGTACGTATGCTTCGGCTTCCGTTGGTGTACAAGCCAAAAACGGAGCAGAACCCAATAAACACCCACGCAGTACGGACTACCTGAATTTATACTGGCCCATTACCCGTACTGGTGTAACCGGTACTGTAAATGCGTCTGGTAATTATAATGCCAACTTTACCGGTGTTGAAACTGATATGAGAGGTATCTTCTGGAATGGTACCAACTGGGTACTGGCCGGTGGTGCCATCAACACTGCATCGGATGATGCATCAGCGCCTGTAACAGGTAATGGTAATTTATATGCGATGAACCGTTTCCTGCTTTCCCGCCTGAAAGTATTCCTGCAGGGTGCCTTTAACGGTACAGATATGAATGATAACCTCCGCGCAGGTACCAACCTCATTCCGCTTTCTGATCCTTACAGAAGCGCACCATACAGTACTACCTTTACGCATGTAAACAACCCTGTAGTTGAAACAGCGAACGCAACTGTGTTTAATAATGCCGCACTAACTGCAGATAATATTGTTGACTGGGTTTACCTCGAATTGCGTGACAATAGCGGCTTGAATCCCGGTGCTACCGTTGTACAAACCCGTGCTGCCCTCGTACAGCGCGATGGCGATATCGTGGATATAGACGGTATTAGCCCCGTATATTTTAAAAACCTGGATGCAGGTGCTACCTATACAGTAGCCATCCGCCATCGTAACCACCTGGGTATAGCAACTGATCCCGTTGCCAACCTGCAATCACTGAGTGAAGCCAATCCCGGTGCCATTACAGATTTCACTGTAATGACCGACCCGCAAATATTTGGAACATCTGCTGCGTATACAACTAGTGCAGGTAAAGTACTGATGTGGGGTGGTAATGCTAATAGTAACGCCAATACCAGGTATTCAGGTTTGAGCAATGATAGGGATTATTTATTGGTTACAACATTAGGAAATAACCCTGCTGCTTCTATTGCAAACACCTATAATGCAGCAGACCTTAATATGAACAGAACTGTAAGATATTCAGGTTTGAGCAATGACAGAGATTTCTTATTGATCACCGTGTTAGGAAATAATCCTGCTGCGAGCAGAACACAATCATTACCCTTATAATTATACCCAGATAAAATACTAAAAATGAAAAAAATATTTCTTATACTGCTTAGTGTTGTATCAATGCACTTCAATGCCTTTTCACAAACTGTGATGCAGGCTAGTTTGGGTGCGGGTACCACCTCCACGAGAGTTAAAATATATGTTAGGCCTCAGGCGCCAGGTATGACCGGTGGGAACATTTCCACTTTCCAGTTTAATATTGCCATACCTTCATCAGTGTCCCCTGCCCCAACACTTGCATTTGTGGCCCCACCTGTTTTTGGTTCTGGTTGGGTGATAACTCCCTCTTATGTTGAAGATGGTTTTCGACATTACGAAATCGTTTCTGCGACAGCAGGTCCTTTGGTATTGGCTACAAATACAGAATTGGAAGTAATGGAGGTTGAGTTTACCGGTGGCCCAGGAGGATTTAATAATGTGGGGGTTTCTCTCTACACATTACCAGCCGGAGGTGCTACAGGTAATGCTGTATTTCTTTGTACAGGCTTGGGTCAGTCATTTGAAGGTCAATTGTATTATGCAAGACCTGGTGTTACAGTAGTAAATAATAATAGCTATACCGGCGGATTACCTTCTTCAGCAACACTTAGTGGAGTATTGCCCGTAACCTTCTCTGGTTATGATGTTAAATGTAACGACAAAGGTGTAAGCCTCACATGGTCAACTGCTACTGAACAAAACAGTGATAAATTCGAAATACAGCGCAGCGATAATGGTACGGATTGGTATGTGGTTGGTTCTGTACCCGCAGCCGGAAACAGCAATTTTACCAGAAACTACAATTACCTTGACCTCAAGGGTGGCAGTGGTTTATACAGAATTCGTCAGGTAGATATCGATGGTCAATACATTTATACCGGCATTAAACGCACAACCTGTAGCACTGGACAGATTGATGTTGTACTCTACCCCGTTCCTGCCAAAGACAACCTGACTGTGGTGATCAAATCCGATAAATCAATCCGCACGGATCTCCGCATCCTGGATATGACAGGTAAAGTGGTTCGGATCATCCCCACACAGATCAACAATGGTAACAATACCGTTAACCTGAACGTAAGCAATCTTGCTTCTGGTCAGTATATACTCGGAAGCAGTGATCCTGCACTCGAACTGAACAACAAATTCACTATTCTCCGTTAATAGCGAATAGACCCATACTGAAATTGCCTTTACCTGTATCAGGGTAAAGGCAATTTTATTTCTGTATATTGCCCCGCTTAAGGGATAAATTTCTTTCTATGACCTCCAAAGCACAGCAAAACCTGGCGATACAAAAATGGGTAGCCGCTATTTCGTTTGTGCTGTTGTTTGTAAAATTCACTGCGTATTATTTCACTCATTCTGTAGCCATATTAACCGATGCACTCGAAAGCATTGTGAATGTGGTAGCTGGACTCATCGGCCTTTATAGCCTGTATGTAGCGGCCAAACCACGGGATAGGGATCATCCTTATGGCCATGGTAAAGCAGAGTTTCTCTCCGCAGCCGTTGAGGGCACCCTGATAGGGGCTGCAGGAACCATCATTTTATATAAAGCGATTCTCAATCTTATTCATCCGGTTGCTATTCACAGCATCGACACCGGTATCTGGCTGGTTGCATCTACTGCTGTCGTGAATTTTTTAGTAGGTTACTACTGCCTCCGTATCGGCAGAAGAAATAACTCCCTGGCACTCGAAGCCAGTGGAAAGCACCTGCAGACCGATACCTGGTCTACATTGGGAATCATTGCCGGACTGGTGTTGATCCGGATAACCGGTTACTCCTGGCTCGACAGTGCCGTGGCCATCGGGTTTGGCGTATTCATAGTATATACCGGATATAGTATTATCCGGCATTCCATTGCCGGTATTATGGATGAGGCCGATCAAAAACTGCTAACCCGGCTGGTACAGGTACTCAATACAAACCGGCACCCCAACTGGATCGACCTGCACAACCTGCGGGTGATCAAATACGGCAGCGTATTGCATGTGGACTGCCACCTTACAGTGCCCTGGTACCTCAATGTGCATGAGGCCCACCGGGAAATTGACCTGCTTTCTGAACTCATCCGCAAGGAATTTGGCGAATCATTTGAACTCTTTGTCCATTCAGATGGCTGCCTTCCGTTTTCCTGCCGCATCTGCAACAAGCAGGAATGTAACGTACGAAAACATAATTTTGAGCAACAGATTACCTGGACATTGGAAAATATTCAATCGAATCAAAAACATCAGTTGAAAAATGAAAACGATCACCACGTGGAAACAACAACATGAATTTGAAGCCGATCATGACGGCAATACCATTCATATTGACGGAGAAAAAAAGAACGGGCATGGTCCCAAAGCCCTGCTGCTCAGCGGGCTGGCCGGATGCAGCGGCATTGATGTAGTGGACATACTGGGTAAAATGAAGATTGAATTCAGCAATCTCCGTATGGAAGCTGAAGCCACCCTGGCCGATGATCATCCGAAAGTGTTCACCAATGTACATATTACCTATTTTATAAAAACAGCACCGGAGCATGAAGACCGGATTAAAAAGGCGATTGAACTATCCCTCGATAAATACTGCGGAGTAGCGGCCATGCTGAAGAAAAATTCACCCCTGCAATACACCCTTGTAATAGAATCCTGACTATGCTGTCCAAAAAAACACAATATGCGTTCCGGGCACTGGAAGTACTCGTCAAAAAATACGAGCAGGGTCCGGTATTGATTTCAGAAATAGCCAAAAAGAAAAAAATACCGCTCAAGTTTCTGGAAAATATTCTTTTGCAGTTAAAGAAAGACGGTGTGCTCGACAGCAAAAAAGGAAAAGGCGGTGGCTACTTCCTGGTCCATAAGCCCTCTAAAGTGCCGGTAGCGCGCATCATACGGGTAGTGGATGGCCCTATTGCCATGCTGCCTTGTGTAAGCCTCTATTTTTACCAGAAATGTAAGAATTGCGACGAAAAACACTGTGGTCTTCACGACATTATGATCGATGTGCGTGATGCGCAACTCGCTATACTTGAGAAAAAAACACTGGCCGATCTGATGGTTTGATCTGACTCTAACAAGTGTTTGCAAATAAAACCCTTTTTTATCCTACTTATTTTGTAGGGTAATGGTCAGGGGTTATCTTTGCCCCATTTAAATCAATATATTATGGCATTACGATTAGGCGATACCGCCCCAAATTTCAGGGCGCAAACCACCGAAGGAGAAATTGATTTTTATGAGTACCTGGGAACCGGATGGGGTATCCTATTCTCCCATCCTGCCGATTTTACACCGGTATGTACCACCGAGTTGGGCAAAACCGCTTTGTTGCAGGAAGAATTTGCCAAACGCAATGTGAAAGTGCTGGCAGTAAGCATTGACCCGCTGGATAAACATTTTGAATGGCGTAAAGACATCAATGAAACACAGCATTGCAGTGTGGGATTTCCCATCATTGCTGACGAGAACAGGGTAGTGGCAGGCCTGTATGATATGATACACCCTAATGCATCTGCGACAGCCACCGTACGCTCTCTGTTTGTGATCGGACCCGATAAACTGGTGAAACTGATGATCGTGTATCCGGCATCCACAGGTCGTAATTTTTACGAAGTACTCCGTGTGGTGGATTCATTGCAGCTTACAGCTAATTACAGTGTGGCAACCCCGGCCGATTGGAAACAAGGAGAAGATGTAATTGTGGTACCTGCTGTATCTACTGAAGATGCAATTAAAAAATTTGCAAAAGGCGTAACGGTGGTAAAACCATACCTGCGCTATACTCCACAGCCGGATGTTGAGTAAAGATACCATAGCACAATTGCAGGAGGCTTCTTTACCAGACGGTTTATCTTTACTGGCAAAACTATACCCGGGTGAAATCGCTTTCTCCTGTTCTCTTGGCCAGGAAGACCAGGTGATTACCGATGCTATTTGCCGCCAGCAATTGAATATCCGGATATTTACACTTGATACAGGCCGTTTATTCAGTGAGACCTATGAACTGATCGAACGCACCACAGCGAGGTATAAACGAAAAATGGAGATCTATTTTCCTGCCCCGGAAGATGTGGAACCCTTTGTGAAAGAAAATGGCATTAACAGCTTTTATGAATCCGTTGAAAATCGCAAAGCCTGTTGCCATATCCGGAAAGTAAAACCGCTCAACCGGGCCCTTGCTGGCGCAAAGATTTGGATAACCGGATTACGTGCCGGCCAATCCGATAACCGGAAAGACATGCCGGTAATCGAATGGGATGAAGTAAGACAATTATATAAATACAACCCGTTGATCAGTTGGACTGGTGAGGAAGTAAACGAATATATTCATCAGCATCATGTACCATACAATCCGTTACACGATAAAGGGTTTCTCAGTATTGGTTGTGCCCCTTGTACCCGAGCTGTGGAACCGGGCGAAGACGAAAGGGCAGGTCGGTGGTGGTGGGAGCAGTCACAAAAAGAATGTGGCCTGCACCAATCCTGAATATTATTACAGTTGACGGTATGAACGCCCAACTGAAAAATGAATAAAAGAAATGCAATCAGATTATCTCGAACAACTGGAAGCGGAAAGCATTTATATTTTTCGCGAAGTAGCTGCACAATTTGAGCGGCCCGCGCTATTATTCAGCGGCGGCAAGGATTCCATTACACTGGTACACCTGGCAGTAAAAGCTTTTGCGCCGGGTAAGATCCCGTTTCCGTTGGTACATATTGATACCGGACATAATTTCCCCGAAGCATTGGCATTTCGCGACTGGCTGGCTCAGGAAGTAGGGGCCACGCTTATTGTACGTAAGGTAGAGGATACCATTAAAGCGAAAGGACTCACCGAACCCAAGGGAAAATTTCCCAGCCGCAATTGGTTACAAACTTATACTCTGTTGGATACCATTGAAGAGTTTGCATTCGATTGCTGTATCGGTGGTGCAAGACGCGATGAAGAAAAAGCCAGGGCCAAAGAACGGATTTTTTCGGTGCGCGATGAGTTTGGCCAATGGGATCCCAAACTGCAACGCCCAGAACTCTGGAATATCTTCAATGGCCGTATACACAAAGGCGAAAACGTAAGAGTGTTTCCAATCAGCAACTGGACGGAGCTGGACATCTGGAATTATATCCGAAAAGAAAATATCGCATTGCCTTCTATCTATTTTGCCCACGAACGAAAAGTCATCGCACACGAAGGGCAATTGGTAGCATTGAGTGATTTTATTCAGCCCGGCCCCGAAGATGAGGTGATCACCAGGATGGTTCGCTATCGTACGGTGGGTGATATGACTTGTACCGCTGCGGTGGAGTCTACGGCTGCCACACTCGACGAAGTGATCAATGAAATTATTGCCACCCGTATCAGTGAACGCGGTGAAACGAGAATCGATGACCGGGTAACGGAAGCAGCGATGGAGGACAGGAAGAAGAATGGATACTTTTAATTAGCTAATGTGCTAATCTGCTAATGTGATAATGAAAGAACGGGATTTCGTATCAATAAAGTTATTCTTTGTGCTCTTTCATGCCTGTCGGCAGATAAATGTGGGAGAGGAAATGTGAGAATGTGAAAATGTGGAAATGAGACAACGGAATCTCGTTTGAGTATTGTTGTTCTTTGTGTACTTAGTGGGAGAAAAAAATGTGCTAAATTATAAAACGGAATTTCGTTTCAATATTATTTTTCTTTGTGCTCTTTGTGGGATAAAATGTGCTGATGTGTAAATGAGGTAATGTGGAAATGTGCTAATGATAAAACGGAATTTCGTATCAATAAAGTTATTCTTTGTGCGCTTTCATGCCTGTCGGCAGATAAATGTGGGAGAGAAAATGTGAGAATGTAGAAATGTGGAAATGAGAGAATGGAATTTGGTTTTATTAATATAATTCTTTGTGCTCTTTGATGCCAGACGGCAGATAAAGGCGGAAAAAATAGAATATGGATTTACTGAGATTTATAACAGCAGGTAGTGTGGATGATGGGAAGAGTACGCTCATCGGACGATTGCTTTATGATAGTAAAAGTATTCTCGCCGATCAGCTGGAGGCATTGGAGCGCTCTACCAAAAACCGCACCGACGGATCTGTGGATCTTGCTTTGCTCACCGACGGATTAAGAGCCGAAAGAGAGCAGGGTATCACCATCGACGTAGCCTACCGGTATTTCACAACACCAAAACGGAAGTTTATTATCGCGGATGCCCCCGGGCATGTACAATACACCCGCAATATGATCACGGGCGCATCCAACGCCTCGCTGATCATTATTCTCATTGATGCAAGACAAGGTGTGGTGGAACAGACCCGCCGCCATTCGATCATTGCTTCCCTGCTCAACATACCCGAAGTGGTTGTGGCCATTAATAAAATGGACCTTGTGGATCATTCTGAAAATGTCTTCAATAACATCGTGATTGATTATGCTGAAGTGGCACGTCAATTAGGACTCACTAATGTAACGTATATTCCGATCAGCGCATTGAATGGAGACAATATCGTGGATCGTTCGGAGAGTAATAAATGGTACAAGGGTAAAACATTGCTGCAGCACCTGGAAGAAACAACAGTAACGAAATCCGTAGAAGCAACGGTCTCCCGTTTTCAGGTACAGTTGGTGATCCGTCCACAAACGGAAGCCCTGCACGATTACCGGGGATATGCCGGAACGGTAATCAGTGGCGTATATCGCAAAGGGGATAAAGTAAAAGTATTACCACAGGGAATAGAGACCACCATTACCCAACTCGAAACGGGAGGGGTGCAGGTGGATGAAGTTTCAGCCCAGCAGCCAGCTATCATCCACCTGGCCGATGATATTGATATCAGCCGGGGTGATTCGATCGTTCCGATTGATCAGTTGCCCCTTGTGTCGAACGAAATTGAGGCGCTTGTATGCTGGATGGATGAAAAGCCACTCCGTGCCGGAAACAAATACCTGCTACAGCATAATCACCGATTGGTGAAAGTAATGGTAAAACGGATCGACTATAAACTGGATGTAAATACATTACAACAACAGGCAGTGGAAGGGGAGGTGAAACTAAATGAAGTGATTAAAGTAACCCTGAAGACGGCCTCACCCCTGGTATATGATCCATATATGTCGATCAGGGCAAATGGCAGCGCGATATTGATCGATGAAACGAGCAACAGTACTGCAGCCGCGGTATTATTTCAATAAGAAAAAGAAAAAGTTGCTCCTTACTGTCTGAATTTCAATTTATACATATAAGTCTATTTCACGAAATATACATCATGTTAACTGCACCCAAAAAACGGGTTGAGCCTAAAACGGATTCCGGCGCTGTTCAATGGTACCGTGTAGTTAGCTGGTGCTTACTGGCATTTGGCGTGTTAATACTGGGATATTTTATTTTCCGGTATGTACCGGTACAGAAAATGGTGGATGAAAGTTACCGTTGGTACAAGACACTCGACCGATCTTTTCTTATCATGTTGCTGGCCGGTTTTGTCGCACAAATGGTGGATGGGGCGTTGGGTATGGGCTATGGGGTTACCAGTGCCACCATCTTATTATCTGCGGGTGTAAATCCTGCCGCGATCAGTGGCAGTATTCACACCGCAGAGATGTTTGCCAGTGGAGCATCGGGTTACAGCCATTATAAATTTGGCAACGTCAATAAGAAATTATTCAAAGCGCTATTGATACCCGGCGTACTGGGTGCCGTGGCCGGAGCATTGTTGCTGGTACTGGCCGGTGAGAAATATGGTAAGATCATTCGCCCGGTTATTGCTTTTTATACTTTGCTATTGGGTATCAAGTTTATCCTCAATGCATTCCGGGAAATAAAGCCACAAAAGAAATTCAGGCATTATCGCTTACTCGCGGGTATCGGCGGATTCTTTGATTCTTTCGGCGGTGGGGGATGGGGCCCCATTGTAACCAGTACGCTTATTAACAACGGACGAAGCCATAAATATGTAGTAGGTTCGGTAAGCCTCACCGAGTTTTTCGTTACCCTTGCCAGCGCCTTTACGTTTTTTACCCTGATCGGATTGAGCCATTGGCAAACGATACTCGGGCTGATTCTGGGTGGATTGGTGGCGGCTCCTATCGCAGCTAAACTCGCCGGAAAGCTTCCCCGCAAAACAGCGTTTCTCCTGCTCGGTACGCTGGTGATCATCTGGAGTATACGGATCCTGGTAAAAATTATCTGAGAAAATTGTCTATTAATTTGGTAGGGTAATACTTAGCCATTATTTTTGCTGCTGAATAATTAAAGCCTGAAAGGGCTTTTTAAATACTTTTATATCCTACTAAATTAGTAGACTAATAAAATAACAACTGCATGAAACATTTGATTCTTCTTGTTGGCTTACTGGTTCCGCTGGGATTGCTGGCTCAGTTGAATGGCTCCTTTATTTTGAGTGGCCGCGTGGTGAGTGAGGAGCAAGGGGGCATTGCTGCTGCCAGTATTTCGGTAAAGGGTACTACAGCTGGTACCATCGCCGATTCAACGGGCCGTTTTTCATTGGTGGTCAATCAGAAACTGCCCTTTACGCTGGTCGTGTCTTCCGTAGGTTTTGCACCCCAGGAGATCGAGATAAAAAACACAAATACGAAACCCACCATTCAGCTTACCACACAAACATTTCTGGCCAATGCCGTGGTGGTTACGGCCAGCCGCACATCCGAAAAAATTCTGAAGTCGCCGGTAAGTATTGAAAAATTGAATATTACCGCATTAAAAGAAACGCCGGCTGCTTCTTTTTACGATGCATTGGGAAATGTAAAAGGAGTACAGCTTACCACTTCCTCTATCACGTTTAAAGTACCCAATACCCGGGGCTTCAATATCCCTAATAATTTTCGCTTCATGCAATTGGTGGACGGTATTGATATGCAGGCCGCCACATTGGGTGTACCATTGGGAAATGCCATTGGCCCCACCGAACTGGATGTACAGAGCATTGAAATCACACCCGGTGCTGCATCCGCCTTGTACGGTATGAATGCGATCAACGGATTGGCGAACCTGCTTACAAAAAATCCCTTTAAAAGTCAGGGCCTTAGTTTTTTTCAACGTACCGGTATCAACCATGTGGATGGCTCCGATCATGAACCTGCTTTACTAACGGAGACGGCTATACGCTATGCCAAAGCATTTAAAGATAAATTCGCTTTTAAGATAAACCTTGGCTACCTCCATGCTACCGATTGGATATCCGATACACGGCAGGATCAGAATCCCAACACGAAGAACACAGCCAATCCTGCCTATCCTTCGCTCAATGGGGCCAATAATATTGCATTTGATGGATGGAATAAATACGGCGATGATGCATTGCAACTCAGCAATACTGTATCAGTGACGGGGCTTACCATCGATGGGGTAAATAACCGAACGCTCACGGTGGCCCGTACCGGCTATTGGGAAAAAGACCTCGTTAAACCAGAAGTGGATAATCTGAAACTCGATCTCGCTCTTCATTTTAAGCCCAATAGCCGCAATGAGATTGCTTATACCTATCGTGTTGGAAAAATGGATGGTGTATTTCAACGTGGCAATAAGGTAAAACTGGACAATGTGGTGGTACAGAACCACCAGGTGGAATGGAAAGGTTCGCACCTGGTGCTGAAAGGATATGTATCAATAGAAAATACGGGCGATTCTTATAATGTAAAACCATTGGCCGACAACCTCGACTTATATACCGGTGGCAGTGCCAGTGTATGGGGAGCAAAATTTAAAAGCGCACTCAATGCCTATGCGGCTGCAAACGGGGGAGCTTTAACGGCGCAAAACCTCGCTGCTGCTACGGCATTTGCCCGCCAGCAAGCTGATGCGGGCAGGGCAATACCCGGCACGGAACGTTTCAACCGCCTGGTGGATACGATCCGCCATATCAACAACTGGGATATCCGCTCCTCCACGATACCTGATGCCCCCATTACCGGAGGTGCCGCATTGATTCAAAAAAGTAATATTTATCACCTGGAAGGACAGTGGGATCTTACCCACCGGGTGAAATGGTTCAACCTGCTGGTAGGTGCTGATGCAAGAATAAATGAGCTGATACCCGATGGCAATAACTTTGTTGATTTCTCCCGCCCTATAGCCGAACGTAATACGTCCTTGAAAGATGGCAGTTTTGGTAAGAATATTTATTATAAAAAATTCGGTGCCTTCTTTCAGGCTACCAAAACATTTTTTGAAGAGAAATTAAAAATATGGGGATCCCTGCGTGCAGATTATAACCCCGAGTTTCAGATCAGGTTCACGCCACGCATTGCCGCTGTATATACCGCAGCCGAGCGTCACAATATCCGCTTAACGTTTCAGCAAGGCTATCGTTTTCCGGCCTTGTTTGAAGCCCTCTCCTATGTAAATAATGGCCGGGTAAAAAGGGTGGGCATACTTCCCATTATTAATGAAGGATTAGGATTTCGGGAGAACAGTTATACACAACCTTCTGTAGCAGCTTTCAATGCTGCCGTTCGGGCGGCTGGTAATACGGATGCAGCCGCATTGGCCAACCGCAATCTCCTGCAGGTAGCCAATCTGCCGGATGGTCGTCCAGAAGGAATTAACTCATTCGAAGCGGGATACAAAAGCAGCCTGCTCAACAATAAATTATTTATCGATTTTGATATCTATGCCAATATTTATGATGGCTTTCTCGGACAGGTACAAGTGTATGTACCCCGCGGCGAAAAAGTGGGCTCCGATGCAGCCGTAATTGCCATGATCGACCGCAACAGGGATGCCACCGTTGCCAGTGGCGGTAATGCAGCGAGCAAAGGACAGGACCGTTACCGGGTATATACCAATGCTAAAAATAAATACACTACGTACGGGTCTTCGCTCGGGGTGACATGGAATTTTTATAAAACATTTACCGTATCCGGCAATGTGAATTATAATAAAATAAAGGGCAGCAGCATTCCAGATCTTTTTGTAACTGGGTTCAATACACCCGAATGGACCACCAACCTGTCTTTTGGTAACCGGGCCATAACAAAAAACCTTGGCTTTAATATCGTTTGGAAATGGCAGGACAGTTTTTTATGGGAAAGTCCTCTGGTGACCGGTAATGTAGGAGCTATCAATAATATTGATGCACAGATCACCTGGCGGGTCCCGGCAGCGAAATCAACGTTCAAATTTGGCGGGTCGAATGTGCTGAACAACCGGTATATCCAGTACGCGGGCGGGCCAACCATCGGAGCGCTCTATTATGTGTCCTATACACTGGAGGGATTGTTCAATAAATAATATTCATCTTAGTTCTTTATACATAGGCAATCGTTAGAAAAAGGCGTCCGTCGACGGACGGATGCCTTTACACATCAACCCCGTGGCTGAGTGGACAGGCAGAGGGCTGCAAATCCTTTTACGTTGGTTCGAATCCAACCGGGGAGTCTTATTTTTAAGGGCATTAATAGCAAGCATTTGAAAAAGAAACTTTTGATCGGCATTTTCATAGCAGGTATGTACAGTCATTCCGCTCTGGCGCAGGTGAAGCAGACGGAACATATACAGCAAGTATGGCTGGCCTATTTTAACCAAACGCGATTTTCCCAAAAATGGGGTGGCTGGGCCGATCTGCACCTCCGTACTAAAGAAGATTTCTTTACCAATTTTTCCCAGTCGATCATCCGGCTCGGACTTACGTATTATCTGACGGATGATGCAAAACTGACTGCCGGCTATGCCTATATCAATCATTTTCCGGGCGATAATCATAAAAATATCTCACAACCCGAACACCGACCCTGGCAACAACTGCAGTGGCATACAAAATACCCGAAACTAAAATTGATGCAATGGTTTCGGCTGGAAGAACGGTATCGCAGGAAAATAAAAGACGATAATACACTGGCGGAAGGATATAATTTCAATTTCAGAATCCGGTACAATTTCTTCTCCCAGTTTGGCCTCGGCAAAAAGAAATTTCAACCCGGTTCGTTTTCGGTTGTGCTGAATGATGAACTGCATGTGAACTTCGGTAAACAGGTCGTTAATAATTATTTTGATCAAAACCGTTTTTTTGCCGGCTTCAATTATCATGTAAATAAGCACGATAACCTGCAGTTCGGCTACATGAATGTATTTCAGCAACTCGCAGCCGGTAATCGGTATCGCAGCAATTCGACCGCACGCATATTCTATTTTCATAATCTGGATTTGAGAAAA
The DNA here is from genome assembly GCA_026391455.1 of Bacteroidota bacterium. Lineage (GTDB taxonomy): Bacteria > Bacteroidota > Bacteroidia > Chitinophagales > Chitinophagaceae > JJ008. The sequence continues at coordinate 240,030 of JAPLEH010000035.1, forward strand.
TCCATTGCCCCCGGCAAATAGCATTTGTTAGCTACCCCCTCCCGGGTGTTAAGGTATACTTAAAGGAAATGTAATAGAGGAACTGATCTTTCGTACTGACGGCGCGTGTATCCAATCGGTATTCACAAAGTACGGTTAAATCAGCCGTTTTTGAAAATAAAGGCAGGGGACTTGTTGTTATCCGATTAGTCTACTAAATTTGTAGGGTAAAATAACCATTCATCATATATTAGATAATTATGGCTCGTATTGCTCCCCTTTCGGAGACTGAGTTGCCACCTTCGGTACAGGTGGCTTTCGAAAGACATATTAAGGAATATAATGCCCGTATTACGAATATGAAGGCAACCTTGGGACACGCCCTTCCTGCCTTTGATGCCTATATGCAATGGTATCCGCTATTCCGGGAAGTAGAACGTATTTTAGGGAAGCGCCTGGCTTGTCTCTACGCTTTTGCTATCTCCACGGCTTCGGATTGTCCGCTTTGTTCAACCTATTTCCGAAAATTGATCATTGAGTCCGGGGAAAACCCGGAACAACCCGCACTAACGAATGTGCAGAAATATGTGCTGGAATTCGGGGCGAGTATTGCCAAACACCAGGGCCATATCGCGGATCATATTTATAACCCGGTAAGTCATTTGTATAATAAGTCTGATATAATTATACTGATTGCATTTGCAGGACAGATGATCGCTACCAATGTACTGAATAATGTACTTGAAACGGAAGTGGATGATTACCTGGTTGAGTATTTGCCTAATCTGAAGTATTGCTGATCTGCGGAACCCATTCAAAATTAAAACCTACATGAAAGAATGCAACCTATTTATCATCCCCAAATCAGATGCCTCAACTTTTGGCGGTGAAGGCTGATCATCTTTAAATTGATAAAAAATCACTATGCATTTCAATTACCTGGCATTCGCCGTTCCTTTATTTACCGGATTGATGTACCTCGAGTATTATATCAGCGTAAAACGTAACAAAGCCGGTAATTTCAATTTTAATGAAGCGATCGCGAATATTAATGTGGGAATTGCAGAACGCTTGTCTGATCTGTTTACCACAGGCGTATTCTATTTTTTCTTTGTTTGGATCTATCAGCATTTTTCTTTATTTACCATCAAGCCGGGCCCGATAACCTGGTTGTTGCTTTTTTTGGCAACTGACTTTGCCTGGTACTGGTACCACCGTTTCGGGCACGAAGTGAATCTGTTTTGGAGCGTACATGTTGTCCATCACCAAAGTGATGATTATAATTTTACCGTGTCAGCCCGCATTACGGTATTACAGGCTGCAGCCAGATGTTTATTCTGGTCTGTTTTACCCCTGCTGGGTTTCCCGCCTGCTATGATCACTGTTTTGCTGTTGATCCATGGCACTTATCCCTTTTTTACGCATACCCAATTGGTGGGTAAACTGGGCTGGCTGGAGTATATATTTGTAACTCCATCTCACCATCGTGTACACCATAGTTGCAACGAAAAATATCTTGATAAAAATTATGGCGATGTATTGATTATCTGGGATAAACTCTTTGGCACTTTTGCAAAAGAAACAGAAACACCCCGGTATGGTCTTACAAAGCCACTCAACAGCTATAGTTTTTTATGGCAGCATTTTCACTTTTGGTTAGAAATGGTTATCAGCTTCCGCCGTGCTAATGGATGGAGAGCAAAATGGAAGGCTATTTTCGGTCGTCCGGATGATATTGATCCGCGTATCCGGACAAGCCTGGAGCGGAAACTTTCTTTCCGTCAACAGGAATTAACCCATTCTACCCTGTTGCTGAATTATATACGGGTACAGACACTTATCAATCTGACATTGCTTTTTGGCGTTATTTTCTTTGAGCATTATATAAGCGGGAGTAAGATTTTTGTATTGTCGTTGTTGATCATTGTCAGCGTAATTACAACCGGGGCAATGCTGGAACAACGACGATGGATCTTTCACCTGGAGTTTGTGAAGCTGGCACTGTTCGGAATTTTTACCAGCCTCTCATATCCTAATTTTAATCTGGGCGTTTTTTTACTAACCGTCGGAATCTTGGTCTTATTGTTTTACAGAAGCATAGGTAACCGTTATTATCACTATTTGTATAAAGAAAGCTAGTACCTGTTTCTCTTTAGCAAAAACATACCAGTCTTGTAGCTGAAAACTTCATATTGTAATTGTATCTTCGCTGCGATTTCTCCATTGATAAATTGCAGTATATGTCACACAAACCCGAAACAAAGGCCATCCGCATTCAAACCACGCAGACGTCACAAAAGGAACATGCCACTCCTTTGTTTCTGACAAGCAGCTTTACGTATGACTCCGCTGAGGATATGGCGGCAGCATTTGCCGATGATACACTGGATGTAAATATATACTCGCGGTTTTCCAATCCTTCCGTCGATGAGTTTGTCAATAAGATCGCAGCACTCGAGGGTGCAGAAGACGGAGTAGCTACCGGTACCGGAATGGCAGCCGTATTTGCCACCTTTATGACCTTTCTTTCCAAAGGCGATCATATCATTTCTGCATCGGCCGTTTTTGGATCCACACATACGATCCTTACCAAGTATCTTCCCAAATGGGGGATAGAATATTCTTATTTTGATATGGATGAACCCGCTTCCATTGAGCCCCTGATTCGATCCAATACCCGGATGCTGTATGTGGAAACTCCTTCCAACCCGGGGCTTAATATCATCGATCTGGAAAGGGTCGCCTCGCTCTGCCGTGTACATAATATTCTACTGGTGGTTGATAATTGTTTTGCCACACCGGCTGTACAACAACCCATTCAGTTTGGTGCGGATCTGGTATTACATTCTGCCACTAAATTCATTGACGGACAAGGCCGTGTACTCGGTGGGGTGGTAGTGGGAAAAAAAGAACTCATTCAGCAATTGTATTTATTTATCCGCAATACCGGACCGTCTATGAGCCCCTTCAATGCCTGGGTATTGTCAAAAAGCCTCGAAACATTATTCATTCGTATGGACCGCCATGCCGCGAGTGCATTGTATATTGCTCAACAAGTGCAGGAACATCCACAAGTGAGTCTCGTACGGTATCCCTTTCTACCCACCCATCCCCAATATCATATTGCCAAAAAGCAAATGAGCAATGGTGGCGGTATCGTAACATTTGAACTGAAAGGAGGAGTGGAAAGCGGACGTGCATTTCTCAATGCCTTACAAATGATCTCCCGCACCAACAACCTGGGCGACAGCCGCACCATCGCCTCTCATCCCGCATCTACCACACATTCCAAGCTTACGGAAGAAGAACGACAGGCGGTGGGTATTACGCCCGGATTGATTCGGGTGTCTGTAGGTTTGGAGAATGTACAGGATATTCTCGATGATATTAAACAGGCGCTAAGTAAATGCTGAAATTGTTTGTATCTTATGGCGGTAACAACTGATCTGTCATGCGCCTATATATACTACTCTTTGCGGTTTTGATCCTGCAAAAAGCCAACGCACAAAACGCTCCATTCTATCAGGAAACCTTCCGTCCTCAATTTCATTTTACACCTCCCATTCACTGGATGAATGATCCCAATGGGTTGGTGTATCATAAAGGAGAGTATCATCTTTTTTACCAGTTCAACCCATTCGGCAACCGCTGGGGCCATATGAGCTGGGGACATGCAGTGAGCAAAGACCTCGTCTATTGGCAACACCTGCCCTTGGCTATACCAGAAGAAAAGGATACGATGATCTTTTCAGGAAGTTGTGTGGTGGACGCACAAAACACAACCGGTTTTGCCACTAAACCGGGAGAAGTGCCGATGGTGGCTATCTATACCGGTCATATCGAAGGGAAATCACAGTCACAACATATAGCTTACAGTCTCGATGACGGACGCACCTGGACAAAATACAATGCCAATCCTGTATTGGATCTCGGCAAAAAGGATTTCAGGGATCCCAGTGTGTTTTGGTATGCTCCGCAAAAAAAATGGGTGATGTCGGTGGTATGGCCATTTGAACGGCAGGTAAAATTTTATAGCTCTCCCAATTTGAAGGATTGGCAACTTACCGGTTCTTTTGGCCCGGCAGGTGATACTTCAGGTATATGGGAATGTCCGACCTTGTTTGAAGTTCCGGTGAAAGATCAGCCGGGAAAATCGAAATGGGTGCTGATGTTGTCTCCGGCTCCGTATATGCAATATTTTGTGGGTGAATTCGACGGCACTGCTTTCCGGAATGATAATACAGGCACAAAAGTTTACCGGCCTGATTATGGCCCCGATTATTACGCTGCCATTGTTTTCAATAATCTGCCCGCCGCACACAAGCCTGTTAGCATTGGTTGGGTCAACAACTGGAACTATGCCAATGATATTCCCACCACTCCGTGGAAAAGCGCTATGTCATTGCCCAGAGAATTAACCGTAAAGAAAATGAATAACGAATGGACCATGTTGCAGGAGCCGGTTGATCGTATCGAATCCTTGCTGGCAAAACCGGTCTATTCCGGTAAAGCGGTGGTAACGGGTACAAAGCCGCTCAGCTATTCCGGCCAGCAATGGGATATGGAATGTGAATTCACGGTCGCTTCATTGACAAAAGCAGGTGTGAAGTTTGCCATGGCAAAGGATAAATATGCAGAGATCGGTTACGATGCAGCCCGCAAGATTCTGTATATCGATCGTACCAAAGCAGGTGAACAGGATTTCAATCCCGCATTTGCCAAACAGAACCGCTATGAAACGGCTCTCAATCCCATCAATGGAAAGATCAGGTTACATATCCTGTACGATAATAGTATTGTGGAAGTGTATGCCAACGAAGGCGAAACGGTGATGACGGCTCAATTATTTCCACACTGGAATGAATCCGGGATCGCCCTCTTCTCTGATGGAAGTACCACATCGTTTAATAAAATTATTATACGGCCCATGCGGTCCATCTGGTAGGGAATGATGCAGGGGTAAACTGGTCATTTTTTAGTGGCCATTCTTTTCTCCAGTTGCTGCAAAGTAGCACGCATATCTTTATGCAAGGGCGCTTCCAGTTCTACCAAAGTTCCATCCAGATCGGTGAAGGAAAGCTGAAAAGCGTGTAATGCGAGCCTGTTTAAAATCGGTTTTTCTTCCAGTTCATTTTTCGACAGGTTGTATTTTTTCTTGAGGGCAGAAATAAACACAGGCTTCCCATCTCCGTACAGCGGATCACATACCAGCGGATGCCCGATCTCTTTCATATGTACCCGTATCTGGTGCGTACGACCTGTGTGTATGCGAAAGTTCATGTAAGCATAGATGCCAAAATCCTGCACTACTTCATAATCGGTGATGGATTCTTTCCCTTTGCGGTGAATGATCATGGTACCGTTTTGTGCCGGATGCTCCGCAATGGACGCATTAACTGTTCCTGATGCGGGTGAAGGAGAGCCGATTACCAGCCCGGTATATATCTTTTTAGTCTGACGGTCTTCAAACTGCCGGGATAAATGTTTGTGCGTTGCTTCATTCCGTGCAAATACTATAAGGCCACTCGTGTCGCGGTCAATACGATGGACTGTAAAGATGTCGCCGTATTTTTCACGAAGCATTATTTTAAGTGAAGGCTCTTTCCCTTCCCGGTCAGGGATGGATAGCATTCCTGAAGGTTTGTTTACGGCAATGAAATTTTCTGTTTCAAGAAGGATCATTTTTTCCTTTTTTAAGCAATTTTCTTAATGTATCGGCATCCGGTAACACTTTTTTATAGCGTTGGGGCAGCAATTTACTTGTTTTATATGTTGCTACTCCCATTGCTTTCCCAATACTTCTGAATGCATATTCAATGATTGCATTATTTTTTTCCTTACATAGTATAATTCCAATGGAATTATTTTCATGTGGTAATTTTACTTTATCATCAAGCAGGTTCAGGTAAAAATTTAGTTTGCCTGCATGCTCCGGCTTAAATTTCCCTGATTTTAATTCTATCACAACCAGGCATTGTAAGATCCGGTTATAAAACAACAAATCCGAAAAAAACTCTTCCTCCCCCACCAAGACTCTGTATTGATTTCCAATAAAGGTAAATCCCTTACCCAGTGATAATATGAATTGTTTAATATTCGCAATTACGTGACTCTCCAGCTCGCGTTCATTATCTTCTTCTCTTACATTTATAAAATCCAGCAGGTACTCATCTTTAAAAGTATTCATCGCTTCCTTTGCAGCTCTTCCAGGCAATGTTTTCCTGAAATTATTTACCAATTTTCCTTTTCTGCGATACAAGTTACTTTCTATGTGATGCTGCAGTAATGATACGCTCCATTGATGGGATACCACTTGTTCCATATAAAATTCTCTTTCCTGCAGATCTCTGCATTTATTAAGCAGCATCATATGATGCGTGAAGCTGATCGAAGAGAAAATATTGTCAATGAATTTTTTACTGAACTGTTCTTTTTTTCCCTTTTTAATAATTTTGGCAGTTGGTAACTGCCAAATTACTTCATGCGCATACGCTTCATAAAACTGACGCATGTTACGAAGGTTTTTGGGCGAAAAACCTCTCAGGCCGGGTATACTTTTCTGCAAATCCGCAGACAACGTATCGATCACGGCATTACCCCAATTCTCCGTTTGTAGTTTTTCAGTAATCGCTTTGCCAGTGGAAAAATACAATGACAGCAACTCTTTGTTTACCAACGATGTGGCCACATGCCGACGATGCTGTATATTCTTTTTTAACTCTTGTACAAAACGTAAATAGCTTTTTTTATTTATTCCCATAAAGTAAGTTTCGTTAAGCAGGGATTATTTCCCTTTACGGAAGTGCTTAAGGTCTCTTACTTCTTTCTCATTGAGAAAACGAAATTTGCCACGTTCAATATTTTTCTTCGTAAGCCCGGCAAAAATTACCCGGTCCAGGTTTTTTACATCATAACCCAGTGCTTCAAATATCCGGCGTACAATGCGGTTGCGGCCGCTGTGAATTTCCACACCTATTTGTGTTTTATCCTTATTGTCTGCATAAGCCAGCACATCCACACTGGCGGGCCCGTCTTCAAGCACCACGCCACCGAGTATCTTTTCAAAATCTTTTTTCTCCAATGGCTTATTCAGGGTTACGTGGTATACTTTCTTGATCTCATTGCTGGGATGGGTCAGTTTCTGAGCCAGTTCTCCATCATTGGTGAGCAATAACACACCGGAGGTATTTCTGTCCAGCCGGCCAACCGGGTATACTCGTTCCGTAGTGGCTTTTCCAATAATATCGAGTACCGTTTTCCGGCCCTGCGGATCATCTGTGGTGGTGATATAATCTTTGGGCTTGTTGAGTAAAATATATACCAGGTTTTTTGCCGGAAATATCTTTTTCCCGCTCACGCGTACATCGTCATTCGGCAATACTTTATATCCCGGCTCGGTCACCACGTTGCCATTCACTTTCACCAGTCCTTTCTTTACAATTTCAGCGGCTTCCCTGCGGGCAGCCACTCCGGCATGGGCAATGTATTTATTGAGGGGCATTTGCTCCGTAACCGGTTTACGTGCAAATACTGCGGGTGCCTGTGGAACGGCCCCTTCTGCATTTTTTCCCACGGGACGTTGAGCTTTTACTTCCGCTCTTTTCTTATCGAAATACTCGGCACGTTCCTTTTTTACTTTTCTTTTTTCCTGTTTGAATTGCTCCTTTATGGCAGCATTACTTTTTTTTGGGGCGAATTTTTGGAAATTATTTCCGGGTTTCTTTTGCATGTGCAGATTATTTTGCTGTTTTACAACAGTATGAAGAATGAGCAAAGATAGGTAAAAGAAAAAACCCCGGAGGAATTAACCTGCGGGGCTTTCGTTTCATGGGTTGCTAATCAGTTATATTTCGTTTGTTTGCTCGGGTTTTCTTTCATGTCGTCCGCCATGTTGTTTACGCTGCTGTGCTTCTTTATGTATTTCTTTCATCTTTTTTTTCTGTTCTTCGGTAAGCACTGATTTGAGGTTTTCCTTGCGTTGTTTCATCAATGTTTTCATTTGCTCCCGGCGTTGTTCTTCGCTCAGGCTTTTATTCTCGCGAATGGCTTTCATTTGCTGATCCATTTCAGCTTTTTGTTTTTCCAGTTTGGCAGCCTGTTCGTTGCTCAGGTTCAGATCGGTTTTCATTTTTTCAAAACGCTGTTTCATAGCAGCTTCCCGCTTTTGCTGCATTTCTTGTTTCAACTGATCCCTTTTTGTTTTTTGTTCGGGAGTAAGAATGCTCTCCATTTTGCCATGCTGTTCTTTACGCAGCGATTCCATTTTCGCTTTCCATTCTTTCACAGTGATATTATCCTGCTTTTTGAGGGTTTCCATTTTCTGACGGAATTCTTCCCGGCTGGCTTTCATTTTTTGTTTTTGCTCATCGGTAAGATTAAGCTGTTTCATCATTTCATGTCCACCATGCTGTTTTCTTTTACCGGCTTCGCCACCCTGGTGCATACGGGGATGATCACCTTTTCTTTCGGGGATTTCCTGGGCCTGTACACCGTATGCCAGCGATACAAGTAATGCTGTTGCAATTATTTTTTTCATATTCCTGATTTTTTAAGTTAGACGGCGGGTGATAGGCGAACCCTTCGTCCGGGCTTGTAATAAAAAGTTAACGAACCTCAGACCTTTCAAATACGGCCAGGTTTAACCAGTTGTAGGAAAAAATTCGTAGATAGGGAACAGCGGTAAAAACAGGTGGCCAATGGCTTATTTATTGGCCAACTGACCGCAGGCGGCATCTATGTCTTTGCCCCGGCTTTTTCGCAGCCGCACATTTACCCGGTGTTTGCTCAAATAATCCATAAAGGCCATTACCTTTTGTTCCTCGGGTTTTTCAAAACGGGCAAAATCAATGGGGTTATATTCAATGATATTCACCAGATCGGCCGGTACCTGGCGGTATACCTTGATCAGGGCATCTGCATCTTCCAGCGAGTCGTTGAAATTTTTGAAAAGGATATATTCAAAAGTGATCTCATTGCCTGTTTTTTTATAAAAATAATTCAGGGCATCTACCAGTGCTTTAATATTGTTGCTGTCGTTGATGGGCATGATCTCGTGCCGTTTCGCATCGGTGGCCGCATGCAGCGAAAGCGCCAGTTTGAATTTTACCATATCATCGCCCAATTGGCGTATGCCTTTGGCCACTCCGGCTGTAGATACCGTAATTCGTTTGGGACTCATCGCCATACCATCTGCTGCCGTAATGCGCTCAATGGCTTTCAGCACATTTTTGTAATTCAGGAGGGGTTCACCCATACCCATGAAAACAATATTGCTGAGTTTTTTACCATTTTCCTGCTCGCTTTGTTTATTGATGATCGCTACCTGGTCATAGATTTCATCGTAATCCAGGTTGCGTTTGCGTTCAATATAACCGGTGGCACAAAACTTACAACTCAGTGAACAACCTATTTGTGACGATACACAGGCGGTAAACCGGGCGGTGGTTGGAATCAGTACGCCCTCTATCAGGTGACCATCATGGGTTTTAAACCGCGATTTAATAGTACCATCTTCTGAATGCTGCACGGTATCCACCGTAAGGGCAGGTAATACAAATTGTTCGCCCAGCATCTGGCGAAGGTCTTTGCTGAGATTGGTCATATCCGCAAAACTCATGGCATTTTTTTGCCATATCCATTCATGTACCTGGCGGGCCCGGAATTTTTTTTCGTTCATTCCTTCAAAAAATTCTTCCAGATCCGTCAATGTAAGATGCCTGATATTCCTGACCGTTTTCTTGTGCATGGCGCAAAGGTAACCACTTACGCAGGAAATGAATTTGCAGAATAGTATTTTTCAATAAATGAGCGGGCATTCTCATATAAAAGCCCGTTGATCAGCTTTTCCGGGGTATCCGGCAGCGTAACGTCGGCCTCTGCAGCCAGTGCCGGTAGTTTTTCTTCCAGATATACAGCGATATTCCTGTACTGGCACCCGTTGATACAGAAATCAACGGCGTCAATAAGCCCGTCGAAATCGCTGCCAATTACTACCCGTTCCCAGGCATTTACCACCGGCCTGGCAATTCGGGAGGATACTTTTACAATATGGAACAGGGTATTGCAAAAATGCCGGAAATGTAATTCCGCATCAGGGATCAGTGCCCCTTCACCGGGATCCCGGCCCAATAAGGGGCGGTCAGGTTTGATTCCGGAAAATGTTTCCGCTTTGCTCATTTTTTCCCTGGCTATCTTTCCGCAACCGATGATGCGTTGATCGAGTGAAATACCAATGATTCCTCCGGATGAAAGTATTTCGACAATATCCTCATCATATAAATTAATGCTCCAGGGATTGAACTCCGTACCCGGAAGTATACCCATCGGCTTCCGGTAAGTAACCAGATTGCATTTTCGTTTATTAAAAACGGGGGCATTGATTTCTTCTATATAATCAATAGCATTTTCCATGGATATACCTGTGCATCCCGCATGCGACGCAATAACCGGAATCTCGGGATAATGCAGTCGACGATAGGCATAGAATTCTTTTCGGCTTTCCACACTCATGTGCTTAATGTCTACGATCATTGGGAAATGTTCCTTGTCGTAAGCCAGCACAGCCTCGATCAGTTTGTACCCCGCCGGTGAGATGGCCCTTCCCTGGGGTATAAATTCTTTATGACTGATCAGTTTCATTCCAAATGCATGGTTGCAAAAAGGAACCTGAGTAAGGTGTGTGATGTTGAGAATAAAAACCCGTGGATATCCTTCGGCGGACTGCCGGAGTTTATAACTCCGGATGCGGCCAATGAGCTTGTCCATACCGGCCGGAGTTACCACATCATCGGCACTGTCCAGAAAGCAATGGGCCCCTTCCATCGACAACACAATATTCATTGCCCCTTCTTTGAAATCTTCATACGTGCGGGTGAAATTTACAATCTCCGGTCCGCTGCTACCATCGCGTTGCGGATCACGTGCCCGCAACAAATGTTTATAACAGTCATCCAACTGCTGCCAGTAGGTGATTGAATTTTTCCGGATGGCCCTGAATAATTTGCCGCTTATTTTTTTGGAAAAAAAATCAACCACTTTCAATAAAAAGGAATCGGGAAATGCATGCTCTGTACTGTAAAGCGGTACCACACCCAATCGGATATCACCGTCAAACAATTGCCGGAAGCAGGATTGTGAACTGAGTACCCGGTTGGTACTTTTAAAAAGAAAAAAATCGATACCAATCTTCACTTCTTCCCAGGGATGTGCTTTTTCTTCGACCGAATAGCCGGTAAAAAAGGTCTTGAAATTTCCGTGTACATGAAAATCGGCAAATGGCATAGGATGGTATTAAGGTTTGAAAATTCGGGAGGTTAAAAAAGCAGTTGGGTTTTGTACAGTGAGTGCCTGTTCATGCGCAGCCAGTATCCGGAAAAAATTTTCAGTCAGCCTTTTGTCGGTATCATAAGGGGTCGTCATGAAGAAATCCGTGCCGAATAATATTTTTTTATTCAGGGTGTTGTCCGACATGTCGGTAAGTACACGTTTGCTGGCCTTGTCATTGACCAGCATAAAACTCACATCGGTATACACATTGGTAAATTGCCGCATCAGGTCTTTGATGGTTCGGGTCCAGTTGTATGTATTTTTCGGATTATCCTGGTCCAGTATCTCCTCATGGCCGCCATAATGTGCCAGGCATATTTTCAGTTTTGGGAATTTTTGCAGCACATCGTAATAGGTCATTGGGTGCATCATGATATTGGCATAATCTCTCGGATCTTTAAAATCCGGAAAGGGATTGAGCACTTTATTGAGAAAATCACTTGTTTCTTTGGTGGGGTTGAAAGAATTATAACTCATGATCCGCTGGTTGAACCGCCCCGCGAAATAAGCGCCGCCGCCTTTATTGCTGTGCGTGATAATGGGAATGGCGTGTTCCTCTGCAAATGCGTATACCCGCTCCAGGGCCGGATGGAAAGGGTAATAGCCCAGCGATGGATACAGCTTGATGCCTGCCATACCCCTGTTTTGCGCCGGATCGAAATAAAAATGTAACTGTCGCATGCATGCTTCTTCCCCCATGCGCGGGTCGATGAACAAAAACGGAAGTATTCGCTCGCCATATTTTCGCTTTACTTCCAGCACTTCGTGCAACTGTGTTTCGTAATGATTATAATTGCCTTCAGGTGCATCACCAGTCATAAAATCGAAATTCATCGTAAGAATGACAAACCGGGCATGGGCAGGATAATGGCTGATCAAAGTTTCAAATACCTGATCCTGGTATTTATGGATGGCTACTTCCACCAATGCTGCATAGCGACGAATATGCGTACCGCCCAGAAAAGAAGGCACATTTTTTACAATACCCAGTACAATTTTGCGCAACCATTTTTTATTTACAGCAGCCCGGATTATTTTGCTCAGCCATTGCGGAAATCGGTAGTTGGTGATAAACGCATCCGGCACGCAGGGTACATTGAATATATGTGTATGGGTGTTGAAAAAATTCATATGTCAACTTTGTGTTGTTGGAGTTTTGCCGGCATTCCGTATGTTGACCAGTTTTTTCAGTATATCAAACCAAAACGGTGCACCCAACGTAAGACAGAGCATAAAAATGAACCAACCGGCCAGGTTTTGCCAGGTAACATGGTTTTTGAAGAAGTATTTCACCATGATCCATTTTGAAACAAACCAGTTTTTGCCTTCCGTACCGGCATCATTTACATGCAGCTTCCAGCCGATGGGTAATTCAGCGCCTACAAGGGCATTGATATTTACATCGCCCAGAAATGTGGCAGAATCCTTTACCAGTTTTTGTTTAATACTGCTGAGTGTGGTGGAATCATTAGCCATGGAATCCGCCATGGTATTCAGCGTGCCACGGAGCTTGCTGTCGGCATACAGGTTTTTTGTTAGAGTGATGAAATTGAGATTGAAGAATAGAGTCACCACGGTGGCTGCAAAAAATATGTTCTTCCTGATTTTTCGTTTATACCAGCCCGTTACCCTGTCCATATAGCCATCGTACCATTTTTTAATACGGGCTTTCAGTACTTCCAGTTCGTCAATACCCTGTTCAATACGCATACCGGCTGTGGCTGGATCAAAGGACAACAGCAGTTTTTTCAGGTCACTGTATTGGAGGCTTTGTGCGCCCATCCGGAAACGGTGTATCACCGGTACATTGGCCGGATCGGTATCCGGTGTGGAGGCGGCTTCCAGATCCTGGTTTTTGCTGCGCTGCATTTTTTCAAGCACCGGTTGGGTAAACTGCTCTTTTTTCTCCATCACGGTTTTATCATTGGTTTCGCGATATACCGTCTCCGTACTTTCTTTTGCAATCATATCCACGAGGGCACTGGCAAATGTTTCCCCATCAATATAGGAGGGGAGTTCGTCTTGTTTTCGTTTTAACAGATCGATCTGCGGATGCTGGTAGAGCAGGTAGGCGAAATTCTTATTGAACTTATCATGCAACACTTCATTGATAGCCGACTCCAGCATCTTCCCTCTCGATCGGGTGAGGGTGGCGATTCCTTCCTGGAAACAACTAACTAAAACGGCAAAGATTAGCAGCACCACTACCAATGCAATGATGGTCTCAAATACGGGGGAATTGAACATGGACAGCAGGTTTTACTAAAGTTACAATTGAATTCGGTCAATCAATGGGGTGTTTTCCCGGTAAATCGGGTGGTAATTTATGGTCAGCTCGGTTACAGACTACGGCTTCCGGAACCTTACACACTCAGAATGAATCAGTAATTTGCACCCCATTAAGCAATGAAATATGAAATATGCCTATATAGTGGATGCCGTTCGTACCCCCGTTGGAAAATATGGGGGAGTATTATCCGGGGTGCGGCCCGACGACCTGCTGGCTATTGTGATCCGGTCTTTGGTGGGCCGAAACAGCACCATTGATGTGAATGCCATTGAAGATGTAATTGCCGGAGCGGCAAATCAAAGTGGCGAAGATAACCGCAATGTGGCACGAATGGCCGCTTTGCTGGCTGGCCTGCCGGTATCGGTACCCGGCGTTACAGTCAACCGGCTCTGCGCTTCGGGACTGCAGTCAGTAATGGATGCGTCGCGCCAGATCATGTGCGGAGACGGAGAACTGGTGATCGCCTGCGGGGTGGAAAGTATGACCCGGGCACCTTTTGTAATGGCCAAACAGGCAGAACCATTTGCCCGCAACGCCGAAGTATATGATACCACGATGGGTTGGCGCTTTATTAATAACACATTGTCAGCCATGTACCATCCTTATACCATGGGTGAAACGGCAGAGAACGTGGCAAAACAATGGAAGATAACCCGCGAACAACAGGATGCATTTGCCCTGGCTTCGCAACAAAAATACACAGCAGCAAAACTGGCGGATAAATGGGCCACGGAGATTACAGCCGTAGAACTGAATCAGAAAGGGCTGATCAGTTGGGTTACCCATGACGAACATCCCCGCGAAACCACAATAGAAAAACTGGCTTCTCTCAAACCCGCTTTTATAAAAGAAGGTACTGTCACAGCCGGTAATTCATCCGGTATCAACGATGGTTCGGCTGCTATGCTGGTAGCCAGTGAAGAGGCTATCCAAAAATACGGTCTGCAGCCCATGGCCAGAATCGTAGCTATGGCGGTGGCAGGTGTGGAACCCGCCATCATGGGCATGGGGCCGGTACCCGCAACAGATAAAGCGTTGAAGAGAGCGGGACTGACCGTGAATGATATTGACCTGGTGGAATTGAATGAGGCATTTGCATCCCAATCACTCGCCTGCATGCAGGAACTGGAGCTGGATCCGGCAAAAGTAAACGTGAACGGGGGGGCAATTGCCATCGGCCATCCGCTGGGATGCAGTGGGGTGCGTATTTCCACCACTTTATTGCATGAAATGCAAAAAAGGGATTGCCGTTATGGACTGGCCACCATGTGTATCGGGGTGGGGCAGGGGGCCGCTGTGATCTATGAAAAATTGTAAAAAATCCGCCAGCAGTCTGTAACTTTTCGTTCATAATTTCGTTGTACAACATCAAAACCACACGATATGAAAAAAATAGTATTCGCCTTGTTCCTGGTATTGGGCTTTTCGGTTGCAAACGCCCAGACAGATTCTTTACAACAATATACCGGTAAGTTTAAATTTCCGGATGGTAGTCCTGTATCTGAAATAGGCGTGGTGATTGAGAACGGTGTACTCACAGCCACTTCTGCGATGGGTAATTCTGAATTGAAGAAAACGGAGACCAAGGATGTATTTGAAATAGTAGCGTATTCAGGTATGGCTACTTTCAAAAGAAATGCAGAAGGCAAAATAACTACATTGCAAATACAGGTACAGGATATAAATATGGAAGGCACTAAAACCGATGGGATTGTGGTCTTAAGGCAATTAGAGCCGCGTCCGCAACGAAGTATGTAATAAGAAATTTAGTATGATACTGCGGCTGTCACATTGATAATTGTGACAGCCGCTTTTTTTATAAGGCAGAAAAATCCATTTGTATCAGATCTTCCGTGCGTAATGTTTGTTGTTCACCCGTGTTGAGTTTCTTTACATTACAGGTGCCTTCGTTCAGTTCCTTTTCCCCGATGATCACGATATAAGGAATATTTTTTTTCTCCGCGTATTTGAACTGTTTGTCAAATTTACTGGCTTCATGAAAGAGTTCACAGCGGGTACCATTGGATCTCAATTGCTGCATCAGGTTGAAAGCATGATTGCTTTCTTTTTCCCCGCAGTTGAAAAACAATACCTGCGTGCCAATATATATTGCCGCTGGAAATAATTTTAGTTCTTCCATTACATCATAGATTCTGTCTACCCCAAATGAAATGCCCACGCCGGGTATATTCGGCACACCGAACAGGCCCGTGAGATCATCATACCGGCCGCCGCCGCCAATGCTGCCAAACACCATATCCGCCGCTTTGATTTCAAAGATGGAGCCGGTATAGTAATTAAGCCCGCGCGCCAGTGTAGGGTCGATGAGTACTTTGCCGGCATAGGAAAGATTGCTGGTATGCTGTAGAATGTGGGTTATGTCTTCCAATCCTTCTTTACCTGCGCTATTTCCGTCAAACAACAGGTTCAATTGATTCAGGATAGCTTCATTATCTCCGGAAAAATCGGAAACAGCCAGATAGTTTTCAATAATGGTTACTTGTGCATCCGTCAGTCCCCGGGCAGTGAGTTCTGCTTTCACTTTTTCCAAACCGATTTTATCCAGTTTGTCGATAGCCACCGTAATATCCGTTAGTTTTTCTGCACCGCCGCAAAGTTCGGCCAGTGCCTGTAAGAGTTTGCGGTTGTTGATACGGACCTCCACGCGAATGCCGAGTTTGTCAAATACATGGAGATAGATATTCACCAGTTCCACTTCATTCAGCAAAGACTTACTGCCCACCACATCTGCATCGCATTGATAAAATTCGCGGTAGCGGCCACGCTGTGGGCGATCGCCTCGCCATACCGGTTGAACCTGGTAGCGTTTAAACGGGAACGTGAGCTGACCATGATTCATGGCCACATACCGGGCAAAGGGAATCGTAAGATCGTATTTCAATGCTTTTTCGGTAATACCGCTTACGTTTTTTCCTTCTAATAATTTTTCAAAATCGGTACGGGCCTTTGCAGCGTTTTCCGGTTTGTGCAGACCGTTATTCAGTATTTTAAAAATTAAGCGATCACCTTCTTCGCCATATTTACCCATGAGTGTGTCCAGGTTTTCCATGGCAGGTGTTTCGAGCGGTTGAAATCCATACAGTTCAAATACAGACTTGATCGTATTGAAAATATAATTCCGCTTGCGGACCACATCTGGTCCGAAATCTCTGGTGCCCTGAGGTAATGATGGTTTTGCCATGAACGGTTATTGCGGTATATAGGTAATTAATTATTGAGTATTCACTACGGAATATTTTTCAACGATCGCATCACAGGCCTGACCGATCATTGAAAAGACTTCATGATATCCTTGTTCTGGCCCGAAATAGGGATCCGGAACGTCCTTGTTTTTTCCGGGATGCAATTCATTCATCAGCAATATGGCTTTTTGCGGATCGAATTTTTTGCCGGCTATTCTCTTGATTTCATCCAATACATCACCGGCCAATGCATAGATCATATCATATACTTCAAAATCACTGGCAGAAAACGGACGGGCCCTTTGCTGACTGATATCAATGCCGTTTAGCTTCGCCACTTTTTGCGACAGATGATGCGGTGGCTCTCCACTATGCCAGGCACCGGTTCCGGCGCTTTCCACACTCCAGCTCAAACCGGCTTTAAATGCTTTGTCCTGCAGTATGCCTTCCGCCAGCGGACTGCGGCAAATATTTCCCAGACAAACCATTAAAATTTTCATGGTGCAAATATAACAAACCGCTCACGAGTAAAAACAGAATGATCCATAATAAACAATGCAATAAACCAGCACTTACTTGCATTGATTTTACATACAGCATACAAAATGTATTGTTAAATAAAAGACTCGTAATCCGCTATCCGCCACAACGGATAAGGGAGCAATCCGTCACTTCGGATACTTAAGAAACCATTTATGGATTTTATCAGATTCCTGCATCTTATTTCTAAACAAATTACTATGACACACAAAGAAATTGCACAAGCCCGTTTGCTCGATATATTATTCGAGAACAGAAACAAGGAGTATGGCGCTTATGCATTGCGCCAGGGATACAATAAACGCATGCTGATCGCATTGGGTGCGGGTGTATCGGTGATCGCACTCTTTGTACTTTTTAAATCATTCAGTGGCAGCAGTACTGCCGGCAGCAATGAACCGGAACGAAAAGCGATGGTGATACGGGAGTATGTTATGCCTCCCGATAAGCCTAAAGAACCGGAGAAGCCAAAAGAAACGCCCAAACCTAAAACACCAGTGAAAGCACAGGCTATTCCCAAAGTGGCTACCGTACAATTTACCAGTCCGCCCAAAATAACGGATAATGTAAAGAACCCGATGCCACCAGTGGATGTATTGCCCGATAAAAAAATCGGTACAATCAATACTCCGGGTACTCCCGACAGCGGGTTGGCTAAAATACCTGTACGAGTACCTGAAAATGGCGGCGGCACCGGAAAGAATGCCGGCCCCTCCCAGCCTGAGCCTGCCTTTACCGTTCAGGAAAAAGATCCTGAATTTCCCGGTGGTCCGGAAGCGCTGAAGAAATTCCTCTCCCGTTATCTTAATACCCCTTCAGAACTGGAGTCTGGTGAGACGAAAGTGGTGCGGGTACGTTTTAAAGTGGACAAAGACGGTTCGGTAAATGCCTTTGAGATTATGACCAGCGGTGGAGGGGAATTCGATAATGAAGTATTGCGGGTGTGTAAAAAAATGCCTCGCTGGATACCTGCCATACAGAACGGTACCCATGTTCCGGTAAGCTATGTACTGCCCGTAACATTTATCGGGCTGGAAGAATAAATTTTAATAATTTGCTTTCCCTAAAACCTGAACGGATGTTCGAAGAATTTGAAAATAAAAGACGGAAGCAGTTTTCATCAATGAAGTCCCTGGTGGATTATGCCATGGGCTTCATTATCATTTTATTTGGGTTATTCTTTTTGTTTCGTTCCCAATTGGGTAATATTCCGATCAATGCAACCCTGGGTGAGCCGGATTTGCTTGAAAAAATATTCGGAGGGTTATGTTTACTGTATGGATCCTGGCGTATTTACAGGGGGTATCAAAAAAAATATTTCAGATGACGAAGACCGGTATTGTATCTGCCAGCAAAGGAAAGGGACTGGTCTTTACGGCGATTTTATTTTTATTGCTTGCAGGCAATGGGTGTAAATCGTACAAAGAACAGAAAGATGCGTTAAAGGATACACCGGAACGGGGAAGTATCCATGTAAGTGCCGATGAGTCATTTAAACCGGTGATCGATGAAATGGTGAAAGTATATGAATCAAACAATACCGATACTAAAATAAATGTGCAGTACAAACCGGAGGCGGAATGTTTTAAAGATCTTTTCGTAGATAGTATCCGTATGGTGATTGCCACCAGGCGCCATACAAAGGAGGAAAATGATTTTATGGTGGATTCGTTCAAGATGGGATTAAAAAGTATGGCCATTGCCCGCGATGGGATTGCCGTGATCGTAAACCCTTCGTCACCTGACACGATTTTCACCATGAAGGACATAAAAGATATCCTTCGGGGAACCTATAAGAAAAAGTTAATTCCGGTATTTGATGGGGTCAAAGCAACCAGTACGGTACGTTTTGTCATCGATTCAGTATTGCGTGGCGATTCACTTACTAAAGAAGCGATGGCGGCCCGCAGCAGCGAGGGCGTAATCGACTTTATTGCTAAAAACACAGGTGTAATAGGATTTATCGGCGTGGAATGGATTGGTAACCCGGAAGATACCGCCCAGATCAGTTTTTTGAAGCGGGTAAAAGTGGCAGCAATTGAGTCCACCGATATTCCGGGAGGATATGTTAAAGCTTACCAGGCAAACATTTACATTAAGCGGTACCCATTGGTACGGGATTTGGTTTATATACTGAAAGAGAATTACCGGGGATTAGGAACAGGCTTCGGAAATTTCATGAGCGGAGAGTTGGGACAAATACTGTTCAGAAGATCATACCTGGCGCCAATCTTAAAAAATTTAGGGATACGCCCGGTACGATTGAAGGAGTAATCAAAGTTGCTATATTTACAAACAATAAAAGAAGAAAAGAAAATGAAGAAAACCACTATTTCATTATTCATGGCCGGACTGCTATTGGCATCCGGTCTGAAAGCCCAGACTATACAGGAGGGTATGAATCACCTGTATGCGGATAGGTTTCAGAGCGCTATTGGAGTATTTGAAAAATTGCTTGCTGCAAATCCCAATAATATAGACGCTACCTACTGGCTTGGCCAGACATACTTTGATATGGATCAGAATGGCAAAGCCCGCCAGTTGTATGAAAAGGCACAGTCCACCAATGGTGGCGCACCTCTGATCCTTGTTGGTCTCGGTCATGCTGATCTGCACGACAATAAGACCAATGATGCGCGTCAGAAATTTGAAGCCGCTATCACCGCTGCTACCAGTGGTAAAAAAGGTCCTGATCCCATTGTTCTTACGGCTATAGGCCGCGCCAATGTGGATGCCAAGGCCGGTGATTTTAACTATGCGATCGAAAAATTGAAAATCGCATTGGAAAAAGATCCCCGCAATACAGAGACATTACTTCAATTGGGTAATGCCTATCGTAAAGCACGTCCCGGTGAAGGTGGAGGCGAAGCCTTTCAGAATTATAAAAAAGCACTCGAAGTGAACCCTTCTTTTGCTGTAGCTGATATGCGCCTGGCTAAATTATTCGAATCACAAAAGAACTGGGAACTGGTGCTGGAATACCTGAATGATGCAGTGAACAGGGACAGTAAATTTGCTCCTGCTTACTATGAACTCTTTTACTACTATTTCTACCGTGCTAAGTTTGCCGAAGCACAGGAGCAGCTTAATAAATATACGGCCAATGCTGATCCTGAGCCTCAACATGATTTTCTGAATGCACAATTATGCTGGGCCAATAAAGATTATACATGTGCAGTAACAAAAGCGGAAAGCGTGGTAAGCCAGATGGGCGAAAGCACCAAGCCGAAAGTACTGAAGCTGCTGGCCGATGCGAATTTCCAGAAGGGTGACTATACCAATGCCCGTAAATACATCGACTGGTATTTCAAAAAGGAAAAGCCGGAAGATATTATCTCATTCGACTATAAACTATTGGCTGATGTACTGGGCAAAACAGGCGGTACACCCGATGAAATTTATAATGCTTACATAAAGGGAGCGAGCCTGGATTCTGTAAACACTTCCAAGATCGACTTCCTGAAGCAGGGTGCAGAAGTATTCAAAACGGCAGGTGACCGTGTAAGGGAAGGGGATATCCGTTCTGAGATCATTAAAATAAAGGCGGACAAAGCCTCTCAAAGGGATTATTTCGATGCCGGACTGGCTTATTACCAGGGTTCCAACCTGGATAAAGCTGATGTAATGTTTGATACATATACTCAGAAATGGCCGGAAGAAACTTTTGGCTGGCAGATGAAGTTCCAGATCGGCCGCCTGAGAGATACCACCATGGAAAAAGGACTGGCTGTACCTTTCGCCACCCGTTACCTCGAAGTATTGGAAAAAGATACGGCTAAGAATAAAAAATCCATTCTCAGCACAGCTGGTTACCTGGCTACTTATTATGCCAACATCGCCAAAGACAGGCCCAAAGCCATCGATTACCTGAAAAAAATGCTGGTATTCGACCCCACCAATGAGGGTATCAAAAACAATATTACCCAATTGGAAAAAGCGCCACCCGCTAAGCCCAATACACCTGCACCGAAAGGAAATGCACCCGCATCTACCAAGCCTGCAGGCACATCCGGAGCCAAGCCGGCCGCCAAGACGACCGTAAAGCCTAAAACAACCCCTGTCGCAAAAAATGCGACAGTCAAGAAATGATAAACTCGGTTTTCTTCTTTTTTACAAAAAATCCCTTGCCTTCATTGGTAAGGGATTTTGCTTTCCGGGCCCGGCTAAATCGGGTGATAATCATGTACCGGGTACATTTTTAAATAAGGTATTTTCAGCCCATCGCCTTATTTTTGCCCCCAGAAGAAAACACATGCTTTACTTACTTCAGACAAATCTGGAAAGTGCAGTATCCAGTTCCTACCTGCCGGTTGGATTACAGATACTTATTGCCGTCGGCCTTATCATTTTTCTGACGGTAGTGACCCATTTACTGGGCCCCAAACGCGTAACGACCGATAAGCTCCAAACCTTTACCAGTGGTATCGAAACACATGGAGATGCCCGGCAGCCCATGGCCATCAAGTATTTTCTGACAGCCATCCTGTTCGTGCTTTTTGATGTGGAAGTGATCTTTTTTTACCCCTATGCAGTAAACTTCCGGGAACTGGGCTGGAATGGATTTTGGGCGGTGCTCATGTTTGTAGGTTTTTTCCTTTGTGGGTTCTATTATATCCTGAAAAAAGGAGCCCTGAAGTGGGAGGATTGAATAATGAGATAATTTGATAATCTGATAATGGTAGCATCAGGTGGTCTGAAGAAGTGGGAATGAAATACATAGATTGTTGGAAAATTTATAATAATACTTGATAATGCTAGAACCGGCCAGTGTTTAAGGTGTTATCTGGAAGAGGAATTATCAATTATTAATTACTAATTATTAATTATATGTCACGCCCTGTATCATACAACCTGATCAAAAAGCCATACGAAGCGGATATCAGCGTGGTGGATATGCCGGAAGGACACCAGGGAGAAGGATTTTTTGCCACCTCACTTAACAAAGTGATCGGTCTGGCCCGGCAAAATTCCATCTGGCCACTGCCTTTTGCCACTTCCTGCTGTGGTATCGAGTTCATGGCTACCATGGGATCTCACTACGACCTTGCCCGCTTTGGATCTGAAAGGGTGGGATTTTCTCCCCGCCAGTGCGACCTGCTGATGGTAATGGGTACCATTGCCAAAAAAATGGGACCTGTGGTGAAACAGGTGTATCTCCAAATGGCGGAACCCCGTTGGGTAATTGCCGTGGGAGCCTGTGCCAGCAGCGGAGGAATTTTTGACACCTATAGTGTGTTGCAGGGAATAGACCAGGTTGTACCCGTAGATGTATATGTACCGGGTTGCCCGCCCCGCCCCGAAGCCATCATTGATGGTGTGATCCGGATACAAGAACTGGTGGGTAAAGAAAGCCTGCGCAGAAGGAATGGCCAACAGTACAAGGCATTACTGGAAAGCTACGGAATACAATAAACAACTAATAACTAACCTATTTCTGATACCACTACTAAAATTCCAAACACCCAATGAACGATCATTGTAACGCCACCGGAGACTGGAATTTGGAATTTTAATAATTGGATTTTACGTATGTCATTAATAAACGACCATATCAGGCAACGGCTCAGCGAAAAATTTCCGGAGCAACTTACCGGTTTTGAAGAAACTTATGGTATGCTCAGCTTTGAAGCACCCAGGGACCTTAACCTGAAAGTGCTTAGTTTCCTCTATGATGATGAAGAATTAAAATTTCGCTTCCTGACCGACCTCTGTGGTGTACATTATCCCACACAACAGGAACGGGAGATCGCTGTTGTCTATCATCTGCACAATATGGTGGACAACGTGCGTATACGAATGAAAATATTTGCTCCGGTAAGCAAACCGGATGTATATACTGCAACCGGATTATTCTCTGCAGCCAACTGGATGGAAAGAGAGACCTATGATTTTTTTGGGGTCAACTTTGTAGGCCATCCAAAACTGAAGCGCATTCTCAATGTAGATGAAATGGATTATTTCCCGCTTCGCAAAGAATTTCCGCTCGAAGACCAGACCCGCATCGATAAAGATGATGAAATGTTTGGAAGAGGATAATTAGATAATTGGATAATGTGATAATGAGATAAAGGGATAATGGCATTGTAAATGTTTTGAAAAGAATATATACGGGTGGTGTAAGCAAGTACTGCGATGAAAGGAAGCAAATCAGCAGACTTAACACCTTTCACCCAACGAAAAATTAAATATGTCAGAACAGCATATCAAATTACCGGAAGGCTCGATAGAGAAGACAACAACTACACTGAACCTGGGGCCCACGCACCCGGCCACCCACGGTGTGATGCAGAATATTCTTGAACTGGATGGTGAACGGGTAGTCTCTACAGAACAAACTATCGGTTATATACACCGTGCTTTTGAAAAGCTCGCAGAACGGAGACCACTGGCACAGATCACCACACTCACCGACCGGTTGAATTATTGCTCTTCGCCCATCAATAACATGGGATGGCATCTTACCTGCGAAAAATTATTGGGTATCAAAACCCCCAAGCGGGTGGATTACCTGCGGGTAATCATCATGGAACTGGCACGTATTTCCGATCACCTGATCTGCAACTCCATTGTGGGCGTGGATGCCGGTGCTTATACCGGATTCCTTTACGTAATGCAGTACCGTGAGTTGATCTATGAGATCTATGAAGAAATTTGCGGAGCCCGTCTTACCACCAATATGGGCCGCATCGGCGGTTTTGAAAGAAATTTCAACAATATCGCTTTCGAAAAGATCGAAAAATTTTTACGCGAATATCCCAAAGTGCTGAAAGAATTTGAAAACCTCTTTCAGCGCAACCGCATCTTTATGGAGCGTACCATGGGTACCGGGGCCATCAGTGCCGACAGGGCCTTGAACTATGGCTTTACCGGCCCCAACCTGCGGGCTGCCGGCGTGGATTATGATGTGCGCGTGCATACACCTTATAGCAGTTACGAAGATTTTCAATTCAATATACCCGTAGGTACTACCGGCGATAATTATGACCGCTGGCTGGTACGGGAGAAAGAAATGTGGGAAAGCCTCAGCATCATAGAACAGGCCTATCAGAAAGTGCAGGATTTTAAAGGGGCGGAAGCAGAGATTTATCATGCAGATGTACCCGAATATTATCTCCCTCCCAAAGCGGATGTGTACACCAAAATGGAAGCGCTGATCTATCACTTTAAGATCATTATGGGTGAAACCGATATTCCCGCAGGGGAAGTGTATCAGGCTGTGGAAGCTGGAAACGGTGAACTGGGCTTTTACCTGGTCAGCGACGGAGGAAGATCACCTTACCGGTTGCATTTTCGCAGACCTTGTTTTATTTATTACCAGGCCTATGAGGAACTGATCAAAGGAGCCATGCTGAGCGATGCGATTATGACGATGAGCAGCCTGAACCTGATCGCGGGAGAATTGGATGCTTAGACAAACAGACACGTTGAATTCAGACTTTTGAATTTTTTAGAATATGGTACAATTTTCAGAAAAAGCAATGCAGGAAGTAAAACGGATAATAAGTTTTTATCCGGAAGGAAAGCAGAAGAGTGCTGTGATTCCGGTATTGCACCTGGCCCAGCAGGAATTTGGCGGCTGGCTGAGCACCGACACCATGGACTATGTGGCTTCCTTGCTGAGCCTGAAACCCATCGAAGTGTATGAAGTGGCTACTTTCTACAGCATGTACAACCTGAAGCCAGTGGGCAAGTATATGTTTGAAGTATGCCAGACCGGACCCTGTATGCTCAATGGTAGTGATGATATCGTAAAATATATTTATGACAAATTGGGTATCAAACCCGGAGAAACAACCACCGATGGTTTGTTTACACTCAAAACGGTAGAATGTCTGGGCGCCTGTGGCTACGCACCGATGATGCAAATGGGCAAACATTACCGTGAACACCTGACGAAAGAAAAAGTGGATGCGATTGTGGAAGAATGCCGTAATAACGTAGCGATTAAAAATTGAGATTGAAAAAGATATTCATTATAGTTCTTTTATGTCAATGGGTTGCAGCAAGTGCCCAAACGGATGAAGAGAAGCTCACCAGTACGTTGAAAGCGTTTCATCAGGCATTGGTAAACCGGAATACGGTTTCCATCAACCAGCAAACGGATAAAGCGCTGAGTTATGGCCATAGCAACGGATGGGTGGAAACCAAGAGTGAAATGATAAAAAACCTGGAAACAGGTTATATGATATATCGCAGTTATGCGGAAGACAGTGTGCAGGTAGTGATCAATGGAAATATGGCGCATGCACGATTTGTGGCAGATATTGGGGCTACATTAAATGGTAAGGAGGGCAACTTCCACCTGAAAGTGCTGGAAGTGTGGGTGAGGAAAGGAAAGCGATGGGTGTTATTTGCAAGACAGGCAGTAAAAGGATGACGTTACTTTATACCATTGGTGTGTTTGGTGCTTTGCTGTTTCTGGCGGTGTTGACAGAAGTCCTGTTACGCATGGCAGGCTGTTGGCCGGAAGACCTGAAGACAGGATTTGGCAGAATGTATTTTGCCGGCTCTGTTATCGTAATCGTGGCAGCCGCAACACATGTGATTTTGAAATTGAGAGATGTAATATTCACGCGGCATTTTTTTATGTTCTCCATTTGGGGAGCAATATTGGCAGTAGCAGTGTATGCTTTAACCCGGCCGGTGAAACAACGAATGTAAAAAGACTGAATATAAATAAATCTGTTATACACGGATCAGCAACATGGGTAGAAAATTATTATTAGACAAAGCAAACGTTCCGAACATCAGACTCTATGATGTATATCGCCGCGAAGGCGGGTACCGTAGTGTGGAGAAGGCATTGAAGTCGATGAGTCCTGATCAGGTAACTGAAGAAGTGAAGAAAAGCGGCTTACGCGGACGCGGTGGGGCAGGGTTTCCTACGGGTATGAAATGGAGCTTCCTGGCCAAGCCGGAAGGAGTGCCCCGTTACCTGGTAGTGAATGCAGACGAATCAGAGCCCGGTACATTTAAAGACCGCTATCTGATGGAGTTCATTCCGCACCTGCTGATCGAAGGAATGATCACTTCCTCTTATGCATTAGGATCCAACCGATCTTATATCTATATCCGGGGCGAATATGCCTGGATCGTGGATATATTGGAACAAGCTATCAACGAAGCCCGGCAAAATGGCTGGCTCGGAAAGAATATTTTAGGAACCGGATATGATCTCGAGATCTATGTGCAACGCGGGGCCGGGGCGTATATCTGTGGAGAAGAAACCGCCTTACTGGAATCCCTTGAAGGAAAGAGAGGGAATCCCCGTATCAAACCGCCCTTTCCTGCGGTGAAAGGATTGTGGGATTGCCCGACGGTGGTTAACAACGTGGAGACGATTGCTGCAGTGGTACCCATCATCAACGAAGGCGGTGAGGAGTATGCAAAAATCGGAGTAGGTAAATCCACGGGCACCAAACTTATTTCGGCCTGTGGTAATATCAACAAGCCGGGTGTGTATGAAATCGACATGACTATCAGCGTGGAAGAATTTATTTACAGCGATGAATATTGCGGAGGTATACCCAATGGCCGGAAATTAAAGGCCTGTATCCCGGGCGGATCGTCTGTGCCTATTCTTCCTGCTAATTTATTGCTCACTACCGCCAAAGGCGAAAAGCGGATGATGAATTATGAAAGCCTGGCCGATGGCGGGTTTGCCACTGGCTCCATGATGGGATCCGGTGGATTCATTGTACTGGATGATGCACAGTGTGTGGTAAAGCATACCTATACGCTGGCACGCTTCTACCGTCATGAAAGTTGCGGCCAGTGCAGCCCCTGCCGGGAAGGAACTGGTTGGATGGAAAAAATATTATTGAAGATCGAAAACGGGCAGGGAAAGATGAGTGATATTGACCTGCTCTGGGATATACAACGAAAGATTGAAGGGAATACCATTTGTCCGCTGGGAGATGCCGCGGCCTGGCCGGTAGCAGCCGCCATCCGTCATTTCCGGGATGAGTTTGAATGGCATGTGAATAATCCGGAGGAATGTTTGAGAAGGAACTATGGGTTGATGCATTATGCGGATCCGATACATTTCCCTGCTACGGCGTAAGTTTCACGCAAAGTGGCAAAGGAAAGGCAAAGAAGATTTTTGAATTGAATTTTGTTGGAGAGAGAATGACAGAAAACGAACTGGCAAGAATAGCTGTTGATATATGTTTTCATATACATAAGAAATATGGTGCTGGTTTATTTGAGAGTATCTACGAGAATATATTTACGTATGAATGGAATAAGACAGGTATTGAAATTAAAAAGCAGAAAGGAATTCGAGTAATTCATGAGGGGGTTGATATGGGCATTGGATTTATTCCGGATGTGATAATAGGAAACAAAGTAATTCTGGAATTCAAATCAGTTGAAGTGTTGGCAGATGTGCATTTTAAGCAACTATTGACTTATTTGCGTCTGACTGATATGAGACTTGGGCTTTTGATAAATTTCAATGTCCCACTGATAAAAAATGGCATACACCGAATTGTAAACAATTTATAAGCAGAGCATCTTGGCTTTAAACCTTGCGGCTTTGCGTGAAATTTTATGGCTGAAGAGATTAAAAAAGAAGCACCTGCAAATTTCAAAGTGACCATTGACAACATTACTGTTGAAGTGGCACCGGGTACTACCATTTTGCAGGCTGCAAGAATGATCGGGGGTGATGTAACACCACCTGCCATGTGCTATTACAGCAAACTAAAAGGCAGCGGGGGCAAATGCCGTACATGTCTGGTGGAAGTAGCCGCAGGATCAACCGCCGACCCCCGGCCCATGCCCAAGCTGGTAGCGAGCTGCCGTACCAATATCATGGACGGTATGATCGTTAAAAATATTACCAGCGAACGGGTGCAGGATGCCCGCGCCGGTGTGGTAGAGTTTTTATTACTCAATCACCCACTCGATTGCCCCATCTGCGACCAGGCGGGTGAATGTCACCTGCAGGACCTGGGCTATGAACATGGCAAAGAAGGCACCCGCTACGAATTCAAACGGAGAACATTCGAAAAAGAAGATATCGGGCCGTACATTCAATTGCACATGACCCGTTGTATACTTTGTTACCGCTGTACCTATGTAGCAGACCAGTTAACCGACAGCAGGGTACATGGTATACTCGACCGGGGAGACCATGCGGAAATATCTACTTATATCTCCAAAGCAATCGATAATGACTTCAGTGGAAATATGATTGATGTTTGCCCGGTAGGCGCATTGACCGATAAAACATTCCGCTTTAAAAACCGGGTATGGTTTACCAAACCGGTGGATGCACATCGCGATTGCGATAAGTGTTGTGGTAAAGTAACCTTATGGCAGCGTGGCGATGATGTATTGCGGGTTACGGCACGAAAAGACGAATGGGGTGAAGTGCAAAGCTATGAGGGCAAGCCCGGATGGATCTGCAACACCTGCCGCTTTGATACAAAACATACCAAAGACTGGGTGATCGAAGGGCCAACGAAGATCAACCGGCATTCGGTAATCTCACAGGGACATTATGTGGGAATGCAGAAACCAGCAGAAACGATATCGAAAGTAATGGGAGGACGCGATCCGAAATTGCTGATGGATATACACAGCGTGAGCGATGTAAACAGTGTGGAGATCGCTTCATTACCCGGACCGGCAACGAGCGAGAATTTTAAGAATAGTCAATAGTGAATGGGCCGTTTAAATGACGCAATTCCGAAAGCCATTTATTGACCATTCACCATTCAATGCCGTTTACTTAAGAAATAAAGATAAATAAAGTTCTTTGACAATTTTTGTAATTCAAGATCGGGTTATTTTTGCACCAGGATTATAGGGGCTTTGTTATCACAGGAAAAGCCTCTTTATCAGGATT